>CAUZDS010000024.1:0-46510 GCA_963578725.1 Vicinamibacteria bacterium
GTGGAGCTCAGGTGACGGTTCATCAGCGCCATCTGCATCTCGTACTCGAAATCGGATACGGCCCGCAGTCCCCGGACGATGACACTGGCCTTCCGCCGCCGGGCATACTCGACCAGCAACCCCTCAAACGTCTCCACCTCCACGCCCGGTTGCGATTTGAAGACCTCCTGGGCCATCTCCAGACGCTCGTCGACGGTGAACAGCGGCGATTTGGCCGGGTTCACGAGAATCGCGACCACGATCCGATCGAACAACACCGCGCCGCGCTGGATGATATCCACATGACCGTTCGTGATCGGGTCGAACGTGCCGGGGTACAGGGCTACCCGTGCAGACGCGCTGCTCGCCATGGCGTTTACTCCGTTTCGTCGTCCAGGCAGTCGCCCACGGCCGGGGCGTACAATTCCAGCAGGCTCTCGCCGACGCGCACTACCCGGATCGAATCGAGCGCCTTAGCCGTGACCGGTGTATCACGTCGGGCACGCTCGAGGACCAGCAGTCCACGCGGCCCCAACTGACCGGCTGCTGCCGTCAGTATTGCACCGATGTTCGGCGCACCATAGGGTGGATCGAGCAACACCAGGTCGAACGGGCCAACCGAGGCGCACCGGACCGATGCTGGCATGACGGCGCGAACGATGGTGCACCTCTCGGTTAGCCCGCACAGCGCCACGTTACGTCTGATGAGGGCGACCGCCCGGGTGTCCCGCTCGACGAAGACGACGTGCTCGGCACCGCGGCTCAGCGCTTCGATCCCGATCGCCCCCGTACCCGCACAGCCATCGAGCACGCGGGTGCCCTCAACCCGGGTCGCCAGGATGTCGAACAGTGTCTCGCGGAGTCGGTCCGACGTGGGTCGCAGTCCGGCCCACCGTGGCGAGAGTAGCCGCCGTCCCTTGAGCGTGCCGGCGATCACCCGCATGCTGGTGCCCCGTGTCGGTCGTCAGCCAACACCGGCCAGACCGAACCGCTCCGTCCAGATGGCATCAAGACGCCCGAGCAGTTGCGCCGCTACACCCCCGTTCTCGATCGCCGCGAAGGCCTCCCGCCGGGCCGTTTCCATCAGATCATGGTCACGAATCAGGTGCGCGACCCGCAGCGTCGGGACACCGGATTGCCGGGTCCCCAATATCTCCCCGGGGCCCCTAAGCCGTAGATCCTGTTCGGCGATCTCGAACCCATCGGTCGTCCCGGCCACCGCCTTAAGTCGCGCCCGAGCCATGTCGCTGAGCGGCTCCTGGCACAGCAACCGGCAGTAGGACTGGTGGGCGCCACGGCCGACCCGGCCGCGTAATTGGTGCAGCTGGGCCAACCCAAACCGCTCGGCGTGCTCGACCACCATCACCGTGGCGTTCGGCACGTCGACGCCCACCTCGACCACCGTAGTCGAGACAAGCAAGCGAACCTTGCCCACCGCGAAGCGATGCATCACGGCATTCCGCTCTTCCGGCTTCATCCGACCGTGTAACAACCCTACCGCATATTCTGAAAACCGGGCCGACAGCGTCTCCGCCATGGCTGTCGCCGCCTTCAGATCGATCTTGGCAGACTCCTCGACCAACGGGTACACGACGTATGCCTGGCGCCCCTCTCGTAGTCGGCGCTGGACGAACTCATACACCACCTCCCGACGCGACTCGGGCTCGACCTTGGTCCTCACGGGCCGCCGCCCTGGCGGCAGGTCTCGGATTAGCGACACATCGAGATCGCCGTAACTAGTCAGTGCCAACGTGCGCGGGATGGGCGTGGCGGTCATCACGAGCACATCGGGCCGAAGTCCCTTGTCCCTCAGTGTGGCTCGCTGCAGCACGCCGAACCGGTGCTGCTCGTCGATGACCACCAGCCCGAGCTCGCGGAAACGGATCTCGCGCTGCGCCAGCGCATGAGTGCCGACCACTAGATCGACCGTGCCGGTCTCAATCGCGGCCACCGCCTCTCGCCTCGCCTTTGCGCCCGCACTTCCGGTGAGCAACATTACCCGGAACCGCGACGGAGCGAGCCGCGATCGGATGGAGAGGTTGTGCTGCTCGGCAAGTAACTCGGTCGGGGCCATGAAAGCAACCTGCAGCCCGTTCTCCATGGCCACCAACGCGGCCAGCAACGCCACGATCGTCTTGCCGCAGCCAACATCCCCCTGCAAGAGCCGGTTCATCGGTCGCGGACGACACATGTCGTCGACGATGTCGCGCAACGCCGTCTTCTGCCCAGGCGTCAACCTGAATGGCAGCACTGCCAGCGCCGAACGACGAACCCGATCGTCTACTTTGATCAATCGCGGCCCGCGCTCGTCGGCCCGGGCGCGCCGCCGAAGACCGAGTCCCAGCTGGAACAGAAACAGCTCCTCAAGAATGAGCCGCACCTGCGCTGGCGAACGGAACCGGTTGAGCAGGTCGAGCGAAATCCCGGATGCCGGGAAATGCGAGGCCCATAGCGCGTCCAGGCGCCCGGGCAAAGCGTGGCGCTGACGCACTCCAGCGGGCAGCGGGTCCTCGAGGGGCGGTGGTAACTCCCGCAGCACCTCGTGCACCAGCCGGCGGAGCTGCTTTGTGGTGAGCGACCCGATCCGCTCGTAGATCGGAACGATGCGGCCGGTATGCAGACCCTCGTCCTCATCGCCGTCTCCGCCGCCGACCAGCTCGTACTGCGGGTTGGTCAACCGCAACCCTCCCGGGTCACGCCATTCCACCTTCCCGTAGAACGCGACCTGCTGTCCCGAGGAGAACACGTCCTTCAGAAACGGTTGATTCAGCCAGACGACGCGGAACATCCCCGCCTCGTCCCGGACTAGCATCTCGAACAGGCTGAACCCGCGGCGCCGGGTCCGCAGGAGGCCCGAGCTGACAACCTCGCCGCTGAGCGACGCCACCTCGCCGGACTGGAGCTCGCTGGAACGGCTTAGCTGACTTCGGTCCTCGAAACGAATCGGGAAGCGATGCAGGAGGTCGTCGACGGTCCGCAATCCGGCACGCTCGAGCTCGCCCGCTCGCCGTGGGCCGACACCCTTCAGGAATCGCAGCTCCCGCAGCAGGGACTCCTCGGCGGCGTGGCGCATAGATTCTGAGCTCACCAAGGACGGGCAGCGACGGTCCCCCCCAAACCGGCCAGGGGCCGGTCGGCCACCCATCGTTCCCAGGGTTGTGTCAACACGCCCCCTCTCACGTCTCCAGGCTCCTGGGAAGCGTTTGTAGGGCCTGCGGGACCGCGCCGGTGGCGGTCACTGCACGATGACCGCCCGGCCCAGAGACAGCCGTAGCTCGCTGATACGGTACGGAAGCGGGATCGGCTCGTCGAGCCGCGTGCCATCGGGGTCGTCGACCGACCGCGTGTAGTGCCTCACCAGCTCCCGCAGCACCTGGACCGGTACTGGAACGCCGCTCACTGTCACCGACCGGATATTGACCCGGGCCATGCCTTCCCCCGATCGCACCGTGGCGCTGGCGACGACGCTGATCCGACCAGACAGATACTGGAGCGGATCCAGCCAGCCGCCCTCGCGCTGCTGTCTGACGACGTCCAGATCGACGACCGCCTCGCCCGAGACCAGGCCCGCCTCACCGATCCGCAGCACCGGGTGTGTGATCCCGATCGGGAGCTGCAACGCACCCTGGAACATGAGGAAAGCGTTGATCTCCGACTCGAGAAGCGGAGTTAATCTGGCCTCGGGTGCCCCCGTGCCAGAGTGCCGCACGATGGCGCTGATCTTCTGCTCCAACCGTGCGCCATCCTTGGGTGTCAGCGTGTCGGAGGACTGCACCGCGGTGGCGACCAGTGTCGCCACACCGATCCCGGCCATCGTCCCAGTTGCCGCGGCGCGGCGTAGCACCCCGGCCAGGACGGCCGCCGTCTCACGGCGGCACGGCCGACCGACGAGCTTGATCCCCATGTATCACAGTATACCGGGTGCCCGCGGCTCCGTCTGGAGCGTTTCACCAGACGGGTCGGCACACCGGAGTCGCTGTGCCGAGCGTTGCGGTCGACCGTCCGACGCGCATGACCGGTTCAGCCCCGCCGTTCCATGCTTCTGCTCAAAGGGCCGGAAGCGGACGAGTTGCCGCGCCCGAGGATGCCCTCAACGCTTGTAGCGCGCTTCGCTTCGAACCTTCTCCGTGGAGGACCCTCGCCAAGTTCCCGTATCCATCAGACCAGCGATCGACCGGCGGAGGCCAGAAACCGCTCTACCTCCGCGCGGCGCGGGATCGCGCTCCGCGCGCCCAGAGCCCGACACTTCAGCGCTGCGACGGCGTTCGCGTACTCCAGGACTTGCTCGACCTGTGCATGGGGCCCGGCGGCAAGCCACCCCGAGATGAAGCCGCCGCGGAAGACGTCCCCGGCGCCCGTGGTGTCGACAACCGACACCTGGAAACCTGGCGAGCGGATCTCCTTCCCCTCCACGATCGCCAGACTCCCTTCCGGCCCGAGAGTTGCGCAGACCAGCGCAGGTCCAAAGCTTCGTGCCAGGGCGGACAGCGCCGAGCCGATCCCGGAAATCCCGGTGAAGGCTTCGGGGAACGCCCGGGCGGTGACAATTAGATCGATTTCCGCCAGTAGTTCTTCGACACCGGGGCGGACCTTCTCAACGTCAACCATCGTCGGCACACCGGACCGGCGCGCACACGCGGCGGCCCGTGTCGCAGCCGCCGTCTGATGACAGTCGACGAGGAGTACGCGGCCCGAGGTGACCACCGCCGACGGTACGTCGCCCGCATCCATGTTGAGCGCTGGCGCTCGACTCCACAGAACGGTACGACGTCCATCACCGTCCACGAGGACCAGCGAAAATGGCTGTGGCGCGGAAACGTGTTCGCAGGCGGACAGATCGACGCCTTCGTCCGCCAGGCTGGCGCGTGCCAAATGCCCCCGCACATCATCGCCGAACCGACCGACATACCGCGCCCGCCACCCCAGCCGCGCGCACGCCGTCATCGCCGTTGCCGCCTGGCCACCCGGACGTTCCACGAAATCTACGAGGGGTTGCTTGGTATCCGGCTCGGGATACCGCGCGACGACCGCCATCAGGTCGATGGTGTTCAACCCGAAGCCGACGACGTCGACCCCCCCGGGTATCACACGGCCTGGCGCGATCGACAACTCCACGGTCGTATCGTACCAGAGCGTCTTCGGCCGACACGCCCATAGCTTGTTCTTCGCCTTTTGTTTGCATATGATACCCGCACACCGGGGCGGCATCCGGAGGCGGAGCAGGCACCGTCGAGACGCAGTCGGGACGCGAAGTCCAGATCAGGAGGCAGGGTGCAACCTCTCACCAAGCGGCAGCGGCAAATCCTAGACTACCTGAATGAGTTCATTGAGCAACATGGCTATGCGCCAAGTCTCGAGGAAATCGGTCGTCGCTTTGGCCTGTCGTCTCTGGCCACGGTGCACAAACACCTTACCAATCTGCAGGACAAGGGGTTCATCAGACGGGCCTGGAACAGGAGCCGTTCGGTCGAGCTGGTGCCAACGCGCACGGGCGGACAGGCGATCGACTTGCCGTTACTAGGGTATGTCGCCGCCGGGACACCGATCGAAGCGGTAGTCAGTACCGAGACCGTCACGGTCCCCGAAGACCTAGTGGGCACGCGTGATACCTACGCACTCCGGGTTCGTGGAAACTCGATGATTGACGAGCAGATTCGGGACGGCGACCTCGTGGTAGTCGAAGACCGCCAGACGGCCCACAACGGCGAGATGGTGATTGCGCTCCTCGAGAGATCCGAGGTTACCCTGAAGAAGTTCTATCGGGAGAACGGTCGTATCCGCCTTCAGCCAGCCAACGACGCCGTCCCGCCGATCCTCGTGGGGGCTCACGATGTGCAAGTGCAGGGGGTCGTGGTCGGTGTGATGCGGCGATACTGACGGTGAAGGGCTCCGCCCCACACCCCGGCTCGGTCGCTCGCGGTAACCCGAAGGTGCACGACTCTCCCTCACGGGAAGGTAGGCGTGCGCCGGCATTGTATTAGCGGTCCCCAACGACTCTAGCTTGTCCTCCTGGACCGCAGAACGGGCTAGACTCCTGGAGCGGGGTTCGAAGTCACAGGCGAACTTCCGAGACGGGGACACGACTGATTCCGAAGGACAGGATGAATCTGATGAGCGAACGCAAACAGATCAACTTTACGATCGTGCCTGACGACGCGTCGGATGTGCCACGTACCTATGCGAACTTCTGCGCGATTTCTCACACGCCGTTCGACTTTACCTTGACATTTTGCGAGGTCTTGCCGCCGAGCGAGAAGGTCGTTCGCGAGGCCGCGACCGACCGCGTGTTGAAGGCACCGGTGCAATCACGAATTGTCGTGCCCATGGGCTTCGTGCCGAACCTCATCAACGCGCTGCAGGAACACCTGCGAGCCTGCACGGAGTCCGGAGGCAGCCCGGGCTGGAGCAAGACGGCCGTGCATTGAGTAGCGTCCCTGCCATGCCCGCCGTCCTACCGCCGACCCACTCGCCGACGGTTACCCGTCGGATCTTGACGCTTCTCGAGAGGCAGCATCCGGATGCGTTCACGGCGCTGGCGTTTCGGAACGCCTATGAACTGCTGACGGCTACCATGCTGTCAGCACAGTGCACCGACGAACGGGTGAACCAGGTGACCCCAATGCTCTTCGAGCGCTATCCAACACCCGCGGCGTTGGCGGCGGCGTCACCCGAGGAGCTAGAGCCGCAGATTCAGTCGACCGGGTTTTTCCGATCCAAGTCGCGGTCGCTGGTCGGCACGGCCCGGGCTCTGGTCGAGGAGCATGGCGGCCAGGTTCCGGCCGACCTCGGAGCTCTCGTGCGTCTACCGGGCGTCGGACGCAAAACGGCCAACGTCGTGCTCGGGCACGCGCTCGGCGTGCCGGGGCTCCCAGTCGACCGACATGTGCTCCGCGTGGCGAATCGCCTGGGAATCGCAAGATCCGATAACCCGGTCGTCGTCGAGCGGCAACTGGGCGCCGCGCTGCCGAAGGCGTGCTGGATCCGACTCTCGGACACGTTGATCCTGCATGGACGCCGCATCTGCAAGCCGCGTCCGTTGTGCGACCGATGCCACGCCCGGGACGAATGCCGTTACCTCGCCAGCGGTGGGCTTATCGCGCCCGCGCGACGGCGTGTCCGATCGCACCGTTAGGTTGGCAGTCCGTAATGGAAGTCCAGCGTCGCACCGAGACCGGGTCTCACGCGAGGATTCCTGCTCGTACGCGACCGTCGGTCACAGCCACGGCGCGCACGTACGCGACCGAGCCGGGGTGTGGAGCGGCGCCCCACGGTAGATGACGCGCGACCGATTCGAGTGCCTGGTGGCTGACGCACTCGAGATGATTCCACGACGGTTTCGGCAGACGATTGGCAATGTGGCGATCATCGTCGAGGATACGCCGGCGCCGGAACTGCTCGAGGACATTGGAGTCGCAGCACCGGACACGCTGTTCGGACTGTATGAAGGAGTGCCGCTGCCTGAGCGCGATTGGACCCACGGCAACGCCCTGCCTGACCAGATCACGCTGTTTCAAGGACCGATCGAGAAGGCGAGCCGGAACGACAGCGATATCGTCCGTGCCGTCGGCGAAACCGTTATTCATGAATTCGGGCATTATTTTGGACTCAGCGAAACAGAAATCGAGGAAATCGAGGAACAATACTGGCGCGGGGACCGCGACTAGGAGCAGCGTTTCCAGGCCGCGCGTGCGTAAGCGATTCGGCCAGCACTTTCTCGAGCCAGCCTGGATCTCCAAGCTGCTGGCCGTGATCCAACCTGACCCGCACGACCTGTTCCTGGAGATCGGGCCGGGCACCGGTCAACTCACGCTGCCGATCGCCGCCGCCGGAGCACAGGTCGTCGCGGTCGAGATCGACCGCGACCTCGCCGCAGGTCTGCGGCGGGTCGCGCCGCCGCAAGTGCAGGTGCTCACCGGCGATATTCTGACCCAGAACCTCGCCGACCTGGTCGCCGCGGCGGCCGCCGCCCACAATCCCAGGACGATCCGCGTCGTTGCCAACCTCCCCTACAACCTGTCAACGCCAATCCTCTTCCAGGTACTCGGCGCCCAGCGAGCACACGGGTGCTTCAGCGATGCAACGCTAATGTTGCAGCGGGAAGTCGCAGATCGGGTCGTCGCCGCCCCGCGCTCGCGGGCCTACGGCCCAGTCGCCATCATGACCCGTCTGGCCGCCGACGCGCAGCGCGTCTTTACCTTGCCACCTGGTGCCTTCCGCCCACCACCCCGTGTCCGATCGGCCGTCGTTACCCTCCGTTTTCGATCCCCATCGGTCACGATCGCCGACCCGGCACTGTTCGAGCGGTTGGTCCGGAGTCTGTTCACCCTGCGACGGAAAACCTTGCTCAACGCGCTCCGGCCACTTACCGGCACGGTTTCAACGCTCCAACCCGCCGAGCTCCTCGATCGGGCAGGCCTAGCGCCCGATCGACGTCCGGACACGCTCGACATCGAGGACCTGGCGATGCTGGTGGAGCATCTGGCGGCGTCCCGCGAACCGAATTGTCCCGTGCCCTGAATACGACTGCATTCCGCCGCCGTTGCATCCCAATTCACGGGGTTGCGCGTCGATCGAATAATGCCGTTGTGCTCGCGCCTTGCGCACCGGGCGCCTCGAGCCACTCGGTGCGCGGCGGTACTCACAACACAAACCACTCGCCCGCGCAGCTCTTGCGCCGCCAACGCCAGTCCGACTAACCCGTAACCGCACCCGCTCGGGAACTCCTCCTGCCCCTGACGGATTGAGCAGCCCCCATTGACCTGTGCTAAAGTGGTATTCGGCACGTGGCGGCGCCTCCGGCACCGAATACGCCGGATCGTCAAAACGGGCTGCGTCGGACGCTATGCCTTCAGACGCACCCAGGCGTCTGACACCGCAGGAACGGTGACGCCGGTTCCAGCCGGCAGTGCTTCGGCGTAACAACCATCCTCGCGCGGATGGACACCCCGCGGCATATTCCGTATTACGTCCCCGGTAGCTGCGTTCCGTGAACGTCATGAACTCGATACCCGCCGGAGGTGCGGCAACCGGTCCGACGCTCGACGTCATCCCGCTCGGCGGTCTGGGCGAGTTCGGGATGAACATGCTCCTCGTCCTCTGGGGTGACACCGCCGTTCTCGTCGATGCGGGCGTCATGTTTCCCGGTCCTGAGCTCCTGGGGGTCGATCTGGTCATTCCTGATCTCGGCTACCTGCAGGAACGTGTCGGCCGCCTCGCGGCGGTCGTGCTGACCCACGGGCATGAAGACCACATCGGCGCCTTGCCGTACGTTTGGCCGCTCCTCGACGGTCCCGTGTATGGGACGCCGCTCACGCTGGCACTCGTCGCGCCGAAGCTTGAGGAGCACGGCCTGGAGTCGGCGGACCGGTTGTGCCCAGTGACACCCGGTGAGAAGGTCACCGTCGACGACATCACCCTCGAGTTCATCCGGGTGACACACAGCATGCCCGATTGCGTCGCCGTGGCGATCCATACACCGGCCGGCATCATCGTGCACACGGGAGATTTCAAATTCGACCAGACCCCGCTTGATGGCCAGGCGCTCGACGTGCATCGGTTCGCGGAGCTCGGGCATTCCGGCGTGCTGGCCCTATTCGGCGACAGCACAAACATCGAACGTCCGGGGTTCACCGGTTCCGAGCTCGATGTCGTCGACGGACTGGAACAGGTGTTCAGCGGCGCCACCGGTAAGATCGTGGTCGCCGCCTTCGCCTCCAGTCTGCATCGGATCCAGGTCGTGGCCAACCTCGCCTCACAATTCGGCCGCAAGCTTGCATTCGCGGGGCGGAGCCTGATCAATAACACCCAGATAGCGGAACGGCTTGGGCATTTGCGGCTGCCGGCCGGCCTGCAAATCCGTGACAGCGAGGTCGACGACCACCCCGCCCGAGACGTAGTCTGCGTGACAACTGGTTCACAAGGCGAGCCGCATGCCGCGCTTTCACGGATGGCTATCAATGATCACCGCCACGTTGCGCTCGGACCTGACGACGTAGTGGTGTTTTCAGCCCGCGCGATTCCGGGCAACCGGCGCGCGATTGGACGCGTGATGAATCACATCGCACACCGCGGCGCCGAGGTGATCCATGAAGACCGCAAGGCGGTGCACGTATCCGGGCATGGTAGCGCCGAAGAGCTCAAGTTAATGCTCTCGCTCGTTAGACCCTGCTATTTCGTGCCGATACACGGAGAGTACCGGTACCTGGCCGAACATGCCCGAGTCGCAGCGCGAGTGACGGGTGGAAAGACCGCGGTGCTACTTGCCGAGAACGGCGACGTGATCCGGCTGGCGCCCGGCGTCGGCCGGATCGCGGGTCGAGTGGCGGCCGGGCGCGTACTCATCGACGGAACCCGCTCCGGCGAGGTCGGGGACGAGGTGCTGCGCCACCGACAGCATCTCGCGGCGGATGGGGTAATCGTCCCTGTTGTCGTGGTCAGCCGTCAGGAGGGTCGAGTGGAAGGGATTCCGGATGTAATCACTCGGGGTGTGGTCGTTGACGAACGAACCGATACCCTTCTCGAGTCACTGCCGAGCCTTCTCGTAGCAATGATGGACAGGGCCAGCCCTGAGGAGCGCTCAGACCAGGGTCTACTGACCGAGCGTGTGCGTGTCGAGCTGCAACGGCTGTTCCGTAAGCGGGTGGGTCGGCGTCCTCTCGTGCTGCCGGTCATCATGGAGATCTGAAACGTGTCCGGATCTGCGCTGTCACGACGAGTGAGTGAGTTTGTCGGGGTCGCACTGTTCGCTGCCGCCCTCTTCTGGTTGATCGCCCTGGCCAGTTACGATCCGGCCGACACGGTCTGGTTCTTCAGTACCGGCGGCCAACAGCCGCCCGCAAACTTCTCCGGCCGTGTCGGGGCCTTCCTCGCCGAACTGTCGTATCAGGTCATGGGGTTCTCGGCCTACCTCCTTCCGGTCGGACTGGTACCCCTCGGGTGGCACGCCTTCTGGTGCCGGCCGATCCATGCCTTCTACACCAAGCTGATCGGCCTGGTCCTGACCGTCGGCTGCACGGCCTCCTTCTTGAGTCTGGCCTTCGGGGTGTTCGACCCGACTGAGCGCACCTTTCGTACGGGCGGCTACGTGGGCGGATGGCTCGCCAACATTTTCGCCGAGTATCTCAACAGGACCGGCTCGATCATCGTGATTCTGACCCTGCTTTTCCTTGCGCTCATCCTTACCACCCAGCTCTCGTTCGGGAGACTGTTCAGCGCGGCCGCGGGGAGAGTCTCCTGGAGCATCGCACGCTCCGCGCGTCTCGTTCGTGGCTGGTGGAAGGACCGGCGCCGCCACAGGGAGCGGCAGGAGGTGCTCCGGAAGCATCTGGACAAGAGTGGGGCGTCCTCGATGCGCACCGAGGTCCTGGCGAAAGCCGCACCCGTACTAAGAAAAAAGAAGCCAGCCCGTCGCCGCCGGGCCGACGGAGACGGGCTGGTGCCCGCCATCAAGGCTACCATGCCCGAGGCACTGCCGTTGCCGTTGCCCGAGCCGGTGTCACGCACCCCGGCGGAGCGCCGCCAGGGCGCCTTCACACTGCCGCCGTTGTCGCTGCTGGACCCGCCACGCGAGAAACATAAGTTCGACGAACGGGAATTAATGGACAGCGCGCGGCTGCTGGAAGAGAAGTGTCGGGAGTTTTCTGTCGAAGGGGCGGTTGTCCAGATTCATCCCGGGCCGGTGGTGACCACCTTTGAGTTTAAACCGGACGCCGGCGTGAAGTACAGCAAGGTGACCGGTCTGGCGGACGACCTGTGTCTCGCGATGCAAGCCGAATCCGTCCTCATTGAGCGGCTGCCGGGCAAGTCAACCGTTGGCATCCAGATTCCGAACCGCGTGCGGGAACAGATCTCTCTGCGCCAGATGCTCGAGTCCGAGCCCTGTCGTCAGTCGAGCTCCAAGCTGATGCTGGCGCTGGGTCGGACGATCCACGGTGATGCGGTCGCCACCGATCTCGCCTCGATGCCGCACCTACTGATAGCCGGGTCGACCGGCACCGGTAAAAGTGTCGCGATGAACGCGATGCTGACCAGTATTCTGTATCGCGCCACGCCGGACGAGGTGCGCCTCATCCTAATCGACCCGAAGCGGCTCGAGCTTGGGATGTACGAGGACATCCCTCATCTACTGACGCCGGTCGTAGTCGAACCGAAGCTGGCCGCCAACGCGTTACGCTGGGCCGTTCGCCAGATGGAGGAGCGATACAAGAAGCTTGCGGCAGAGGGCGTACGCAACCTCGAGCAATACAACCGAAAAATTCAGCGCCAGCTCCCGGAACGGCCCAAGAAGTTAAAAAAAGATGGCGCGACTGGCAACGAGGCCGACAACGCGCCCGCGCCGCTCCCGTCGATTGTTCTAGCAATCGACGAACTCGCGGACCTGATGATGGCCTCCGGCAACGAAGTCGAGGAGTCGATCGCACGGCTCGCACAGATGGCGCGCGCCGTCGGCATCCACCTCATCCTCGCCACCCAACGACCGTCGGTCGATGTAATCACGGGGCTGATCAAGGCCAATCTTCCGTCCCGGATCGCGTTCCGGGTGTCCTCTAAGGTCGACTCGCGGACCATCATCGACAGCAACGGCGCCGAACAGCTTCTGGGCCGTGGCGACATGCTCTATCTTCCCCCGTCCTCGTCACGCGTCATCCGGGTACATGGCCCGTATATCTCTGAACAGGAAACCGCCCGCGTCTGCGGATTTCTCAGGAAGCAAGGTAGCCCCGCATATGACGGAGAAGTGACCGCTGGGGAAAAGCAAGCCGACGCGATCGCATTCGACAAGGACGACCTCTACGACGACGCAGCACGGCTGGTCGTCGCGGCCGGCCAAGCCTCCATATCGTACCTGCAGCGCCGGCTACGAATCGGCTTCAGCCGGGCGGCCCGGCTAGTCGACATGATGGAAGCTGACGGTTTGGTGTCGGCCAGTGCCGGCGGCAAGGCACGGGAAGTTCTGGTCGCGGCGGACTATTTCGACCAAATCGACATGCAGCTTCGATAGTCACCCGTCGCAGTTGTTCCCGTTACGACTCCCAGACGCGGTGCCTGGCCGGCCGGTAACCGACCATGGGGCGAAACAGACAGGCGGCAGGCAGCGCCCATCGCATGCAGCGGGCCTTCTGCCACAGGCTGCGAGACTGCATGCCGCTCCCTTTTCTTCTTCTCACGTCTTCACACAAGACCCTATACATTCACACGGCTGCGGTCGATAAACTGGGTGAATTTGTGTCCTTTACATGGAAGCTCCGCCTATGACTCGACCACCCGCCACGTCACCGCGACGGCAGAGGCTTGCGCTTTTCTACAGTACGCTCCTGCTATTCACCCTAGCCGCCGCCGTGCCGTTGCGAGCAGCCACGGCGCGCGACCTCTACAACGTAGCCTTGGCCCACGAGCGCGACCTCCGGACTCCGGGAGACCAACCGGTTCCACTCGAACAGTTGCGCGATGCCATCGCCGCGTATGAAGACATCGTCCGCCAGTTCCCGCGTAGTGGATACAGCGACAACGCATTATGGCAAGCCGCCGGTCTGGCCTTCCAGGCCTTCGACTCCCATCGTCAGGCCGCCGATCGTGATGCCGCCGTCAGACTGCTCCGAATGCTCGAGAGCGAGTATCCGACTAGTGCGCTCTTACCAGGGGTCACGGACCGTCTCGAACAAATCGGCTTCCTCGACGAACCTGTGCGGATCCGTGCGATCCGCCGTGAGGCACTGGCCGATATCGTCCGCGTGACGATCGACCTCGACGACGAGGTGCCTTACCGCTCCAAGCGGCTAGACGGGCCGGCTCGATTGTTCTTCGACCTCAGCGGCACATATGCACCGCCACCGTTGCGAGACGCCACGCTGACATTCGACGACAGTGACCTCGTCCGCGAAATCCGTCTCGGGCGTCATCCCGGGCAGACCACGCGCGTGGTCCTTGACATTGAAGAGGTCGACAGCTTCAGCGTCTACACGCTATACAACCCGTATCGTATCGTCGTGGACACCGTGCCGACCGAGTCCAGGCAGGCACGTCGCACAACACCGCAAATGCCAGCCGATTCACCGGTCGCGGACGACGTCGTACCCCCGCGTACTGACCGCGTGGACGAACCAGTCTCAGTCGAACCAACGCAGTCCCGCCCGACCCCGGTGGGCTCGGCCGTCACGGTCGACTCACCCCCCACTCTTCTGTCCGACGAGGCGCCAAGCACACCGAGCCTGCTGTCCGGGCCCGACTTGTTACCCGTACCCAAGGGCTGGAAAGTGCGTCGGGTCGAACGCCTTGCCCCGACTGTCTCCCCGGCACCCAACCGGGCCGAGGCGACAGCGCCTGACCCTGCCGGGGAATGGTTCACTCACACACCCGAGCCGCGACCGGGCGCCGCGACCCCGATCGCCAACTCCGACGGCAACTATTCGCTTGCCCGCCAACTCGGCTTGGGCGTCTCACGAATCGTTATCGACCCCGGCCACGGGGGTCACGACCCCGGCGCCCAAACGGGTGAGCTGACCGAGTCAGCGCTCGTCCTCGACGTGGCCCGGCGCCTCGAGGCTCGTCTAAAGGCGACCACCGACATCGAGGTTATTCTGACCCGTCGGCGTGACACTTTTCTACCGCTTGGCGCACGCCCCGAAATCGCCAACAGGGTCCAGGCGGACCTCTTCCTCTCCATCCACGCGAACGCTGCCAAGGACCATTCCGCTCGCGGCATCGAGACCTACTACCTCGATCTGGCGACCGACCCGAATTCGCGGAAGGTGGCGGCCCGCGAGAATGCCGCCTCGCGCCAGCACATGCACGACTTGCCTCAACTGGCACGCTCCATCACCGCGTACAGCAAGATGGACGAGTCCCGAGACTTGGCAGAGATGGTACAGCGAAACCTGATCCGCAATGTACGTGACCTGCACCCGGAGGCGCAGGACCTCGGCGTCAAGCAGGCCCCCTTCGTGGTACTACTCGGGGCGAACATGCCGAGCGTGCTGGCAGAGATCTCCTTCCTCACCAATCAGGCGGACGCCGCTTTCCTCGCCACGGATGCCTACCGCGACCGGATAGCAGACGCGCTGCTGCAGTCGATACTCGAGTACCAGCTGGCACTAAAGCCGACAACATCGTCCGTGAGTTTTCCTGTCGACGCCGAGGACGACGACTAGGGATCTGTTCAGGGTGAATCGGCGTAGTGATCGCCGGAGCGTAGCGCCCCTCGTTGCCAACCGATTCAACGAGACGGGAGATGCAGTCCCATGCGGGTCCGTTCCGTTTCGGCGCCGTTGAGAGAGTTGGACGGGCTCAGACGTCGCAATCCGATAAGCGCGCCCGCAAAAAGCAACGCGAGTGCCACCCCGACGAGGATCATCCCACCGGTGAAGCCCATGGCCCTAGCCAGCACATCGCCGACAGTAATCTCTTCCGTCGCCGACTGCGTCAGTTCAACGATCAACGGTGTGATCGGCTGTTGCTGCACGCCCTGATTCTACTACACGCCTCACGCGGCTATGGCATGTCGACACGCGTAAGCCGACCGGTTTCGTAGCGCTGTCCCCCTTCCCTCGAGCGGGTACCAGGTAACGACGCCGGACCTCCCAGTGGCCTACCCCGGCATGTCTCCGTCGCGCTCACCTGGCGGGGACATCACCACTGATACACGCGTAAACAGGCCACTAAACCGACCACGCAGCTTGGAACGGGAGCGCCGCCAACGTTCGCACACCGACGCCGCTGGCCCCTTTCGCATGATACGGCTTGGTCTCGTCAGACCAGGCCGTCCCCGCGATATCCAGATGCGCCCACGGAAGTCCTCCGCTGAACGCCTTGAGGAACATCCCGGCCGTAATCGCCCCGCCGTCCCTTCCTCCGGTATTCGCAATGTCGGCAGTGTCACTCCGCAGTTGTTCGGCGTACTCGTCAAAAACCGGGAGCGGCCACACGCGTTCGCCTGCCCGGTCGGCGACCTGTCGAACAGACTCCACCCAGCTCGACGGTCCGCCGAGTAGACCTGAGGCATGGTGCCCCAGTGCCACGACACAGGCGCCGGTCAGGGTCGCAATGTCGACTAGGTGCGTTGCCCCGAGCCGTTGCGCCAGGATCAGGGCGTCCCCAAGGATCAACCGGCCCTCCGCGTCGGTGTTGATCACCTCGACCCTCATCCCGTTCGCCGCGGTCAGCACGTCCCCGGGACGGATGGCGCGCCCTCCAGGCATGTTCTCCGCCACCGGCACCACGCCGATCACACGGACCGGTGGCGCCAGCTGCCCAATCGCGCGCATGGCGCAGACCACGGCCGCCCCTCCGGACATGTCGCGCTTCATCCGTTCCATCCCGTCGGCGGGCTTAATCGAGATCCCACCGGTATCGAAGGTCACGCCCTTGCCCACTAGCCCGAGCACCGGTCCGGAATCGGTCTTGTCCGGTTCGTAGCGCATCACGATTACTCGTGGGGGCTCGACGCTCCCCCTCGCCACGCCCTGAAGCAGCCCCATCCCATGGGACTCAATCGCTTCGTCCTCGAGCACCTCGACAGTCATACGCGGTCCGGTCACCAACTCGACCGCCCGATCGGCGAACACCCTGGGTGTTAACAGATTGCCGGGTTCGTTGGAGAGCTCCCTGGCGAGGTTGGAGCAGCCAGCGAGCAAGGCGCCACGCTCCACCGCTACCTGTACCTGCGACCGCTCGTCTTCCTCGACGATCATCTCCACGCTCGTAAGCGGCGGCGACCCAGTGTCCAGGGTCTTGAACCGCGTGTCTCGGAAGGCACCGATGAGGAGACCTTCCACCGCTGCTTGCGCCATCGCGGGCGTCTCCCCCGGCGTCCGGCACAGGAAGCCGACCCGCCGAGCGTGATGATCCCGCGCCGCCATACCAGCCGCCCCGGCCACCGTCCGGGCCCGCGTCGTATCGAACTGTCCGCTGGCGCCGGCCCCGACGAGAAGCGCCCGCCGAGTTTTCCACCCGGGATCGACCACGTCGGCAAAGAGCAGTTCATGTATCTTCCCCGTGATCTCTCCCGTCTCCCGCGCGCGGGAGATGGCGCCACCCAGCGCGCTGTCGAGCACGTGCACGGCGTCAGAGGTCTCGTCCTCGAACACCGGCGCGCAGATTAAGTCTGCCTGCAGGTGGTCGAGCGCGTCAGATGTACAGCGTACCGATGGCGTGTCCGCTCCTGTGTGCATCCGGAGGATTATAGCGTGGGTGCAAGCACACGACGTTGCGACCGCCAGCGACCCGCGTTCCCTACTGGGCGCAGCAGTACCATTCACCGGACTGGTCACGAGCCCATCCCCACGCTACAATCGAGCTATGCGCGCAACCGTCCCAACCTGGGGAATGGCCACCGTTCTGCTGGTCGTACCGCCGATCTCGCTTAGTCTGGGCGCCCAGAACGACCGCCCGGAGCTCACGCTCCGAGCGCGGCCCAACCTCGCCTTCGCGCCGGTGGAAATCTCGTTCACCGGACTCCTCCGGGGGGGCGCCGATGACCACGAGGACTTCTATTGCGTGAGCGCGGAGTGGGACTGGGACGACGGAACCAAGTCGGAGAGCATTTTTGACTGCGATCCCTACGAAGCGGGCACTAGTGAAATCCAGCGCCGCTTCGCACGGCGGCACTCCTACGACACCGGCGGACGCTACGAAATCCGTCTCACCCTGAAGCGGCGTGACGACATCATCGACTCCGCCCGCACCAGCATCGTCATCCAGGGTGGCGGATTGCGCCGGTAGGCGTCTCCCGAAACGCTTACACCCTCATGCCTGATTTAGGGGTCCAGCACCGGCCGCAGTTCGACAGGCGCCATCTGCCCGTCCACCAGACGAAAGCCCCGAGTCTCGGCCGTCACGGGAGAAACGATCAGATGCAGAAAATTCGGGTCGGTCGCCTCACGCTCGTCCGTCGTGGACGGCTCCGGCGGACATGCGGGGTGTGAATGATAAGCACCGACCACCCCAAGCCCAACCTGGCGTGCGGACCTGATGGCCGCAAAATGGTCAAGGGGGTCGACGAGGTATCGCGTCGAGCTCCGACGCAGATTGCGGGCCGCGTGGACCGACTCCACACGTTTGGGTGTGCCGATCAGCAGACCGCAACATTCTTCCGGCGACGTCTGTCGCGCATGGGCAACGATATCCCGGAGCACCGTGACACGCACGTCCACGCCGTCCGTCCCCGGCGTAGCCTCACCCTCCCCGTCTGGTGGCTCGAAGGGCAGCCAGCCGGGCCCGCCACTCGCCGGCGGACTCGAAGACCCGGTCGATCTCCCCGCTTGATTCCAGCCCACGCCGCAACGCTTCGAGCTCGTTGATCAACTCGCCGATCGCTTCACCGATCGCATCGGCGTTCGACCCGCAGATGTCCCGCCAGATGTCCGCCGGGCTCGAGGCGAGCCGGGTCGCATCAAACAGACCGCGTCCGGTCATCGCGAGCCCAGCCTCACCCACACGGTTGCCCACGACATGCATCAGGGCACTGGCGGTCAGTTGTGGAAGGTGACTGAGGAACGCGAGCATCCGGTCGTGTTCGACCGGGTCTAGAATGTGAGGTTCCGCCCCCAGCACGCGGACGAAGCTGTACAACCGCTCCAGCACTGCCGCGTTGTCGCAACCCTCCGGTGTGAAGAGCCACGGGCGGTCCACGAACAGGTCGGGCCGGGCGTATTCGATTCCACTACGCGGCGCACCGCCCAGCGGGTGTCCCCCGACGAACGTTAGGCGTGAAGGCAGCTGCCGAGCTGCCTCGACGGTAGTCTGCTTTGTGCTGCCGACGTCGGTGACGACCGCCGGTGTCGTGACGTACCGGTCGAGTTCGGCAAGCCGGTCGATATTCTGCGCCACCGGCGCGGCCAGGATAACGAGATCCGCTTCTGCGATCACGACCGGATCATCAGCAGCGACATCGATAGCGTGGAGCACCATCGCCTTCTCGAGCACGTCCTTGCGGTCGAGGCCGATAACGAGGGACGAGGGCCAGTGCTGTCTGACCGCGAGCGCGATCGAGCCGCCGATTAGCCCGAGACCGACGATCGCCACACGCTTGAATAGCAGCGGAGGTTCGGCCGCGGTCCCCGACTGAATCACCGGCAGCATTTTGGGCATGTCAGGCACGCCCGTCGCACCTGACGCGCGGTACCCGGCTGGCCAGGCGCCACGTGGGAGCACGGTGGACCATATGAGACCGAGGCGCAACACTATCCAGGCGAGATGCAGCGTCGGTCGAATGCACCGGTGTGTTCACCACGGGCGTCTAGGTTCCCCACCCACGCAGCGCGACCGGCTCGAGGCAGATGCTGCGGCCGATCGCCGGGACGATGATACGCAGTTCCGCCATCAGCCGGTCGAACTGCGAGGGGAAGATCGACTGTGCGCCGTCACTCAGCGCGTGGTCCGGATCCGGGTGTACCTCGATGATCAACCCGTCCGCGCCCGCCGCGATGGCAGCCCGTGCCATCGGCGCCACCTTATCGCGCAACCCGGTACCATGGCTCGGGTCGACGATGATCGGAAGGTGACTCAGCTTCTGGACGACCGGAATCGCCGAGATATCGAGGGTGTTGCGGGTGTAACTCTCGAAGGTGCGGATGCCCCGTTCGCACAGAATTACGTCCGTGTTGCCACCCGACAATACGTACTCCGCAGACAACAACCACTCCTCGATGGTCGCGGAGATCCCGCGCTTCAGCAGCACGGGCGTCCGCGTCTTGCCCAACTCCCGTAACAACGTGTAGTTCTGCATGTTGCGGGCACCGACCTGGAGGATGTCCACAAAGCGGGCAACCAGTTCAATCTGGCTGACGTCCATGACCTCGGAGACCACCTTTAGCCCCTCAGCATCCGCGGCCGCACGCATCGAACGCAGCCCCTCTTCTCCTAGTCCCTGGAAGCTGTAGGGTGAGCTCCTCGGCTTGAAAGCACCGCCACGGAGCACCTTGGCACCCGCCTTCCTCACCGCCGCGGCCGCGGCCGCGATCTGCTCGTCGGTCTCCACCGAGCACGGTCCAGCCATGACGATCACCTCGTTGCCACCGACACGGAACCCGTCGAACGAAACCGCGGTGCGTTCGGGCTTGAAGGTGCGACTCGCGAGCTTGTACGGTTCGGTGATTCTCAAAACCTCCTGTACGCCGTCCATTACCTCGATGAGTCGGTTATCAAACGACCGGTTACCACCGACGGCGCCCAATACGCTACGGAGTTGTCCCGTCGAACGATGCACGTCGAACCCCTTCTCCACGAGCTGGGCGATGACGTGCTGTACCTGTGCCTCACTGGCGCGTTCCTCCATTACGACAACCATGACCCACTATCCTCCCCTGACATCCCGCCTCCCGCTCAGTCCCTCATCCAGCCGCGCGCTCCAACCGGCGGGCCTCATCGATGATCCGCTCGAACAAACGTGTGATCGCCTCCGCGTCGAGTGGACCGCCGTTCTGCGACCGAACGTGTTTAAACACCTCGATCTCTCGATCCGGCTGATACACCTCCAGCCCCAATGCCTGCTTCAGCTCCCCGATCTCCCCCGCGCACCGCGCCCGCTCGTTCAGCAACGCGACGAGCTTAGAATCAAGCTCGTCCATCCGCTTCCGGATGTCCGCGATCCGCTGACCAACCTCTACTCGGCCCGGCTGCTCGGGCGACTGACTTTCTGCCGTCATGTCACGCTACCCGCCCCCAGTCGCGTTCCAGTCCCCTGCTTTAGCCAGGCGACGTAACGTTCGACCGCTGCCACTAGGTCCAGTGAGGACGCTTCGCGCGCGACGACGTCAACCAGCGCGCTGCCGACTACTGCCGCATCGGCCCACTTACCGACCTGCCGCACGTGCTCGGGCCGGCACAACCCGAATCCGACCGCCACCGGAAGCGGTGTCACGAGCCGAATCCGCTCAACCAGGGCGTGGGCGCTCGCGGCCACCTTTGCCTGAGCTCCCGTGACCCCCAGCCTCGAGATTCCATACAGAAACCCTTGCCCCAGTTCGGCAGCCTGCCGGAGCCGCGTTTCAGTCGTGGTCGGACTCAGCAGGAAGATCGGGTCGATGCCCCTCCCCACCAGAGTTCGACGGAACGGCCCTGCCTCTTCTATCGGCAGATCCAGCACTAGGACCCCGTCCACGCCCGCCGACGCCGCCCGAGCCGAGAATTCAGCGTAGCCCATCCTCAGGATCGGGTTGGCATAGCTGAACAACACCACCGCGGCCCTCACGTCGGCGCGCACCCCTTCAACCAGCGCCAGTGTGCTCGAAAGCGTGGCACCCGCGGCCAGGGCACGCTCTGAAGCTCGCTGGATGACCGGTCCGTCCGCCACCGGGTCAGAGAACGGCACCCCGACCTCGAGCACGTCGGCGCCGGCTCGGTCCAGCGCCCGGAGGATCTCGCCCGACCGCGCCGCATCCGGATCGCCACCGGTGACATAAGTCACCAAACCCGTCTGGCCGGCCGTACGCAGCCCTGCGAATACCTCCGCTATACGCGACGTCACGCCCCGTTCCCCCGTGGCGCCGCTGGGCCCGCGGCCGAGACGGGGGGCACGCCGATCCCTAGGTCCCTGACGATCTCGACGTCCTTGTCGCCCCGTCCGGACAGATTTACGAGCACGACCTCATCTCGACTGAGCGGCGTCGCCACTTCCCCCGCATGCGCCAGTGCGTGGGCCGACTCGAGAGCCGGAATGATGCCTTCCAGACGCGCGACCCGCTGGAACGCCTCAAGGGCCTGGTCGTCTGATACCCAGGTGTACTCCGCGCGGCCCATATCGCGTAACCAAGCATGCTCCGGCCCGACCGCCGCATAATCCAGACCGGCCGACACCGAATGCGTCGGTTCGATGTTGCCGTGCGCGTCCTGCAGAATCACGCTTCGTGTACCCTGCAGCACCCCTACCGTTCCCGCCGCGAAGCGAGCGGCGTGCCGTCCCGGTTCGATTGCCTCGCCGCCTGCCTCCACGCCGATCAAGCGAACATCGGAGTCGTACACAAAACCGTTGAAGATCCCCAACGCGTTACTACCTCCACCGACGCAGGCGACCACCGCTGTCGGCAAACGTCCGACCAGCGCCAGGACCTGCCGACGGGCCTCGTCGCCGATCACGGCTTGGAATTCACGCACCATCAACGGATAGGGATGAGGCCCAAGCACCGAGCCAAGCAGGTAGTAAGTGTCTCCGACGTTGGTGACCCAGTCGCGCATGGCCTCGTTGATCGCGTCCTTCAACGTTCGGCTGCCGGCGCCGACCGCCGTGACCGTGGCCCCGAGCAACCTCATCCGGACCACGTTGAGCGCCTGCCGCGCCATGTCCTCGGCGCCCATATACACCTCGCACGCGAGGCCGAGCCTGGCGCAGGCGCTCGCCGTGGCGACCCCGTGCTGGCCCGCTCCGGTTTCCGCCACCACTCGCCGCTTACCCATGCGAACGGCAAGCAACGCCTGACCGAGCGCGTTGTTGATCTTGTGCGCACCGGTGTGGGCAAGGTCTTCCCGTTTGAGCAGCAGGCGCGCGCCGCCAAGCTGCTCCGACCAGCGCGTCGCTTCGTAGACCGGTGTCGGACGACCGACATAACGGTCGAGCAGCGAGGTCAGCCGGTCCCGGAATGCGCGGTCCGCCCGTGCCTCGAAATACGCGGCCTGCAGCTCTTCCACCGGGGCCACCAGCGTCTCGGGTACGAACCGTCCGCCATAGTCTCCGAAGTACCCCCGTGCATCTGGGTCCCGCCGACCAAAGCCGAAGTCCGGTGTCGGTACCCCCGTGTCGGTAGTAGTCATGCCTGTGCTCCGCCTGTCGCCGCCCCCGAAACCGGCTCGGCCTGCCTGGTCGCGGCGCTGACCGCCTCGAAGAACGCCCGCATCCGTTCGGCGTCCTTGATACCCGGTAGCGCCTCGACCCCCGAGGACACGTCCAGGGCATAGGGTGCGACCCGTCTCAGGGCGTCCCCGACGTTCTCCGCCCGCAGCCCACCGGACAGGAACGTACGACGTCGGCGAGCGATTCGAGCGGCCAGCGTCCAATCGACCACACGGCCGGTCCCTCCTATGCGCACCGCGTCGAACGTATCAACGAGGACGGTCGCGGGCGACCAGACCGTATCGACCACCTCCATGGTGGTCTCCGGCGAAAGCCGCACCGCCTTGATGACCCGCTGTGTACACCGCGCACACGCCACCGCCGATTCGTCCCCGTGCAACTGAACCGCCCCGAGACCAACGCGAGCGGCTATCGCGTTGACCTCCTCCACCGCCTGGTCCACGAACACGCCGACACCGACCACGTGCGGAGGCAGGCCGGCGAGAATTTCTTCCGCCGCGACCGGTTCCACGAAGCGCGGGCTCCCCGGCCAGAAGACGAACCCGACCCAGGCGGCGCCGAGGCGGGCGGCGAGCGCCGCGTCCTCGGACCGCGTAATCCCGCAGATCTTCACCGGTGTCCTCACGATCCGCCTGCCTCGACGCCACGCGCCAGAACCCGAGCGTCGCCGTCACCCGACCGCGCGCCATCGAGCAGCCGTCCCAACGCCACTCCAGGCTCTGGTGTCGTCATAAGGGCTTCGCCGATCAAGAAGGCCTTATAACCCGCGGCGCCCAGGCTCATGAGGTCTTCACTCGTCCGCAGTCCGCTCTCGGCCACGCCCACCGTTCCAGGCGGCAGCTGCCCAACCAGATTACGGGACGCGTCCAGGTCGACTGCCAGGGTTCGCAGACTTCGGTTGTTAACTCCGATAACGACGGCGCCGGCCTTCACCGCGCGCCGCAGCTCGGCCGCGTCGTGGACCTCCACCAGGGCGCCAAGTCCGAACGACGTCGCCTGGTCCAGCAGGGCGCCGAGTTCGGCGTCGTCGAGCGCGGCCACGATGAGCAGGACCGCATCCGCGCCCGCTGTGACCGCCTCCAGTAACTGATACGGCGTCACTATAAAATCCTTGCGTAGAACCGGAATTTCGACCGCGGCTCGCACGGCTCGCAGGTCGTCGAGCGACCCGTCGAAGAAGGTCGGCTCGGTCAGCACCGACACCGCCACCGCCCCGTGCGCCTCGTACGCGGCGGCGATTCGATCAGGGCGGTAGTCGGCGCGAAGAATCCCTCTCGACGGTGAGCGGCGCTTGCATTCACCGATGATATTCACCCTCCCACGTACCGTCAGCGCCGCCACGAATCGGGCACCGCCAGGGGATACCGATGCCGCACGGGAGGTAAGTTCAGACGCCGGACACCCCCGCTCTCGCTCACCGACCGCGTGCCGCGTCGCCGCCACGATCGTTGCCAGCAGATCCGATCCGACCCGACCGACCTGGTCAGTCATACTTAATCTCCCGTCCCGGCGCTCGACACGGCGGCCAGGCTTCTCAGTCTCTCTAGAGCCTGCCCGTCATCGAGGGCGGCGGCGGCCCTAGCCACTCCATCGGTCAGACTACCAACTCGATCCATTATGAACAGGCCGGCTGCCGCATTCGCCAACACCATGTCACGTGGGGGACCAGTCTCTCCCGACAGGACCGCCCGGGCGATCGCCGAGTGCTCTGCCGGCGACTCCGCGCGTAACGTCGCGGGGTCGGCAACCGGTAAACCGAAGTCGTTCGGGTGCAGATAGAAGGTCCGGACCGTGCCGTCACGGCACTCCGACACCTTGGTGTAGCCTGTAGTCGAGATCTCATCGAGCCCGTCCGCCCCGTGCGCCACCCACGCCCGTTTCGACCCCAGCTCGTCGAGCGCGCGAGCGATTAAGTCGGTATGGTCCGGACGCGGCACCCCGACCAGCTGGCGGTTTACACCGGCCGGATTCGTCAACGGTCCCAGCAGGTTGAACGCGGTTCGGACACCGAGATCACGCCTCGCCGACGCGGCATGCCGCATCGACGGATGGAACATCGGGGCGAACAGAAACGCGATCCCGCACTCGTCGAGACACCGCTCCACCACCGCCGGCGGTGCATCCACCGCAACCCCGAGCGCGCTGAACAGATCCGCACTACCGCACCGACTCGAAACCGCCCGGTTCCCATGCTTCGCCACGCGGACACCGCACCCAGACAGGACCAATGCCGCCAGCGAGGACACGTTGAACGTCGAGGCACGGTCACCGCCGGTACCACAGGTGTCGAAGAGCTCCTCGTACGGTTTCGACAGCTTGACGGCGTTGGTGCGCATGGTCGTCGCCAACCCGACGATCTCAGACGGTCGCTCTCCCTTCATCGACAGGGCGATCAAGAGACCGGCGATCTGCGCAGGGGCCGCCCGACCGGCCATGATCTCCGCCATCACGCCGGCCGCCTCGTCCACGCTCAGATCTTGACGGCGGTGCAGCTTTTCGATGAGGGTCGCGAACATCAGCACTCCAGAAAGTTCCGCAGGATCTGGCGCCCGACTCCAGTCAACACGGACTCAGGGTGAAACTGGACACCGTGCACGCGCCACTCCCGATGCCGCACGCCCATGATGGTCCCATCATCCGCCGTCCGAGCCGTCACCTCGAGCTCGGACGGGCAGGTCCCCGGCGCCACAGCCAACGAGTGATAGCGCCCTGCGGCGAAAGGGCCTTGGATCCCGTCGAAGACGCCCCGGCCGTCATGTTCGACCATAGAGCGCTTACCATGCATGAGCACCGTGGCCGGCGCGATCGCCGCTCCGAACGCGAGCCCGATCGCCTGGTGCCCGAGGCACACGCCCAGAATCGGCATCTGCGGTGCGAACCGCCGGACAGCATCGACGGTCACGCCGGCATGCTCCGGACGACCGGGTCCTGGCGAAATGACGATGCGGTCCGGCGCCAGCGCCGCGATCTCCTCAACCGACACCTGGTCGTTCCGACGGACCTCCAGAACGGCGCCTAGCTCGCCCAGATACTGAACCAGGTTGTAGGTGAACGAGTCGTAGTTATCGATGACCAACACCATGCCGCAGAATCAGCAACCTTCGCCGGGCAGGGCATCCCACCTGGGTGGCGCCGCTCCTCAGTCGAGTACCGCCTGCCTACTCCTTCGTCGCGCCCCGCTCTCGCCGGACTCAGCATGAGTCACGACGCCGGAGCCCCCCACTGCTTCAGCCCGGTGACGACGACTGCTGAACGCGGTTAACTTCCCTGGATCGGGGACGCTCTCCTGTTCTGACGCGTGCCTACCTGGCATTCTCTCTAGTTACACCATCTCCAGCGCCCGCAAGAGCGCCGAGGCCTTGTCGCGCGTCTCGTTGAATTCAGCGGTTGGGTTCGAGTCAGCAACGATGCCGGCGCCCGCCTGCACATAGGCCAGACCGTCCTTCATCGTGATCGTCCTGATCGTGATGCAACAGTCGAGGTTGCCCGCGAAGTCGACGTAGCCGATCGCGCCGGCATAGATGCCACGGCGTGTCGGCTCCAGATCGGCGATGATCTCCATCGCGCGAATCTTCGGTGCACCCGAGACCGTGCCTGCGGGAAAACAGGCCGCCAACGCGTCCAGACGATCCTGTCCCTCGCGCAACCGTCCCTCGACACGCGACACGAGATGCATCACGTGTGAATACCGCTCGAGGCCCATGAACTGCGCCACCCGCACGGTTCCGTACTCGCAGACCCGGCCGATGTCGTTACGGCCCAGGTCAACCAGCATCACGTGCTCGGCACGCTCCTTCTCGCTCTGCCGCAACTCGTCGGCCAGCCGCTGATCCTCAGTGTCGTCGTGCCCTCTGGGTCTGGTGCCGGCGATCGGGTGAGTCACGACTTGCCGCCCCTCCACGCGTACCAGCATCTCTGGCGAAGAACCGACGATCGACAGCGATCCCATACGGATGAAGTACATGTAGGGCGACGGGTTCACGTGCCGGAGCGCCCGGTATACGGTGAATGGATCGGCGCTGACTGTGGTCTCGAAACGCTGCGAGAGGACGACCTGGTAAACGTTCCCGGCCGTGATGTGGTCCTTCGCCACGAGGACCGCCTCCTCGAACGCCGCCTGGCTTGTGTTCGACCGCACTTCGAGTGGGGTCGACTCTGTGACGGGCGGCGCAGACAGACCTCGCTCCAGTTCCTGTTCGAGAAAGTGAATCTTCGCGCAGCCAAAGCGATAGGCGATTCCGAGATCAGTTCCGGGATCCACGCGAGCATTGGCGATGAGCAGAATCCGATGCTTGACGTGGTCGAACGCCAGAATCGTGTCGAACAGCATGAACCCCGCGTCGTCATCCCCCGTCCCCGGGGCGTTCATTTTCGACCAGACCGCCTCCAGCGACGGCTCGAACCAGCTCGCGGCGTCGTAGCCGAAGAACCCGACGGCGCCCCCGGTAAACCGTGGCAACCCGGGAACAACGGGCGCCCGGTAGTCACTCATGACCTCCCGGAGACGATCGGGGAACGGGACGTCCTCGGTCGTGGTGACTCCGCCTTGCTCGACCAGCGTCTTGCCTCCCCGCGCGCGCAGCACGAGGAACGGGTCCTTCCCCAGGAAGGAGTAACGCGCCACCTGTTCCCCGCCCTCCACGCTCTCGAACAAAAAAGCGTAGTCCGCGTACTCGGCGACCTTTAGAAATGCGGACAGCGGATTCAGTAGGTCCGCGCGAATCTCCTTGCACACCGGCACGAACGTGCCACGGCCGGCCAGTTCCTGAAATTCCTCGAATGACGTTTGGCTCATGCGGATTGGTCCTCTAGCGAAGCTGCGCCTCGAACCGCCCGACCGCCGCTCGGTGCCCTATCACCAGGGTGCTGTGATGACGTCCGCCCCGCCGGGGCCACGAGTTCAGGAAAGGCACGACATCTTGTCTCAAACACCAGGTATCCACCCTCAGAAAACGTCTGGCCCGCCTAGCGCCGCAAGCGCCGCCGACTTAAACAGCCGGACCGGCGGAGACGACCCGACCCACCACGAAAACTGCCGCTCGGCCTGCGCCGCCAGCATATCCAAACCGCCGATAGTCTCACACCCAGCCACCGCCGCCTCCCGCAATAGCCGCGTACGGACCGGGTTGTAGACGAGGTCGTAGACGATCCCCCCGCCACGCAGCGCGGAAGCCGGCAACGGACTCTCCGTCACCTCCGGGTCAGTACCCACGGGCGTGGTGTTCACGAGCAGATCCCAGGACCCGGCCTCCGGGGGTATCGGTCCCACGGTCCCGCCGACCAGCTGCGCCACCGCCGTGGCTCGCTCCGTTCGTCGCGCACAGACGCGGACCGCGACCCCACGGCTCGCCAGCGCCACGGCAACCGCCCGCGCCGCCCCACCGGCGCCGAGCACCGTACCCCGCAGGCCACCGACGGAGCCGTAGTCATCGAGCGGCGCCAGAAACCCTGGCACGTCGGTGTTCAGCCCGGCCCATCCCGCCCCTTCAACCCGCAACGTATTTATCGCGCCTACCCGCCGACCCACGGCATCAACATCCTTGGCGTACGCCAGAATCGATTCCTTGAACGGGGCGGTGACACTAAGCCCGGCTACTCCGAGCGCGTCAACGAGCGGCATGAGGTCGTCTACGTCGGACGCCTCGAACGGCACGTAGACCGCGTCCACGCCGACCGCCTCGAAGCCCGCGTTGTGCATCAGCGGCGACAGCGAATGTCCAATCGGCGCCCCCGCTACGCCGTACACCGCAGTTGCCACCGACGTGCGCTTGAACCGATACCGGTGCACCATATCAAACAGACTCACCTGCCCGGGCGCAATGCCTTCCCCGGCGTAGGTCCAGCACGATCCGAAATGCGCCGGGAGTAGTCGCGTCGGGACACCGGGCTGCCCCATGCCGACGAGCACGAGACGCTCCGGCTGACTCGCGCGCCCAAGCCGCAGCAGCCGTACCACATCGCTGGCGGACCGGGTTCGGACAGCAAGCTTGACTACCTCAGCCCCTGTCCCACGCATCGCCCGATACCGCTCCTCGAGGTCCCGCGGAGCACTCTCGAAATCGTGCATCGACAACACGATGCCCCGGCCACGTCGCTCCGCAATCAGTGTCTCGAAGCCACCCAGCCACTCGAGATCGACCCAGTCGGCGCCCAGCTCGAGGGCACGGCGCAGGATGCCGTGACGTTCTTCCTCCGATCCCCTGAACGACCCGCCCTCCCAGGAAGGACGGCACGTGACGACCACCGGACGGGTCCGGTTGGCCAACGCCCCTGCGAGATCGAGATCGCGCACCGTATCGACCCTGAGTTCGACCAAGTCCGCATCGTGCGCGGCGTCCCGACGGGCACGCAGCTCGTCCGTCGTCTCCCCCGTCACGGTGGCGCAAAGCTGGGCACAACGCATCAGGCCTCACACGAAAAAAGCCTCTCCAACCGGGGGCTGGAGAGGCTTGTCCTTACTGTCTGCGTGGGATGCGGTCAGTGGAGCAGGCGGGCCTCTCCTGTGCTGTTGTACCCGTAGAACCACCACCACGGCATACGCCCACCCGGCGTCATCACTACCTGCCTCACACGATCCATCTTTCCACCTTCGGCACATTGGCCACGCTGACCGAAGACCAGCTTCTCAGGCTAGCAAACCTTCAGCTTCTGTGTCAATTTCGGCCGATCCTCGTGGCCCTCAACAGCCCTTTTCTCCTTGACCCGTAAGCATTTCCTTCGATATAAGTCAGTTCAGATCCGCTTGTCGACCTTGCGTGCGGTGCCACCCTGCGACCCCCGACCCGACGTCCACATGAATCCTCGTGCTCCACTGCTTGTTACTCTCATCCTGGCGGGCGGACTCCTGGCCGTCCTGCCGGCCGCGACCCTCACGATGCCGGTCGATGAGGTGCGCGCCGGCATGCGGGGTACCGGACTCACGGTGTTCCAGGGGACGGAACCCAGCGAGTTTACCGTAGAGATTCTCGGAGTCCTCGAGAACTCGACGGGGCCGCGGCGCAATCTGATCCTGGCGCGCCTTGCGGGTGGCCCGCTCGCCGAAAGCGGTGTCATCCAGGGGATGAGCGGCAGCCCAGTCTACGTGGACGGACGGCTCCTCGGGGCCGTCTCGTACTCTCTGGGATCGTTCTCGAAGGACGCGATCGCCGGAATCACGCCGATCGAGGAAATGCTGAGAGACGATTCCATCGCCACCACTCGCGTGGCGCGGGCACCGGTTCGTCTGCCGCTGCCGCTCGCAAGCGACACTTTGACCTCCCTGCTACCCAATCGGTTCGTATCCCCCACCCCCTTCGCCGTGCGTCCCGGTGACGTAAGTGCCACCGGGCTGCCGGCCGCCACGCTCGGGGTTCAGCTGAGACCGATCGCCACGCCGCTCGTGATGAGCGGGTTCACGCCGGAGGCTTTCGACCACATCGCGCCGATGTTTCGCGCCGCTGGGTTGGTTGCGGTAGTTGGCGGCACCGCATCCGCCCAGCTGATGCCGGAAGGTCCCCTGGTACCAGGTGACGCTGTCGGCGTCAGCCTCATCCGAGGCGATCTGACGATGGCCGGGACGGGCACGGTGACCCTGGTCGACGAGGGTCGCGTCTACGCGTTCGGGCATCCGTTTTACAACCTTGGTTTGGCCCGTTTTCCGATGACACGCGCCTACGTTCACGCAGTGCTCCCCAGTCAGGCGATCTCCTCAAAGATCGCCGCGGTCGGGGAAATCCTCGGGACCATCGACCAGGACCGGTCCACCGGGATCAGCGGCAGCCTGGGATCTGGCCCCCGACTCGTCCCTATGCATGTCTCGCTGAACTCCCCGAAACGGGACCGCCTCGTGACCTTCGACTTTGAGCTAGCCGCGGACGATATGTTCACGCCATTGCTGGCGTTCAACGCCCTGCTGAACACCTTGTTCACCCACAACCAAGAGGTGGGGGCCGCCACCTACGTTGTCCGCGCCAGGGCGGAGCTGGTGGGGCACCCTACCGCCATCTTCGAGGAAACCTTCAGTGGTGATACGGCCACGGTGTCGGCGGCGCTCTATCTTGCGGGCCCGTTGAGCGCCCTCCTGAACAACGGCTTCGAGCAGGTAACCGTTGAGGGCATCGACGTCTCGATTACCGCCTATGATGATGTGCGAACCGCGGAGCTGGAACGCGTCTGGCTGGACGACCCGCGGCCGCGACCGGGCCGCACCGTCCCGCTCCGCATAGCGACACGAACCCATCGCGGCGACGAAATCATCCGGACCGTCATGGTGGATCTGCCGTCCACCGCCCGCGGTCGTTTGCAGCTCCTCGTCGCCGACGGTTCGACCCTGGCTCAGCTGGAGCGGCAGCAGTCGGAACAGGCTCTCCGGGCCACTGACCTGAACCTCCTGATCGATGGATTGAACGATGCACGGCGAAACAACCGGCTCTACGTGCAGCTGCTGCGGCCCGATGCCGGTGCGGTAGTCAACGGACGACCACTGGAGTCACTGCCCCCTTCGGTACTCGAGGTACTCGGTGCCGACCGGAGTGGTGACAGATTCGCGCCACTAAGCAACACAGCCGTCCGGGAGTGGAGCATCCCTCTAGACCACGTCGTGTCCGGGTCGCGCACCCTGACCATCGATCTCACCAGACCCTACTAGTGGTGTGTCCTTGCGCAGGGGTTCGAGGCATGAGTCCCAGCGTCCGGAGATGATACGGCGCGACGATGACGCACCCCCCACGGCTTGTGCAATCTCTCTCACGTCGCGGGGCGGATCGCCCCTGCCCCCAGACCCGACTGAGACGCGCCGTCCTGTCTCTCGGCCTCGGCCTGGCCATCACGCTGATGGTCGGGGCGTCGCCGACCTTCTGGCGTGTCTCCACGCAGGCCGAGTTTCTCCGCGGCGAAGTCGACTCCCTGTCGATTGACGCCAACGGTCATCTTGTCCTCGGACCGGTCGCCGACGAGTTCTTCGCAACGACGGCGCTGGCACTCTGGTCGCTCACCAGCGCGTCTGACGGCGCGATCTGGGTCGGGAGCGGAAGCGATGGCCGGCTCTATCGCATTGGACCGGACGGAACCGGAAGCATCATTCTCGACACCGACGAGCTCGACATTCATACGGTCGTCCCCGCCGACGCCGGCGCCGTGCTCGCCGCAACCTCACCGGATGGCCGGATCTACCGCGTCACGCCGGATGGCCAGACGACGACGGTGCTCGACCCCAACGACACGTACATCTGGGCGCTTGCGCAAGCGCCGGACGGGACGCTGTACGCCGCGACCGGGGACATGGCGCGCATCTATCGGATCCCACCAGGGGGCGACGGGGAGGTGTTCTTCCAGAGCGACGCCACGCATGTGCTCTCCCTGGCCATCGAAGACGGGGGCGCGCTGCTGGCCGGTACAGAATCCCCTGGGCAGGTACTCCGAATCGATCAGAACGGTCGGGCGTTCGTGTTGCTGGACTCCCCATACGAAGAGATCCGATCGCTACGGGTTCAGTCCGACGGGTCTGTACTCGTCGTCGCGATCAACAGCCAAGCACCTACGGGTGCGACGGCCTCCGCCGGCAACGATGCCGCGCCAGTGCCCGTGGTCTCGGCGACGACCAGCATAACCGGCGACGTCGGGTCTGTTGTCTCAGCCGGCTCCACACCGCCCCCCGCCACGAGCGAGGGGACGTACCGCGGGGGGAGAAGAGGCGCCGTCTACCGAATCGCACCCGACGGGCTCTGGGACGAGTTGTGGAGTTCTGAGTCTGAAGCTCCATACGACGCGGTATTCGACGCCAACGGCACGCTGATCGTCGGGACCGGTGGAGAAGGCAGAATCTACCAGGTGTCGGCCACTCCTCCGCGCACGGTCCTTCTGGCACGGTCGCCTGCCCGGCAGATCACGCGTTTTCTGCAGCTTGCGGACGGATCGCTTCGGTACGGCACGGCCAACCCGGGCAAGGTAATCAGCCTGACCGGCGGGCGCGCCGATCGTGGCACCTACGAGTCGGCCGTCCACGACGCCGAGACAGTGGCCACCTGGGGAAGCATCAGCTGGCGTGGGACCACGCCGGATGGCAGCCGGATCGAGTTGTCGAGCCGATCGGGGAACACCGCGATTCCAAACGAACTATGGAGCGAGTGGTCGGCCCCCTACACGGATGCCGCAGGTACGCAGATCGCCAGCCCGAATGCGCGCTATCTGCAGTGGCGAGCGTCGCTATTCGCCGGTGACGCCTCGCCGGTCCTCACGTCGGTCGACGCCGCCTATCTGCCGCGGAACCTGCGGCCAGCCGTGACGCAGATCACCGCCTATCCCCCAGGCACCGTGTTTCAGCAGCAATTCAGCAGCGGGGACCCGCCGATCGCCGGGCTCGACGAGGACGTGACCGAGACCGAGGCCAACGGCGGCAGCACGACGCTCGGCCGGCAGAGCTACCGAAAAGGAATCCAGACGTTCGTCTGGCAGGCTGCCGATGGAAACGGCGACCGGCTCGAGTACACCATCCACTATCAGACTCAGGGCGAGGCCATCTGGCACGCCCTGCGGTCCGGTCTCCGAGAGACGGTGTTCGCCTGGGACACGTCGTCGGTCCCGGACGGAGCCTATCGCGTCAAGATCACCGCGAGCGATACCTCGTCCAACGCGCCGGGTATCGCGCTCCTCGGCGAGCTCGAGAGCCAGATCTTCGATGTCGATAACACCGCCCCGCGCATCGAGGTAGCGGCGCTGCGTGAGTTAGGCGACCGCTCGGTCCTGCCATTCACGGTGAGCGATGACCAGACTCCGATTCAACTCGTCGAGATCTCGCAGGGGGACAACACCTGGCACGTGGTCTACCCGACCGACGGTATTCCCGACGAGCTGGTGGAGCAGTTCGAGGTCGTCCTCGACGACCCAGCGGAGGGTACAACCATCATCCGGGCAACTGACGCCCTGCAGAACGTGGTGACCGCGGCAGGACGGTGACGGCGCCACCCGATGCACAGGTGACACCGATGGAAAGCAGATGAAGTGGATCGCGCCCGGCGTGCTGCTGGCGGGGGCGATGGCTGGGCTCTTCCTCTACACCGGAATAACCCGCGATGCCGAATATCACCGGCTCGTGACCGCGGGCAATCCTGCGCTCGGTCAAGACCAGGTCTTCCTCGCTATCGCGGTGTTCAGTGGCGCCATCGCGCTGAAGAGCGATGCCATGCTCGCCTATCTGAAACCTGGTAAAACCTACCACAGTCGCGGCGATCTGGCGGCCGCGTTTCAGGATCTGACCCAGGCCAGCTCGCTCGCCCCCAAGGCGACACGCGCGTTCGAGCTTGCCACTGCGCGCTTTCCGCTGACGCCAGCCACCTTCGTGGAGCTCGCCAAGCTGAAAGAGCGCGAAGGCCTGTCAAGACACCCGCAGGACCGCACGTTGCGTGCGCGACTATGGCGCTTCGAGTAGCATCCCCCAATCCATGCTCAACGGTCTCATCGTCATCGTCGCGCTGACCTCCGTCCTGCTGGCCGCGTTTGCTGGCCAGATGTCGGCACTCACCGACTCAATCGTGTCCTCCGCCCGCGGCGCCGTCGACCTGGCCATCGGCCTGATCGGGCTCATGGCGTTCTTCCTAGGACTCATGCGAGTCGCCGAAGATGCCGGACTGCTTCGTCACCTGGCTCGGCTCATTGGACCTGTTTTACAACGATTTTTCCCTGCCGTACCTATCGACAGCCCGGCGATGAGCGCAATGATTCTCAACATCTCGAGCAACATGCTCGGGCTCGGCAACGCCGCGACCCCCTTCGGAATAAAGGCGATGGAGGAACTCGATAAAATCAACTCAAAACATGGCACGGCGACCAACGCGATGGTGCTGTTTCTCGCGATCAACACCTCGGCGCTGGCGATCCTCCCATCTGGCGTTGTCTCGCTGAGAGCTTCTGTTGGATCCCAGGACGCGATGGGGATCTTCATTCCCACCTGGTTTGCGAGCGGCTGTGCCACGCTGGTCGGGATCACAGCGGCGCTGCTGCTGAGCCGTCTCCGGATCTACCGGAGCACCGAGCCGGAGCCGGTGCCCGCGCACACTGTCGCGGAAACGCCCGAGCTCGATGCGCCGGCAACGCTCGATAAGAAACCGGGGCGACGATGGATGGGCCGGCTCTTCTGGCTGGTTCTCGCCGGTCTGCTGGCCCGATTCATCTGGGAAAGCCGGACCGAGGCGACAGCCGACGTCATCACGGATGTCACCTCCACCTGGATGCTCCCAACGCTGGTCGCCACACTTATCCTGTACGGCTGGGTGCGCGGCGTCCGCGTGTACGACTCGCTAGTGGAGGGCGCCAAACAGGGGTTTCAGGTTGCGCTTCGCATCATCCCCTATCTGGTCGCCATCCTGGTCGTCGTCGGGATGTTTCGAGCGTCAGGTGGCATCGAGTTGCTGACTCTTGTGCTCTCCCCCCTCACCGATCTAATCGGGATGCCGGCCGAGGCGTTGCCAATGGCACTGCTTCGGCCATTGACCGGCCAGGGGGCGTTTGGTGTCATGGCTGAGATCATGACCGTACACGGGGCCGATTCCCTCATTGGCTACATGGTCAGCACCTTTCAGGGCAGCACCGAGACCACGTTCTACACGCTCGCGGTGTACTACGGCGCCGTGGGCATCCGTGAGACCCGACATACCGTGCCGGCCTGTCTGCTGGCAGACGCCGCAGGTCTCCTCGGCGCCGTATTCATCATTAATCTCATGTTCGGCTAGTCCCTGTTCCCGGTGAGTTAGTCGTGATCAGCGGAGCCAGGCACAGAAGCATGCCGGTGGTGTTCGACCGAAGAACAACGTAGCAAGTTGGTGCTTGGCCGGGCCAATGTTACTGATGCACCCTGGGCAGGCCATTACCCTCGGTCTTGGAGCGTGGGGTGAGTCCAGGGCTCGAATTGTCGAGCTCAAGCCGTTTCATCAACTTAGCAACCCTTGCCGTGTTATTCCCAGCGCCAGTGCGACCTTTCCGCGGCGTTCGCCCGCGCGAGCCAGTGCTCCGCTGACATCCCGCCGCTCGAACAGAAAACGTGCCTGGTGCATGGTCTGGGCTTCATCCACATCTCCCGCTTTGCATCTCCCGCTTTGCCGGCAGGCAGCGTGGCCGGACCCACGGACCCACGCCGGGGGCCACGCATAACCAGCGAGGAAATGATGTTTTCGAGTTGACGAACATTGCCCGGCCAGTGGTAGTGGGCCAACGCGGAACATTCGAACGCGCGGGGGTAGCGCGGCTGCCGGTGAGGGACTGGGCTAGCCGCCAGAAATGGTCCACCAAAACGAGCACGGCGTCGCCCCGCTCACGGAGCGGTAGCACGACGATCCGCAGCACGTCGAGCCGATAGAGCAGACCCGTGCGGAACCGGCCCGTCGACGTGTCCGCCTCAAACCAACGGTTGGTCGACGCCACGACCCGTACGTCGACCCACCTGGGCAGGTTCTCATCAATCCGGCGGATCTCGCTATTCTGGAATGCCCGCAGCAGTTTCGACTGGGCCCGCCCTGATAGCTCGCTGACCTCGTCCAGAAAGAGCGTGTCCCATTTCGACGCCTCAAAGAGACCGGCATGTTCCGTCACCGCACAGGTGAACGCACCGCTAACATGGCCAAATAACTCGGTGTCGACGAGCTTAACCGTCAGGGAGGCGCCATTGACAGCGCCGAAACACAGTTCGGAGCGTCGGCTGACCCGGTGGATCGCGCGGGCCACCAACTCCTTGCCGCTGCCACTCTCCCCACTCACCAGCACGGGATAGGGGAACTTCGTGACCCGGCGTACGGTGTCCCGCAACCCGACCATGGCGTCGCTCAATCCCAGCAGTCCGAGATCATCCCCGATCATGTCGTTTTGCACCAGGCACTCTCTCTTGAGATCCGGATTGGCGTAAGAAATCGGCCCGCCTGGCGCAGGCGCCGAAAGGCGTGTCCACGGGGATGGACGCCGCCGGGTCGTTAACGGAGTCGCAGTAAATTTGAATCGTACGGTCGTCGGGTATCAAGCTTTCTCACCCACTCGTTCACTCCGACAACCAGACCACTCGAAAACTCCGGAACGCCAGACGCCAGTGATTCGAATGTCGAACAGAACGGAGATCTTCTGAAAGCGGAGGGCGTCAGGCCTTTTCCAGTCGACCGCCGCCCGCTCGACGCCTAGGCCGTGGAATTTCGTCTACAATGCCGGTCGGGTGATCGAGCTGTCTGCCCACCCGGTCGTCCATACCTGATGATCCGCCCGATACTACGATACGGTGCCGATGCGCTCCACGCCGCGGCAGCACCAGTCGACGACTTCGGAACGGACCTGCAAAAGCTGATCGACGACATGGTCGAGACGATGTACGCCGCCGCCGGGGTTGGTCTCGCCGCCCCGCAGGTCGGCGTCGCGAGCCGGTTGTTCGTAACTGACACGTCGTTCGGACGGTCAATCGGGGATCTACTCATCCTCGTCAACCCAGAGATTTTCGAGCAGGAAGGCACCGAGCGTGAGGAGGAAGGGTGTCTCAGCCTGCCCGGATTCACCGCCTCCGTCAGCCGGCCAGCGCGCATCGTGCTGACGGGGTTCGACCGGGAGGGGACGCGGGTGCGACTCGAGGGTGAAGGGCTCCGAGCGCGCGTGTTCCAGCATGAGCTCGACCACCTTGACGGCACCCTCTTCGTGAATCGGCTGCACAGCATCAGACGCGACCTGATCTTCCGTCGGGTGCGTAAACTGCAACGCACGGGGAAGTGGTGAAGATCACGTTCTTCGGCACCCCATCCTTTGCCGTGACGTCGCTGGAGCGGCTCATCGCAGCCGGCGAAGAAGTGGTGGCGGTGGTCACGCGGCCGGATCGCCCAAGGGGACGAGGGCACCGGCTTCAGCCCTCCCCCGTCAAGACGACAGCCCTAGCGCATGGTATCCAGGTATTGCAGCCCGACCGTGTTGAGGACCTGGGCTTCGCCGCGGTGGTTGCTGCCAGCAACGCCGACCTGGGGGTGGTGGCCGCATACGGCAAGATCTTGCCAGACGTAATCCTCCAGATCCCCCGTCACGGAACCATCAACGTGCACGCGTCGCTGCTGCCGCGCTATCGTGGTGCGGCGCCCGTCCATCGCGCCATAATCGCTGGCGAACAGGAGACCGGTGTCACGATTATTCGCCTGGTACGGGAGATGGACGCCGGCCCGATGCTGGCCCACTCCGTGCGGCCGATCGCGGACGACGAGACTAGCGAGGTCGTCGAGCGCGCACTCGCCGAGGCGGGCGCCGATCTGCTCGTGTCCACCGTGAGCGAGATTTCCTCAGGTCGTGCACAGGAAACGCCCCAGGACCATGCCCTAGCGACCTTCGCGCCACGGCTGGCCAAGGAGGATGGCCGCATCGACTGGACCGAGCCGGCGCGGGCGATCCACAACCTCGTCCGCGGGCTGCATCCCTGGCCGCATGCGTACACGTTCCTCGGCGGATCGCGTTACCTGATTCTCGAGACCGGGGTCCTGGATCCGGCGACCCCTGCTCCGGCGCGCGCTCCAGGCGAGATCATTGACGCAGAGGGCGATCGGCTCCATGTCGTCTGTGCGAAGGGTACGGTCCTGGCCATATACGCGCTCCAACCGGAGGGACGCCGACCGCTACCACCCCGTGCCTTTCTCGCCGGTCGCCCGATCACACTCCCCGCCATCTTTCGCCAGTCCGCCTCCACCGAATGACACCCGCTCGGATGTCAGCGTATCGCGTGGTGCGAGCGGTGCTCCGCGGCGACGACCTACCGCATGCACTGGCGCGCAGCCGTGACACCCTTGCCGACCACCGCGACCGGGCGCTCGTCACAGAAGTGGCAACCGGTACGCTGCGCTGGCTAGCAGCACTCGACCATGTCATCGAACAAGTGGCCGCCCGCCGGATCGAACGTCTCGACGCCGAGGTGTTGACGGTGCTCCGGCTCGGGGCGTATCAACTACTGTTTCTCGAACGGGTCCCGGTCGCCGCCGCTGTGCACGAGTCGGTCAATCTGGTCAGGAAGGTGGGCAAGGGAAGCGCCGCCGGTCTAGTCAATGCGGTGCTGCGGGGCATTGCCACTACACGACACGCTGTGCCGCTACCGCCCGAACCGGGCGCATCGGACGGCACCGAGGCTCAGCTTGCCTACCTCAGTGTCACCTGCTCCCACCCCAGATGGCTCGTCGAGCGCTGGCTACGCCGACGTGGCTTTCGGCAGACCGCTGTATGGGTGCGCTTCAACAACATCCCACCCGCGCTGACGCTGCGGGCCAATCGGCTTCGCACCACCCGCGAAACGCTCGCGCAGCGGCTAACCGAGCATGAGGTGGAAACCGCGCCGACCCGATTCGCCCGGGACGGCCTGAAGGTACTGACCGGGAACCCACTCCGAACGCCGCTGGCCGCGGAGGGCCTCTTCCTGGTCCAGGATGAGGCCAGTCAACTGGTGGCGGAGTTGACCGCAGTTCGGCCCGGCGAACACGTCCTGGACGCCTGCGCTGCACCCGGAGGGAAAACGACCGCGTTCGCAGCTGCCGTGGGAGACGTCGGAGTCGTCGTCGCGTGCGATCTCCGGCCGGCGCGGGTACGCCTACTCCGCAACACGCTCCACCGAACAGGCGCGTTAGGCGTCCGTACCGTACGTCTGGATATGCGTCAGCCGCTGCCGTTTCAACCGATCTTCGACTGCGTACTCGTCGACGTACCCTGCTCCGGGTTGGGCACCATTCGACGTGACCCCGAGATTCGCTGGCGACGCCAGCCAGCCGATCTGCCGCGCTTCGCTGCTACCCAGCGTACGATCACTGCGCGCGCAGCACACGGCGTACGCCCAGGCGGCCGGCTGCTCTACGCCACCTGTTCCAGCGAGCCGGAAGAAAACGAGGCCGTTGTAGAGGCCTTTCTCGCCGACCATCCTGACTTCGAGCCGATCCGCCTGGACCAGCTGGGTCAGCAGGTGCCTCAAGGGCTACGAGACACACTCGACGATGCTGGATGGTTGTCGACCGCACCGGACCTCCACGGGCTCGAAGCCTACTTCGTCGCGGTGCTCCGGCGACGGAACTGACGGGCCTCACGGAGTCCGAAGTCGGAAGGCATCAAGCACCCCGAGGTCTCCGTCAGCCTCCAATTTGGGCCAGGGTCGGCGCCCAGCACCGGGCGCCTCGCTGATTCGCCGGTCCGCCGCGTCGTGACGAGCCGTCGCCACTTGTAGTATTTTTGGTAGCTGGATGTGCGCAACAACACTCGTGCCCACCCAACCGTCACGGACTGGGCCCACACGATCGCTGGGTAACATCGCCGGCCCCGCGTCCGCCCCCAGCCCGCCAGGCCTCTCTAGGTCCGGCGGGAAGCTGAGGCGCCGGGCGCTGCGGCTGGGAATGATCGGTCTGTTAATCGGGGCGGTCGGCCTGACCTTCGTGCTCTTCGGGTTCGCCGGGCTTCAACTCGCGCTACGTTTCCGCGAGGTCGGTGTCCCCGATCTTACCAATCAGTCGGTGGACGAAGCGACCACCACCCTGGCCGACGCCGGTCTGGCATTGCGGATCGAGCCATTGTCGCGAATTCACCAGGCGATCGCTGCGGGGCGTGTCGCCGCCCAGGACCCGGCCGCCGGTCTGACGACGCGAAGTCGGCGAAGTGTCAAGATCTGGCTGAGCTCGGGACCGAGCGCGGGGTCGGCGCCCACCCTGATCGGGCAGTCTGAGCGCGGCGCCCTCGCGCGTCTCCAGGAAGACGCCCTCGATCTCGGCGGCATCGCCGAGATCCGGTCCAGCCGTTATTCCAGCAACGCCGTGGTCGCGCAGGACCCGCCACCCCTTGCGTCAGCCGCTACAGTGTCGGTGCTCCTGAACAGGGGTGAGCGCGGCGCCACCTACGTGATGCCGGACCTCATCGGCGTCTATGGGACTACTGCCGCCGAGATCCTCCGTGCGCGTGAGTTCCGGGTGACGGTCGTCGGCGACCATCCCTATCCCGGCGTCCTGCCAGGCATCATCCTCCGCCAATTTCCGCCCGCCGGCTTCCAGATCGCGCACGGCGAGGCTATCTCGCTGGAGGTCAGCCGTTGAGCACGCGGATCGCACCGTCGATTCTCGCCGCCGACTTCGCGGCGCTGGGCGTCGCCGTGCGCGCGGCCGAAGCCGGCGGTGCCGACCTGATCCATGTCGACGTAATGGACGGCCACTTCGTTCCGAACTTGACGATCGGTCCGCCGGTTGTGCGCGCACTGCACCGTGTGGCGCGGGTGCCACTCGACGTGCATCTCATGATCACCGACCCGGACCGCTACATCGACGCGTTCGCCGAAGCTGGCGCGGCGATGATCTCAGTGCATGTTGAGGCGATAGTCCATCTGCAACGTACCATCGCCTGCATCAAAGAACGGGGTGTGCAGGCCGGCGCCGTACTGAATCCCGCGACACCCGTCTCAGCGCTCGAGGAGATCGCACGTGACCTCGATTTCGCACTAGTGATGACGGTCAATCCGGGATTCGCCGGACAGGACTTCCTCCCAGGCAGCGAGGCGAAGATCGCGCGGGTCCGGCGTCTCCTCGACGACGCCGGTAACCCGGCCCCCGTCGAGGTCGACGGCGGCGTGGATTGTTCGAACGCCGCCCGAGTCGTTGAGGCTGGGGCGGAAATCCTCGTCGCCGGCGCGGCCATCTTTGGCGCGTCCGACCCGGTGGCAGCCACGCGGGCGTTGTGCGCTGCCGCGTCAGGGTTACCGGTTCGTGTTTCGCGAGAAGGATAGCGTTCAACCGTGCCGAGCAGCACCGCCTGCGTACGAGTCCGCTACGCGGAGACCGACAAGATGCAGGTGGCCTACTACGCAAACTACTTCGTCTGGTTCGAGGTTGGTCGGTGCGAGCTCCTCCGCTCGTTGGGCAGTTCCTATCTCGAGCTCGAAGCCACAGGGATCGGGCTGCCGGTGATCGAGGCCCACTGCGAATATCGCCGCCCCGTCCGCTATGACGACGACCTCGCCATTGTTACGCGCGGTGGTCTCGCGTCGCCCGTCCGGCTCCGTTTCGACTACGAAGTCCGACGTCCGATCGACCAGGTTATTACGGCCGTCGGCAGCACCCTTCACGCAGCCGTGGACGACGGAGGACGTCCCATACGGCTCCCGGCGGCGCTCCAGGAGATGCTGGCATGAGGGCCCTCGTGACGGGCGCGGCCGGATTCATAGGCTCTCACCTTGTCGACCAGCTCCTCGCCGCTGGCGCCCACGTGGTCGGCGTCGACTGCTTTACCGATTACTACGCACGAGAGTTGAAGGATGCCAACCTCGCTGCGGCACGACGGCACGACAAATTCACACTGATTGAGAGCCGGCTGCAGGCAGCCGACCTCGATAACCTGCTTCGAGACACGACCCACGTGTTCCACCTGGCGGCACAGGCTGGTGTCCGTAAGAGCTGGGGCCTCGACTTCCCGGTCTACACGGCGGCTAACATCGAGGCGACTCAGGTACTCCTCGAGGCCTGCGCACGAACCGAACTACGGAAGCTCGTGTTCGCCTCGAGCTCATCCGTCTATGGAGCGGTCTCCGAGACCCCCATGCGCGAGACGCACCGGCCACAGCCCGTGTCACCCTACGGTGTCAGTAAGCTCGCCGCCGAGCATCTGTGCTATCTCTATTGGGTGGCGCACCGTGTGCCCACTGTCTCCTTGCGGTATTTTACGGTGTACGGTCCTCGGCAACGGCCCGACATGGCGTTCAACCGGTTTCTGCGCGCAATGATCGCCGGATCCCCCGTCACCCTCTACGGCGACGGCGAACAGACGCGCGACTTCACCTTCGTCGGCGACGCCGTGTCAGCGGCCATCGCCGCAGCCGACCGTGGCAAACCGGGGAGCGTCTATAACATCGGAGGTGGTGCACAGGTGTCCGTCAACCGGGTCCTGGAAGTGATGGCAGCCTGCACCGGGACCAGGTCCAGAGTCGAACGTCACCCCGCGCAGAAAGGTGATGTACGTGACACCCACGCCGACACGACCGAGGCCCGCCGCGCGCTGGGGTTCGCACCCGCGACGTCACTCGAGGCCGGAATCGACGCGGAACACCAGTGGATCTCCAGCGTGGTGACCCCCGTATGAGTCGCATGACGAGACATCTGGTACAGACGTGGCGACGTGTCGCCGACTTTTGTCTGCGCGGTATGAGGCGACGTGGGACGACCGGCTTGGCTCATACTGCTTGGCGCCTTACGCCCAACTCCTGGCGACTCGGAGTGACCAGTTGCTTGCTGGCCGCCACGACACTCGCCTGTGGCGGCCGGGACCTGGTGATCCAAACCGGAGGACTCGAAGCCGACCGCCTTCTGTTCGAGCGCGGTACCCTGGCGCTCGAGGAAGAGGACTGGCAGCGTGCCCGTGAATATTTCGTAGAGATCCGCGACAACTATCCGCAAAGCCAATACCGGGCAGAAGCGCGGCTATCGATCGGCGACTCCTACGAAGGCGAGGGCACGCTTGAAGCGTACGTCCAGGCTCTCGCGGAATACGAAGACTTCTTGAGTCTGTATCCCACCAATCCCCGCGCCGCGTACGCCCGGTACAAAGTCGGCATGGTGCATTTTCATCAGATGCGCCGACCGGAGCGAGATCAGACCGAAACGATGAATGCCATCGGGGAGTTCAAAACCTTCATTACCAGCTATCCCCCCAACCACGAACTGACAGCCCAGGTCCAGCAGCGGTTACGAGAGGCTCTTGACCGGCTCAGCGAACACGACTTCATCGTGGGACATTTCTACTATCGCTTCGAGAACTACCCAGGTGCGATCAGCCGGTTCCGCCAGATTCTCAACAACGACCCCGCCTACACTCGACGGGACGAGGTTTACTTCTACCTCGCCGAATCGCTCGTACGCACCAACGAGGTGACCGAGGCGATTCCATACTTCGCACGGATTCTCGACGAGTTCGAAGTCAGCGAGTATGCAGGAGATACCCGAGCACGGATTGCCGAGCTGGAAGCGGCGCAGGAACGGTGACGCGGTTACTAGAATCGCGAGACGGCCCGCTGGCGCCCACCGGGCGCTACCGTTTCGGTGCCCGGCATCTTCTTCTCCGTTGCCCGGCGCCGCGCAGCTTCGAAAGCGGTGCCCCGCGAATTCGATCGACCTTGCGTAAATCGACGATAGTAGTCCGCAGCGGATACCAGGGCTGTCACGACCACGACCCACAGCGCGATCTGCCCGAGGATGTAGAACTGCTGGAGATACGCCCGGCCCAGAATCAGCAGCAAGATCGCGATGACCTGGGACATCATCTTGACCTTCCCGAGTGGTGAAGCCGGAATCGTCACGCCTTGCGAGTACGCCACGCTCCGCAGCACGGTAACACCCAGTTCGCGACCGAGGATGGTTGCGACCATCCAGGCAGGCGCCAGCTCCATCTGCACGAGGGAAACCAGCGCAGCAGTGACCAGCAGCTTGTCTGCAAGCGGGTCCATCAGCTGCCCGAACGTCGTCACCTGCTGCCGGCGACGCGCCAGATATCCATCGAGCCAGTCGGTTAATGCCGCCACGGCAAAAATTGCCGCCCCGACAAGCTCCTTGCCGACACCGAAGATGACCGCCCCTTCGAACTTGGTGAGCAGGACGACGACCAGAAGGGGAATGAGGAAGATCCGGGCTAGCGTCAGGCTGTTCGGCAAGTTCATCTGGCCTACTCCACCACTGCAGCGCAATGCTCGGACAGATCCATTCTAGCAGTGCCGTCGCACCGGCCACAACTGCGTAGCATCCCCGTGATGACCTGTCCGGGTGAGGCCAGCCGGGCCGGATGCTACAATCCCGGCGTCATGAAGGCGATCATCCTGGCGGGCGGCGTCGGCACGAGGCTGCGCCCGCTAACCCTCCAGATCCCGAAGCCGATCGTTCCGATCTTCGACCGTCCCTTTCTCTACTACCAGACCGACTTAATCCGGCAGGTACCGGAGATCGACGAGGTTATTCTGAGCCTCAACTATCGGCCGAACCAGATCGAGTCCAAAGTCGGAAACGGGGCCGAGGCGGATGTGCCCGTGCGTTACGTGGTCGAACCGGATCCACTCGGGACTGCCGGGGCGATCAAGTACGCAGCGGCGGGAATCGATGACACGCTCCTCGTCCTTAATGGTGACGTCCTGACCGCCGTCGACCTGCAGGCCGTGGTCCGCCGACATCGCGACCGGGCTGCCCAGGCCACGATCGTCCTGACTCCAGTCGATGATCCGTCCGCGTATGGGCTCGTCGAGACCGACGACGAAGGCAACGTGCAGCGATTCCTCGAAAAGCCAAGCCCGGACCAGATCACTTGCGACACGATCAACGCTGGTATCTACGTGCTCGAGCCGAAGACGTTCGACCGCATCCCTGACGGTCGGGCTTGGTCGATCGAACGGCAATACTTTCCATCGCTGATCGAGCGGGGTGAGACCTTCGTGGCCCACGTCGACCGCGGCTACTGGCTCGACATCGGCACGCCGATGAGTTACGTCCGCGCGCACCGCGACCTCATGGCTCAACGCTGCCCCGTAGGACCGTTCGCGGGCCACCCGCCTGACACGGTGCATCGTGCCGACCGGTGCCGCATCTCGGAGACCGCGAAAATCGAAGGCCCGTGTTTTCTTGGCACTGGCTGTATCGTCGAGGACGGGTCCCGGGTCGGCGCCGAATCGGTGTTGGGTCGGGACTGTGCCATCGGTGCCGGCGCGGTCGTAGAACGGTCAATTCTCTGGCCCGGCACGCGCGTGGATAGCGGGGCGGTAGTTCGCGAAGCTGTACTGGGCGAGCACTGCCACATCGAACATCATGCAGAAGTCGGCCCCGGGACGGTCCTCGGGAACCGGTCGATCATCGGAGCGCACAGCCGTACGGCCGGAGCCACGAAATGATGTCGTTTGACCCCGCCGTGTTCAAGGCCTATGACGTGCGTGGTCTGTATCCGAGCCAAATCAACGAGCGGCTCGCGGAGCTGATCGGGCGAGCGTTCGTGGTGCATCTCGGTGCCAGGCGGATCGCCGTCAGCCGCGACATGCGTCTGTCCTCGCCGGCTCTTGCGCGGGCGTTCATCGAGGGAGCACGGGGGCAGGGTGCCGACGTGGTAGACATCGGCATGATGGGCACCGACCAGCTCTACTTCGCAGTCGCGCGCGACAGACACGACGGCGGCGCTCAGATAACCGCATCGCACAACCCAGGGATGTACAACGGTATCAAGCTTGTCGGAAAACAGGCGCTCCCGCTCAGCGGGGATGCCGGCATTTCAGACATTCGGGACATGCTACTGTCCGACACGCTACCCGCGCCGGCCCAACTCCACGGCGGCTACGCAGAGGCACAGGTCTTCGACGACTACCTCGAACACATCCTGGGTTTTATCGACTCGTCGTCAATCAAGCCGTTCTCGCTGGTGCTCGACGCGGGCAACGGCATCGGCGGCCTCGTGGCGTCGGCATTATTCGACCGCCTGCCATGCGCCACCACGCGCCTCTGCTTCGACGTGGACGGCTCGTTTCCCAATCACGAGGCGAATCCACTGGTCGAGAAGAACCGGCGAGACCTCGTCGATGCCGTACGGGCTGGGTCGATTGACGCCGGGATCGCCTGGGATGGCGACGCGGACCGTTGCTTCTTTGTCGACGGCGAAGGTGAGTTCATCTCGGGGGACTTCATTACGGCGTTACTCGCAGAGGCATTCCTCCGAAAGATTCCTGGCGCCACGATTCTCTATGACGTGCGTGCCAGTCGTGCGGTCAAGGACACCGTCGCGACGCACGGTGGCCGCGCGCTGATG
>CAUZDS010000025.1:0-44751 GCA_963578725.1 Vicinamibacteria bacterium
GGATGACGTTCTCGTTGAGCCCTTTGGGGATCGAGTCGGCCTCGACGTCGGTCACGAACCCGTATTTGTACTCTTGCGTCGCAAGCTCTTCGATGGTCTGGGTCTGGGTGCTCATAGCGCTTCTGACTGTTTATTCTATTTCCGACTGAAATGGTCGCATATAGATACTATCACGCGTGCCACGACAGGAAAAATGGGTCTGGCGCAACACCTTGCCGCTGGCTACTAGCGATTCTGAGCAGGCTGGAGGACGCTGATCACCATCCCGACCACGACAACCGCGACGGTCCCGACCACGTTGTACCAGATGAACGAGATCTCGGTCGCGGTCTCCGCGAAACCCACCGCCGCCATGCCGGCCAGCAGCCCCCAGAACGCTCCGTTCGCAGTCGCCCGGCGCACGGCGACCGCCAGCACGAATACCCCGAGCAGCGACCCGTAGAAATACGAGCCGATCCTATTTACGACCTCGATCAGCGACCCGAGGTTGGCCGCGTAGAGTGCGAACACTGTGGCAAAGACGCCCCAGAAGGCGGTCGATAGCTTGGAGACCAACAGATAGTGTCGGTCGCTGGCCCCCGGCTGTAGGTGCCGGCGGTAAAAGTCGATGACGGTCGTCGCCGACAGCGCGTTGAGCTCCGCTGCGATGCTCGACATCGCCGCGGCGAACACGGCCGCGATCAGCAGCCCGACCAGCCCGATCGGGAGTGCGGTCGTGATAAAGGTGGGGAAGACATAGTTGACGTCGTTGTAGGTGGTGTCTCCACTGATCTGCTGGACCAGGCCGACCGCGCTGGCCCGAATGTCGGCGACCCGCTGCTGGCTCGCGGTAAAGGCGGCGCGCGTGTCCGAACGCTCGGCAGTATCCCCATTCCGGCGCGCGGCCATCATCCGGTCCGCGGCGTCCAGCCGCTGCTCAAACGCCTCGTGGAACTGTGCCTCGAGCGCCGCGTACTCGGTCGCCCGCGCGTCGGTCCGCACCTGGCGCTCATGCACCGCGTTGAACAACATCGGCGGCTCGTTGAAGAGATAGAAAATAAAGACGAGCACGCCGGTCAGCAGGATGAGCGCCTGCAGGGGAATCTTCCAGAATGCGCTCATTAGCAGCGATCGGCGCCCGGCGTTGACCGACTCGGCAGTCAGATACCTCTGCACCTGGCTCTGGTCACACCCGAAGTAGCCGAGCATGAGGAACAGTCCACCCAGCAGGCCGGACCAGAAGGTGTAGGTCTCGTTCAGGTCGAGACTGAAGTCGATCGTCGTCAGCCGTCCGGTCGAGCCGGCGACGCTCAACGCCTCGCCCAGCCCGACCCCGGCTGGCAGCCCCAGGATTAGGATGACCACCGCCGCGAAGATCCCGCCGACGATGACCACCATCTGCTTCACGTCGGCCCACGTGACCGCCTGCACGCCGCCAAACATCGTGTAGCAGGTGGTCGGCACGCCGATCGCGAGTGCCGTGAACACCAGGTTCCACCCAAGGACGATCGATAGCACTACTGCCGGTGCCGAGATGATGACACCCACGGCCAGTCCCCGGGAGATTAGAAACAGCAGGCTGGCGAGCGCGCGTGTCTTCTTGTCGAACCGTCGCTCCAGATATTCGTACGCGGTGAACACTCTGGCTCGGTACAGGAAGGGGACGAGCGTGATTGACAGGATGATCATCGCGACAGGCAGCCCGAAGTAAAACTGCACGAATCGCATCCCGTCCGCGTAGCCCTGCCCGGTCGTGCCAACCAGCGTGATGGCGCTCATCTGCGTCGCCATGACCGATAACCCGACCGCCCACCACGGCAGCGACCGCCCGGCGAGAAAGTAGCCCTCAATGGCGTGCGTGTCCTTCGAGCGTTTCAGCCCGTCGTAGATCACCCAGGTCAGATACGAGCCGATGATGGCCCAGTCGATGGGATGCATGGACGGTTCACGTTCTCAGACGGCGAGTGGCTGGTCGCCAGGTCGACCATGCGTGCTTCTCACGCCAGAGTGCCGACTGCTGAGACGTGTACACGAGCGGATCACGCGACGCAATCACGCTCCGAAGTATCGGGAAAATGACCACAGCGCGGCAAGGACGATCAGCTCGACTAGGACCACAGCGGCGTACGTGGACCCAAACGGAACGTCGCCTCTGGTGTCGATGAGGCGCGGCGTACCTGACGAGACATCCGTCTGTTGTGTCACGTGGGTGAGACTCCTGCGTCAGTATACCCGGCCGCAAGCAGGCACCGAGTGGACATACAATGAGCGGTCGCGAACCCTCGACGGAACGTCGCGCATCCAAGACAAGATGGATGGTCACTAGCACACCATGAGCACGTGGGACGATTCGATCCGGACGGCCGGAGGGCAGCTGTCTGGCCGACGGATTGCCGCGGGCGCCGCCATGTTCCTGGCGCTGGTGCTGCTCGGGAGCCAGCTCGGCGGGCCGTTGCGGTTCGCCGAATGGGTCGATGGTCTGGGGTTCTGGGGTCCGGTGGTGTTCATCGGCGGCTACGTCGTGACGACCCTCGCGTTCGTGCCGGGCGCCGTGATGACACTCGCGGCTGGCGCCATTTTCGGGCTGCTCAAAGCGACCGTCTACGTCCTGATCGGTGCGACGCTCGGTTCAGCGGCCGCCTTTCTGCTCTCGCGACATGTGGTGCGTGGCGTGATCTCGGCGCGGGTGGCCGGCAGCGCGAGGTTCGCCGCGATCGACCGCGCCGTCGGCGCCCAGGGCTTCAAGATGGTGCTGCTGATGCGACTATCGCCGGTCTTTCCCTACAACCTGTTGAACTACTCGCTGGGTCTGACGAAGGTCCGCTTCACCGACTACGTCCTCGCCTCGATCGGCATGTTGCCCGGCACTCTGCTCTACGCCTACTACGGCGTCCTGGCCGGCGACGTGGCGCGACTGGCCGGCGGGGTCACGGTCGACCGCGGTCCATTTCACTATGGCGCGATGTTGCTCGGTCTGGTCGCCACCATCGCAGTCTTCACCTTGGTGACGCGCGCGGCGCGGACCGTGTTGCGCGCGGCGACCGTCGACACCGGTGAGCTGTAGCCGCGTCGGAACCCGATTCAGCGACGGACATCCGGCAGGCAACTCGGGGTTGCGCCAGCGGGGCGGCGTCGATAGAATTGCGCAGTCATCAGAGAGCTTGTGAAATAACGCACGTGAGGGAGTTACGCGTCCTATTGTTATCCGTCGTCGCTCTGCGGCCCGATATTTCCACAGTCATCCCGACCGCGCCGTCGCCCCGCGCGACCGGTAGGTTCCCGGGTGGTTCCAGAAAGGAGTCACGATTTTGGAGAACGTGACCACCGCCGAACATGTCGCGCACGCCGAGCACGGGCACGAAGCACACGAGTTGAGCTTCCTGCAGGCCTACGTCTTTTCGCAGGATCACAAGGTGATCGGCATCCAGTACGCCATCACGGCGCTGATGTTCCTGCTATTTGGCTTCTCCTTGATGATGCTCATGCGGTGGCAACTGGCCTTTCCAGGTGCGCCGATTCCCGTGATCGGCAATTTCCTCGGTCAGGCGAATGCGCCGGGCGGCATCATGTTGCCGGAGTTCTACAACCAGCTGGGTGCCATGCACGGCACGATCATGGTCTTCCTGGGTGTGGTGCCGCTGGCGGTCGGCGGGTTTGGCAACTACGTATTGCCGCTGCAGATTGGCGCACCCGACATGGCGTTCCCGCGGCTGAACATGGCCAGCTACTGGTCGTTCTTCCTGGGCGGCGTGGTCATGTTTGCAAGCTTCTTCGTGCCGGGCGGCGCGGCCAACTCGGGCTGGACCTCCTACGCGCCGCTGTCGGTCATCGCCACGGAGGGTCAGACCTGGTGGCTGATCGGGATGATGTTCCTGATCACGTCGTCGTTGCTCGGGTCGGTTAACTTCATCGTGACGGCGGTCCAGTTGCGCGCCCCGGGGCTCAGCTTCATGCGTCTCCCCTTCTTCGTCTGGACGCAGCTGGTCACCGCGTTCCTGCTCCTGCTGGCGTTCCCGCCGCTCGAAGCGGCCGGTGTGCTGCAGCTGATGGACCGCGTGGTCGGCACCAGCTTCTTCATGCCCAGCGGCTTGGTCGTGACCGACCAGGTGCTGCCCTACAGCGGTGGCGGTAGCCCGCTGCTCTGGCAGCACCTTTTCTGGTTCCTGGCCCACCCGGAGGTCTACGTCCTGATCCTGCCGGCCATGGGTATCGTGGGGGAGATCATCGCCAACAACACCAGAAAGCCGCTGTGGGGCTATCGCGCACTGGTCTACTCGTTGATCTTCCTCGGCTTCATGTCGTTCGTCGTGTGGGCCCACCACATGTTCATGACCGGGATGGGCACCACGATGAGCTCGTTCTTCCAGACGACCACGATGATCATCTCGGTTCCATCGGTGGTCATCCTGTCGGCGATGATGATCTCGCTCTATGGTGGCTCGATCCGCTACCCCGTGCCGATGCTGTTCGCGCTCGCCTTTATACCGATGTTCGGGATCGGTGGGCTGACCGGGCTGCCGCTGGGCCTCACGGCGCCGGATCTGCACTTCCACGATACTTACTACGTGATCGGTCATTTCCACTACGTCGTGGCGCCCGGGACCCTGTTTGCGTTGTTTGCCGGCATCTATTATTGGTATCCGAAGGCGACCGGCCGCGTGATGAACGATCTGCTTGGCAAGATCCACTTCTGGGGCTCGTTCATCGCCATCAACGTTGTCTTTATGCCGATGTTCATTACCGGGCTGGCCGGCGTGAACCGGCGGCTGTACGACGGGGGCATGCAATACGCGCATGCGCAGGGGGTGATGGAGTGGAACGCCGTGATGTCCTACGGCGCGTGGACGCTCGGATTTTTCCAGATCTTCTTCATCTTTAATTTCTTCTGGAGCATCCGACATGGCCGGCGGGTGGGCGACAACCCGTGGCAGGCGACCACGATCGAGTGGCAGGCCCCCTCGCCGCCGCCGCACGGGAACTTCACCACGCCCCCCGAGGCACACCGAGGACCATATGAATATAGTGTGCCGGGCGCGCCGACCGACTTCACCATGCAAGGTCAGGCGTAAGGGCCAGGTCAGGACCTGGAAACCCGTGAAGGTATAACCAGCGATGGAAATTCCCTATACCGTAGCTGAACGGCCCGATACCGGGCTCAACAACGTCAAGCTCGGGATCTGGCTGTTTCTCGCCTCCGAGGTGATGCTGTTTGGCGGGCTGTTCTCGACCTATGTGCTGCTGCGTGTCGGCGCTACCGAGTGGCCGGTCGGCTCCACCCTGCTGAACGTCCCAATCGGTGCCTTCAATACGGCCGTGCTGATCGCTTCAAGCGTCACCATGGTGATGGCGTATGCCTCCCTCAAACTCGACGATTTCAGCAAGTACAAGACCTACATGGGGGTGACCATTCTTCTGTCGCTCACCTTCCTGGCGGTCAAGAGCTACGAGTACTGGGAGAAGATCGCCACCGATCACCTGCCGTCCCACAGCACGTTTCTCGCGATCTACTGGACGATGACGGCGCTGCACGGGCTGCACATCATCGGTGGGGTTGTCGTGAACTCGTATTTCTGGGGTCCAGGCAGTGCGATGTGGCGCACGAAACCGGAGCAGTTCGTGAACCGGATCGAGGCCGCCGGTCTATACTGGCACTTCGTCGACTTGGTATGGATTTTCCTGTTCCCGGTGCTGTATCTGCTGTAGTCGGGAGCGTGCTCAGGGAGACCGGCTGGAGGCGGGAGGCGGGAGGCTCCGGCTACTTCTTCCAGGAGCGGGAGGCGTCATGAGCGGCAGCGTTGAGGAAGTCAAGCAGCACATCGCGGTCTACATGAAGGTCGCGGGGGCGCTCTTCGTCCTGACGATCCTTACGGTGGCGGTATCCTACCTGCCGACTGCGGTGCCACTGGCGGTTGTGATCGCCCTGATCATCGCTACGACGAAGGGCTCGCTGGTGGCGAGCTTCTTCATGCACCTGATCGGTGAGCGCAAGGCGATCTGCTGGACCTTGCTGCTCACGACGGTCTTCTGGGTGTTCCTGATGTTCCTGCCGCTGCTCGGGCATGTTGACAGCATCGGCGTGCCGAAGACGCTGCCCAACGCCAACGCGCCGGCGGAAGCAGAGGCCCACTGATGTCGCTGCGCGCCTTTCACCTGCTGTTCATCCTGGCGTCGATCGCATTGTCGCTGATGATGGCGGTGTGGGGAGTGGTCACCCACGGCACCGACCGTGGAACGGTCTGGCACCTTGCGACCACCATTGGTGCGCTGCTGACCGCCGGGTTGCTCGCGGTCTACGTTGTGAAGTTCATCCGCAAGACGCGTGAGATCGGGTGGAATTGAGAATTGGGGCGAACGCGATGACGCAACGATTCGTACGGACGGTCCTGGCGGGCTTGGCGGTGGTGTTCGCGATGCCGCGGTTGTCGTGGGCGTGCCCGGTCTGTTTTGGGGATCCGAGCTCCCCGATGGCGATCGGCGCGAGCTGGGGCATCCTAGTGTTGCTCGGGATCACGGCGGGCGTGCTCAGCGCGTTCGCCGGCTTTTTTCTGTATTTGATCAAGCGATCACGCCTGGCGCTGGGCGAGCAGATCGAGCTATCCCGATCGCCGCAGGCCCGTTAGGAGACGTCTAGATGCTTGAGTTACTCGGACTGCCGCCCCAGGCCTCGGCCCACGCCGCCGAGATCGACCGCATGATCGTGATCTTGCATTGGTTGATGCTGGTGCTGTTCGTCGGCTGGTTCATCTTCTTTGTCTACACGCTGGTCCGCTTCCGCGCATCGGCGAATCCCACGGCCGACTACGACGGGGTCAAGAGCCACGCATCGAGCTATCTCGAGGTGACGGTCGCCGTCGTCGAGGCGATCATCCTGATCGGGTTTGCCATCCCGGCATGGGCCTCACGCGTCAACGAGATCCCACCGGAGTCTGACGCGACGGTCGTCCATGTGATCGCCAAGCAGTTTGAGTGGCATTTGGTGTATCCGGGCCCTGACGGCCGATTCGGACGTCGTGACGCTAGTCTGATCACGCCGACCAACGCCATCGGTCTCGACCGGGGCGACCCGAACGGTGCCGACGACATTCACACCATCAATCAATTGAGTCTGCCAGTCGACAAACCGGTGATCGCCTATCTGTCGAGCCAGGACGTCATCCACAGCTTTGGCATTACCTCGATGCGTGTGAAGCAGGATGCCATCCCTGGGATGGAGATTCCGGTCTGGTGGGAGCCGACCGTGACGGGCGACTACGAGATCAACTGCTCGCAGTTGTGTGGTCTGGGCCACTACCGGATGCGCGGATTCCTGACCATCATGAGTGAGGCGGACTACCAGGCGTTCCTCGCCGAAGAGGGCGCCCGGCTCGCCGCCGATTGATGCTGCCGCGACCTCCCACCATCACGAATCCTCGTGTCGCTCGCGCACCCGGGCCGCGCGCTCTTGCACCGTCCATCAGAACGAGCTGGCACAATGAAATGAACGGTAGCGCCCGCCGTGGTGGCGGGTTCGGCGCGCGCGCGCGCCCCGCACGCTGAAGTCGCGACAGGCAGACGCTGATAGCTGTCTGAGAGTGAATGCCTACACGTCTGCGGCACATCAGGAAGCCGACCGTCGAGGCATGGTTCGCTCCCCAATTGTCGCGGCCGGCCGGATGACCTGGACCGCCGCCGGCGCTACCCGATCGGCCAGCATCCGTACCGAGAACATCAGCGAGCTCGGTGGGCTGGTCGAGTGCCTGTCGACCACGGCGATTCCGCTGCACCGCCTCGTCGCTCTCTCGCTCTCCGTGCGCGCCAGGCAGACGAGCGGTCTCCCAACCGCCCTACGCCGCACTGGGGTCCAGGCCGCCATCTATCGGGTCGGGACGCCGACCGACCGTCACCAGCCGACGCGATGCGTCTGCTCGGACGCTGAACGACCATCTGAAGCTGAGTTTCTGGGTGCCAGGGCGGAGGGGCGTGCTACCAGCGCCGCCACGTCATCGACCCTGATGTAGCCCGGACGTTCGCGGCGAGTGTGCCGAGGTCGTCGGCGGTCGTCACCAGGTCGGTGGCGTTCGAGAGGATGATCGCTGGCTCACGGCCGCGCGCGCGCCAGCTCGTCGCGGATGATCTCGTCGAACACCTCGAACGGCGCGGCACCGGTCACAGCGCGACCGTTGATGAACACGGTGGGCGTCGAGGCCACGCCGTACTGCTGGCCCGCCGTCAAGTCCGCGGTCACCTGCGCAGCGAAGCGCCCGCTGTCGAGACAGGTAGCGAAGGCGGTCTGGTCCAACCCGAGGTCGCCGGCATGCCGCTTCAGGTCATCGACCCTCAGCTCGTCCTGCCGCGAGAACATCGTGTCGTGCAGTTCCCAGAACTTGCCCTGCTCGTGGGCGCAGAGCCCGGCCTCGGCTGCCTTGAACGCCTGCGCGTGGTTGGGTAGCGGGTAGTCCTTGAACACCAGCTTGATGTCGCCGCCGTACTCCGTCTTCAGCTGCTCGAGTGTGGCGGTCAACTGCTGGCAGAATGGGCACTGAAAGTCTGAAAACTCCACGATCTCAACCGACGCGCCGGCCGGACCGAACACCGGATCGCCGGCGTCGACTTCGATCATCGTGCGTGGAGGCTCGAGGTTGACCTGTATGTCGGTGGCCTTGGCCCGCAGCTCGGTCATGTAGGCGTGCAGCGCCTGTGCCGGGCGTTGCTGCTCGATAAACATCACGATCTCAGGTTTCATCTGCTCCAGCGTGCGCCCGCCAAAGGCGGCCTCGTTCTGCCCGTAGAGCAGCGCAATATCCGCGTCGGTGATCGAGAGGGTTCTGGACGGCAGCTCCTGCGCTAGCAGCTCCTCTCGCGAGAGGTCGCGCGCCGCGGCCTCTCGCGAGAGGAGGATCTCGCCAATCGCGAGGTCGAGCGCGCGTCGTCGGGTGTCATAGAGCTCCTGGAGCATCCGCATCCTGGACGCCGAGTCGTTCTGTCGCCACGCCTCGTCGAGGTCCGCCATCGTGACCGTCCGGTCGCCGACCCGGCCGACCACCTCGCTGCCAGACTGGGCCACAACCGGTGCCACGGTGACGACTAGCGAAAGTGCCAAGGCGCCGATCGCGGCGCCAATGCGCTGGAACTGGAACATGAGAAACCCCGTTGTCTGACGCAGGAGGAAGGACGCAGAAGACGGACCCCGGCGACCCTATTCCCGCGACTGCACGCCTGATCCGGCTTGTGGACGAGTCATCTACTTTATCATGGTTCAAACGACCGGTGGCGTCGGCTTCCCGCGGCGGTTGGGGTGTCTGCCGTCCTCCGTCTCCCCTATAATCCCCCCCCTATGCCGACCCATAGGATCCTCGCGCGGCCACCCCAGGCTGGCGGTCAGACGCCGGTCGAGTGGGTGACGGCCCCAGACGTGGTGGCGGGGTTTTTGGAGGACGCGGCGCACTCTCCCGGTGGTCACACGCCGGCCGTCGGCTTCCCTCGCGACGAGGCCCAGCTCGCGTCGATGCTGCTGGAGGCCACCGCGGTCCTGCCGATCGGTGCGCAGTCGTCGCTGACCGGCGGCGCCACGCCGAGGGGCGAGGTCGTGATCAGCCTGTCGAGGCTCACAGGGATCTCCGAGGTGGCCCCGACCCACATCACCGTTCAGCCGGGTGTCACGCTGACCAGTCTCAGGGACACGCTGACGGTTGCCGGAAAAGCCTATCCGCCGGCGCCCACCTACGAGGGTGCCACCGTCGGCGGCATCGTCTCAACGAACGCCGCCGGCGCCGCGACCTTCAAGTACGGCACCACCCGGGACTGGGTCCGGGGCCTGACGGTCATGCTGGCCTGCGGCGAGCTGCTAGATCTGGAGCGCGGCCGGGTGCGCGCCGCTGACGGCCGCTTCGAGATCCAGACATCGGAAGGTGCGATCACCGTTCCGGTCCCGACGTATCGGATGCCGGAGGTCTCGAAGCACTCGGCCGGGTATCACGCAGCCCCCGAAATGGATCTGGTCGACCTGTTTGTCGGGTCGGAGGGGACGCTCGGGATCGTGACGTCGGTGACCCTGGACATCCTGGCGAGCTGCCCGACAATCTGTCTGGTCCTGATCGCGCTCGATGACGAGCCGCGCGCAATCCGGGTCGCGTCCCAAATGCGCGACGCCTCGTTCCGGACGAGACGTGCTGGGGACCGCGAGGGGCTCGACGTCGTTGCCATCGAGCACATGGACCGGCGGTGTCTCTCGTTGCTGCGCGAGGACGGCGCCGATCGGCGCAACCATGTGACGCTGCCGGACACCGCAGGCGTCGCGCTCCTTGCGCAGGTGGAGCTGGAACCCGGGACGACCGCGGAGCACATTCACGAAGAGGTCGGCCTGGCGGGCTCGACGGAGCCTCCCGACACGCCGATCGTCCGGTTGTGCCGTTTGCTCGATGCCGAGGGGCTCCTCGACGCCACCGAATTGGCCGCCCCGGGCGACCGGACGCGGGCCGCCGAACTGCTCGCGTTCCGCGAGGCGGTACCGGAGGCGGTTAACCGTCGCATCGGTATCGCCAGACGCACCGTCGATGGCACAATGGAAAAGGTCGCCGCCGACATGATCGTGCCGTATCCGCGACTCGCCGAAGGACTCAGCCTGTTCCGCGCCGCGTTCGCGTCGCGCGGTCTCGACTATGCCATCTGGGGCCACATCTCGGATGCGAACATGCACCCGAATCTGCTTCCCCGGACGGCGGACGAGATGCGTTTGGGTGAGGATGCGATCCTAGTGTGTGGTCGCGAGGTCATCCGGCTGGGTGGCTGTCCCCTGGCCGAACACGGCGTTGGTCGCAACCGAATCAAGCAGGCACTGCTGCGGCAACTCTACGGCGAGCCCGGGCTCGCGCAGATGCGGGCGGTCAAGCGCGCGCTGGACCCTGACGGCAAGCTCGCCCCGGGTGTGCTGTTTCCCGCCGATGGCGCGACGGCGGGCGCGCTGAGATGAGCAAGACATTCCTGACGACCTGGTTGACCACCGCCGTCGCTCTGGGCGTGACCGCGGAGGTCTTGCCGGGCGTGCGCGTCGACTCGCTCCTCGCGCTGGCGTTCTCGGCGGTCGTGCTTGGCTTCGTCAACGCCATCGTCCGACCGCTCCTGGTGCTGTTGACACTGCCGTTTACCGTGCTGACGCTCGGTCTCTTCTACTTTGTCGTCAATGGCATCGCCTTCGGTCTCGCGGCCGCCCTCGTGCCGGGGTTCCGCGTGGCGTCCTTTTTTTCTGCGGTGCTCGGCGCCCTCGTCGTAGGTCTGGTGTCCTGGTTCATCGGTGCCATCGGCGGCAGACGAGACAAGACGACGGGATCGATGGTCGTCGAGGTACACCGGCGGCACGACGGACGGTGGAGTGGATGAGCGGGGCTACCGCGGCCCACGCGCCAGCAGATCATGCGTGCGGTGATCGAAGCATGAGGGTGGTTACCGCTGGTAGACACCGGCGGCCAGAAATGTCTGCCGTCGTCAGGACCGTCATTGTCGCCTGTTGTGTCGCCTTCAGCTTCACGTTGCCCGCGAACGGCTGGGCGCAACCGGGCGGAATCGAGCTGGCGGGTGGCTACAGCTTCCTCGGCGAGTCCGAACTAGTGGATGACTACGGCCTCGGCTGGTTCGCCGGGGGTGGCTGGCGGCCCGCCGGCTGGTTGAGCCTGGTCGCTGAGATCAGCCGCCATCGATGGGCGCAGGACGTCGGTTTCATCGACGTCGAGGTCACATTGAGGACACTATTGGCCGGACCGCGGGTCCGGTTTCGCGGGTCACGGATCACCCCGTTCGCGCATCTGTTTGCCGGAGCGAGCCGTCTCGACGTCGCCGCTCGGATGGTGGTTCCGGTCGACGCCACCGTTGCCGACACCTCGACCCACGGCACGTTGCAGGTGGGTGGCGGCCTCGACGTGCCGATTGGGGCCAGACTCTCTCTGCGGGTGGGAGTGGACTATTGGCGTTTGTTCAAAGACCTGACGTTGGATGGATCCAGATTCTCGACCGGTGTGGTTTACCGTTTCGGCGGCTGATCGCGCCGGTCATGAGACGCGCTTTGCGCCACGATGTTCCTGCTCGCCGCAGCCGTGGCGAGACGGGGACTGCATGGATCAGCTGCGCGGGCGCGTTCGTTGTGTCGGGTCCTGGGCTCCGCCTATTGTTGGAAGCAGTACAGCCGGCCCGCCTGGTCGCAGGCGATCGAGTGCGACCCTGACCAGGCGGTCCCGATGGCATCGAAGACCCCGACCTGACCGCGGACTTCACTCGATCCGTCAACCCAGCCGCGACACGTGGCGCCCGAAGAGGCGGGGTGCCCAGATGGATCGGTGCCGGTCCAGACTACCGGGACGTTGTCGGGCTGGTTGCCCCGTTCGTCGATGACGATGGGGTTGTTGATGGTCCCGTCGGTCAGGTCTGTCCAATTGTCGGCCACTCGGACACCGGACGTCATGACGAGAGGCGCAGTGGTTCGGGTGAAGGTGACGTTGGGTGAGCGACCGGTGGCGTCGCTGGACCACGCGCGGTAGACCCCGGGCAAGCCGGCAGCGGCCGCCAGCTCGGTGCACACGCGATCTGCCTCCGACACACCTCCGATCACACCAGTGAACGTCGCGCTGGTCACGAAGACGATCCGGTCAGGGGATTGCGGCGCCTCGGTCGGCGCCATAGGGCTCTCGTGGCATGCTGACATCAGCAGACTGACCAGTGTGAGCACGTGCGACGACCGTGTGACGGGAATCCTTCCAGGACGTGATCTACCGGCTTCATCCATGAGGTGGCTCGGGTAGCTCGGGTCTCGAATACCAGTACAGAATACCCGGTCGTGACACGCCACCTGGGAAATCTGGCGCCGAGGCGTCCAAGGGGAGACGCTGCCTTGGACCACCTGTGCCTCTCGGCACACTTATCGCGGGTGCTGCCTGTCACGCGCTGCTGATGATGGTGGGTTGGTCGCCCCCGAAATCCTTCACAGGACGGCTGCAAGATTCCCAGTTCGGCATGTCCAATTATTGAACGTACGTTCTAGGGTGGACCACCATAGACCGGCCCGACCAGATAGAACACCGAGCGAATATATCGTTATAACTTATTGGGTAATATTGTCTTAACATGAAACAGTCCTATCTCGGCGACAGAATTGCGGAAGCCTGGGCGCTGGACCTCTGGGTATGGTGCCCCTTAGGTTGAGACGTTGGGTGACGCTCGTCGACGCAGAAATATGGTCTAACACACTTTGAGAAAATAGGTTGCGGTCACAGGTCTCCCCAGCCTGCAAGCCCTGAAACACGGTGCGATGTTGATAGATATCAGGTCAACAGCCAAGGGAGTGTGTGTCCGATAACGACGCACTCCCTGCGGTCTGCCAGCTGTCTAGGATTAGAATCATATTCTCAGCTCGCCACTCGAACCTCCGGTCGCCTTCGTGCTTCACGCCTCCTACTGGCGACACCAATTCGTCCGCGACTGCCCCCGCTGTTTCGTCATCTTGTCCAGATTGGAGAAACGCCCCATGGCCCTAGCGCATCGAAGCCGGTCCAGTGTTGGTCGAACACCCGAACAGTTACCAAGTCAGGAGCGCCTATCTGGCCGCACACGGCAACCTCACCGGTCGGGTGACGGGAGCGGTGGCATGAGGGAGCTGTCACTATCGCGTGTCTGTCTGGCGTACATGCTGGCCGTGGTCACCGTAGGCGGCGGGCTCATCCTGAGCTCGATGGTCTAGATTGCGCTCGAGGCGACCAAGCGCCCGCCACCGTGGCTGTGAGGCCGCCGGCGACCCGACCGCGTCCGATCTGGTCCCCGCATCCGAGCGCCATCTCGGTACCCGCATAGCACCACCACGGGCTCCTAGGGCCCCGCTCTCGAGCCGAGCCACGCCTTGCGGAACTGCCGCTGGGCCGGTGTCGGCGAACGGCCGAGTTCCTCGAGTGGGACCAGTTCCCTGGCGGGATCGGTCTCGACCGTGAGCTGGGTCGTCGATATCTCGCCGAGGCGCGAGTAGCCAAGCGTCACCCGTTCTCCATCACTGAGGTCTCGCAGCACGTCGTCCAGGAGGCGAGCCGAGGACACCGTGCGCCCGTCGATCGAGATCAGCACATCGTCGCGCGCCACCCCGGCCGTTGACAGCGGCGACCCGAACCGGACAGGCGACGTGATCCGCGCGCCGCCGCCGTCGAAGCGCAGAGACGGCGCACCGAGCCACATGCGGCCCGGCGCCCGCGGTCGCGGTACCACTCCGGCGCGCTCGAAGAGCGGTGCAAAGGCGAGCACCTCATGCCCCTCGACATAGCGGTCGAAGAACTCGTCGGCGAACGCCGGGTCGCCGGTCAGCTCGGCCAGCGCCGCCCGCGCGCCGGCCTGGGAATAAGGCCGGTCCACCACCCCCGGCACGCTGCCGCCGGTCCGGCCGAATCGTTGCCACAGCAACCGCATGTAGTCGTCCAGCGTGAGTGCGGGCGCTCCGTCGCCATCGGTGCTGCGTGCGCGCAGCAGTAGATCCAGACCCAACCCGAGGGTCTCGCCCCACGTGTAGTACGAGATGAATAGGTTGCCCCAGTTCGTTCGGTCGATGGCGCTGGCGGCGTCGGTGAACGGCGCCAGCCGGCTCATGTCGACCGCCGAGCGGAACCGTCGTCCTGGACCCAGACGGACGGTATCGATGGCCGAGGCGAACCGGTCGAGGGTGTCCGGTAGCCCGGCGAGCCCGGCGCGCATGAGAATCAGGGCCCCGTAGTAGTTCGTGAACCCTTCCGCCAGCCACAGCTCGTCGGACGGATTGACGTCCTCGAAGTCAAACGGCTCGAGCGAGCGCGGCCGGATCCGCTCGACGTTCCAGACGTGGAAGAACTCATGGGACACCGAGCCGAGCAGCTGCCGGTGCCGCGTGCGCAGCGCACCCGGTGAGCTCAGGATAGTGCTGTTGCGATGCTCCATCGCGTCGCCGCTCGCGGTCGGCACATAGTCGGCGATGAACGTGTAGCGGCCGGTCTCGAATTGCGGAAACTCGCCGAATACCATAACGGCTTCCCGCACGATCCGTTCGACGTCTGCGGCATAGCGGTCGAGCTCGACTTCAGACCCCGCGTGATGCAGCGCGACACGAAACGTCGGCGTGTGGCCGGGATCGCCCGGGTTGGTGACGGTGAAGGTCCGGTCCGCGAATCCGCCGAACTCAGCCGGGCTGTCGAGCAGGTATTGCAGATTCGGGGCGGTGAAGGTCAGCGGGGCGTCCGTCGGGTAGAGCTGGGTCGCCACGCGCCAGTCTCGACCCGGCGGAGGAGCGAACCGGACGGTCGACGACCGTGCTTCGAGTCCGGCACCCCACATCAGAGCAGCCGGCATGTTGAGGTGCGCGTGGGTCGGGTCGATCCCGACATAGGTGCCATCGACCCGATCGCCATAGACGCGGTAGGTAAACCGGACCGTCCCGTCGTGGCCGGCAACATCCCACCGGGCCCCCTCCGACCGCACCGGATCGAGCTCGTCGCCGTCGCCGTTGAACGCCCGCACCTCGAACACGTTTTTCGCGAACTCGTGGCGGGCGTAGCGTCCTGGCGAGGCGGAGCTCATCCGCATGCTGAGCGGCTCGGGCGGCAACCCGCCGATGGTTACCTCGACCTGCATCCACCGGTGTTCCGGTTCGGGGAAGCTCAGCTCGTACAGTACGGCGGGTGCATCGCTGAGCGCCGTGCCGGCCTGACCGCCGGCTGGGGACACCAGCCATGACACGGAGGCGACGAGCACCGCGGCCAGGGCGCCGACCCGCAGCGCGATTGGCACGACAGACAGGCGGCGTGGCATCGCTGGCGACGTCATGCGATCGACTCGAGCACCTGGCTGACGAAGTCGGCTTCGGGGACGGCGCCCAGGATCTCGACGCGATCGTTGACCACCGTCTTCGGGACACCGGTGACTTGATAGTGCTGCACGAGATCGGGATAGTCGACCGCCGCGATTACCGAGGCGGTGATGTGCGGGCTGGCGAGCGCCATGCGATGCGCCAGGCTGACCGCCTGGGGGCAGTGTGATCAGGTGGGAGTGACGAACACCTGGATGTCGATCGGTTGCTCGACCGCGGCGATCAGGGCCTGGCTCTCTTCGCTAAGCCCGGAGTCGCCGGAGCCCACTAGCAGCACGGCCTGGACCAGCGACACGAGCTCATGCCCCTCGGGGAGACCGAAGAAGCGGATGCCGGTATCGGCTTTCCCCGCCACGGCGATGGCCGGTACTCGCGGGATGGCATAGGCCTCGGCCTGGTCCCGGTCGAGCACCAGGTTGAACTCCTCGACGCTGATCAGCTCGGACCGTGCCGCGACCTGGTCGACGATCTGCCGGGCAGGCAGACAGGTGTCGCAGCCGAACGTCTGGGTGAAGAAGACCAGCGTGACCGGCGTCGCGAGGTTCGCGAGCGCGGCGTCGAGATCGGCCGGTCCGCCTGCGCCAGCGTGCATCCACGGATTATGGCGGATCATGGTAGAACATGGGGGACGATCGACAGAAAAGCCCCCAGCACTCGGATGTCCCGTGCGGGTCGACGATGAGACGCATGCTGACCCCTGTGCGGGCTCCTAGGGCATCTCCATAATCGGGATGATCTCGATGGTGCCATGCTTCGCGAACCTGGTGCGCCAGTAGTCGCGATCTGAGGATCGTGACATGCGCCTGAGGTTCGAGCGCCAGAGAGCCAAATTCGATAGTTAACCGGACACCACCAAAGGAGAAAAGCGTATGTGCATGGATGTGAGGCGGACCCGAATCGTGACCATCGTGGCGCTGCTTGGCGGGGTTGCCCTGATGACGGGCTGTGCTTCCGAGGAGGCGGCGTCCATGGAAGCTGACATTGCCATGAGCAGCCCGATGAGCAGTGCCCAGGAAGGCACGCTGGTGCACGACGGGCAGGAGTTATTCGGCCATTACCACCAGCCCTAGCCGTGGCCGCGGCCGCTGCCAGACGATGCTCATTCGCACGAAGGCTGGACCTGGGGGTCCATGGCCGCGGTTTTCGCCGAGAGCACCGACCGCATCTGGATCGCGATGCGGGGAGAGCTGCCGCTTCCACCCGGCAATCCGCCTTTCACCCCCTACGCGTTGATCGAGCCGTTCCGGGGCAGCGCGCCGCCAACCGACGACAACGGGAACCGCGGGTACGAGCGCCGGTGGGTGCATGTCATGATCGCCGTGAATGCCGACGGCGAGCTAGTGGAGTACTGGCCGCAGCATGACGAGCTCTTCGACGTTAGCGGCAGTCGTGGGCCTCACAAGATCAAGATGAGCCCCTACGACAGCGAGAAGCACATCTGGGTCGTCGACGACAACCTCCACCAGATACACAAGTTCACCTACGATGGGGAGCTCGTGCTCACGCACGGGGAGATGGGCGTGGCCGGCCGTGGCCCGAACAACTTCTCGCGCCCGACCGATATCGTGTGGCTGCCAGACGGGACGTACTTCATCAGTGACGGCTACGTGGGAACGCGGGTGGCCAAGTTCGATTCGGACGACAACTTCATCATGGACTGGGGCGAGGCGCCGGCCGATCCAGACAATCCTGGTCCCAACGAGTGGGACACGGTCCATGCGATCGCGATCAGCCAGGACGGGTTACTCTACGTGTCGGACCGGGCGCACGCCCGGATCCAGGTGTTCGACGTGGACGGGAACTTCCAGTTCATGTTTTCGACCGGCCAGCGCGGGGAGTCGCTCCCGTACGCGGTCGAGATCATGACGGAGCCGTCGGGTGAGGAGTACGTCTGGGTCGCCGACGGGGGCTTGGGCAGAATCACCAAGTACGACTTGCAGGGGAATTACCTCTACGGCTGGGGCACGCCGGGTAACGATTACGGGCACTTCAACGGCCCGCACTCGCTGACGACCGACCCGGACGGCAATCTCTATATTGCCGAGGTGTTCGCTGGCCGCATCCAGAAGTTCGTCCCGAGATCGGGCGCCGATCCTGCCAAGCTGGTGGGACAGTAACTGCGCCAGTGGAACTGAGGTCGAACTGGGCGGGGACGTCGGGAGGTCGGGTGGCAGCGACGGCGCGAGCGTAGCCTGGCCGAACGGAGGAGGCGCGACCCGGTCGCGACCCGAGACATGGTCGCGGCCGGGGAGATCCGTCTCAGGCTCGGCGGGACGTTCAGCTCCTTCCGGTGCGACAACCCGGCGGCCGTCGCGCGGAAGACCTGGCGCGCCTGAGGGCGCCGGCCGGCGCACCGTCCCCTCGAACGCACCTCGCGTCGGCGTTACTACCTCACGTACTTCGAGACGCCCCGCAGGTTGGCCTCGGCCGTATACAGGTTGCCGGCCTGGTCGATCGCGATCCCCTCGCCCATCGCACCGGCAGGCGAATCCGTTTCGTGCGGGGGAACGAAGATCGTCACGCTGCAGTCCTCGAGGCTCCCGATCCGGATCCCCTTCAGCCAGCCCGGGTGGCGCCGGGCGTCCGACTCCGAGTCGGACGTATAGATCGTGTCGCTTCCGTCGATCGCCAGCCCGCTCACCCGGCTGAATTCACCGCATGCACCGAGATACTGCCCGTCCTTGGTCAGGATCTGGATCCGGTGGTTGTGGCGGTCGGCGACGATCAGCCGCCCCTGGGAGTCGAACTCGATGGCGTGCGGCGTCCGGAACTCGCCCGGTCCGGTGCCCATCCTGCCGATGGTCCTGAGGAAGTTTCCGTTCCGGTCGAACACCGAGATGCGCCCGACGAGATCCGGGTCCTCGACGTTGGTATGACTCTCGGCCACGTACACGTCCCCAGTGTCCGGGTCCGTGACGACGTCGGTCGGCTCGGTCAACGCGTCCGGCGGGTCTCCCTTCACGCCCGGTGTCCCGAGCGTCATCAGCACCTCGCCATCGGGGCTGAACTTGACGACAACGCTTCCCTTGTCGTCTTCGCCCGGAAACGTCTGGAGCTCGTCTGGGCTCGCGACCCGCGCGTCGGTCACCCACAGGTTGCCGTCTCGATCGACATGGAGGCCGTGCGGCCACACGAACATCCCTCCGCCGAAGCTCCTGATCTCGGTGCCGGACTCGTCGAACAGGTGGATCGGGTTCGCGGTGGTGCCGAGACAGCCAGGGGCCGTTCCCGGCGAGCACCGGTCGGTCGCCCACACGGACCGGCCATCCCGGTCGATCGCCACGCCGTTGGAGCCGCCCCATGGCCGTCCTTCTAGTGTGAGCTCTGCCCAGTCGCGGATAACGCGATACGGATTGTCACCGGTGTTGATCGGCTCGATGTCCTGCGCCTGGCCTCCGTGCATGGCTATCCACACGACAACCGCTGTCGCGAACCAACGTCTCGGAAAAGCTGACATCGACATCGCAGCGCTCCTTGTGTGCCAACGATAGTACGTCTGCTCGCTGATGCCGAGCTTCTGGCACACCTGCGGGGGGCGTAGCCCACGGCTCAACTCCACCTCGGCCTGGCGCAGTTTCGTGATGATCTGCTCGGTGCTGTATCGCTTCCGTGGCATCGTGCCTCCTGATTCGCAACGCCCGCATTCTACCCCTCGGGTTGGAACGATCTTAGGGGGTCAGGTCAGTGCGTCTCAAGATACGCGGCAAGATCGCGAGACACGTAGCACGACCCGTTGTCGCTCAGGAGCGTCGGCCGATGCACAACTCGCACCTGTTCCACGCCGGTCCGCGCGCGGGCCACGTCCAGGGTCTCCATCACGTCGGCCGTCTGCATCGAGGTCCGTAGCAGCCAGGCGATAGGGTTATGTCACAATCCATTTCACAAAAGGAGGTGGGACGGAGGACGAGGGGTGGTATTTCCTAGGGAAATTGGCTCCTCAGGCTGGACTCGAACCAGCAACCCTCCGGTTAACAGCCGGATGCTCTGCCAATTGAGCTACTGAGGAACACGTGGCAGACGTGCGGCCAGACGCGATCCGGGACGGGCCGGCCCCGTCGAGCGGAGCGCCGATCTTAGTTGAGCGCCCCGGTGAGGTCAAACCTCCGCGTTCGAACACCGACCAGCGAGGATACGGCAGCTCCACCCGTTCCGGTTCGCTCGTCCGAAGACGAGCGAAGTCCGGTTTTCCATGGCGCTTGGGGGCGGCGGGCAGGGCCGCCGCGGGTCACTCAATTCCCGCCCACCTTCCGGCATGCGCGTGCCGAGCTCGTGGCGCGCAGCTGGATCCATGCGGCCAGCAGGCCCAGGCCGAACCAGCCGATGGCGAACGGCACCTGCCCGTTGGCTGGCGCCATCGGGTAGACCTGCCACACGTCGCCGGTTGCCGCTGCCGTGGCCTCGGCGTTCCCACCGAGGGCCAGCCCGCCCACGAGCGCCGTCCACGCGCCGCCGAACGCCGTGCTAACGATGATGACGTAGCGCTGCAACGAGACCGCCGCGATTGCGCCGACCAGACACGCTACTACCACTATCCACGTTTCCGGGTCGCCGTTCTGCGGCGTCCAGAATAGGCTGACTGCCAGTGCCCCGAGTCCGGCGCCCAGCATAGCGAGCCCGGCCAGATAGACTATGAGCAGGAGTAGCGCGCCGGCCAGTCCACCCCCGACGATCGTGGCCGTGGCGGCCCACGGCTCCAGTGCCTCGACGAAGAGTGACGTCAGGTAGGCGCCGCCGACGAACCCGTAGATCGCGAGCAACCACCGGAACAGCCGATAGCCCAGGAAACAGGCCAGTAGCCCGGCCGCAAGTAGAATGATCGCCGCTGGAACCTGCGACGAAACGAAGGGCATCTGGCCATTATGCCGGGGCTTGTCGAGTCGCCGCAAGATTGAACCGGGTGCCGCGTGACGGTTGAGCACACCATCGCCGGTCGGGGGGGACGGGTATCCCCGGTCGCAGTCGCCGCCGCGATATTGGGCGTGGCGCTGTTCGTCTGGGTCGTCGGCCAGGCCGGTCTGGGTGAGATCGCCACTGGCTTCCGGCGTCTCGGGTGGCTATTTCTTGTCGTTATCGCGTTGGGGGGGCTTCGGTTCGCGGCTAGAGGGATGGCCTGGCGCGGCTGTCTCGAGGGCGCGCATCGGCTCTCGCCGGGGCGTGCCTTCCAGGCGGTGGTGGCTGGCGACGCGCTCGGCAACCTGACGCCGCTCAGCCTGCTCGTCAGCGAACCGGCCAAGGCGCTGTTCGTGCGGGACCGCGAGCCGGTGTCCCGCACCCTGGCGGCACTCGCGGTCGAGAACCTCTTCTACACGCTGTCGGCCGTGCTCGTCGTTACCGGCGGGGCGCTGGCGCTGGTGCTACGGCTGGGCGCCGCCGGCACCTGGTGGCTGGCCAGTATCGCGCTGGTCACGGTACTGATCGTCTGCATCTCGGTCGCCCACGCGATTATCTGGCGACAGGTGCGGGTCGCGAGCACGGTATGCGATCTGGTGGAACGGCGGGGCCTGGCACCGGCGTTCGTCGCGCGCTGGGCCGAGCGCGTGCGCCGGGTTGAGGACCGGCTCTACGCGCTCTACCCGCGTGCGCCGGGCCGGCTGGCGCGGCTGGCCGGTTGGGAGCTCTCGTTCCACGCGCTGGCGATCCTAGAGATCTATATCGTCCTCTCGCTCATCAGCGACGTCGCGCCAACCTTGCTCGATGCGTTCGTCTTCGAATCGACGAACCGATTCATCACGGCAGTGTTCAAAGTAGTGCCGCTGCGCATCGGCGTGGATGAAGCAGGTAGCGCCGCGTTCGCCGAGCTGCTCGCCTTTGGCACCGCCACCGGGGTGACGCTCGCGATCGTCCGTAAGGCGCGCATGCTGGCCTGGACGACGGTCGGGGTCGGGTTCCTGGTCCGCCGGGGACTGTCGGTGCGGCGGGCGATCGCCGACGCGGAAACGGCGCGTGTAGCTGCCGGCCGGTTCCCGTCGACCGGTGCGACGACGCGTGGGGCCGCCGTCGTGATAATGGCGCGGCAGCCCCACGGCACCAGTCCGCCGAAGACCCGGCTGGCCGGTGCCGTGCCCGACGAGCAGGATCGGCGCCGGCTCTACGGTGCGTTCCTTGCCGACGTCGTGGCCGGGTGCGGGACGATCGATGGGGTCACGGTTCGGGTCGCCTACACCGAGGACGGCGGGACCGTTGGACTCGCGCAAGCCGGTCTGACAGACGACCAGTTGTTGCCGCAACGCGGCGCCGACCTCGGTTGCCGGGAGCGGGGCGTCTTCGAGGATCTTTTTCGAGACGGGTTCTCGCCCGTGGTGCTGATCGGGTCGGATCTGCCCACGCTGCCCGCGGCGCGTGTCGCCGAGGCGCTCGACCGGCTGCGGGTGCAGGGCGACCGGGTGGTGCTCGGTCCGGCGGATGACGGCGGGTACTATCTGATTGGCCTCGCGGCCCGGCCCGGCCCGGTTCCCGATCTCTTCAGCGGCATCCGCTGGAGCACCGGGTGGGCGCGCGCCGATACGGTCGCGGCCGCCGACCGTATCGGGCTAGCCGTCGAGCTGCTCGACGGCTGGTACGACGTGGACGACGAGGCTGGCCTCACCCGGCTGCGGGCCGAGTTGGCGACAGGGGACGGCGCGCGGCGGGCCCCCGCCACGGCTCGCGTGCTGGAGGAGCTGCTCGGGCGGATCTGAAACGCGGCTACACCTCGCGGCGGCCTTCCATCGCCTTGAGCATGGTGATCTCGTCGGTGTACTCGAGGTCGCTACCCACCGGAACTCCCATGGCGATCCGGCTGACATGCACGCCGAGTGGCTTGATCAACCTGGCCAGGTAGATAGCGGTGGCTTCTCCTTCCACGTTCGGGTTGGTCGCCAGGATTACCTCGCGTACCGCGTCGGCGTCAACACGTTCGAGCAGCCCCTTGATGTGGAGGTCGTCCGGTCCGATGCCCTTCAGCGGCGACAGTGCTCCCATCAACACGTGATAGGTCCCCCTGAAGTCACCCGTCCTCTCGATGGTGCCGACGTTGGCCGGATCCTCGACCACACAGATCATCCGCCGGTCGCGGCCGGGATCGGTGCAGTAGACACAGGGATCGCGGTCCGTGATGTTCGAGCAGATGGAGCAGTAGGTTATGCGTTCCTTGACCTCACGAATTGCGTCGCACAGCCGATCGACGTCCTCACGCGGCTGCTTCAGCAGGTGAAAGGCCAGGCGCTGCGCGCTCTTGGCCCCGATGCCGGGCAGCCGCTGGAGTTCCTCGGTCAGCTGGACGAGCGGCTCGATCTGGCTCATGTCAGCCCGGGAATCTTGAGCCCGCCCATCATGCCGCCCATCTGCTGCGACATCAGGTCGTCGGCGCGCCGCTGCGCGTCGGTGACGGCGGCCACGATGAGGTCCTGCAACATCTCGACATCATCCCGGGACACCACCTCGGGATCGATCGTCAGGCTCTGAATCTCCTTGACGCCGTTCATGACGACGGTGACCATCCCGCCGCCGGCGGTCGCCTCGACCTTCGTCTGCCTCAGCTGCTTCTGCAGGTTGTCCTGCATCTGCTGCGCCTGCTGCATCATCTTCTGGATGTTCATGGTTGGCTCGCAGTCAGATTTCCTCGACGTCGTTGATCTCGGCCGGGAACACCTCGAGCATCGCCTGCACCGCCTGGTCGTCCAGCGCCTGTGTCAGCAGCTCGGCGGGCGGTCCGTCCGGATGCCGCTTCGTCGGGGTCGGCCCGGCGGGCGGGCTGGTGTGGCGTATCGGTGACAGATTGAGGTCCGGCGGCGGGTCGGTCGGTGGAGGTGGCACCTCTCCCTCCGGTGGCGGTTCCGGTGGGCTCACGGTCTCGAATGTTGGCTGGCGAGGCGCCGCCGCGGTGCTCGAGGTCGGGCTTGGGGCATCCACGGCCCCAAGCCCGGCGACCGTGCGAACGCCCACTGTCATCTTCCGCCCCAGCGTGCGCGTCGCCATCGGCTCGAGCCAGGAACGGCTCGCTTCTATCTGCTGGGCCAGCGTGCGCTGCGCCTCGGTGAAACTGAAGATGAGCCGCCCGCCGTCGATCTCCACCTGCTGCGCCTGCGCCACGACGGTGCCATGGAAGAATTTCTTCGTCCGCTTCAGATCGGCCAGCAACGCCGCCTTGGGATCGGCGGGCGGCTCGGCCGCGTTTTTCGCCGGCGACCGGGACGCAACCGGCGCATCCGGCGGCGGCGCGCCGCGAGACGTCCGGGCCGGCCGAGATCGGCGTGCCGGTGGCGGTGCCGTTCCTGAGCGCATCGGGCGCGACGCCGCCACCGGCGGGTCGACCGGCGGTGACGGGCGCCGTTCCAGCCCGGGTGTCGGCGAGGGCTGCCGCTCGAGCCCATCGATTAGCTCGCTCAGTGGGACCAAGTTCCGCAAGTGCATCCAGCGCAGCATGGCCACCTCGAAGTGGTAGCGTGGTTGGGCCGCGCCGCGAATCTCGAACTCGGCCCGCGACAGCACGTCGAACCCGCGCAACAAGTCCTCTCGCGAGAACCGACCCACCAACGCCTCCAAACGCCGACGTTCGGCATCGGTGGCGATCTCTGGGTCGGTGAGGCGGCCCGGATCGATCTTCACAACCAGCAGGTCGCGCACCAGCCGAGTCAGCTCGCGGCAGACCGAACGCAGGTCGTAACCCGCCTCCATGAAGCGGCCGGCCAGCTCGAACACCCGCGGCGCCGCCTCGTCGGCGACCGTCTCGGCGACGTCGAACACCGCGTCCCGGCCAACCAGTCCCAGCACGGCCGACACTTCGTCGGCGGTCGCCGATTCCCCCGCGAAGGCGATCACCTGGTCGAGTGCGCTCTGCGCGTCGCGCATGCTGCCCTCGGCCGACCGCGCGATCAGCGCCAGCCCGGCGGCGTCGACCGACACCTGCTCGGCCGCCGTGATGGCGCGCAGATGCTCGGTGATGGCGGCCGTGCCGATGGTGCGGAACTCGAAGACCTGCGACCGCGACAGGATCGTGTCCGGAATCTTGTCGAGCAGGGTAGTTGCCATAATGAAGACGACGTGCGGCGGTGGCTCTTCGACCGACTTCAGCAGCGCGTTGAACGAACTCGACGAGAGTTGGTGCACCTCGTCGATGATGAACACTTTGTAACGATCGCGCACCGGGGCGATCGACAGCCCGGCGATGATCACCTCGCGGATGTTCTCGACCTGGGTGTGGGTGGCGGCATCGATCTCGAGCACGTCGATGTCGCGGCCCTCGGCGATTTCCCGGCAGGCGTCACACTCGCCGCACGGGTCCGCTGTCGGCCCCGTGACACAGTTCAGCGCCCGGGCGAGGATGCGCGCGCTCGTGGTCTTCCCGACGCCCCGCGGCCCCGCGAAGACGAACGCGTGCGCTAGACGGTCCGTGGCGATGGCGTTGCGCAGGGTCTGCGTGACGCCGCGCTGGCCGATGACGTCATCAAACCGCTGCGGACGCCACTTGCGGGCGAGTACCTGGTAGGCCATGCGGTGATCAGCGCAGCGTTCGGGTCATGTGGACGGCGCCAGCAGGTGGCGGGTTCCAGCCGCGACCCGGAAGAACCTGCGGCACATGTCAGTGACTACTTAGCGCTGCTGCCTTCCGGCCCTGACGCGGTTCGTAGGCTGAGATTGCACAGGGTCCGGGCCGCGCTGCGACCCGTCACCGGTTGTCGGGCCGCGCCGCCGGCGTGGCGATGCCCGTCCGAAGACATCCCAGTTTATCCCCGGGTCAGGGAGCAATCAAGCAGCGCATCTGCCGGCGGCACGCCGACGATGTGTCCAGAAAACCAGCGTGGTAGACTCCTGCCAAGGTCGCTCATCCGCGGCCCGACTCGGGCGAATCAGAGGCGGTCGCGGGCGCGCGGCGCCGGAGAGGAAGGCGCGACGAGGAAAAATGCCGGTGGCATGTGACTGCGGAGCAACGCAGTCCGGCCCGGGTGCCCCGCCGCGTGAGCGGCACTGACACGCCTTAGACGGGCCACCAATTGCGGAGAGATGTCCGAGTGGTTGAAGGAGCACGCTTGGAAAGCGTGTGTAGGGGAAACTCTACCGTGGGTTCGAATCCCACTCTCTCCGCCATCCTGCCTCAGTCCTTCACGGTGAAGACCGGGTCCAGATACTCCCAGAGGAAGTAGCCGACCCAGCGCGCCCGCCTGGTGTCACGGTGGGTGATCGGAATCTGGACGCCGCTGGCGACCGCGATGGCGCCGGTGCGGGTGAGCCCCTTGCGCAGCTGGGGCGTCAGGGCGAGATCGCGGTCCACGCCGTTCAGCTCGAGACCCAGCGTCCAGGTGTTCAGGACCTCCGAGACGTCGAACCCGACATACGCGTTGTAGCCGAACTCGGCTTCCGACACGGGGTCGCGGGCAGGTGACTCGACCTTTACCTGGGTCTGCAGATACAGGTCGCCGAGCGTTGTTCCGAACGCCAGATACGGCTCGAAGACCGCGGTCCCGTGACCGAGCCCGTCGTCCGCGTCGCCGGTCGGCAGGCTGACCTCGAGGCCGGCCGTGGTGATGCGGGTCATTGCGCGGTCGGTGTGGACGACGTACTTGCCGGCCAGCTTGACGTCGCCGAGACCCGAGCGTCGCGTGCCGGCCGCCGAGAAACTTTCGAACGGGAGCCGCATCTCGACATGCCCGCGCCGGCCGAGCCGGCGCTCGTAGATGGCCCGGATCCCGACCCGGCTGACGTCGCCTGGGCCCTCGGACACCTCGGGCAGCAGCAGGAATTCGTTCTCGGGGAACGCCTTCTCTGTGAAAATCGGCCGCGGGAAGTTCAGGGTGCCGATCGGCCAACCCGGTTCGGGGCAGAAGCCGCGGATGTAGCCGATGAGCGTCCCGATCTGCCCGCCGGTCAGGGTGTCGCCGTAGGACGGCATCTCGGACGAGAGGCCCGCGGCGGGCCCGCCGCGCGTGATGACGAGCTCCCAGTCCGCGTCCGGCTCCGGTGTCGCGACCGCGCAGTCGGTGAAGTCCATCGGCTCGCCGTCGAGCGCCGGGTTCTCCACCTGCCCGCTGCCGTCTTCCCCGTGACAGACCGCGCAGAAGGCGTCGAACATCTCGGCCGGCTCGGTCGGCATCTGCGCGGCCGTCGCCACCGAGGCCCACACGATCCCGGCCACACAGAGGCCGCCGGCGCGTCGACGATGAGTCATCCTCGCGGTCTACTCCAGGACGACGTACCGCTCGAGTCGCGCCACCTCGTCGTCGTCGACATACTTGCCGATCTCCCGGCGGAACTGCTCGATCGCCTGGTAGGGCCGATACTCGTCGAACTCGTGCAGCATCCGCGGCCCCACGCCGGGAATGCTCAGGATGTCGGCGTCGCTCGCGGTGTTGAGGTTGATCGGCACGAACACGTGCCGCTCGAACCGCGTCACCTCGTCATCGTCGACATACTTGCCCATCTCGCGCCGGAACTGCGCCAGCGCCCGATACGGGCGATATTCCTCGAACTCGTGCGCCATGCGCGCGCCCACGCCCGGCACCAGCAGGATCTCTTCCGGCGACGCCGTGTTCAGGTTGATCGGCACGAACAGCCGCGGGTAGAGCTCGGCGAGCTGGTCTGCGCTCAGGGCGGTGCTGAGATAGGCGTGGAGGTCTGTCATGGTCAGGAACGGCCGGCGTGTCAGCAGGTCGTCGACGACCTGCCCGGTCAGATGGGGCAGCGCGTGCAACTCGTCCGCGCCCGCCAGGTTCGGATTCACGATCCCGCCGCTGTCACCGACTTGGGCCCTGCCGTCGGCTGCCAGGCCCAGTACCAGCACCAGGACAGACGCCGCGAGACAGGCTACTCTCGTCATGACGCTCATCATTATTGGTCTCTCAGTTCTCCACGTCAGGAGCCGCCGGATTGGGTTGCTCTGCGCGTGGCGCGTTGTACGTTGCTCGGTGCTCGTCACTCAATGCTGGGTGCCGATAGGCGTACGCCAGCCCGAGCAGGCCGAGCTCGAGCATGGCGCCGGGGGCCAGGGTCGGCGTGGCCCCGGTCACCGATTCTCGGAACAGCTCGAGCCCCTGCATGGAAGGATACATCTCCAGTTCGAATTCTACGTTGCCCTGGTAGTGCAGCCAGAGCCCGACGACGCCGCTCAGCGCGAATAGCACCATCGTGCTTTGGAACAGCCGCAGACTGGCGGCACCGCGATCGGCCAGGCGCCAACCCAGCGTGACCAGACTGAGCGCCATCAGCACGAGTGGCGCCCACTGCCAGAGGTCCTCGGTGTGATCGAGCAGCAGCAGTTCCAGGCCGGTGCCGACGACGCCGATCAGGAAGAGGATCAGCAGGATGCGGCGGATGGTGGCGAGGGCCGCACCCTCGCGCATGGCGGTCGATGGAATAGGCACATGCGGCGCTCGTCCGCCGCGCTTGGGTCGGCGGGAAGGCACCCAGTATAGCGCGGCGTGGTTCGCCGGTGTCGTGGGGCCATTCCGGGTCGAACGGGCACCGATCAGTACGTCTTACTGAAGCCGTTCCGGCTGTTCGTGACCGTGAACGTGCCGTCCCGGTGCGCCTCGACCGCGATCCAGGACGCCGGGCCGTTGTGCGACGGCGGCGGGCCGGCGTTGGTGCCGGGCGCCGGCCGCGGCATGGGGGCTCGGGGCACCGCGTCAGGCTGCTCGTCGACCAGGTTGGCGGTGAACAATCCAGGCACCGTGTACTCCTGCCCGCTCAGCAGCGAGAAGTGGAGCTGCCAGAGGTCCTCCAGGCCAGGGGTCGCATGCAGGATAGTCATCGCCTCGGGCTGTCCGCCCTTGCGCGTCCCGTTGTTCATCAGGGCCACGCGCGGCTCGATGGCGTGAACCAGCGCCGCGGCATTCGAACTCGGCTGTCCGTGGTGCGAGACGATGAAGAGGTCCACGGTGCCGATCCGGTTCGCGGGACACATCAGGTCGAACTCCTTGTTGACCGTCAGGTCGCCGAGGTGCAGCACGCGAAACTGGCCAAACACCATGTGGATCCCGACCGACTGCGCGTTTTCGCCCAGGTCTTCGGCCTGCGGCTCGAAGTCCGTGCAGTACCGATTCGGCTCGCCGGCGCCCGGCAGCGGTTGCTGGAGCACCGCGCCGCCGGAGGTCAGGACGGTCACCTCCACGCCGGACAGCGGCACCGTATCACCCGGCTTCGCCACGGTGTGCGGGGCCTGGCTGTACAGGTCGCGGTAGGCGCCCTCGAGGAACGCCTCGGTCGTGGCGTTGGCCTGCACGCTCGGACCGTGGTCGATGAAGTGCCGGATCGGGATCCGCGCGGCCAGCTCCGTCATCCCGCCGAAATGGTCGCCGTGCCAGTGGGTCGTGATCAGATGGTCGATCTGCTGCAGCCCGGCGTCCTCGACCGCCGCCATGATGCGGCCGACGTCTCGCGCGGCGTTCGCCCCGCCGTTGCCGGTGTCGATCAACAACGACTCGCCCGCCGGCGAGACGAAGAGGGTCGCGTTGCCGCCCTCCACATCGACCAGGTAGATGCGCAGCGCATCCCCGGTCCGCGACTGCGCCGACGCCGAGGTGGTCGCGAGAGCCAGGAGCAACAGGAGTTGGAACAATGCGCGCATGAGGTCCTCCAGTGTTCGTGCGATCATGTCGACAGGGCCGTCCGCGTCGATCGTGGCACTGACCTCGTACGGACCCAACGGGGTGCTGGAGCGGAAGGACGCGGCGTCCCGGAGACCGGTCGATTATATGGGAGAACAGGTCTTGAAGGTCCGTCGACGGATGCCATCGTTCGCGGGCGGCAGCTCCGGGACGCCCAGGCGACCGAAGATCAGTTTTATGTGGATATGCCGAATGGCGGCCGCACCGAGATACAATGCCGGTCTTCACGACGCGTCAAACGGGAGGGTGACACGTGATGCGCTCCAGGCGGCTGACGGCGGCGTTGGGCGGCCCGCTGCTGACCATGGTGCTGACGCAGTGCGGCGGCGCCCCACAACAGACCACCCCACTCGGCGGCGCCGACTGGCCGATGTATCGCCGCGACCTTGCCGCAACCGGCTACTCGCCGCTGACGCAGATCGCCACGGAGAACGCGGCGAGCCTGGCGCAGGTCTGGACCTATTCCCTGCAGAGCGCGGCGCCGGCCGGAGCGTCCGGCGGCGGTGGCCCGAGCTCGCAGGCCACGCCGGTCGTCGTCGACGATGTCATGTATCTGCCGGCGGCCGACCGCGTGGTCGCGCTCGAGCCGGCGACCGGCCGTGAGCTCTGGCAGTACCAGGTCGCTGACGGCGCCCCGTCCCGGCGCGGCGTCGCGTACTGGCCCGGCGAAGCGGACACGCCGCCGCGCATCATCTTCACCTCCGGACGACGCCTGATCGCGCTCGATGCCGCCACCGGTGCGCCGGTCCCCGGCTTCGGACAGGCCGGCGAGACCGACATGGTGGTGCCCTACAACTCGGTGCCGCTCGTCTATCGGCATGTCGTCGTGGTCGGCGCGAACACGCCGCGTGGCACCCCCGGCGGCATCGGCAACGCCCGCGCCTATGATGCCCGGACCGGGACCAAGCTGTGGGAGTTCAGCTCCGTGCCGCAGCCGGGGGAGCCCGGCCACGACACCTGGGAGGGCGACAGCTGGCGGGATCGTCTCGGCGTCAACGCCTGGCCGTTCTACTTTTCGATGGACGAGGCGAGCGGGCTCCTGTATCTGCCGCTGGCATCACCCATACCAGCCGACTACGGCGGAGACCGGCACGGCGCCAACCTGTACGGGAACTCGGTGGTCGCCGTCGAGATCGAGACCGGCGCCTACCGGTGGCATTTCCAGACCATCCATCACGACCTCTGGGACGCCGACCCGCCCGCGCCGCCCGTGCTGTTCGACATCGCCCGCGAGGGCGGCGCGATTCCGGCGCTGGGCGTGACGACCAAGTCCGGCTACCTGTACATCTTGAATCGGGAAACGGGCGAACCGGTCTATGGGGTCGAGGAGCGCCCGGTGGCGGCGAGCGATGTCCCCGGCGAGCTGGCGTATCCGACGCAGCCGATCCCGCTGAAGCCGCCGGCGCTGGCGCGGGTCGACTACGCGCCGGCCGATCTGGTCACCGCGGCGGACACATCAGCCGAGCACGCCGCCGCCTGCGCGGATCTGGTCGCGAGCCTGGGCGAGCTCTACAACGCCGGCCCGTTCACGCCGTGGGTGTATCGCGCCGAGGGCGCGCCGCCCAGGACGACGGTCTCGTTTCCGGGTGGGGTCGGCGGTGCCAACTGGGGCGGCGTGGCGTTCGATCCCGGCTCCGGGTATGTGTTCGTGGTGACGCAGGACCTCGGGGCGCTCGGCTGGATGGAGGCGGCGCCAGCCGATGACCCCGTGCCCTACACCAAGAACGCGCCGCGTCCGTCCAGCTTCAGCGTGCGGGTCGGTGACGCGACCCTGCCGTGCCAGAAACCACCCTGGGGCCGGCTGACGGCGGTCGACGCCGCGACCGGCGACATCGTGTGGCAGCAGACACTCGGCATCACCGACCAGCTACCAGCCGGCAAGCAGGACACGGGACGGCTGGTGCGCGCGGGCGCCATCGTGACCGGTAGCGGGCTGTTGTTCGTGGCCGGGACCGACGATGGACGCTTGCGCTCTTTCGAGGCGGCGACAGGCCGTGAGGTGTGGGTGGGTACACTGGGGCAGAGCGGCAACGCCAACCCGATCACCTATCTCGGCGGCGACGGCAGGCAGTACGTGGCGGTGGCCGCCGCCGACAGGGTGGTGGCGTTCGCGCTGCCGTGAGCGTGGTCCGCCGGGCACCGCGGCCACGTTTCGCGCGATATCGGATCGGCGGGATCGTCCCTCGAATCTTGAGGTGCGAGTGTTGGACGAAGGGGACGGCATCATCCGTCTGTTGGTGCCCTGAGATTCGCGAGAGCCCGTTATGCGACGCATCATTCCAACATGGGGCTCCGCCCCACCCCCCGGCTCGGTCGCTGGCGGGGACCCAGACGCCCCGCGCCGCGGGCGTTACGGACGGTCCGAATGAGTCCAGAATGCCTATGAGGACGCGGGTCGTCGTATTGGCGCTGCTGGCGGGCGTGACGGCCCCGCCGGCGCTGGCGCAGGGCCATCCGGAGGAGCGGCTGAACACGCGCCTGGTCGGGTCCCACGATCTGCAGGCGCGGTCCGCGTATCATCCGCTTCCGGTCGAGCAGGGTGGGCGGCGGATACTGTATGTCGGGCATCACGCCGGTGAGGCGCTCAACCCGCTGACGGGCCGCGTCGAAGTCAACGGGACGTCGATCGTCGACGTGACCGACCCGTCGCGTCCCGTGTATCTCCATCACATCCCCGCGACGGGCGACGCCCAGGGGGCGCAGATGGTGCAGGTTTGCTCCGGCGCGGACCTGCCGGGCGCCGATCCGGAAGCCACCTATCTCCTGCGGGCCAACGGGAACCAGAGCCACGAGCTGTGGGACGTCTCGGATCCGGGCGACCCCTCGTTCGTGACGACCGTCGCCTCGATGGGGCACACCCCGGACGGGGAGCAGAACACGCACAAGAACTGGTGGGAGTGTGACACCGGCGTTGCCTACCTGGTCGGGACGGTCGACGGCTGGCGCGCGCCACGGGTGGTCCAGGCGTTCGACCTGGCAGACCCGTCCGCACCGCGCCGGATCCGCGACTTCAGCCTCGACGGGGTACAGCCCGACGCGTCCGGGCCGGTGCCCGGAGGCTCGGGGGTGCATGAGGTGGTCCGCGCCGGCGAGCGGCTGTATCTCAGCTACGGTACATCGGCGAACGGGGTCTTGCAGATCGTGGATCGCGAGCGGTTTCTGCGCGGCGACCCGGGCGTTGCCGGACCGCTGGCCTCGAGCCAGAACGGCCTCCGGTTTCCCCAGATCGGCCGTCTCGACATCCCCTCTTTCTGGGGCGGGCACACCGCCTTTCCGCTCCTCGACGTCGAACTGGTCGACTATGCCCAGAACCGCGATCAACGGACGCGCGACTTCGTGGTCCTGGTGTCGGAGTCGGTGACGAACGAGTGCCAGGAGGCGCGGCACGTGGCCTTCTTCGTCGACCTCGCCGACGAGGCCCATCCGATGCCGGTCTCGACGTTTCAGGTCCCGGAGGCCGACGGCGGGTTCTGCGGTCGGGGCGGGCGATTCGGTCCGCACGGCACGCAGTGGTCGATGACCGCGCCGTTCTACAAGAAGCTCCAGGTGTTCTCGTGGTTCAACGCCGGGATGCGCGTCGTCGATGTCCGCAACCCGTTCGAGCCGATCGAGGTGGCGCACTACATTCCCGCGACCACTGCGAACACCGACGAGCGGTGCATCACGATCGACGGGGTCGAGAGCTGCAAGACGGCGATCCAGACCAACAACGTCGAGGTTGACGATCGAGGGCTGATCTATCTCGTGGACCGGGCCAACACGGGGCTGCACATCGTTGAGCTGACCGGCCCCGCCGCGACGATCCTCGACTAGTGGCCGGGTTCAGGGTGAATCAGTAGCGTGTGCCCTCACCGGGACGGCGCGAGCCGTTGCAACCGTTTTCCTGCGGGGCTATTGCGGAGTAATATGACGCCTCGCTCGTGCTGTTCACCGATTCCGCGTTTCTCCTCTGGTTCCTCCCGTCGCTGTTCGCGCTCTTCTTCATCGCCGTTGCGGTGACCCCGCGGCGCTGGCGGGAGGGAGCCCGCCGCTTCAGCCTGGCCAACACCGTGCTGCTCGGGGGCAGCCTCGTGTTCCTCGTCGCCGGCGCTGGGGATTTCATCCAGGTGATCGCCGGAGCGGTCGCCTTCAACTATACGGTGGCCCTGGCGATCGGCTGGGCGCGCCGCGCCGGGGCGTCAACCGCCCGTCCAAGCCCGCTGCCGGAGGCGTTGCTGACGCTGGCGGTGACCGGCAATGTGCTGCTGCTGGTCATATTCAAGTACGCCAGACCGCTGGCCAGCGAACTGGCCGGGCGGTCGTTCGTTGTGCCGCAGCTGCTGGCGCCCCTCGGTCTGACCTTCATCGCGTGTCACGCGATCTCCTATGTGGTCGACGTCTTCCGCGGGACCACGCGCCCCCAGGTGAGCCCCATCCGGGCATCGCTGTACCTGGTCTTCTTCCCGCTGCTCTGTGCCGGGCCGCTCGTGCGGTACAGCGAGATGGGCCCGCAACTGGCGCAGCGCCGGGTGACGATGGCCGCCTTCGCCTACGGCGTCCGACGCTGTCTGGTCGGGTTCACCAAGGTCGCGTTCCTCGCCGAGACCCTGGCCGGGCCGGTCGACGCGGTGTTCTCGATGGGGGCGGGCGAGCTCGGCATGTTGCAGGCCTGGTTCGGGGTCGTCTGCTTCGCCCTGCAGATCTACTTCGGTCTTTCCGGGTATGCCGACATGGCGATCGGGTTCGGGAGGATATTCGGGTTCCGCCTGTTCGAGAACTTCCGGTGGCCGTACGGGGCGGATACGCTCACCGAGTTCTGGCGGCGCTGGAACATCTCGCTGATTGATTGGTGCCACGGATACCTGGGGCTATCCCTCGAGGCGACGACCGAGGGCCGGGTGGCACGCGTCCGGCGCATCATCGGGCTGTTCCTGTGTGTCGGATTGTGGCACGGCCCGGGCGTGACCGTGGTGATCTGGGGGGTGCTACACGGCGTTGTGGTGGCGCTAGAGCAGGGCGGGCTCGGCGCTCGCATTTCCCGGTTGCCCGCCGCGCTGCGCCACGCCTATCTACTGGTTGTCGTGCTGTGTCTGTGGGTCGTCTTTCGTGCCGAGTCGCCAGCGGCGGCGGTCGGCATGCTGCAGGTGATGACCGGATTGACCGCAGCGGCCGCGCCGCTGCCCCTGGTCCTGACCCCGACCCACGGGATCGCGCTGGTGACCGGCGCGCTGGCGGCCGTGCCGGTCTGGCCGAGGTTCAGCCGATGGCTCGTGACCGTCGACGCCCTGACCACCTCGGCCCTCATCCTGGTCTCCACGAGCGCAATCTTCGTGTGGCGCCGCCTCGCCAACGCCTCACTTTTTCTGATCGGCCGCAGGTGAGCCGGCTGCCCCCTACGCTTCGCCTGGTTCCTGGCTCCTGACTCCAGTCTCCTTAGGCGCAGGGAGCTTGATCGGCCAGCGGCTGGGCTCGTGATGCTCCAGATACTCCCGCCGTGTCACCCAGCCGACGATCATCGACTTGGTCAACCACCAGTTCCTGGGCCGCGCGCCGAAGATGACGTGCGCGGTCGTCAGTCCCGCCAGCGAGAGCCCGACGAGACCGTGCAAGACATACACCCAGCCCCACGTGCCTTCACCCAGGATGTAGGGGTTGGGCGTGATGAACGGGGTTCCCATTCGCCACAGCATCACTAGGCCGGTCAGGCTGACCGTGCACCCGACGAAGGTCAGCACCAGGTGATAGAGGCGATTGCCGATCGGATACTTGGCCGGGTGCGGGCCCGGCACGTCGTGGCCCCGTTCGCGCAGGATTTCCGCCTTGAACTCCGGGATGTCCTTGGGGCCTACCCAGATCGACCAGAAGTCGAGCCAAAACGTGGCGTGGATGATGTGGTAGACGATTGATCCCGTCAGGACGAGACCGGCTACCCAATGGATGTCGATCCAGTTGAACTGCCAGCCCATGATCGGGAAGAACGCCGTCCCGAGCAGCGTGAAAACGGCTCCCGCCATCACCCAGTGAAAGAGCCGCGCCATGAACGAGTGCCGTTTGACTCGACCCGGTAGGTTCTGGTGCTTGGTCTCCAATGCGTCCGTGTCGGCCTTGCCACGGACTCGGTGCGCCGACAGCATGATGTAGGAGGCGTGCGCCACCAGGAACGCGACGAAGACAAACACCGAGACCCAGAGAATGTTCCAGGCGACGTGGGTGAGCACCGTGCGTCCCCAGGGGTCGGTTGCCGTCGTGACGAAGTCCACTGCGTCTCCTCCGATCGTCCGTGCCTCTCGACTGTGTCGGCCGATCGATTCTAACCCCGTCCTGAGACCGCGATCGGGAAATCGGCGTGGACCCGATCCCGCGCCGCCATTACCGCGTGTCGCCTGTCGGTGGCGCCGGGTCAAGACGGTCATCAACCGGGCCGCCCGTCGCGTCGCGCGAGGTGTCCCCGACTCGTGGCCAGGCGGTATACTGAGCCACGCGAGTGCGTCTCTGTCACCACGGCGTCGGGAGTGCTCGAGGGGACGGCGCGGACGCCAACCGGGCAGTCGATCGGATGCGATGGGAGACAGGAAACGATGCAATCAGACATCGACCGGCTGGTGACCGCGTATGAGCACGGGCAGGTGCCCCGACGTGTCTTTCTGGGCTCGCTCGGCGCTCTGGCGGCGGTGCCCGCCGCTTTCGCACAGGCCGCCCCCACGATTCCGGTGCGGGCGATTAACCATATGACGCTCAGTGTGTCCGATCCAGCGCGTTCGCTGGAGTGGTATCAGGGGCTGTTCGGCATGCCGATTGCGGCGCGTCAGGCCAGGACGGTGGTGCTCCGCGTCGGCGACGGACCTCAGTTCATGGCGCTGGGCGGTGGCCAGAGCGCCAATCCCCGCATTACCCATCTGTGTCTGGCCGTTGACGACTTCGATCCCGACAGACTCGTGCGGATCATGGGCGAGAACGGGGTCGCGCCATCCGATCCGTCCGGCCCGATGCAGGTGCGGATCCGGATACGCGGAGAGGAGTTCGGCGGCGCGCCGGAGGGCACGCCCGAGCTCTACTTCGGGGACCCGGACGGGGTGGTCGTCCAGCTGCAAGACACTGGCTACTGCGGCGGCGCGGGTCGGCTGGGCGAGCGCTGCCTCGCGGCGCCAGAGCGGGCGCCGAGTCCGGGGTTACTGGCCGTGCGTGACTACAACCATTTCACGCTCCGTGTGACGGACCAGCAGCGTTCCACCGGCTTCTATCAGCGGCTCTTCGGGTTGCCGATCGACACGTATCAGGGCGCGCTTCCGGTGCTCCGTGTCGGCGCGGGGCACCAGTTTCTGGCGCTGGGGCGCGCCGCCGATCCGCAGGGGGCGATGATCCATCACGCCTGTCTGACCGTGGACGACTTCGACCTAGACCGCATTCTCGGTCTGCTCGAGGACTACGGCGTCACCCCCCGGGGCGACGGCCCAGGCCCGGTCGGCCCGCTGCAGTCATACATAACGATGCGCATGGAGAACCGGGGCGGTGCGCCAGGCGGTACGCCCGAGCTGTACTTCACCGACCCGGACGGTATCCTGATCCAACTCCAGGACGCGAGCTACTGCGGCGGGGCCGGGTATCTCGGCGACTTGTGTGGTACCCCCGAGGATCCGACCGGGCGGAACGGGTAGACGGAGACCCGAGTAGGAGGCGGTGAAGCGCTTCGCGTGAACCCTTCGGCGTCGGCCCGCTAGACTCCTTGGGACAGAGCCTCTCGTGACCATTGCGTCACGAGCACGACGATGTCTTTTCCAGATTTGCGCGCTTTCCTGGATCGCCTCAGACGCGACGGGGACCTCGTCGAGGTCACGGCGCCGGTCGACCGGGCGCTCGAAGCGGCGGAGATCCATCGTCGTGTCGTGGCCGCGGGGGGACCGACGCTGCTGTTCTCGAATGTCACCGACGCTGACTTTCCACTGGTCACGAACCTGTTCGGGACGGCGCGCCGCGCCGAGCTGGCGTTTGGCGAGCGGCCACACCGGCTGATCCGCAGGCTGGTCGAGCTGGTCGAGACGGTGTTACCGCCGACACCGGCTTCGTTGTGGGGCGCCCGAGACCTCGCGGCCGATCTGTTCCGAGTCGGCCTTCGCCGCGCGCGTCACGGACCGGTGACCGACGTCGTGACCGACGATGTGCGGCTGGACCGGCTGCCGGCGATGACCACGTGGCCGGAGGACGGCGGACCGTTCATCACCCTGCCCCTCGTCTTCACCGAGCATCCCGATGGGCGCGGCCACAACCTCGGGATCTATCGTATGCAGATCCACGATGCGCGCACGACTGGCATGCATTGGCAGATCGGCAAGGGGGGCGGGTTTCACTATCACGCGACGGAGACCCGCGGCGCCGCCCTGCCGGTGACCGTGTTCCTGGGGGGACCACCGGCGCTGATCCTATCGGCCGTCGCGCCGCTGCCCGAGAACGTGCCGGAGCTGATGCTGGCGTCGCTCATTGCCGGTGCACGGTTGCGCGTTATCGAAGGGGTCGGACCGCACGGCCTGGCGTCGGCCGCTGAGTTCGCGCTGATCGGGTCGGTGCCGGCATGGGAACGGCGGCCCGAAGGACCGTTCGGCGACCACTACGGCTACTACTCCCTGCGCCACGACTATCCGGTGTTCCAGGTCCACCGGATGGCGCGTCGCCGCGACGCGATCTATCCTGCCACCGTTGTCGGCAAGCCGAGGCAGGAGGACTTCTTCATCGGCGACCTGCTACAGGAGCTGCTGTCGCCGCTGTTTCCGCTGGTGATGCCGGCAGTCGAGCGGTTGTGGTCTTACGGCGAAACCGGGTATCACTCGCTGTCGGCCGCGGTCGTCAAGCAGCGCTACGCGCGTGAGGCGATGGCGAGTGCGTTCCGGATCCTGGGCGAAGGGCAGCTCTCGTTGACCAAGTTCCTCCTGGTCACCGATCAACCGGTCGACCTGCGAGACTTTCCCGCCACGCTCGAGCATATCCTGGCGCGGACGAATCCCGAGACCGACCTGTATGTGTTCGCCAACCTGTCGATGGATACGCTCGACTATACGGGGCCGGCGGTGAACCGCGGCTCGAAGGGCGTCTGGCTGGGACTGGGCGACCCGGTGCGGGACCTGCCCGGTGTATTCACGGCTGCTGAACTCCCGCGGGGCGTCGACGACGTGCGGGTGTTTTGCCCGGGGTGCCTCGTGGTCGGCGGCCCGCCGTCCAGCACCGACCCGGCGGCGGCCGCCCGGGTGGCGTCGCATCCGGCCTTCGCCGGTTGGCCGCTGGTCGTCATGACGGACGAGCCGGCCCGGGCAGCGAAGAGCGCGATGAACTTTCTCTGGACCACCTTCACGCGGTTCGAGCCGGCGGCCGACATCTACGCGGCCGCGACCAGCGTGGTCCGCAACCACCTCGTCTACACGCCGCCCATCGTCATCGACGCGCGTCTGCCGCCGGCGTTTCCGGCCGAGCTCTGCTGTCGCCCGGACATCGCCACGAAGGTCTCCACCCGCTGGCGCGAGTACTTCCCCGAGCGCCGCGTCGAGATGGGTGACGCCGAGCGCGGACATCTGGATTGAGGGGGACGCGGGTGTCGCCGGACCGGCTGGACAAACATCGCGGAGGGGGTACAAGTCAGTCAAGGTGTTGCGGCGAGACAGAGACGCGCCGGTGGTGGACGCCCGGAGATAGAGGTGGCAGATGGCGAATCAATGCCGTATAAGCGTTGGTCTCATCGTCGTGGTGCTGGCGTTTTCGCCGGTGCCGGTCGCCGTCCAGGGTGTCACGGATGGGAGCGGCTGGACGCTGCCGCGAACGGCCGACGGGCAACCGGATTTTCACGGCGTCTGGGCCAACAACAACGTGACGCCGCTCGAGCGCCCGCCGCAGTGGGTGGGCAAGGCGTGGCTGACCGACGAGGAAGTGGCCACGTTGAAAGTGGCGGCGGCCCGCGTCGTCGAGAGTGGGCTCGACGCGCAGTTCGGCGACCAGCTGGTGCTCAAGGCGCTCGCGGGTCTCAAGGACGCCGATTCCTACGACACGACGGGCAACTACAACCAGTTCTGGATGGCGGACCGCGAGTTCACGCATCAGACCTCGCTGGTCATCGATCCTCCGGATGGGCACGTGCCGGCCTTGACTACGGCGGCCGAGCAGCGGGCCGAGCAGCGGACTGCTCACCGTCGCGCGCATCCTGCCGACGGGCCTGAGGATCGGAGTCTCGGCGAGCGGTGCGTTAATTTCGGCGTGCCGCGTCTGGGCGCCGGCTACAACAGCTATTTCCAGATCTTCCAGACACCGGGGCACGTGGCGGTTTACCGGGAGATGGCTCATGACGTCAAGCTGATCCCGCTCGACGGCGGCCCGCACGTGTCGGGCCGCGTCCCGCAATGGAACGGCGATTCACGTGGTCGATGGGAGGGAGATACCCTGGTGGTCGAGACCACCAACTTCTCTCCCCGGAGCAACTTCAGAGGCTCAGCGGAGCATCTGCACCTGGTGGAGCGCTACACGCGGGTCGGTCCCGACACGCTCAACTACGAAGTGACCGTCACCGACGCGACAATCTGGTCGCGGCCCTGGACGGTCCTGATTCAGCTCAAGCGCAGCGAGGACCCGATCTTCGAGTACGCCTGCCACGAGGGGAACTATGGCATGGAGGGCATCCTCTCCGGGCACCGAGCCCTGGAGCGGACCGATCTGGAGGCGCTGGCGCGGACTCGCTAGCGACTCGCCTGGCAGAAGTCAGTGTCGGAAGCCGGTCGGCGGACGGCCGCGTGGCTCGTCCGTGCCGGTGCGAACAGGAGCTACAAGCATGTCTGAACGAGGTCGCGCGACGTTCCGTGGGCTAACCGCCCTGACGGCGCTGTGTCTGTTGCTCCCGGTTCCCGCGACCGGGCAGAGTCGTGCATCGACTGCAGACTCGCCGCCCGCACCAACGACGCCGTGGGGCGATCCGGACCTGCAGGGCATCTGGAACCACGGCACCATCACACCGCTGCAGCGTCCGGCCGACCAGGCCGACCGCGTGTTCCTCACCGAAGAGGAAGTTGCCGCGCTGAACGCGGCGTCGGAGACGCGCGCGGACCGGCGCGAAGGGCTGACCCCGGACCAGGATGTGGCGCTCGCCTACAACGCCTTCTGGTGGGATCGGGGAGTTTCGATCGGACGGACCTCGCTCATCGAAGACCCATCGGACGGCCGTCTGCCGCCGCTGACGCCGGAGGCCGAGCATCGGGCGGGGTCGGCCGAGACGCGACGGATTCTGGCGGTCAGACGGGGGAGGCTCCCCGCCGACGGACCTGAGGAGATGGACCTTGGTGACCGGTGTCTTGTCTATCGGCCGGTGCCGATCACGTCGAGCGGTTACAATAACCACGTGCAGATTGCCCAGTCGCCTGGCTATGTGGCGATTCTGCAGGAGCAGATCCACGAGGTGCGATTCATCCCGCTCGACGGGCGCCCGGCGCCGCCCGCGCAGGTGACCCAGTGGCTCGGGGTGTCGCGCGGCCATTGGGACGGCGACACGCTGGTGGTCGAGACCACAAACTTCCGCGAGGACGCGGACTATCTTGGGTCGAACCTCGGGCGGCGGGTCATCGAGCGCTTCAGACGTGTGGACGAGCGCACGCTCGAGTACCGGTTCACGGTCAGTGATCCGACGGTCTGGACGCGACCGTGGACCGGCATGGTGCCGTGGCGGCGGACCGCTGGCCCGATCTTCGAATACGCCTGTCACGAGGGCAACCACGGGATGGTGGGCGTGCTCACCGGCTCGCGCGCGACGGATGCGGCGGCCGACGACGCTGTGCAGTAGGGCGCTGATGCGGGTGCGCAGCACGGTGGGTCTGGCGCCGCTCGTCGTCATCGTGACCCTGGCGACGGCCTCGCCGTCGCTCGCGTTGCAGCAGGACATCGAGCGCGGAAATCTCGCCGGCATCCGCGAGGTCAACATCGTAGTCGAGGACGTGGCGGAGGAACCCGAGGCAGCCGGTCTGATCCCCCGCACGCTCCTGCGTGCGGCCGAGCGGCAGCTGGAGGCGCGGGGGGTGCGGCAGGGGAGCTCGCAGCAAGGGGCGGGCCTCTACATCAACGTCGCTACCCACCGCGGGTCGACCGGGCTCTACGCCTACTACGCCCGGGTCTCCGTACAGCAGATGGCGACGATCGAGGGCAACCAGCTCCGCGCCTTGGTCGACACCTGGGACATGGCGAGTCTCGGTGCGGTCGGCGAGGCGAACCTGTCCGAGGTCGAGCAGGTGGTGGTCCAGCTGGTCGACCTGTTCTGCGACGATCACTTCGAGGTCAACGCCCCGCCGGGTCGCTGACGCGACCGGCGCGCGATCCTGGACCGAACCGGCCGCGAGGCCGCTCAGGGAATAACTTCGCCATCCCGTCGGTCGATATCAACAGTGACCGACGCGACGGGTCACGGACATCGTGATGCCGGTCGCGGGATGCGGGATTTGATAAGGAGGTTGATGATGAGCGCGAAGCGCAGGATGACGAAATGGATGGTGCCAGCCAAGGTGGTATTGACACTTGGGTTATTCGCCGCCGCCGATACCGTTTGGGCCCAGCCGCCGGGTGGGCCCAGACCGGACCGCGGACGTATGGGCCGCCGCCAGGGGCCGCCGTCCGGCGGTTCCATGATGCGGCTGGGCCAGCTGGACCTGAGCGAGGTCCAGCGCGAGCAGATCGGGAGCATCCGGGAGGGGAACCGCGAGGCGGCCGAGGCCGCCTCGGGTCGGGTGCGCGAGGCGCGCGAGGCGCTGCAGGCGGCGGTGACCGCCGACGTGGTGAACGAGGGAGCTATCCGCACCGTGGCCGCCGAGTTGGGCGCGGCCGAGGGGGACGCGGCGGTGCTGCGCGCCTACGTTCACGCCCAGGTGTGGCAGGTGCTGACACCGGACCAGCAGGCGGCCGCGCGGGAAGCCGAGGCGACGATGCGGGATCGCATGGCCCAGCGCCAGCGGCGCCGGCAACAGCGGTAACGGCTCTGGTCGGCGTGCCCAACGCCGCGGCGCGGTCCGATGGGGCCGCGCCGCCTTTCCTCGGAACGGGCTATCGCGGTCAACTGGCAGCGGCCGGCGACACCGTCCTTCCCGACCTCGGAAGAACTCTACGGCTACATGCGGAACGCCACGCCCACTTCCAGCGGCACGCCGGACATCGTGGGCAACCCCGACGCGGCGCTGGCGGGTGCAGCGCGGGTCATCGACGCCGACTACGACTTCCCGTTCCAGGGGCATACGGCCTTCGCGCCGGCCCATGCCACGGCCGATCCGTCGAACGGACAGATGACGATCTATTCAAACGACATGAAGTCCTACGGCCTGCGGAACGGCGTTGCCGAGTTTCTGCAGATGCCACGGGAGCAGGTGCGCGTCGTCTGGATGGAGGGACCGCAGGGCTATGGTCGCACGGCCGCCGATGACGCGGGCTTCGAGGCGGCGTTTCTGGCCAAAGAGCTCGGTCGGCCGGTTCGGGTGCAGTGGATGCGGGATGAGGAGACGACCTGGGATACCAAGGGCCCGGCGTACGCCATGCGCTTGCGCGGAGGGCTGGATGCCCAGGGGCGTCTCGTCGCACTGGACGTTTGCGTCCAGTATCGATGCAATCTCGAGTTCGGCGAACGTGACCTCCGTTGTAAGCCGGTGCTCAATGGCATCGGTCTGCCACCGGTGGGAACTGAATTGCCGCGATAGGCGTCGACGGCCGGGTCGCCACTCTCGCGCACGGTGGCGCCCCGGAACCGGTCACCATTCCTGTTCTTAGCCGGCCACCCTCCCGGCTTGACATCGCCGACGGAACCGTGGGGTACTCGGCCGATCCCATTGCGAGGAGAGTGGCGAATGAGCATCATCACGTTGCAGGTGAACGGCGGCGCTCACACCGTGGATATCGACCCGTCGACGCCGCTGCTCTATGTCCTGCGCAACGATCTCGACCTGCGGGGGCCGCGGTTCGGGTGCGGACTCGGCCAGTGCGGGGCCTGCACCGTGATCATCGACGGCACGGCGGTGCGGTCGTGCATCACACCGTCGTCGGCCGTGCGAGGCGAGATCACCACGCTCGAGGGACTGGTCAGGGACGGTACGCTGGACCCAGTTCAGCAGGCCTGGATCGACGAGCAGGTCCCGCAGTGTGGCTTCTGTCAGAACGGGCAGATCCTGACCGCCAAGGTGCTGCTGGACGGCAATCCGAATCCGACCGACACGGAAATCCGAGAGGGGATGAACGGAACGCTGTGCCGCTGCATGACGTATTACCGCGTGCAAGCCGCCATCAAGCGGGCGGCGGCCTCGATGGCGGCTGCTGGGACGGTGTCGGACCAGGGTGGTGTCGCATGAGGACTTTCACGACGGTGCCGGCACAGATCGAGGCACTGCTGGCGGAGTGGCCAGGACCGATCTCCAGACGCACCTTCCTCAAGGGTTCGGGCCTGCTAGTGGTGAGCGTCAGCGCGGCGGCGGTTGCTGACGCCAATTCGCTCAGTCCCGGCGCCGCGGGCGGCGCCACCGAGACGGCCCAGGCGGCTGGTCCGTATCCCGATCCGGACTACAGACAGCTCGATTCGTGGATCGTGATTCACGAGGACAGCACGGCGACGTTCTATGTTGGGAAGACCGACTGTGGCCAGGGAACAGGAACTGCCTTCCGGCAGATGATGTCCGATGAGCTGGACATCGCATACGACCAGACCAGCCTGATCATGGGTAGCACCGACGTCACGGTTGACCAAGGCGGGTCCGGAGGGTCGGATGCGATCCAGGTCGACGGCTGGCCCATGCGCCGCGTCGCGGCCGAGGCGCGGCGGGTGCTGCTGGACCTGGCATCCGAGCGGTTCGGGTTGCCCGTCGATCAGCTCGCGGTCAGCGAGGGCGTGGTCACCGTGCAAGCGGATCCGTCGAGGCGCGCAACCTATGGCGAGCTGATCGGCGCGAGACGGTTCAACGTGACGCTGACGGGTGATCGCATCAACGCGACCGCCGGTCTGGCACCAGTGAAGGCGGTGCAGGACCTCAAGCTCGTCGGACAGTCGTTTCCGCGCTATGACATCCCGCCGAAGGTCGACGGCTCGCTGCAATGGGCCGTGGACGTCAAGCTGCCTGGCATGCTGCATGCCCGCAACGTGAAGCCGCCGGTGGCGGGGGCGAGGCTGATCGGCATCGACGAGTCTTCGGTTCGAGATATACCTGGTTTCGTCAGGGTCGTGAGCAGGGGCAACTACGTCGCGGTCGTCTGCGAGCGAGAAGAGCAGGCCATCCGGGCGGCCAGACAGCTTGCGGTCAACTGGCAGCGGCCGGCGACACCGTCCTTCCCGACCTCGGAAGAACTCTACGGCTACATGCGGAACGCCACGCCCACTTCCAGCGGCACGCCGGA
>CAUZDS010000026.1:0-43593 GCA_963578725.1 Vicinamibacteria bacterium
CCAGGGTACGGGTCGCCATCGCGAGCGACTCATCGGCCCCGGTCCGGCGGTGGTGCCTGAGCAGCATGCGCACCGACACGCTCCTCGGAAACTTCCGTTGCTCCTGGAGACCGCCGTACGTCGTATCAAAGCCGGTCCGGTAGTAAGCGGCGGTCGCATGCAGCGCCGCCGCGGTCGGCAATCCCTCTCGCGTGTCGCCCGGCGTCAGCATGTCCCGCACGCGCGCCGCCACCTCGGACGAGACGGCGGCGATCTGGTCCGGCTGCTCGTCATAGGCGGCCTTGAGCCGCTGCGCGATCGTCAGGAACCCGACCGACACGCCGCGGTCACCGTCACGCGCCGGCAGATAGGTCGCACCGCTGAACGGCTCGCCGGCCGGGGTCAACCAGACCGTCATCGGCCAGCCGCCGCCCCCCTGCAGAAACAGCTGCACGGCACTCATGTAGATGGCGTCGAGGTCGGGTCTGACCTCGCGGTCGACCTTGATGGCGATGTAGTTCTCGTTCAGATACTGCGCGATCTCCTCGTCGTCGAACGACTCCTCCTCCATGACATGGCACCAGTGGCAGGTGGAGTAGCCGATCGAGAGCAGGATCGGACGCCCCAGTGTCCGGGCTAGCTCGAACGCCGCATCACCCCAGGGATACCAGTTGAGCGGGTTGTGGGCGTGCTGACGCAGATAGGGACTGGACTCGAGGAACAACCGGTTGAGGTAACGCGGCGACCCGTCGTCACTTAGATGTCGTGTGCGGGGCAGGTAATCGGCCGGCCGGCCAGCCCAGGCAGTCGCCAGCGCCGCCTGTAACGGAGCCTCGAAGGCGGTTGCGCCGGGTAGTGTGTCGAAGGTCCAGACCGCCTGGACCGCCTGGACCCCGGGTTGGAACCCGCACCCTGAGCACAACCACAGCGTCAGGAGCGCCGATGCGGAGCGTGTCTTCGGGATGCTCAGATATCCGCTGCGGCCCACAGCCGTGGTCATGATGCTCCGATTATATGTGCAGCATTCCGCATATCCGAGGCGCCGAGCCCTGCAAGTGGATCGTGTTGCCCGACACCAAACGACCGCATCGCCACCACGCCCATCGGCGAGGCCAGAGTCCACTGGTGCGGGAAACCAGACGGCTCTGTGGTTGAGTGACCGAGGCCCACCTGGTCCGGAGTCGGTATCGCAACGAAGTATGGAGATACTGCGATAGAGGATTACACTTGTCCATTCGGCTACGATCCGCGGCTGACGCCCACATCCGGGAGACGACAGCAAACGGGGAACGACCGCGGGCGGCAGCGAGCGCTCCGCGGCTCGAGCTCGCAAGCGCGAGTCGTGCGGAAAAGCCCCTGTGCGTCCAGCTGGCTCAAACCGCGTGTGCCTGGTGACGGCCTGACAGGCACTTGGTGGCCGCAAGCAAATGCTGCGGCGTACCAATTTGAGGCGGTACTTGTGACACGGACCATCGAGTGCTAGAGACCAGGACAAATGACAGAACATGCCCACGAATCGTGCTGCGACCGCGACCCCGCTGCGCCCATTCATCAGTCAGCGCACCGCGGTCCTGCAGTTGGGGACTACACCTGCCCGATGCACCCGGAGGTCCGCCGACCAGATCCTGGAAGTTGTCCGACCTGTGGCATGGCGCTCGAGCGGGCGATGCCACCGACCGGCGGAGCGCGCGCCGAATGGACCTGTCCGATGCACCCCGAAGTCGTGCGCGACAGCGCGGACACCTGCCCAAACTGTGGGATGGCGCTCGAGCGACTCGCCGTCAGCGCCGACGTCGAGGAGGAGAATCCCGAGCTACGCGAGATGACGCGGCGGTTCTGGATGGCCGCGCTGTTCACGGCGCCGCTCCTAGTGTTGGTCATGGGTGACATGCTGCCAGGCCGCCCGTTTTCGTCGTTTCTGTCGGTACAGACCCGCACACTCTGGGAGTTCGGGCTGGCAACACCCGTCTGCCTCTGGTCAGCCTGGCCCTTCTATACGCGCGCCGTCCAGTCGGTGACCACCGGCAGCTTGAATATGTTCACGCTCATCGGCCTCGGTGTCAGCGTGACGTACGTCTACAGCGTCGTGGCGGCGCTTGTGCCAGGACTGTTTCCCCCTTCGTTCCGCCAGGCGGGGGAGGTCGCCGTCTATTTCGAGGCCGCGGGCGTAATCGTGACGCTGATCCTACTGGGCCAGGTGCTCGAACTTCGGGCCCGCAGCCAGACGGGCGCCGCGATCAAGAAGCTACTCGGTATGGCCGCCACGTCCGCCCGCCGACTGGGAGACGGGACCGAGGAAGACGTGCCGCTTGAGGTAGTGCAGCCGGGTGACCGGCTTCGGGTGCGCCCCGGCGAAAAAGTGCCGGTCGACGGCGTCGTGCTGGAGGGCCGCAGTCCCGTGGACGAGGCGATGGTCACCGGTGAGCCCATCCCTGTGGAAAAGGGACCCGGCGACAAGGTCATCGGCGCCACGATCAACGGCACCGGCAGTCTCGTGATGCGGGCCGAGAAGGTCGGCGCCGAGACGTTGCTGTCGCAAATCGTGACGATGGTGGCCGAGGCGCAGCGGAGCCGGGCACCGGTTCAGAAGCTAGTCGACGCGGTGGCCGCGTATTTCGTGCCAACGGTCATGTCGACCGCGATCATCACGTTTCTGGTGTGGGCCAGCATCGGGCCCGAGCCTCGCTTCGCCCACGCACTCATCAATGCCGTAGCGGTCCTGATCATCGCGTGTCCCTGTGCACTCGGGCTCGCCACGCCGATGTCGATCATGGTGGCCACGGGCAAGGGCGCCGCCATGGGCGTGCTCTTCAAGAACGCCGAGGCCATCGAGATCCTCCGCAAGGTCGACACGCTCGTCGTCGACAAGACTGGTACGCTCACGGAGGGTAAACCCCAGCTGGTGAGCGTGACGCCAGCAGACGGCGTCGACGCGGCGGATCTCCTGCGCCTGGCCGCGAGCCTCGAGCGCGACAGCGAGCATCCCCTGGCCGCCGCCATCGTCAAGGGAGCCGAGGCCAGATCGCTCAGCTTGTCGAATGCCGAGGGATTTACGTCGGTGACCGGCAAAGGCATCACGGGTCGCGTCGATGGCCGTCTGGTGGCCCTGGGAAACAGCGCCCTCCTGGAGAGCCTCGATATCGATCCCGCGGGGTTAGTCGAGCGTGCCGAACAGTTGCGCGCGGATGCGCAAACCGTAATGTTCGTGGCGGTGGACGACAAGGCGGCGGGTCTGGTCGGTGTCGCAGACCCGATCAAGGCCAGCACCCCGGAGGCGATCCAGACGCTGCACCACGAAGGCGTGCGCATCGTCATGCTCACCGGTGACAGCCCGACCACGGCACGGACGGTGGCGGACAAGCTCGGCATCGATGAGGTCATCGCGGGTGTGCTGCCCGATCAGAAGGCGGAGAAGGTCGAACAGCTTCAGAGGGAAGGACGGATCGTCGCCATGGCTGGCGACGGCATCAATGACGCGCCGGCGCTGGCCCAGGCACAGGCTGGAATCGCCATGGGCACCGGCACCGATGTCGCGATGGAAAGCGCCGGCGTGACGCTCGTAAAAGGAGACCTCCGCGGCATCGCCAGGGCGCGCCGCCTCTCGCGGTGTACGATGCGGAATATCAAACAGAACCTGTTTTTCGCGGCCGTGTACAACGCCGCAGGTGTACCAATCGCGGCCGGTGTCCTGTACCCGCATTTCGGCCTGCTGCTCAGTCCGATCATCGCCGCGGCCGCCATGAGCTTCAGCTCATTGTCGATCATCGGCAACTCCCTGCGCCTTCGAAGCGCCTCCGTGTGACCACGTGACCCGCCCGCGTGTGGCTGGGGACGCCGCGTCGCTGTACCCCACGCTCGAACCGACCGTCTTGCCGATGAGTTACCATGATCGCGAGCACAGCATCGACGCCGTGCGGCACGCATTGCCCTGAACGGCTCCTCCTCCAAATGCGCAGCGCATGATGCTGCAATACGCCCTGTAGGGGTATTTCGACTGGCACCAGGCCGGAACGTGATCACGGCGTCTGTTGAACGCGGGGCCATGCTCACGACCATCCGAATATCGTAATATCCATATCCATATGCCGGATCGGCGGCGAAACAGCACCGAGAATGTGCGCGTCGCACACGGACCGACGCGGTGACGGCCACGCCGTTCACGCCATGAGAATCACGCGCCTCGACCTAGACGGCCTGCTCCTCATCGAGCTCGAGGTCCACGGGGACGAGCGCGGGTTCTTCATCGAGCGGTTCAATGTCGATCGGTTTCAGGCTGAGGGGCTCCAGACCACGTTCGTGCAGGACAATCACTCGCGGTCGCGGCCCGGGGTCGTGCGCGGCCTGCACTACCAGCACACGCCGGCCCAGGGCAAGCTGGTAGGAGTGACGCGTGGCCGCATCTGGGACGTCGCCATGGACATCCGCCCGGATTCGCTGACCTACGGGCAGATCAGGTCGACCGAGTTGTCAGACATGAACGGCCGGCTGCTCTGGGTGCCGCGCGGATTCGCCCATGGTTTCTGCGTGCTCGACGACACGCCTGCCGATCTGCTGTACAAAGTCGACGCCCCCTACAACCCGGATGGCGAGAGTGGGATTCTCTGGAACGACCCGGCCCTGGCGATTCCGTGGCCGATACGCGACCCGCTTGTCTCGGCGCGGGATCGAACGCTGCCAACGTTCGAGCAGCTCCGGCGCACCCCGGGAGCGCCAGCCTCCCGGGGTTCGGGATAGCCCTGCCCTCGCCCCGCAGCCACGCCCAGCCGCCTACTCGTAGCATGCCGGTGACTTGCGCAACAGCGCAGGGGCGGCGGTGTCGCAGCTACCGCACGCCGGATCACCGGCCTCCGCCGAGCGGGGCTGTTAGCAAAGCGGCCTGGCTAGGCGGAGCGGGCTGCGTCTGAGGCGGGGCCTCGCTAGAATGGGGAGTCCCGTTAGAGGCCAATGGCAGGCATGGGCGACGTCCTCACACGCGTGACGATCTGGCTAGCCCTCGGACTATACGCGGCCGCGCAAATCGTGCGCCGGCGGATGCCGACGACGACCAGCGGGGTCTCCCCGTGGCTGCTGACATGCGGCTGGGGGCTGTTCGTGGGTCATGTCGTGCTGTCGTTCGGGGTGCACTACGACTGGAGCCATGCGACTGCCTACGCGGAGACCGCGGCCCAGACCGAGGCGTTGACTGGCTGGCGCACGGGCGGCGGCCTCTATCTAAACATCCTCTTCGGCGTCGTGTGGGGGCTCGAGGCGTGCTGGTGGCGGCTGGCGCCTGAGCACTATGCCACCCGCTCACCCCGGGTGGAACTGGCGATGCGCGCCGTCTTCCTGTTCATGATTGTCAACGGCGCCGTGGTGTTCGTGGCCGGGCCCCGGCGGTGGCTGGGTCTGGCAATTGTCGGCGTGCTACTGGTCGCCTGGCGTCCTTCGGCAGACTCACGCTGACCCGCCGCCTGGCGTCCAGGTTTCCGCTCACCCACGGTCGTTCAGGACCGCGTGGTCAGGCGCTCGTAGACGTTGAGCGCGCGGGTCGTCATCTCGCGAGCGCTGTAGTGCTCCCGAACGCCGGCGGCGGCACGCTGACCCAGCTCGGCCAGGGACGAGCGGTCGCCGACGAGGCGCTGCAGCGCCCTCTCGAGATCGACCGGCGTCTCCGGCTCCACGAGTACGCCACCGCCGATCCGCTCCAGCATCTCGGTGTAGGAGCCGCGGCGCGGTGCCACTACCGGCACGCCGCACGCCATCGCCTCGAGGAGCGCCATCCCCTTTGGGTCGTCATACACCGCCGGCACCACGAACAGGTCGAGCGCCTGGAGAAAACTTACCTTGTGACCAAGGTCCAGCTCTCCCCGATAATGAATCTCGTCCGCCAGCCCCCAGCCCTTCACCGCCCGCTCGATCGACCGCCAGTAGGCGGTATGCTCCGGCCCCAGATAGCCGGCGACCTCGACGCGACAGCCCTCGAGCGCGCCACGCTCGCGCAGGACGCGATAGGCCTCGCACAGTAGGTGTAACCCCTTTTCCGGGGCGATCCGACCCAGATACCCGATGGTGAACGGGACTGACGAGCCCCCCGGCACCGGCACAAATCGATCGACGTTCACACCCAGCGGCACCACGTGCATCTTGGTGCCCGGTATGCCGAGATAACGGCGCATGTAGTCGGCGTAGTAGTCACTGACCGCTACGAACGAATCGACGTGCGGCAGGTGCGACCGGATCAGCTCCTTTGCCCGCGACCGATATGGCTCGAGCAACCCTTCCATGAAAACGTTCTCGCCCTGCAACGTGCAGTTGATCGGACAACCCAGCGCCTCCTTGAGCGGTGCGGCAACAGCGATCAGCAGTGAGTTCGAGATGTCGAGCACGTCCGGCCGCGGCTGGGCGCGCAGCCAGTGCACGAGCTTGTCGAGCTCCTTGCGCTGATACCCATGCGAACCCTCAAGCACCGACACGGTGAGCGCGCCGAGGTGTTCGGGCCGGGTCCGAACACCTCGACCCGAGACGGCCCGCAGCAGCCAGGGCGATTCCCACAACCGATCGAGCAGCCAGGGAGTGTTGCGAAACAACGAGACGTACTGCTCCAGGTACACGCTGATGCCGCCGAAGAAGACGCGCCCCCGGCTGACATTCTCCTCATCCGTGCGCGTCGGTGTGTACAGGGGCAACAGGGTCACGTTGTGGCCGCGACGCGTGAATCCAGCGGCCAGCGCGTTGTCGCGGATGCAGCTGCCACAGTACATTCCCCCCGCACCCGCCGTGATGTAGGTGATCTTCACGTATGGCTCGCCCGGTCGCACCGCGAAGGCCCGATTATAGCGCCGGGCGCCACGCCGCAGGCATCGCTAGTGTGTAGACCCGCTGGCAGCCGCCGGTGCAACGTTTAGGGATAAGATGCCTCCTATGACGACGCTGATTCGATTGATGCCACCTGGGCTCGTGGTAATGGTTGTGGTCCTGGTCGGTTTCGCGGCCGCGGCCGCAGCTCAGGGTTTGCCAGCCCCCGACGATGTCACGTCGGCGCCGGCCGACGCCGAGACGACGGGGTCCGGTCTGGCCCACAAGCTGTTGCAAGCCGGCACCGGTACGCAGCACCCGGGCCCGACGTCGACCGTGATGGTCCACTACACGGGGTGGCTGACCAATGGAACCATGTTCGACAGCTCGGTCACGCGGGGCGAACCGATCTCGTTCCCGCTCGACGGCGTGATCGCCGGCTGGACCGAAGGCGTGCAGTTGATGGTCGTGGGCGAGAAGCGCCGGTTCTGGATTCCGGACAGCCTCGGCTATGGAGACCGTGGCGTCGGTAATGGGCTGATCCCGCCTGGTGCGACGCTCGTGTTCGACGTCGAGCTGCTCGACATTCCGTAATCGGCGTTCCACGCCGGATCCGCCGCGGTCCGCGATGATCGACGAGCGGGCGCTGGCAAACGGAACAGCGACGCCGTAACAGACTCCCCCTGATTTAATCCAGAATGGCGCTGTAGACGGCGACCTCGAACTTGTCGGTCAGCTGCGACCGGTTGTTCGGATACAGCTGCGTCATGATGATCGCGACGAGCTGCTCTTCCGGATCCACCCAGTAGGCGGTGTTGAAAAACCCGCCCCAACCGAACGCACCCTCAGATCGCGGACCACCCGTCAGCCCCGGGTCCCGGGAAATCGAGAACCCTAAACCGAACCGCCGGCCGGCGTCGGGTACCCCGAGCCCGACCAGATGGTCACGTGTCATCAATCGTACGGTGCGGCGCCCCAAAATCCGCACGCCGTCCAGCTCCCCGCCGTTCAGAAGCGCCTGGAGAAACAGCGCGTAGTCCAAAATCGTCGAGGACAGGCCGGCACCACCGGAGAAATAGGTCCGTGGTCCGTCATACGGGTAGGAAGAGGAGTAGATGGTCCTGCGGTCGGCGCTGACCACCGGTGTCTCGGGCAGCTTCTCCAAGCCGTCACCGCTCGGGCGGTAAATCGACGCAAACCGCGGGATCTGATCCGCATCCACGTAGAAGGCAGTGTCGACCATGCCAAGCGGATCGAAGATCTCGGCTGCCAGGTACTCAGCGAGCGTCTCGCCGGTAACGACCTCGATGACCAGACCCAGCACGTCGACCGACAGCCCGTAGGTGAACCCCTCGCCAGGCTGATGCGCCAACGGCAGCGCGGCCAGCCGGTCAACCATGTCGCCAATCGCCCCTTCTGTTTGGGTGAACCCGTCCGACAGGTCCGACTCGAGATAGTAGGGCGCCAGAGCCGGGGGTGAAAGGAACCGGTAGCTGATCCCGGAGGTGTGGGTCAGCAGGTGTCGGATGGTGATCGGCCGGCGCGCCGGTTCGAGCGTGTACTGCGACCCGTCTCCGTCGCCAGTCGGCGTCAGCACCTGCATGTCTGCAAACGCTGGCAGATACCGCGACACCGGATCGCTCAGCAACAGCGACCCCGACTCATAGAGCTGCATGACCGCCACGCTAGTGACCGACTTGGTCATCGACGCGATGCGAAACAGAGTATCCGTCTCCATCGGCGCCCCGCGCTCGATGTCGCGCCAGCCAACTGCCTCCAGGTGGCCGACACGCCCCAGCCGCGCCACGAAGGTCACCGCTCCAGCGATCTCGTTCCGCTCGACGGCCTCTTCCACGAGACTCACGATCTGGTCGAGGCGGCCGGGCGCGAGCCCGATCTGGTTCGGCGGCGCGGTCGGCAACCCCTGCGCGGCGAGCCCCCGGCTCACCAGCAACAGCAGTACCGCACAGACGCAGCGCGTGAGACTCATGGCAAGACTCCTGAAACGCCCCGCGCAGCCGGCCCGGGGCGCCCGGCCCAGGCGCCCCGGGCCGGCAGACAGCTGCAGGGACCAAGTGGCTGGAAACGAACTGCACTGCCGACGTACGCAACGGCGGTCTGGATGTTCCGGAGATCGACCGTCGCCAGGGGCGGCTCACCAGGCATGCGCCGCTTCACGTCCCGATTCGACCGTCCCCAGCAGAACCGGGCCGCCGGGCGCTCTACGGCAGCTGCTGCAGCTGCACCCCATCGTGGGTCAGGCTGGCAAACGTCTGGTCGCTGAACTCGACGATCACCGGGATCTGGACGTTGAACTTGTCATCTGGCCCGTCATAGTCGCGCACGATCAAGATGGCGCTGAGCTCGACGATCCCGTAGGTTCCCTCGCCCTCTCCCTCGACATCCTCGAATTCGAAGCTGCCGTCCTCCTCGAACCGGAACCGGGGCGTGCCGCCGTCGGCCTCGAACTCGGTGCGTTCGCGAAAACGGCTGCCCGACTGCGGCAGCGCCGGCAACTCGATTTCGATCGGCCGGTTCTGGCTCAGCTGACTGATCGCCGCCCGCAGCCGCACACCCTGGTACCCATCCAGCGTGGCGGTGAAGAACCAGTCGCCACTCGATAGCAACCCGAACTCGAAGCGACCGTCCTCATCGCTCGTAGCCGTTTGCGGCGAGCCAGGTCCGGTCGGCTCGGCGTCCACCGTCACGCCTGCGAGCCCATTGCCCCACTCGTCCGTGACCTGGCCACTGGTCCGATTCTGAGCTCCGGCGCTCGCTGCCGCGCCCAGCACGAATCCGATCGTCACCCATGACACCAGGTCGCTTCGATTTGGAAATCTCCGCATCACTGACTCCTTCTCGAGAGGACCGCGTTACGCGCTCGGTGCTGCGTAGCCTACACCCTTCGATATCAAGCGCAAAGCGTCGGGACCGGTCGTCGCCCTCGTCCATCTGGAACGGCGCCAGGTGTAGCTAGACAGTATTGATTGATCGACACCGGACCCCGCAGCTGACGACGCCCGCGCGGAGCGGGGTCATCGAGCAAGACCCGCTAGCGGTGTGTCTCGCACATAGCGTGAGCGCACTACCGACGCGCGGCACTCGGCTGACGCGGTACGGCGAGGGGAGCACATCGGTAAGATTCGACCGAGGCAGAACGCCGTCAGGCGGCATGCAGCCTCCATCGAACGCAGCAAGGGCCTGCGCCACGACCAGCTAGGACCCTGGCTTGATGCGGTAGCCGTCGGCCGTCTCCTCACGAAAATTCTCGTGACAGGAGACGCACACGCTCCGCAGCGAGGCGATCGCCGACCCCGCGGCGCCCCGGTCCTGGGCGCTGCCCGCTGCGCTCATGTCGCCAAGTTTGGCAATGGCCTCCCCGGCAAACCCGACAGCCTGGTCGTTGCCCCGAGCCTCCCAGAACGCCTCGATCTGCCTGAACATCGCGAGTAATCTGTCGAGGTCTTCCCCGTACTCCGGCCAGTAGTAGGCATCCACGTGGAGCTCGGCGTCATTGACGGTGAGCCGGATCTCGGTCATCAGCGCGGGATACTCCTCCTCGCTGGGCGCCTCCTGCCCCGCCCTGACCACCAGCCCGCCGGCCATCAGGAAGACGACGCACAGAAGACACACGCCAATGAACCGAGCCTCATGAAATAGAGCGCGACGCATGGCACCTCCCAGATACAAGAACGGCTGGTCCGCCGCGCACGCGGCGGACCAGCCTGAAGCTGCAACGAGTGGACGCGTTCGTCAGTTCGTGGTGGGCCAGAGCACACCCTGGCTATTCATACCTTCCGCACCGGGCGGAACCGGGGCGTAGCCCTTGAACTCGAACTTCTGCAGCCGGGACCCCTCGTAGGTCTCGGTCGTGAAGATGTTGCCCATCGAGTCGACAGAGATGCTGTGCACCGCGAAAAACATGCCGGGCTGCCGCCCGCCATCGCCAAACGCGGTCAGGATCTCCATCGTATCCCGCTCGATGATGTAGACCTTCATATTCTGGCCATCGGCGAGATACAGATACTGCTGCTCGGGGTCGTGCGAAAAGTCGATGTCCCAAGTCGACCCCTGCGAAAGCGTGGCCGGCGCAATGATGTGCTCCGACACGAAGGTGCCGTCCGTCTGGAAGACCTGGATCCGGTCTGCCGCGCGGTCGCACACGTAGACGAGCCCGTCGACGGAGATCTCGGAGCAGTGGACCGGCCCGCGGAACTGCTGAGCGGGCGTTTCTCCAGGAGAGTAGCGCCCCATGTCGAGCTCGTCATCCGGCTCGTTCCCAAAGGCGCCCCAGTACCGCTTCATCTCCCCGGTGTCCATATCGACCACGGCGACACGGCGGTTGAAGTAGCCATCCGCGAAATACGCCTCGTTGGCCGCGTTGTCGATCCCGATCTTGGCGACACGGCCGAAGCTGTCCATCGAGTGACTGCCACGCACGGGCGTCGGGTCACCGGTGAGCTCATTGGGCGGACCGGTCATCCTCGCGCCGGGGACACCGACCTGCAGCAGGAAGTTACCCTGACGGTCGAATTTCACGACGTGCGAGTCCGAACCGCCGTTGCCACCAATCCAGATGTTGTCCATACCGTCCACGGTGATCCCGTGGTTCGACAGCGGCCAGCTATAATCGCCGGTCTCTGTACCAGGACCGCCCCAGCTGCTGACGAGATTGCCCTCCTGGTCGAACTCCAGAACGGGCGGTCCGGGCTGGCAGCACTCGCTCAGCGGCGGATCCTGCGCGAGACCGATCTCGGTGTTCGCCGCGAACTGGTTGGGAGTATTGCGATGAACAACCCAGATGTGGTCGCGCGAGTCGACATCAACACCGATGGTCGGCCCCATCAGCCAATGGTTTGGCAGGTTCTTTGGGAACATCGGGTTGACCTCGAAGGTCGGTACACCCGCGCTGGGGTCCATCGACAGCGCCGACGCGGCGGCACCGCCCTCGGCCCCTGACTCCTGGGCACCGCCGGCGCAGGCCACAACGAGCGCCGCCACTGCCAGCGCCGCTCCAAAAATAAAATACTGCTTCCGATTCATCGGTTGCCTCCCTTAGTATCGAACGCACGAGCCCAGGACCGTCGGGGCTACGGAGCCATCATAGAAGCGGATAGTATACTTGCAATCCTGGTGAATTGCGCTATATTTTCGAAGCGAATGGAACGGCGCATGAGCCGGGGGGGGCGACCCGAACGGCTATCTGCAAGTAAATCAAAGGTTTTCGACAGGCACACAGACGCGATGTCCACGATGACGACCCAGTCTCTCTTCCGTCCAGGCAGCCGCATTGCGTTGATCGCGGTGGTGGCGGGCCTTGTTTTGGCATTCCCCGCCAGACAGTCGGCACACGACATCCCTGGCGACGTGGCGATCCAGGCGTTCGTCAAGCCGGAGGGGCCGCGGTTGCGGCTGCTCCTGCGTGTGCCGCTCGAGGCGATGTCGGACATGTCGTTCCCCACGACCGGGCCGGGATATCTCGACTTTGAGACAGCGCGGGAGCGCGACCAGTTCTCCGACGCCGCGATGCTCTGGATGGGACAGGAGGTCCGGATTTTCGAGAACGGCACACAACTATCCGAACCGACGATCGCCGCCATCAAGGTGTCGCTGCCGTCGGACCGCTCCTACGAAAGCTATGAGACCGCGCTCGAGCACGTGCAGGGACCGCTGCTCCCGGCGAGCACGCAGATCGTCTGGCAGCAGGCGATGCTCGACGTGCTGTTTGACTATCCCATCCAGTCCGATCAGTCGGAGTTCTCGATCCGCCCCAGTCTCGAACGGCTGGGGCTGCGCGTCGTGACCGTCCTGCGCTTTCTGCCACCGGGCGGTGCGGAACGGGCGTTCGAGTTCCGCGGCGACCCTGGACTCGTCCGACTCGACCCGCGCTGGCACCAGGCGGCGCTCCGATTCGTGGTAATGGGCTTCGAACACATCCTCGATGGCACCGACCATCTACTGTTCCTGGCCTGCCTCATCATTCCGTTCCGTCGGTTCCGCGCCCTGGCGATTATCGTCACCGCCTTCACCATCGCCCACTCGGTCACGTTGATCGCGTCGGCCTACGATCTGGCACCAGACGCGCTCTGGTTCCCGCCGCTAGTGGAGACCCTGATCGCGACGTCAATCGTCTACATGGCGCTGGAGAACATTGTCGGCGCCAACGTGCAACGCCGCTGGGTCCTCACCTTCATGTTCGGGCTCGTGCACGGATTCGGGTTCTCGTTCGCGCTCCGCGAGACCCTGCAGTTCGCGGGCTCACATCTGCTGACCTCACTCCTGTCGTTCAATATCGGGGTCGAGCTCGGCCAGCTGCTCGTGCTGGTGCTGCTAATCCCGACACTCGAGGTCCTGTTCCGCTATGTGCTCGCCGAGCGGGTGGGCATCATCCTGACGTCGGCGCTGATCGCGCATACGAGCTGGCACTGGATGACCGAGCGGTGGGGTGTGCTGAGCCAGTTCCCGATCACCTGGGCGGCGTTCAGCCAGGCGATGTTCACCGGCGCGATGGGCTGGCTGATTCTGCTGATGCTGTTGGCCACGACCGCCTGGGTTGGACTCAAAGTGCTGCAGGATCCAGAGCCGAACATCGGCCCGGAGATCGCGGCCGACTGACGACTCAATCCCCGCAGCGGCGGATCGGGCCGTGGTAGTCGCCGCGTACCGATCGGGCCGGCGGTCTCGCCGACATCGTGGTGACGACCGCAATCACGCCGACCATTGCCGTCTTCGACCTCACCGTCATATCACCTCACCGTCTCAACCGCTGCCGGTCAACGCCGGCCAGCACCTATCCTACCAAGCACTCCAGTGTCCGGTGACAGCGGGGTTCTTGCCACCGGCAGCTAGGAGTCAGCACGGGCGGCGGCGCGATCGGCGGCCTGCCCGAATCTCAACCCACGCGTTGGGTCATCCCGTCTGAATACGCGCTCGCCCGCCACGTCGTAGTCGGCCGGCGCGCCCCCGAGAGCGTGTGCCGCGAGCTCCTGCAGCTTGCGCCGTGCGTCGAGCCAGGCGGCCATCCCCTCGCCGCGTTCGGAGCTCCGGTTCAGTCGAGCAGATTAAACAGATGGCTGTACTTGACGATCATGCTGCGACCGGATCCGGACGGCACGTAGTCGCCGATCCCCTCAGTCTCGTTGTAGACAACGAACAACCCGGTGTTGGCGTCCTGAAGCCAGCCGAACCGCATGTTCACCGACCAGAGATCTGCGCTGTCGTTATATTGCAGCAGGCTCTGGGCGAACACCCGCGGCGAGAAGTTGTACGCGACCCGCGCGCTCGTCAAGTTGGTGATGACGCTGCCGCTCGGCAACGTGATATCGTTTCGGCTCCATCGGATCGACGCATTCAACGTCTCGCCAGCGCGAAGGTTCACGGACGGTCCCCATTCGACGATGTCGCCGCCGAAGAAGCCGTTGAAGGCCGTGCTGACGCCGAAGCTTACGGGCGCAGAGCGGTTGTAGGTAAACGAGAGCTCCCGCTCGTGGGTATCGTAGCGGCCGGACGGCACGTTGAGCCCGGACACCGTGAACGCCTCGACCACCCCTTCCTGCCGCAGGTTCCAGGCGGTGCTGATGCGCGAGCTGTCGTCTAATTCCCAAAACGTATGCATATGGAGAAACGAGGTTTCCATTAAGCCGTCGAAGTTCCAGAAACGATTGAACGTCACGTGCGGGGTCAGCTCCTGGAACTTCCAGAACCCGTCTGGACGCCACGTATTGAAGACCCCGGCGTCCACCTTGCGAAACCCGACACGGCGCGTAAACCCAACCTCGGGGTTGAAGTTGTCGCCGCTCTCCATGACCCCGGCCGCGAACCGCCACGCCTCAGACGTGTACGTAGCCCCGATGTTGTACGCATGCTCGCGCCCTTCCAGACCCGGTGTCTGGGTCCGTCCGACGAAGCCCATGATCGACCCGTTCTGACCGATGCCCCAGCGTCCATCGACAGCGAAGGTCCGGTTGTAGTCGTCGCCTGCCGCCAGGCCGCCCGTGGCTTGCCGGTTGACGAAGAGCCCCCCGACGCTGGACCGGTTTGGCAGATCGCGTCGCATCCGCGCGACCGTGAAATTGTTGCCCGCCGTGGACCCGGCGACCGACTCGGTCTGCATGTTCAGGAACCCGACCGTCACCGAATCGGAGACCTTACCAGACAACCGGGCGCCCCCGATGATCGGAACCTGCCGCCCCCCATCGATACCGATCCGGCGGCTGAAGAACAGCTCGGTCTGCCCCGGGTCTCCGCGCACGGCACCACCGGCGTTGCTCACGGTGAACGCGCCGGCATTCTCCAGGAAGAACGGTCGCTTCTCAGGAAAGAACAGGTTGAATCGATCGAGGTTAATCTGCTGCTGGTCCGCCTCGATCTGCGCGAAGTCCGTATTGTACGTGGCGTCGAGCGTCAGCCCGGACGTAACGCCGTACTTGAGGTCCATCCCGAAATCACCGAGCGCGGTGGTGTCGCGCGCCGGGTCCTTGTCCAACCGCACGGCCTCGCCGATCACATACGGGGTCACGGTGAGGTTCTCGCTGGAGCTCACCGGCAGACGGAGACCACCCAGCTGTCCCGCCATTGACACCCGGAACAGATTGTATTGCCGGGGCAGCGGCGCCCAGTACGCCGACTCGTTGCGCCGCCGGATAGTACGCTGGAAGTTCACGCCCCAGGTTTGGACCTCCCGGGCAGGGTAGCGGATGGTGTTGAACGGAATGGCGAACTCGGCGCTCCAGCCAATCTCGGACACCTGGGTCCCCACCTGCCACGCTCCGTCCCAGTTCAGGTTAAACCCGCCGCCGCCGCCGCGCGAGGTACCGCCGCCGCCCAGCCCGCTGCCGCCCGTGCCCTCGTCGATCACCTGACCGTCGTACTCCTGGCCGGCTGGGCTCGTACCGAACACGAAACCGTTCTGTCGGTCGCTGAACGTATCCAAAATCAGTTGAAAGCTGTCGCTGTCGCTGAGTGAGGAATCCCGCCGGCTGTTGGTCACGATGATCCCTGAAGGGTCGCTATCGTAGCAGACAACCCCGAAGTAAACGGCGTCTCCCGTGAAGACGATGCGGACCTCGGTACGTTCCGATGCCGGCTCGCCCTCATCGGGCGTGGTCTGCCGAAACCCGGTCACGGGCACCGCGTCGGCCCAGGCCGGATCGCCGAGCACGTCGCCGTCCATGACGGGCGCACCCTCGACCGCCGTCGCTACCGCCCGCAGACCGACGGCCGAAGCCGCGTCTTCGGTGGGCCCACCCTGCCCGAAGGCGGGCGACCCGGCCAGTCCCACGACGACGGCGAACGCGCCGAACCCGCCCCGACGCACATCGATCACCATAGACAATTTCACGTTAATTCTCCTGGAAGGACCTCCACCCGCCGATCTCGACATATTACTACGTACGGAACGCAGTAGAATGCTCCTGCGCGTTGGTTGACTGAAGCCGGACCCAGCGCCTCTCGGACCGGTCACCGCGCGACGCCGGAGACCCACGGACCGCGCCCCGAAGGACCGCATGTGAAAACCCGTGCCCTCGCTACCGCCGCCATCATCACAATGGTCGCGGGACTGCCCGGCGCCGCCAGAGCCCAGCGGTACCGGGCCACCGGCGACTTCGCGCGTTACGACACGTACCTGCGTGAAGTACTGCCAGGCGCCGACCGCTTCCGGTTCGTCGACACCGGCACGCCCCACTATCGCGGGTATCGAACCGGGTCCAACGGTGAGGAAACCCTCCTCGGGTTCGGCTTCTTCACGGTCGATTTCGCGCCACAGGTGCGCGGCTACAAAGGGAGATCTGGATACTGGTCGGGATGGACCTGGGCGGGACTTTGCTGAACCTCAGCGTCGTATATCACAACGAGCCATTCGGCTACTTTTCCATCGATCTCCCGAAGTTTATCGAGCAATTCCGCGGGAAGAGCGTCCTCGACCAGCTGAGCGTCGGCGATGATATCGACGCGGTCTCGCGTGCAACGATCACCAATAACTCAGCCGTCCGCGCCATTCGCGACAGCGCGCGTCGGATGGCACGCGAGTTTCTGGTTGAGCGCGCCAGCGAGCAGTAACCGCGCCGGCCCGACGGCGCGTGAGCGGCTCGAGCGAGGGCGAGAGGGCGAAACCCTGGCGGCCACGAAGCCGCCTGTTCTGATCCGGTTTCCTATAGGATCGGGGTTTCATGCCAGCACGCAGACAGGCAGGGCGAGCGGCGAGGCAACGAAGGACGAGTAAATGCAGGCGGACCTACAGGAAGCAATCGATTTTCACGAAGCGATCATCGCCGAGGGCGGCAAGGCTCTGGTCGGATACGAACGGGAGAAGGCGCTCGCCAACATGGTGCTGTTGTCTGAGATCCCGACGACCTACGACGCCGAGGAACAGCGCCAGGTCAACGCCGGCAACTTGCTGCTCCGGGGGGTGCCCGGGGTCGGGAAGACCTTCTTCGGAGTCATCCTGGCGGCGATCAGCGGCGCCAAGTTCGCGCGGCTTCAGGGCCGCGCCGACCTCCAGCCTACCGAGGTGGTCGGGTTCCAGATGATCAACCCGGCGACCGGTGAGTTCATCACCGAGTTCGGACCGCTGGCCTCCGCTGAGGTCATTCTGCTCGACGAGATCAACCGTATCCCGCTGAAGTCGCAGAGCGCTTTTCTCGAGGGGCTACAGGACCGTTCGATCACCGTCGGGAAGGAGACCTACAAGCTCCCGACCTTCAGCTTCGCCATCGCCACGATGAACCCGATCGAGCTCGGTCAGGGTACCTTTCCGCTCTCCGAAGCGGCTACCGACCGCTTCGCGATCATGGTCAACATCGGCTATCTGCCGCCGGAGGAAGAGCAGAAGCTCGTCAACTTCGACTTCAAGAAGGTCCATCTCGAGGGGCTGATGTCGAAAGAGCGGGTGCTCGAGCTACGCGCGCGGATTACCGAACAGGTGTTCCTACACGGTGCGCTGGGCAAGTACATCCGGCGGCTTGTCTCGGCTACGCGTCCCCACAGTGCTGAGGCCGACTGGCTCCACCGCTCACCGTCGTCGCTGGTCGAACAGTACGTCGATCTAGGCGCGTCCCCCCGGGCCACGATCTGCTGGGGCCGGCTGGTCAAGGTGTGGGCACTACTGCATGGCCGACGCGCCGAGGTCTACCCCGAGGACATCCAGGAGCTGGGCAAGTATATCCTGGGACACAGGATCTGGCTGGCGCCCCACGCAAGCAGCCGCAACATCCGCGTCGAGACGGTGATCGAGGAGGTCATCGACACGGTACCGATTCCATGACCACCGCGCATGCCGACGCCGGAGACGCACTCGTGTCCTGGTCGGAGATCCAGGACGTCGAGTTGGTCATCGTGCGCCGCATGCAGGAGTTCGCCATCGGCGGGCACCCGAGCATGTTCCACGGCAGCGGGCATGACCTGGCTGGCCTCCGAGACTGGCAACCGGGCGACCGGCTGTCGACGATCGACTGGGCCCAGTCAACGTTGACCAATTTCAGCCCGCTCATCACCAGAGAGTTCGACCAGGAGAGTAACGCCCCGATCGTGGTCGCCGCCGATGTCTCGCCCTCGACGCGGTGTGGCGTAGGTGGGGAGTCGATCGCGAAGACGATCGCCCGCACGGTCGCGACCTTCGTCATGGCAGCCTCTTTTTTTCAGGACCGCGCCGGGCTCATCACCTTCGACCGTGACACGCGGCGGGTCGCGGTGCGGCCGCGTGTCGGGAAAAATCATGCGACCCACTGTGTCCAGGCCTATCAGGATCAGCTACTGGGTCGCGGGACGACCGAATCAGCGCCGGACGTCAGCTTCGCCGGACTGCTGCGCAAACGCTCGCTGGTGCCGATCGTGTCCGACTTTCTGTCCGAAGCCGCGCAACCGTTGCTCGCCGAGCTCGCGGATCTGAAAACGTCGCATGACACGTTCCTGGTCATGATCGACAGCGCATTCGCCTTCGAGCTGCCGCGGTTCTCCGCCGGCTGGGTCGAGGCGTACGACGTCGAGTCCGGACAAACCCGGATCATCTCCTCGGGCGAACTCGAGCAGCTGGGAGAACGCGCCCGCGAATGGCAGGACATGGTGGAGCAGGCCGCGCTCGAACGCGGGCTCGAAGTGCTCCGGCTCGGTGGCAAGGGCCAGCAGTTTCACGACACCTTGGTCACCTTCCTGCTGGAGCGCAAACAGTTGCGGAGGTAGGCGGAACCGCGGCGAAGGACTCCGAGACACTACCGACGGCGGATGGCACGATAACCTAGTGACGATCGAACGTCACGAACGACGCAGGAAAGAACGACCAATGGTGAAACAGGCATTCTGGCTGGTTGCCCTCGGGATCATGACGTTGACGCCGCTGGCCCTGGTGGCGCAGACCGAAGGTGACACCACGCAGGTCGACGCCATCCAGTGCTGGCGTCGTGTCGACCGGAACGCGGTGTTCGTTGGCGAGCGGTTGACGATGACCGTGACCTGCAGCGCCGTCGAAACCGATACGGCGCGAACACTACCAGATCAGACCGCGCTCGAACCACAGACGATCGACGTTGGCCCGTTCGAAGTGCTCGACGGAGAGCACTTCGAGGACATCGTGAATGGCCCCTATCGTTTCTTCCAGTATCACTACACGCTGCGCATCATCAACGACATCAGTTTCGGTCAGAACATCGAGATTCCACCGCTTCACATCCCCTACCGGATCGAGCGCCGCGTAGGGGACGCCCCGGCGCTGTTGGGGCGGGAGCTGACCTACATCCTGCCGCCCGAGCCGATCCGGGTCGTATCGCTGGTCGCGAACGCGATCGTCGACATCCGTGAGGTCGCGCCAGCCACCTTCGGCTCCGCGAGCACACGGGTGTTCCGAGCCAACCTGCTGACCCTGCTCGCGGCTCTCTTTGGTGTGCTGGCGGTGGGCATCGTGGCGCTCGGCGCCGTGCGGATGTCCCGCGAGCGACGGGGCGGCGCGGCACGCGTCGAGCGGCGACTCCCGCGGCCGCTCATCGTGCATCGCGCGCTGGGCGAGCTGACCCGCGTGCAGCAGGCAACGGCGGAGCATGGCTGGAATATCGAGAGCGCGAGCCGCGCTCTGGCCGCCCTGCGCGTGGGCGGTGCGGTCGCCGTGTCCGGATCGGTCGCCCTGACGACCGTCGACGCCAGCACCCAACCCCGAGAAGGTCAGCTGCGTTTGCGGCACGGGCTGCTGCTCACAAGAACCGCCCTGGTCTCGTCCAGCCTGACCGAAACGTTGCTGGCCAAGCGTCTCGAACAGATGCAATCCGGCGAAGCGGAGCACCCCGACGCCGTACTGGCCGGTGACCTCGGCCGGGGCATCGCGGTGTTCGCCTCGGCATGCTACAGCCGCGACGGCGCGCTGCCCACCGACGAGCTGACCCGCCAGCTCGACACCGGTATCACGGCGCTCACGCGCCTGCGCTGGCGGTCGGCGGCGCCGGTGCGCTTCGCCACGGGGCTGCTCGCGAAGCTGCGCCTCAAGCCGACGAGCAAGGAAGGAGGCGCGCAAGCGCAGCTATGGATACACTGACCGAGCTGGTCGTGCTCGCCAGGCGTACCCTGGCGCAGCTCGATGAACTGACGCTGTCGGCGCTGCCGCTGCTGCACCGCAACGAGACCGTGCTCGTGCTGGGCGCGTTTTGTGTCCTCGCGCTGGGGGCGCTGTTCGCGTGCTACGTCGCACGTCACCGGCCTGGCCGAACCGACATCGTTCTGCCGGCGCTGTTGCCGACGATGAGGCAACGGGCGGCGCTGGCACCACTGCGTCACACCGCCTTCGTGCTGTTCCTCGGCGGTCTCCCGTTCTTCGCGGTGGCGCTGGCCGATCCGCATACGACCCTGATCCAGGAGCGCTCGACTTTTCCGGGGCATCGCATCGCGATCCTGATCGACGCCTCGCTGAGCATGGACAGCTCGTTCACCGCCCAGCAGCTCGGTGGGGGCAACACATTCCTGGCGAACGTGGCTGCCGCCGAGTACTTCATCAAACGACGAATGGAGGGATCGCATCGTGATTTGGTGTCGCTGATACAGTTCGGCGGCGAGGCCTACATCGTCACGCCGTTCACCAACGACTACGAGAACGTCCTGCTGAGCATCGGGCTCATCGGCACCCCGGAGGAGTACGACCGCTTCCCAGATCACGGCACGCTGGTCATGCTCGCCATCAACCGCGCCGTGCAGCTGTTCGGGACATTCGACTTCCTCAGGGCGCAGGGGAACCTGATCATGATCTTCAGCGACGGACAGGACACGCACGCGGTCTATGGAGAGCAGACGCTGGACGAGATCCTGCAGGAGGCCGCCGACAACGCGATTCCCGTCTACTTCATCCGAACCGCCTACAACCAGGAGATGGGCGACGTGCTCCCGGACAACACCTGGAAGCTGGCGGTCGAGAAGACCGGGGGCCGTTTCTATCCGGCGGCCAACGAGTCGGCGATCCTGCAGGCCGTGCAGGAGATCGACGAGCTGTCGGCCGGAGAGATCGAGATCACTCAGTATGTGGCCCATCAGCCACGCTTTTCGCCCTTCGCGCTGGCGGCGGTCGGCCTGTGGAGCCTGGCGCTCGTGTGCGGGCTCGGCGTAAAGCAGTTTAGACGGTTCCCGTAAGAGCAGGTGGTGGTTAAAGGCCCTTCCGCCTCCGTCATTGGAGATTGGGACACATGATCAAGACAGCTCTCAAATACTTGGTCGTCGCGATGCTGCTTGGAGTCGTGACGTTCGTGCTGCTGCTTGCTGGCCGGCTGGAGCGACAGCTCGCACAGGCGGACCGGAACATGGCGACGCTGAACCTGTCTCGCGCCGCGCAGGGGTATGACCAAGTCGCCGACGCGCTGGCGGTGACCGGCCGCATCCCGTGGCTGCTGCGCGGTACCCGTGACGAGGTGGCGGCAAGTCGGGCTGCGGTGCGGTACTGGCGCGGCGACTACGCGCCCCTCACGGCCGACTACACCTCTGCCGAAAGCCCGAGCATCACCGGCAACCTCGATCTGCAGTTCGTCGTCGCCAACGCCGACTACCGCTCGGTGCTGCAGCCGGACACGAGTCGGGAGCTGGCACTCGGGATGCTCGACCACGCGGTCAACGTCTACGCGCGGCTGCTGGAGAGCAACGAGGATCATCTCGAGGCGGCCTTCAACTACGAGCTGATGGTCCGCCTGCGCAACCAGGTCGCCGGCGGTGGTGATATCCCGGAGTTCAGCCTGCCAAGGGCGCCGGGTAGCGAGGGGGAGAACATGGAAGCGGACGAGATCGAGGACATCCAGATCTACGTGCCGGCCGACACCGTGTTCGAGCTGAACTCGACCGACGACCCGACTATGGGTGACGGGGCGCCGATCCGGAGACGCGGGTAGTGCCCCCAGTCCAGTTCGGCGAGCCGCTCTTCTTGTGGCTGCTCCCCCTCCCGGCCGTTCTCGGCCTGCTGTGGGTCTGGCAGCTGATCCGTCGCCGCAACGACGTCCACCAAGCGCTGCGCGAGCGAACCACGCCCGTGCGCGAGCGATTCGCCTTCGCGGGTGGGCTCTCGTTCTGGCTCTGTCTGGTGCTGGCAGTCGCCGCACTGGTGCTGGCGCTGTCGCGGCCGCAGGTGCTCGCGTCGGTCACCCAGAACGCCGGCGCCGACTTCATCATCTTGCAGGACGGGTCGACGTCCATGCGGGTGAGCGACGTGGCGCCGAATCGGTGGCAGCGGTCGGTGTCCTGGATCCGACTCTTCTCGGAGCTGCTGAGCTGGCAAGACCAGCGGATCGCGCTCGCGCTCTTCGCGCACCGCGCCGCTCCCCAGGTCCGGCTCACGCGCGACCCCAACGCCCTCTTCTTCTTCCTCGACTATCTTGGCGAGGAGCCGCCATTCAGTCTCGCAGACGACACGAGCTGGGACACCAACATCGAGGAAGGCATCTACTGGGGTGTCAGGATGTTCGAGCTCGACGAAGAGCTGAACGGCGAGCGGCTCAGCGCCAAGGCTTTCATCATCATCTCGGACGGCCAGGCCTGGAGCGGCGAAGTGGGCAACGCCCTCAAGATCGCACGCGAACAAGACATCCAGATCCACGTCGTCGGTGTTGGCACCACGGCCGGCGGCTTCATCCCACAGCTGCCGGTCGGCATCTACGATGAACCGGAGGAACCGATCCACTCGGTGCTGGACCGGCGTTCGCTGCAGGCGATCGCCGAGGCCGGCAACGGAGCCTATCACGAGCTCGGGGCCGAAACGGACCTGTCCGTCGCGCTGCAGATTCTCACCGCGGCGCAGCGCGGCGCGCAGACGACACAGCGGGTGGAAACTTTCACCGAGCTCTACTGGTGGCTGCTGGCAGCGGCGGCCGCGCTCGTCGGTGTCGGCACTGTGCTGCTGAAGGAGCGCGGGCAGCTCTGGTGGCAGCTCGCTAGCGCCGCGGCGATCGTGATCCTGCTGATGACGTAGCGGGCGGGGCCTCCACAGAAGACGAGAGACACCCGCCGTGTGCCGTACTCGAGGGCAATCTCGCCGGCCGTGTTTCCCATGCCTTTCCGTTCTTCAGCCCAATCTTCCGGCAACGACGGGTCTGAAGGCTTGCCTGTCAATTAGCGGATTCAGTGCAACGGGCAGAACGGTCTGCGGGACACACCCCTAGATTTCGTGCTTGCGAATACAGGCCGCCAGGTGGATATGGGCCGGGTGGCCGCCGTCATCGTCGACCGGGTCTAGCACCGGAACGTCGGCGCGGCACTCGTCGACCGCAAAGGGACACCTCGGGTGAAACGCACATCCGGGCGGAGGGGACACCGGACTGGGCGTTTCGCCCTCGACGGGCACTCGGATACGCCGTCCCAGAGGATTCGCGGCCGGGATAGCCTCGAGGAGCGCTCTGGTATACGGATGGGCTGGGCGCCCGAATATCCGGTCGACCGGCCCCCTTTCAACGATCCGCCCGAGATACATGATCGCCACCGTGTCGCTGACGTGCTCGACGACCGACAGGTCGTGGCTGATGAAGACATAGGTCAGCCCCCGCTCCTGTTGCAGGCGGACCATCAGATTCAGCACCTGGCTCTGAACCGAGACATCCAGCGCGGAGACCGGCTCGTCTGCGATCACGAGCTTGGGGTCGAGCGCCAGGGCCCGAGCAACGCCGATACGCTGCCGTTGCCCCCCCGAGAACTCGTGCGGGTACCGATCCAGCATCTCACCGGTCAGCCCGACCGTCTCCATGAGGCTGCGCACCTTCTCCAGCTGCTCCGCTCTGGTTCCCGTGCGATGGACCACGAGCGGCTCACGAACAATTTCGCCGACCGTCATACGAGGATTGAGCGAGGAATACGGGTCCTGGAAGATGATCTGGATATCGCGCCGGAGGCGGAACAGCTCGTCGCGCGTTGCACGGGCCAGGTCCTTCCCCTCGAAGTAGACCTGTCCGTCGCTGGGATCTTCCAGCCGTATCATGGTCCGGCCGAGCGTCGATTTCCCGCAGCCCGATTCGCCGACCAGCCCGAGGGTTTCACCGCGGGCCACCGTAAAGCTCACTCCGTCAACGGCGCGCACATCCCCGATCTTCGCGCCCCAGATGCCGCCGCGAACCGGATAGTACTTCTTGAGATCGTCGACGACCAAGAGCGGGGCGTCGGGACTACCGCCCACCACTCACCTCGGCCTCAGCGAGCAGCGGGACCGCGCCCACGGGAAAATGACACGCGGCAAGGCCCTGCTCCTTCTGTTCCAGCGCAGGTACCTCGTCATCGCATCGTTGCTGTTCGCCTGGCGTCCGCTCCTGCCGTCGCCAACACCGATCGGCGAACCGACACCCCCGTGGAGGGCTGAGCAGCGAGGGGACGACCCCCTCGATCGTCGGCAGCTCCGATTTTCTGGAAAGTCCACGCCTGGGCAGGCTGCGCAGCAGGCCTTTGGTATACGGGTGCTCGCTCCGTTCGAAGATCTGCACCACATTGCCCAGCTCGACGATGCGTCCGGCATACATGACGGCCACGTCGTCGCACATCTCGGCAATGACGCCCATGTCGTGGGTGATGAAAAGCACGGCGGCGCCGGTCCGCTTCTGCAGCTCGCTGATGAGATAGAGAATCTGGGACTGGATCGTCACATCGAGCGCCGTGGTCGGCTCGTCAGCGATCAACAGCTTCGGTTCGCACAGCAGTGCCATCGCAATCATGACGCGCTGCTTCATCCCGCCGGACAGCTCGTGTGGGTACGACGCAAGGCGCGCCTCGGGCTCCGCGATCCCCACGGTGCCTAGCATCTCCACCGAACGGCTGCGCGCAGCCATGCCCTCGAGACCGAAGCGGAGCGTGAGGACCTCACCCAGCTGCTTCTGGATCGTAAAGATCGGGTTCAACGAGGTCATGGGATCCTGAAAGATCATGGAAATTTCTTTTCCACGGATCGTCGAAAGATCCTGGCTTGGCATCTGCAGAATATCGGTGCCCGCGAAGCGAATGGCTCCGCCAAAGATCCGTCCGGGAGGGCTCGGCACCAGCCGGAGGATAGAAGACGCCGTCACGGTCTTGCCACAGCCGGACTCGCCCACCAGCCCGAGTGTCCGCCCCGCGTCGATCGTGAACGACACGCCATCGACGGCATGAACCCGCCCGGCTTCGGTGTCGAAGCCAACGCGCAGATCGTCAATTTCTAGTAGAGGCAAGGAAACTCACTCGTGTCTCAATGGCTATTAAAATCGCGTGCGGATCCTGTAGAAATCCTTGTCGACCTCCGGGTCGACCGGATAAGCTTCGCCAGTCTGCATCGCGCGTTCGAGCGCAGCCTTCTTCTCGGGATCGATCCAGTAGACCATGTAGTCCATCAATTGCTCGGTGCGCTTGGGGAGGTAGAACTCCGGGAACTGCACGTAGTCCCAGTAAGCAATCCGGAGGTACGGCGCCATCCAGAACGGGATGTAGAACGCCTCGTCGTGTACGATCTCGTCGATTCGGTGCAGCGCCTGCAGGCGATTCTCGGCATCGAGGTCTTCTTCGTAGATGCGGATAAGCTCGTCGACCTCCGCCGTGCCGAACCCCCAGATATCGTTGTTGTTCGTCGCCGCCTTGAAGTCGGTATGGAGGTACTGACGCGGAGCCGGGTAAAACGAGGCCGTGCGCCCGGTCATCGTCATCTCGTACTTCCGCTCGAGGCCGCGTGCGAAGGCAGTGCCGGGCTCCAGGAGGCGCAGCCGCATGTCGACCCCCGCGCGCCGATACTCCTGCTGCATGACGGTCAGATGGCGCTCCAAACCCTTGCTGCCATAGATCACGGCGAAGCTCGCCTGCTCTCCGCGAGCGTTGACCAGAATGTCGTCGGTGTCGGCGCGTGTGAAGACGAGGCCGCGCATGGCGTTGCGGAGGCTGCCGAGCAGCGTCCGGTCCAGAACCTCGTTGGGCCGCCGATAACCGGCCAGCCGCAGGTGCTCCCGCGCCTTCGTGGGATCGAACAGGTACGGCTGCACATCCGGGTTCGCGTACTCGGTGCCTTCGAAGAAGGACCCCTGGCGGTAATACTCCTCGTACATCAGGTTGCGATTCAGCCGTTCGAAGTTGAACAGGTACTGCATCGCCTTGCGGAAGTCCTGGTTCTGGAAGATGGGCGCCTCGAGATTCATGTGCAGGCCGGAGACGCCGGAGGGCACGTCCACGAAGATGCGCGCCCGGCGCAACCAGCCGTTCCGCACCGCGGGAAAGGTATATTCCTCGTTCCAGGTTCTCGCCGTGGTCTCCTGGATCATGTCGAGCTCGCCGCGGCGAAGATAATCGAGCGCCCGCTCGGGCGCGATCACCCGCAGGTGAATCCGGTCGAAATTGTACCGCCCCTCGAAATAGCGCTTGCCGTCTCCCCACCAATCGTCAATCCGGTCGAACGTGACCGACTCACCACGCGACACCTCGGACACCACGTAGGGACCGACGGTGATCTGATACTCGTTATTCGTCCGGCTCACCCAGTCTTCATCGAGCACGACGACATGGGCCGGTGTGGGCCAGAGTCCGTAGTCCGACAGCGGACGCCAGCTCGGACGGGTGCCAACGATACGTAGGGTGTGGTCGTTTATCGCATCGACGGACTCGAAATACTGCATCGCGTAGTTGTTGTAGAACGGATCGACGATGTGCTCGGAGACCATCATCTGCCAGGTGAAGACGTAATCCTTCGCCGTGATCGGTTCCCCGTCGCTGAATCTGGCGTCAGGCTCCAGCTTGAAGTAGATCGTCCGCTGATCGTCCTGCACCGACCAGTGCGTCGCCATGATCGGGATGAACCGATCAGTTACCGGGTGTCTGTCCACGAGGGGGAAGTGCATCGTGAACAGCCGATTCCAACCGGCGAAGGCATCGTTCGAATTGGGACCCATTAGACGGAAGGTCAACGGGTACGACGTCATGTAGAAGTTGAAAGTGCTCCCGCGGAGGGCGTCCGGCGATCCGATGGGGGGGTCGTCCAGATTCGTGTCCCACACGACGTCTACGGGAAGCGTCACCCTGTCAGCCGCGGGCTGCCCGGCGTTCGCCGTGCCGGCGGTCTGTCCGTCGCTCACGATCGCCGACAGCAGCACCGCGCCCACGGTTACGGCCGCGACCACCATATGCCTCATGTCAACCTCCGCACGATGTCATTCATACCGGGCGTACTGCTTCGGATCGAACGCCTCACGCACCGACTCGCCGATGAACACCACCAGCACGAGCGTGGTCGTCAGCGCCCCGAACGGCGCCAGCGTCAGCCAGAGCTTGTTCCGGTTCTCTGCCTGCAGGGACTGGTCCAGTAGCTCGCCCCAGCTCGGCGTGGGCGCGGGCAGCCCGTATCCAAGGTAGTCCAGCGCCGTCAGCGCGAAGATCGCCGCGACGACGGCAAACGGGGTAAACGTCACGAGCGGCGTCAGACAATTCGGCAGCAGGTGCCGGAAGATGATTCGCAGGTGTGACGCGCCGTACGATTTGGCCGCCAAGCAGTACTCGCGGGTCTTCTCCCGGTACATCTCGGTACGCATGTAGAACGTGATGGTAATCCACTGAAAGAGCGCCATGATGCTCAGCAGCAGCCAAAAGGTGGGCGCGAAGAGCGCGGCCATGATGATGACCACGTACAGGAACGGGATGGCCAGTAGGATTTCAAGCAGACGCTGGCTCACCAGGTCGAAGCGCCCCCCGAGATAGCCCTGGAGACTCCCGACAACGGTGCCGATCAGCTGGCCGAAGAACACCAGGAACAGTGCAAAGAAGATAGAAATGCGGAAGCCGTAAAGCAGCCGCGCGGCGACGTCACGACCCTGTGAATCGGTCCCGAAGTAGTGTCGGCGCCTCAGGTCAGGCGGCGTCGGCGGCACAGCCCCCAGTCCCTCGAGCGACGCCATGGCGTCGCTGCGCGCCAGGCCCTGGAGATCTCCCGTCGGCGACGCCTCGGGGTCTGCTAGCATCCGATCGATCTCATCCATGTAGATGGCATCCGCCAGCCCGTCCAGTCCATCCCGGCGTGCGAGTCGCTCCGCCCGATCGACATTCCCGTCGTCGAGGGTCGCCTGGATCTCGTTCAGGATCTCGTTGTACCAGAAGTCATTTTCGTACGGGTTCCACGGAATCGGCGGCATGACAACGTAGTTCCGGCGGCCTGGATACTTGCGGTCCAGCGCCGCCAGCGCCGCCGGATCGTCGGCCGTCGACGCACGCTCGCGGTCATAGAGGTACCGCTGCCCCTGCCATTCACGTTGCAGTCGAAAATACTCGGTCTCCAGGTCTCCCATGCCCCACGCCGCCGGTGGATCCTGCCCGAAGGCGTCCATGGAGAAGTACTCGAAGGTCGGCAGGAAGAGCTGTCCGTCGTACCAAACGAGGAGCGCGCGGCTTTCGGCCAGATAGGGCGCGAAGATGGAGAGGACGACGGCCGCCCCGAGAATGAGAAGCGAGTAATACCCCCGCTTGATGCGCCGGAATCTGTCGATTCGTCGCCGCGTGAGCGGATCGAGCGTAAACCACGGCATTCCGCTACTCGAACCTGACCCGAGGATCCACGAAGGCGACAGCCAAGTCGGAGACCAGGTTGCCCATCATCAGCACGACGCTGGAAATGACCAGAAACCCGAGGACAACCGGAAAGTCTCGTGCCTGGATCGCTTCGAAGGCGAGGAGGCCGACGCCCTGAATATTGAAGACCCGTTCAATTAAAAAGCTGCCCGTCAGGAAGATGCCCAGGAGCCCGCCGATGCTCGTCGCCATCGGGATCAGGGAATTCCTGAGTGCGTGCACGAAGACGGCGCGGTGCCAGTGCAGCCCCTTCGCCAGTGCCGTCTTGACGTAGTCGGCGCTCATATTCTCGATCAGGCTGTTCTTCATCAACATGGTCGTCACGGCGAATGATCCCGCCAGATAGGCGACGAGCGGCAGGACCGAATGCCAGGCAACGTCGAGAAGGCTTGCCAACCCAGACAGCCCCGCCGCCTCAGCCGACTGAAACCCCCCGAGCGGAAACAGCTCCCATTGCACAGCGAGGAGATTGCTCAGGACCGCGCCCAACGCGAATCCCGGGACCGCATAGCCAATGAAGATGATAATTGAGGTCAGGTTGTCCACGCGGGTTCGGTGCTTGATCGCCTTGAGGATCCCCAGCGGAATACAGATGCCGTAGGTGAACAGGGCGGTGACGAGACCGTAATAGATCGACACCGGAAGGCGGTCGGCGATGACACGAATGACCGGGTCGTTGTACCGGAAAGAGTCCCCGAGATCGAGGCGAACCGTGTCAAGCAGCCAGGCCCCGTACGCGACAAGGAAGGGCCGATCGAAGCCGTAGTACTCGCGGAGTCTGGCCAGTTGCTCTTCCGGAATGTCCAGCTGGACGCGGGCATTCCCGCCAGCCCCGAGCACTTCGCCCCCGCTCCCCGCGCCAGCCAGACTCATACGGAGCTGGTCAATCTGACCTCCCGGGACGAACTGGCAGAGCAGAAAGGTAAAGAAGGTGATCCCTAGGAAGGTGGGGATCATCAACAAGAGGCGGCGCAGCACATAGTCGCGCAGGGCCTCGGCGCGTGATTTCAAGATCCTGCCCTCCCGCGGGTGGAAACATCGAGCGTTGGCATCGATTATCCACGCGAGCCGGGCGCGCTTGTCAAGCCGGGCGCGCTTCAACTTCCGACGCCGAGGTCGGCAAGCTGACTCGGAGCGTCGTTCGCCTGGTACGCGAGAAGGCCGGGCCATGGGGGGTAACCCCTGACCCGGCCTCCAATTGCTCCTGTCTCGTCCGCGACGACACCCGTCCCTACATGAACTCGCGAATCAAATCCTTGCGGGTCTCGGCGTCGATCATGTAGTTCTGGTGCACGAGCGGCTCCCCGGTCGTCAGCGCCGGGTCGAGCGTGTCCAGTGACGGCTGCGGATCCGGGTTGCGGTAAAGGAGCCCGATCGGGATCTTCGGATCCCACTCCAGCGCCCTGTCCATAGCGGCATGGAAGCTGCTGGTATCGTGCTCTTCGTCTTCAAGCTTGTAGATCCGGTCGCGGAAATACTGATAGGTGTTGAGCTTGTTGAAGGTGACGCACGGACTGAAGACGTCGATCAGCGCAAACCCCTTGTGCTGAATGCCAGCCTTGTACAGCTCCACCAGATGCTTGGGCTGGCCGCTGAACCCGCGAGCCACAAAACCGCACCCGGCCGCTAGCGCCAGCGCCATCGGGTTGAGCATCCCTTCGAGATTGCCGAACGGGCTGGTCTTGGTCTTCATGCCGGTCTCGCTCGTCGGCGAGACCTGCCCGGTCGTCAACCCATAGATCTCGTTGTTCATGACAATGTAGGTCACGTTGATGTTCCGTCGCATTGCCTGGATAAAGTGGTTGAGACCGATGCCATACCCGTCGCCGTCGCCACCGGTACCGATGACGGTCATACTCTGATTGGCCAGCTTGCAGCCAGTCGCGAACGGCAGGAGCCGCCCGTGCAGGGTGTGGGCGCCATAGGACCGGATGAAACCGGGTAGGTTGGAAGAACACCCGATACCGGAGACCACCATCAGCTCGTGGGGCTGTATCTGCAGCTGGGCACAGGCTTGATAAAGAGCGGTGAGCACACCGAAATCGCCACAGCCCGGACACCAGTCCGGGTGCACCTCAGATTTGAAATTCTTGGCCTCTACGACGGTTGCTGGAGCTGTCATCGTTGTAATCCTCACGCCTTGGTCGGCACACCAGGCCTTGTGACCTGTTGCAACCCGTCCCACGGGCCACTGGTCCCGGTGGGATGGTCGGTTCGCCAACCGGGCTCGGTTGACAGAACGTTGACGATCTCTTGACCGCCGATGACGTCGTTGACCGCGGACACGATGTGCTTCGGCTCGAACGGCTCGCCGTCGTACTTCCGGATGTGCCCGTGCGCCACAATGCCGGTCTCCGCCCGTAGATGCCTGGCGAACTGACCGCTGTGGTTGTTCTCGATGATGATGACCCGCCGGCTTTTGCCGAGGACGGCGGCGATTTCGTCGCCATGCAGCGGGACGAGGGTCTTGACCTGGAGGTGATTCACCGAAACACCGCTGGCGGTGAGCCGCTCGGCGGCCTCCTTGATAACCCCCCACGTCGAACCCCACCCCAGTAGAGTCGTCTCGGCATCGGCCGGTCCCTCCAGGATTGGGGCCGGCAGGTCATGGAGAATCGTCGACATTTTGCGGTGCCGCTTGTCGACCATCTTCTTGCGCCGGATCGGGTCGGTGAAGACATCGCTCAACAGCACGCCGTCCTCATCGTGCTCGTCCGTGCCGGAGGTATACAGATGCTCTGGCAAACCTGGAATCGCCCGTGGCGAAATACCAGATGGCGTGTCCTTGTATCGAAGATACGGCTCCTGACGGGACCCGTCGGCCGTCGTGATCAGCTCGCCGCGGTCAATCGGAAACTCGACATCCAGGACCTCAGTGGCGACCGTCTCGCTCCCTTCGCACAGCAGCAGGTCCGCCAGGATCAGGACCGGGAGCTGGTACTTGTCCGCCACGTCGAACGCCACTGCTGGGGTCACGAAGCAGTCTCCCATGCTGATCGGGGCGAGCACGACGCGCTCAAAGTCACCCTGGCTGGCGCCGAGCGCCTGGTTCAGGTCGGCCTGCTCGGTCTTGGTGGGCACACCGGTCGAGGGTCCCGCCCGCATGACGTTGATGATGACCGCCGGAGTCTCGTACATGGACGCCATACCGATCGCTTCGGTCATCAGCGCGAACCCCCCGCCCGACGTGGCGCACATACCGCGCGCCCCCATGTGGTTAGCCCCGATGCACATGTTGACGACCGAAATTTCGTCCTCGACCTGCCGCACGCAGATGCCGAGCCGCTTCGCGTGGCTCGCGAACCATTCCAAGATGTGCGTGGCGGGGCTCATCGGGTAGGCGACGTAGAACTTGCACCCAGCCAGTGCGGCGCCCATCGCAAGGAGGTCGTTGCCTGAGCTCTGCGCCCACTTCTGGTCGGTCGGGTGGAGTGGGGTCTCGAGCGGCTGGAAGTTCTTGGCCGCGTAGTCATAGCCGTTTCGGGCCGCCTCGACATTCTTCTGGACGACCGCCGGCTTCTTGGCGAAGGTCGTCTCGAACACCGATGCGAGCGTCTCGAACCCCAGCCCCATAATCTGCACCGCCGCGCCGACGGCCACGGTGTTCTGCATAACGGGCAGCTTAACCGAGTCAGGCGCAAGGTCGGGCACCGGCAGCCCGCATAGCTGAACCCCGGCCGGCGGGTCGTAGCTGGGCTGGAACTTGGCGCCGTTGTAGAAACAGACACCGCCCGGCTGCAGCTCCTGCAGGTGCCGATCGAGCGTGTCCTGATTGAGCGCGATGAGCACGTCGACCTGGTCTCCTTGGTTGAGCGGCTTCTTGGCTGAGAAACGTAGCCGCAGCCAGGAGTGCCCGCCGCGAATCACCGACTGATAGCTGTTGTAGCTGTAGCCGGCGATGCCCTGTCTGGCCATCGACAGCACCAGGGTATTGCCCGCTGACGCGGTGCCGTCGCCGGCCGCGCCTCCAACACCGACGACGACTTCTGGTTCCAACATATCTTCCTCGAAGTTAACTGGGGCCTGTTTAAAGCCCAGGGAAATTGCCGCGCACCCAGCCTTCCATTATAAACATAAATGGGCGTCGTCCACAGTCCAGGGACCAGATCTGCCCTCACGGCCACCGGTCGCGCCAACGCTGACGCCGTGTGTCGGGACCGCCGGCGCACGCCGCTGGAATCTGTCGCCTGATGATAATATCGAGGACTCGCATCGGCCCGGCGGCCCGTATGGCTACGGCCCGGGCAACGGCGCGCCACGACAAGGCAGGCCGCCGGGTGACAGGATCCGCCATGCGGGTCTTGCCTACAACACGACTGACTCCGGGCGGGCGGCGGGGATTTCGGGAAACATGCTCCCCGTTGCACCACACCTCTGAGACAGGACACCGGGATGACCAACGCCGAACTCATCGCGCGCGACACCGCGCATCTGATTCACCCGCTGCACGACACCCGGGCGCAGCAGGCAGCCCGGGTCTGGGTCAAGGGTCAAGGGGCCATGCTGACCGACGCCGATGGACGCGAGTACATCGACGGGCTGGCCGGATTGTGGAACGTGCTGGCCGGTCATGGACGACGCGAGCTGGCAGAGGCGGCACGCGCGCAGTGCGAGACGCTGGCCTATGCATCCAGCTACACCGGCAGCTCGAACGAACCGGCGATCGAGTTAGCGGAGCATCTGGCGGCGCTTACCTACCCGTCGATCAACCGTTTCTTCTTCACGAGCGGCGGCGGCGAAGCGACCGAGAGCAGCGTGAAGATGTCGCGCGCCTACTGGAAGCTGCGTGACAAACCGAGCAAGACCAAAGTCATCTCACGGATCGAGGGCTACCATGGCGTGACTCTGGCGGCCATGAGCGCCACCGGGTTGAGCGTCTACTGGCCGCTGTTCGAGCCACGAGTGCCAGGATTTCTCCACATCCCTTCACCCTACCCGTATCGCTATGAGGCCCCGGCGGGCGTGAGTCCGGGCATCGCCGCGGCCGACGAGCTGGAAGCGGCGATCCTGCGTGAAGGCAGCGACACCGTCGCGATGTTCCTGGCCGAACCGGTGCAGGGCGCCGGCGGCGTTATCGTCCCACCGGACGACTATTTCCCTCGTATCCGGGAGATCTGCGACCGGTACGACGTGCTGCTGGTGGCCGATGAGGTGATCACAGCGTTCGGCCGCACGGGCACCCTGTTCGCCCTCGACCACTGGGGCGTCGAGCCAGACATCGTCCAGTTCGCCAAGGCGATCACGTCCGGGTACGTGCCCTTTGGCGGTATCGGCATCAACGACACCATCGCCTCCACGCTCGACGACGACGGTCGCGTGTGGATGCATGCCTACACCTACTCCGCCCACCCCGTCGGCTGCGCCGTCGCCATGCGGAACCTGCGTATCATCTCGGAAGAGGACCTGGTCGGCCAGTGCGCGGACAAGGGGGGCCGTCTGATCGTCGCGCTGCGCGCCGCGCTCGTCGATCACCCCCATGTCGGTGACATCCGCGGCAAGGGTCTAATGTGTGCCGTTGAGCTCGTCGCCGATCGCGCTACCAAGACGAGCTTTCCCGTCGGCGACATGGTAGGGCCGCGGATTCAGCAGGAAGCGACCCACCGCGGCCTGTTCAGCCGGGTCAAGGCCGACACCTACCTACTCGCGCCCGCTGCCGTCATCACCGACGACCAGCTGACCCGATCCGTCGAGATCTTGAGCGACTCGATCCGCACGGTCCTCGGCTAGGGCCCGGCGGTGGCCGCGGCCGCTTTCGAGCTGCCCGTCGTCGTGAGTCCGAGTCGTTCGAGCAGCCGCATATCGGCATCCTGGGACGGATTGGGCGTCGTCAGGAGCGTCTCCCCGCAGAAGATCGAGTTCGCACCGGCGAGAAAGCACAGCGCCTGGATCTCCTCCGACATGCCGGTGCGTCCGGCCGACAGCCGCACCCGCGAAGCGGGCATCAGAATCCGAGCCACTGCGATGGTACGAACGAACTCGAGTGGATCGAGCGCGTCGGCCCCGTAGAGCGGTGTACCTTCGACCTGCACCAGCATGTTGATGGGCACCGACTCCGGGTGCCGCGGGAGATCGGCGAGCTCCACCAGCAACCCGGCGCGATCGCGGCGCGACTCGCCCATGCCCACGATGCCGCCACAGCAGACCTTCATGCCAGCATCGCGCACATGCGCGAGGGTATCGAGCCGATCTTGATACACGCGTGTGGTGATGATGGTCTCGTAATACTCAGGCGAGGTGTCGAGATTGTGATTGTAGTAGTCGAGCCCAGCATCGGCGAGCCGGTGCGCCTGGCGCTCGGTGAGCATGCCAAGCGTGGCGCACGTTTCCATGCCGAGATCGCGCACCGCTTCGACCATCTCCACCACCCGGCCGAGATCGCGATCGGTGGGTGAGCGCCACGCCGCCCCCATGCAGAAACGGGTGGCACCCACCGTCCTGGCCTGGCGCGCAGCCGCCACCACGCGCGTGACCGAATCAAGAGCCTTGGGGTCGAGCCCGACACTATGATGAACGCTCTGCGGACAATACTGGCAGTCCTCCGGGCAGCCGCCCGTCTTGATGCTCAGCAGCGTCGACAGCTGGACGTCGTGCGGGTCGAAGTACCGTCGTAGCTCCGTCTGCGCCCGGAAGACCAGATCGGGGAACGGAAGGTCGAACAGCGCCTCCACCTCGGTAAGAGTCCAATCGTGCCTTGGTCCGGCTGGTGGTGCGTCGCCCGTGTCAACAGTATCGGTCATGAGCACGCTCTCCTCTGGCCGGCGATTATGCCACGGCGCCCGTCTCGCGGCACCGCACGCCTGCACGGCGTCTATCGGCGGCGGCGCGCTCTGCGCTATGCTGTGCCGTCCGATTCCACGCGCGCGGCGGCACCCATGCACGAACAGGGGTTCGACAACATCTATCGCGATCTCGAGGGCCTTCGCGCCCGCGACCGGTACCGACGGCGTCGAACCCTGGAAAGCCCACAGGGTGCCAGGGTCGTGGTCGATGGCCGGCGGCTCCTGAACTTCTGCAGTAACGATTATCTGGGCCTGGCCAGTGATCCACGCGTGGGCGAAGCCTTCCGGACGGGCATCGAGCGCTGGGGCACGGGCGCCGGCGCTTCCCACCTGGTATGCGGTCACACGGCGGCGCACGAAGCGCTGGAGATCGCCCTGGCCGAGTTCACGGGTCGCCCCCGCGCCCTGCTCTACTCCAGCGGCTACCACGCGAACGTTGGCGTCATCAATGCACTCCTCAGCCGGGGCGATTTCGTCTTCGAGGATCGCCTGAACCATGCCTCGTTGCTCGACGGCGGCTGGATCAGCCTGGCGACGTTCACCTGGTTCGACCATCTGGACGCCGCGCATCTCGAGCGTGGGCTAGAGGCGGTCGCCGACGCTGGCGCGCGCAAGCTGATCGCCAGTGACGGCACCTTCAGCATGGACGGAGATCGGTGTCGACTCGACGACGCGATCGCCGTCGCGAAGCGACACCGGGCGTGGCTGATGATCGACGATGCTCACGGCATGGGGGTGCACGGGCGCCAGGGCGTGGGCCTGGTCGATCCGCAACAACGTTCCACCGACGACGTGCCCGTGCTGGTCGGCACGCTGGGCAAAGCGTTCGGCACGGCGGGGGCGTTTGTGGCCGGCGACGAGGGGCTGATCGAGACGCTGATCCAGCGCTCGCGCAACTACATTTACACGACGGCGATGCCGTCGGCGTTAGCGGTGGCGACGCTCGTGAGCCTCTCGATCCTGCGAGACGAGACCTGGCGACGCGAGCACCTGGCACATCTCGTCGACCGGTTCCGGACCGAGGCATCCACGCTGGGGTTCTCCGTCATGCCCTCAGTTTCGCCGATTCAGCCCCTGGTGGTCGGTGACGCGGCACGTGCGCTGGCCCTGAGCAGCGCGCTCGAGGAGCGGGGATTCCTGATCACGGCGATTCGCCCGCCGACCGTGCCCGAAGGCACCTCGCGGCTGCGGGTCACGCTGACTGCAGCGCACAAGACGTCGGACGTCGACCAACTGCTCGAAGCCCTGGCGGCGGTCGACCGTGGCCTGGAACCGGAGGCCTAATGCCGCGCCGGTCGTTTTTCGTCACGGGAACCGATACCGGTGTCGGGAAGACGTTTATCTCCAGCGCGTTACTCCGTCTGGCTAGAGCACGCGGGCTCCGCTGCATCGGCATGAAACCGATCGCCGCGGGGTGTCGGCTAGACGCCGGCATGCTGCGCAGCGATGACGCGCTGACGCTCATCGCGGCGAGCGCCACCACGCTCGACTACGAGACGCTCAATCCGGTGGCACTCGCGCCGCACATCGCGCCGCACATCGCTGCCGCGCAAGCCGGACGGGTACTCCACGCCAGGGACCTAGCCACACACTGTCGCACGGTGACGAGGCAGGATGTCGACCTGGTGCTTGTCGAGGGCGCCGGCGGTTGGCGCGTTCCGATCAACGACACCGAAACGCTGGCGGATGTCTGCATCGCACTCCGGGCCGCTGTGATTCTCGTGGTCGGAATGAAGCTCGGGTGTCTCAATCATGCGCTGCTGACTGCCACCGCCGTGGACCAGGCTGGCCTCGACCTCGCCGGCTGGATCGCCAATTCGGTCACCGGGGCAATGCCCTGCCTCGACGAGAACGTCGACACGCTGCGCTCGCGGCTGCAGGCGCCCTGCCTAGGCGTCGTGCCCTACCTGGGGTCCGTCGAGCCCTCGGCAGCCCAGCCGTTTCTCGATCTCGATCCGCTTCTCAGTCGCACCAGCCCACGAGCGATATGAACGACGACCTGGAATTCGACCGCCGCCACATCTGGCACCCGTATACCTCGATGGTCGACCCGCTGCCCGCCTACCCCGTGGTGTCCGCAAGGGGTGCCCGGATCAGGCTGGCCGATGGGCGTGAGCTCGTCGACGGCATGGCGTCCTGGTGGTCCGTGATCCACGGCTACAATCACCCACGGCTCAACATCGCCATCGAGAACCAGCTCAAGAAGACAGCGCACGTGATGTTCGGCGGCCTCACCCACGCACCTGCCATCGAGCTCGCCCGCATGCTGATCGACGTCACCCCGGAACCTCTCCAGCACGTGTTCTTCTGCGACTCGGGGTCGGTATCGGTGGAGGTGGCGATCAAAATGGCCATGCAGTTCTGGGACGCTCAAGCACGCCCTGAGAAACACCGACTCTTGACGATCCGGGGCGGATACCACGGTGACACCTTCGGCGCGATGAGTGTCTGCGACCCGGTCAACGGCATGCACGAGCGCTTCAGGTCCGTGCTGCCAGAGCACCTCTTCGTCGATCGACCCCGTACCCGCCCCGGCACACCGCTGCACCCCGCCGACGTCGAGCAGATCGAGAGCACGTTCGCGGCGTACCACGGACAGATCGCCGCGGTCATCCTGGAACCGATCGTGCAGGGCGCCGGCGGGATGTGGTTCTATGCGGCGGAGTATCTCAGTCACGTGCAGGCGCTCTGTCGCCGGTACGACGTGCTGCTGATTCTCGACGAGATAGCCACCGGATTCGGCCGCACCGGACGCATGTTCGCATGCGAGCACGCGGGGGTAGAGCCGGACATCATGTGCCTGGGCAAAGCCATGACCGGTGGGTACCTAGGCCAGGCGGCGACGCTGACGAGCACGCGGATCGCCGAGGGGATCTCCGCCGATGGCGGTGTGCTGATGCACGGGCCAACCTTCATGGCCAATCCCCTGGCCTGCGCCGTTGCGCGGCAGAGTATTGAGCTCCTGCTCGCCGGTGCCTGGAAGGCCCAGGTGGCGGCCATCGAATCGCAGCTACGGGAGGAGCTCAGCCAGTATGCCAGTCACCGGGCCGTCGCCGACGTGCGCACGCTGGGCGCCATCGGCGTCGTGCAAACCCGCGACCCCGTGCCCGTCGCGGCGTTACAGCAGATCTTCGTCGAGGCGGACGTGTGGATCCGGCCATTCAACGACCTGATCTACCTGATGCCACCTTTCGTGATCGACCGCGACGACCTTCGCCTGCTGACCAGGGCCATCGGCCTCGGCCTTGACGCCCTGTGAGCGCTGCGCGCCGCCAAGGGTCTGACCGGTGTTCGTTTGTCATGCCAGATCCTGTGCGACCAGGACATGACCGTTCGTGCTGTCAGTCGGCTGGAGGGCACCGGCCGCCCCGACCCAGGGGAACACCCCAGCGGAGACGATTATGCCACCGCCGGAATGGCTGTGAATCGGCAGAAGCCGCTCTACTCCTCGGCGTCACGTGGGCGCTCGCGGAGCTCCTTTACCTGGCTCCGTCGCCGCTTCACATCGAGCTGTTTCTCCCGGACCGCAGGCCGAGGCTTCGTCGGTCGCCGCACGCTTGGCCGCCGCGACGCACGCGCCAGCAGTTCGGCGAAGCGCGCTCGAGCCGCAACCCGGTTCTGTCTCTGGGTCCGGTGCTCACGGCTGTCGATCAGCAGGATGCCATCCGACGAGACTCGATGACCCGCGTGGGCGATCAAGCGTGCCTTGATGTCTGGTGCGAGAGAGGAATTCTTCACGTCGAACCGAAGCTCGACGGCCGTCGCGACTTTGTTGACGTTCTGCCCGCCCGGTCCAGACGCGCGCACGAAGCGCTCTTTCAACTCGTGCGGGTCGACCGCAGCGTTGTCGAAGCGCTTGGTCATAGTCGGTGGTCTAGCGGCGTCGGTTCCAGGCTGGGCGGCCAGTTGACCGACGTCGAGCCCAGACGGACCAAGTCATAACCCCCATCCGCCGGATCCTACTTCCTCTTGGGCCGCGACCCAGAGCTGACCTCTGGAATCAAGGGTCGCCGGCCGTCTGGCGACCGATCGAACTGGCGTTCACAGCGAGGTGGTCGTTCCGCTGTTACCGTCCAGGAACGTCTGCGGTAACCGTGCGGGAATCGGGAGCACGACCCTCCCGAAGCCATCTGCACGATCCAGCGGATGATCCTCCCGAGATCGTTCGTGGCGTGCACGTTCACGCTCCGTTCGGGCCACGACGGAGATATTCGAGCGGCGCTGAGGAAGGACGATCTCGAGGAAGTAGGCTCGGATCGCACTGCTGATACACTACCGCGATGAGTAGGTGGCTGCAGGTGGTCATGGACAAGGCGGAGCTGGCCGAGTGGCCGCTAGCCACCATCCGCGCGGCAGTCTCCGGCGCCTTCCCGAGCGTGGATATCGGGCGGATGTACGTGGAGATCGACTTGCAGGGGGGCGCCAGCAGGTGAGACTGGACCAGCTCGACCATGATCAGTTACTCGCATGGGAGCGCGAGCTAGACGGGACCTATCGGCGCTTTCGCGACGCCGGTCTCACGCTCGACCTCACCCGTGGCAAGCCGAACCCCGCGCAACTCGCGCTCTCGGACGCCCTCGACACCATCAAGGGCGGGCTCGTGACTGCCGACGGTACCGACACCAGGAACTACGGTGGGATCGACGGACTTCCGGCGGCGCGGGCACTAGGCGCCGCACTGCTCGGCGTACGTGCGGAGGAGGTCATCGCCGGCGGCAACAGCAGTTTAACGCTGATGTACCTCTACCTCCTGAACGCCTGGCTCTACGGCCCGGCGGGACCGGGCACCGCCTGGCGCGACACCGGGCCCGTTCGGTTCCTGTGCCCGGTGCCTGGCTACGACCGGCACTTTACGATCCTCGAAGACATGGGGATCGAGATGATCAGCGTACCGATGAACGACGACGGGCCAGACATGGACCATGTGGAGACATGCGTCCAGGATGATCCTGCGGTGAAAGGTATCTGGTGCGTGCCGAAGTATTCGAACCCGGGCGGACAGGTCTACTCGGACACCACCGTCGACCGGCTGGGCCGGCTTGGCACGCTGGCGAGCCCGCACTTCCGGATCATGTGCGACAACGCGTATGCCGTCCACGACTTCGACGACGACCCACCCCAGCTGTCCAACATCATGGATGCCTGCCGGCGGCACGGCGCAGAGGACAACCTCGTGCTGTTTGGTTCAACCTCGAAGATCACCCGGGCAGGTGCCGGGATCGCGTTCATCGCCGGCTCAGACGGCAACCTCGGTCAGTTCCGCAAGCGGATGCAGGTGTTTACTATCGGACCGGACAAGGTCAACCAGCTGCGTCACGTCCGGTTCCTGCGGGACATGGAGGGTATCCGGGCCCACATGCGGAAGCACGCCGCGATCGTGCGGCCGAAGTTCGCGCTGGTGCTGCAGCACCTATCCGGGGCGCTCGGCGAGGCCGGGATGGGCTCGTGGACCTCTCCCAGGGGCGGCTATTTCCTCACATTCGACGCACTGGCCGGTCTGGCCACAGAAATCATCAGTCTCGCCGGCGACGCCGGCGTGAAGCTCACCCCGGCGGGTGCTACCTTCCCCTATCGACTGGACCCGGACGACGCCAACATCCGGCTGGCACCAACGTTTCCCGAGCGCGCCGAGCTGGATCAGGCGATGCAGATCTTCGTGGCGTGCGTCCGTCTGGCGTCGGTCAGGCGCCGGCTGGAACAGTGACCAGCCCCAGGCCGGGACGGCACACCGATGACACTCGCGCACTACTCGACGTGCTCGAGAACGAAGCTGGCCACGTCCTGCAACCTGGACATGCACGGGACCGCGTCTGGCAAACCTGGAATCTGAGCACGATCAACCACGAACGCCACGCAGGGCCGGCCATACCGCACGGCGAGTTGCAGTTCGCTTGAGGTGCCGAGACCGCCCGGCAGCGCGATCACGACATCGGCGGTCAGCATGTTGATGTGATTGCGCGAAAGCGGCGTCGTGCCACGAGCACCGCTCAGCGGTAGGTGGGTCCGAATCGCCAGCTCGACCCAGCGATTCGGGTAGCCGGCCGGCGGGCCGCACCGGGGGTCGCCCTCGGCGCACGGCAGCACCCCCAACACCAGGCCGGGGCGGTCCGGCACAGACGCGAACGCCTCTCCGACCGCCGCCATGACGCCCTCGCCACCGCCGGTCAGCAGGTGGAAACCTTGTTGGGCAATCCAGATCCCGACCGCCACGGCCAGGCGGTCGTACCGCGCCACGCCCGATCCCATGACGCCGATCACCGGCCGGCGACGCCCGCCCACGCCCGTGCGACTCATGAGGCGGTGACGCGACCGACGACCGCGTCTGACCCACCGACCGGCTCCTCGTGCACCGGCAGATGTAACCGGAATGTCGTTCCGCGCCCAGGCTCGCTGTCCTCGAGCCGGCGTCTCGCGTCGGCATCGCGAAGCACGACGACCAGAAAGTCCGCCGCGCCCCGAAGTATCACCCGCTCGTGCTCCGACCAATGACGCGGGATCGACGAGACGAACGACAGAAGCCCGACCAGCATCTCGGAGTGACGCACCGGCGTCCCGAGCACCGCGCGGACGTTGCCAGAGACGAATCCCGTTAGCGCGCCGCTTATGATGCCAGTCTCCGTGTCCTCGATGGCGATTAGGTCCCGTGCGCGTTGGGTCTCCATCGTCTGGGCCGGGAGCACAGGCGCGCCGGCGCTCGGGGGCCAGGCCAGCCCGGCTGGGCCAACCGAACGATCTACGATGATTCGACCATCGGGATCGATGGCGGCACCAATGAGAGTGGGTGTGGTGAACCCAGAGAGCAGCGACGCGCCAGTCTGCCGGACGACCAGCAGGCCGGTGGTCGGTACCGCGGCCAGACCGCCGATCACCCCAGGCAGCGTCCCGCGCCATACCGTCAGGATGACCGGCACGACCGCCAGTACGCCGGCATGCGTGCCGAACGAGATGTGGAGCGAGCCGAACAGGACAATATACGAGAGCCAGGAACCGGCCGGCATCAGCCGCGCCCGTACCCGCGGGTGGATGTCGGGTCCAGCGCTAGTCGGCCCGCTCTGGTCGCGGTCGGTGCTCATGCCTACCTAGGAGATCGGACGCGCCGCGGGTGGACACCGCGAGCCGGGCCTCGATTATACCGTGCCAGCGGATCGGCGCCCAACGGGTCGGCGGCACCCAGACGATGGACCATCGGTTCTAAAATGGTTGTCAGCCCACCAAAGTACGACAGAATCAGGTTGGGCTGGATACGGCCGGCTCTTCCGTCGGGGCGTGGCGCAGCCTGGTAGCGCGCCTGCTTTGGGAGCAGGAGGCCCCCGGTTCGAACCCGGGCGCCCCGACCATCATCCCTTCTTCCCTGCCGATCGTCGCAATGACCGATCAGCCGGCTCCGCTACAGGAGCAGACACAATGACCAAGCTCGCCCGGATCGCGCTCGGCCTCGTGGCCATCCTCACCGCCGCGGCGCCCACGCTGGCGCAGGTCCGCCAACTCGAAGGGGTCTGGACCAGGGTCGAGGTGCACGTCGTCACCGAGGATGGCACCACTGTGCAGACGGACCTGCAGTCGAGTCTCTACATCTTCACGCACGAGTTCTTCAGCGTGATGTATATCGACGGATCGGAGCCCAGACCCTTGCGTGGCCGGCGGTCGAAATCGGAGTTGACCGACACGGAGAAGATCGCCGAGTACGACCCCTTCGTCGGCTACGCCGGCACCTATGAGGTGAACGGCTCGACGTTGACACTGCGACCGCGGGTCTCGCTGAACCCGAGCTTCATGGCGGGTAACGTGCGACGCGACGAGTTCGAAATGGACGGGAACGTGCTGTGGCTGATCCTCAATGCCCGGTCAGGCCCGATCCAGCAGATCCGCGTGAAACTCGTCCGGCTCGAGGGTGGGCTGGGCTCCGGCGAGTCGTTCCAGGTGAGGGTCCTGGCGGCGCCCAGAGAAGGCGGCCGCCCCAGGGTGTGGGACACAGCCCCAGCAGAACGCCTACAGCGCGTGGCGTTGGGCCCCCGTCAGCAACGAGCCGGGGTGTGGGGCGGAGCCCCACCTAAGATTAAAAAAACGC
>CAUZDS010000027.1:0-41112 GCA_963578725.1 Vicinamibacteria bacterium
TGCAGCTGGCTTGGGCGGACGACAAAACTCTACCACCGGCAGACCTTTTCACCGAGATCGGCGTCTGACGCTTTTGGGCGGGCAGACGCGTTCCGATAAAATACGAGGTTGGATTGGGCGTCGCCGCCCCGAAAGGAACGCACAGACGCGATGCATCGTGACATCGAAGCGATTCAAGAGAAGATCCACGCCGAAAGCGCCTTTCTCAGCCGCCTGCTCGACGAGGTGGGCCGGGTCGTCGTCGGCCAGCGCTACATGATCGAGCGGCTCCTCGTTGGGCTGCTCGCCGACGGCCACGTGCTGATGGAGGGGGTGCCTGGCCTGGCGAAGACGATGACCGTACGGGCGCTAGCCGGCGCGGTCAGCACGACTTTTCGCCGGATCCAGTTCACCCCGGACCTGCTGCCGGCCGACCTGATCGGCACCCTTGTCTACGACCCGCAGCACTCCGAGTTCAAGACCCGCAAGGGTCCAATCTTCGCCAACATCATCCTGGCAGACGAGATAAATCGGTCACCGGCCAAGGTGCAGTCAGCGCTGCTCGAGGCGATGCAGGAGCGGACCGTCACGATCGGGGATACTACCTATCCTCTCGACGTGCCGTTCCTGGTGCTCGCGACACAGAACCCGATCGAGCACGAGGGAACGTACCCGCTGCCGGAGGCACAGGTCGACCGGTTCATGCTGAAGCTGGTCGTGACCTACCCGGACAAGGTCGAAGAGCTGGAGATCATGCGGCGGATGGCGGCTGGCCCGGAGCCGCAAGTCAGCGCCGTCGTCGAGCCGGACGAGATCCTGCGGGCCCGTAAGGCGGTCGAGCTGATCTACATGGACCCGCAGGTAGAGAAGTACATCATCGACCTGGTGTTCGCGACCCGGCTGCCGAAGGACTACGACTTGGGCGACCTCGCGGATCTCATCGCGTTCGGTGCCTCGCCACGCGCGACGATCAGCCTCGCGAAAGCGGCGCGAGCCCACGCTTTCCTCCGCCGACGCGGCTATGTGACCCCGGAGGACGTCCGGTCGATTGGGCTCGAAGTCCTGCGTCACCGCGTGCTACTGACCTACGAGGCCGAGGCGGAAGAGCGGACGGCTGACGATGTCGTGAACCGGGTTCTCAACAGCATCGAGGTGCCATGAGCGTGTGCTTCCGAGAGCTAGAAGCAGGGGACAGGGTGACCGTCGCGGCGCGCACGTGCGCACCCGAGCCGTGGTGTGGGGCGGCCCCACGTAAGTGAATGATCCCACGGGAGATCCTTAAGCAGGTGCGGCGGGTCGAGATCGCGACCCGTGGACTTGTCCACGACGTGTTCTCGGGCGAGTATCACTCTGTCTTCAAGGGCCGGGGGATGAACTTCGCCGAGGTGCGCGAGTATCACTACGGGGACGACATTCGCAGCATAGACTGGAATGTCACTGCTCGGAGCGGCGCGCCGTTCGTCAAGGTGTTCGACGAGGAGCGCGAGCTGACGGTCATACTGGTGGTCGACGTCAGCGCCTCCGGGGAGTTCGGTTCGCGGTCGCGGATGAAGGGGGAGGTGGCGGTCGAGATCTGCGCAGTGCTGGCGTTTTCGGCGATCACGAACAACGACAAGGTCGGGCTGATCATCTTCAGCGACCGGATCGAGAAATTCGTGCCGCCGCGCAAGGGGCGCCGCCATGTGCTGCGGGTGCTCCGCGAGTTGCTCTACTTCCAGCCTCAGGGTCGTGGGACCGACGTCGGCGGCGCGCTCGAGTATTTGGCGAGGGTCGTCCGGCGGCGCGCGGTCGTGTTCGTGGTGTCCGACTTTCTGGCGACCGGCTATGGGAAGGCGCTGGCTGTGGCCGGTCGGCGGCACGACACGATCGCCGTTCAGGTGTGTGACCCGCGGGAACGCGAGCTGCCGACGATCGGTTACATCGAGCTGGAGGATGCCGAGACGGGTGAGCACGTGACCGTGAATGTGTCCGACCCGGCGTTCCGTGGGGCCTTCGACCGCGACGTCGCGGAAACCCGTGCGGCGCGGGAACGGGAGTTCCAGAGAACCGGTGTCGATCTCATCGAAGTCAGCACCGACCGGCCGTATGCCGACCGGCTCATGCGGTTCTTCCGGCAGCGGGCGAAGCGATTCCGGTGAGGCGATGGTATACAGACGGCTGGTCGTGGCGGGATTGCTTGTCGCATCTGGTGTGGTACACATGGCCGCCCAGCTAGAGCCGCCGGATGTCCAGACCACGTTCGAACCGCCGGTAATCAACGTCGGCGACCCGGTCCGGCTCCTGGTGACGGTCAACCACGCGGCGGAGGCCCTGGTGGCCTGGCCCGACCTGATCACGCTCGGCCCTTTCGAGCTGCGCGACATGCGGCTCCTCGAGCCGGTGTCCGACGGCGACCGCGTGCGGTCGAGCGCCGAACTGACAGTTACGGCGTTTCAGCTCGGCGAGCTGACGCTACCGGCCTTCGAGATCGAGGTGACCGGCACCGCTGGCGACGCCGTCATGCTATCGACCGATGTGCTGGTAGTGACTGTGGAAAGCGTCGGGCGCGACGCGGGCGGCGACATCAGGGACATCAGGGGGCCGCTCGCGATCCCGTTCAGCGTGATGACCCTACTGCCGTGGCTGGCTGGGCTGGCCGGGCTGGCGGCGGCGGCGTACTGGATCCTCCAGCGTTCCCGGCGCCGGGCGCGGTCCGACGTCTCTGCACCGGTCGTTCCGCCTCGGCTGGCGCACACCGTCGCCTACGAGTCACTGAACGCGCTGGAAGCGTCCGGTTTGCTGGAGCTCGGCGAGGTGAAGACCTACCACATTCGGGTGTCGGACATCATGCGGGTCTATGTCGAGGGCCGGTTTGGGGTCGAGGCGATGGAGATGACGACAGGCGAGGTGCTCGATGGATTGCGCTGGGCAGGTGTGGCGAGCGGTGCGGTCGCCGACTTCCGCCAACTGCTCGAGCGCAGCGACCTCGTCAAGTTCGCGAAATTCCGCCCGGACGTCCCCGGGTGTCGTGACCTGGTGCCGCTGGGCCGACGGCTGGTGGATGTCACGCGACCGGCCGACCCGATCCTGGTCGAGGCGCCGGCGGAAGCTAGTGTTTCGGGCCAGCAGTCCGTTGCCTGATTCCCGGCGCGGCGCCCGCGCGGCAAGGCGCCGTGAAGGAGCACATTGGCAGTGTGACTGAGGAGCAACGACGCCAGGCGGGATGGCCCGCCTGCAATCTGTGACGTACCGCTGATTCGGGACACTCACGTTACATGATCTACCGATTCGCCGACCCGGCCTATCTCCTGCTGCTGGCGGTCGTGCCGCTGCTTGCCTACTGGTATACCGTTCGCGGACGGCGACAGGCCGGATCGTTGCGATACTCGTCGCTCGCCTCGATCAGGCGGGCCGACCGCCGGCGCAGCGGGCGTTACCGGCACACGCTCTTCGTGTTGCGTGCCGTGGCGCTTACCGTCCTGATCGTGGCGTTCGCGCGCCCCCAGACCGGCGTGACAGCGGAGGACGTCACCACTGCGGGGATCGACATCGTGCTGGCTCTTGATCTCTCGAGCTCTATGCTCGCCGAGGATCTCGAGCCGAACCGGATCGAGGCGGCGAAGCAGGTGGCGGCCGAGTTCGTGCGGGGCCGACGCAACGACCGGATCGGGCTGGTCGTATTTGCCGGTGACGCCTTCACCCAGGCACCGCTGACGCTCGACTATGGTGTCTTGACCACCCTGCTCGGAGAGCTCGAGGTGGGGGCGATCGAAGATGGCACTGCGATCGGTATGGGGCTGGCCACCGCCGTCAAGCGGCTCCAGCGCTCAGACGCCGAGTCGAAGGTGATCGTGCTGCTGACCGACGGTCGCAATAACCGGGGCGAGATCGACCCGGTGACCGCGGCCCAGATGGCGCAGGCCGTGGGCGTGCGGATCTACGCGATCGGCGCCGGCACCCAGGGCACAGCGCGTGTGCCGGTCGACGACCCGATCTTCGGACGGCGTTACGCCCAGATGCGTGTCGACATTGACGAGGCGACGCTGCAGGAGACGGCGGCGGTGACCGGCGGCCGATATTTCCGGGCAACCGACCGTGAAAGCCTGGAGCGGATCTACGAGGAGATCGACACCCTCGAGACGACCGAGATCGAGGCGGAGCAGTTCACGCGTTACGGCGAGTTGTTCCCTTTGCCGCTGCTGTTCGGCTTGGGAGTGCTGCTACTGGAGGCCGGTTTGGGCCGGACCGTGCTGAGAAGGATCCCGTGACCTCACACGCGGGCGGCAAGCAGCAGGCAGGCTTGTCCACCGTCTCCTTGGCGAAGTCGGAAGGCAGAAGGCGGGTCCCCGGACCCGTCTCGGGACGAGCCCATGTTTCGATTCGGTGAGAGCGACCTGGTGTTCGCGTATCTGCTGGTGCCGGCGCTGATCGCGCTGTACTGGTGGGCTGCTGTTCAGAAGCGGCGTGACCTGGCTCGTTTCGGCGATCAGCAGTTGCTCGACCGGCTGACGGCGACGGTCAGCCGACGTGGCCAGGCAGCGAAGACCGTCCTGCTCGTCGTTGCCGTCGCGCTGCTGGTGACGGCGCTGGCGAGGCCGCAGTTCGGCAGCCGTGTCGAGACGGTCAGCCGTGAAGGTCGGGACATCGTCATCGCGCTGGACCTGTCGGCGTCGATGAGAGCGCAGGACATTTCGCCGACTCGCCTGGCGAAGGCGAAATTTGCGATCGCCGACGTGATCGACCGGCTGGAGGGCGACCGTGTCGGGCTCGTTGCCTTCGCCGGCGAGGCGTTCGTGCAGTGCCCGCTCACACTGGACTACGGCGCCGCGAATCTGTTCTTGAACGCGATGGACCCGGACATGATGTCGGTGCAGGGGACCAACCTCGGGCAGGCGGTCGAGGTGGCGCTGGACGCCTTCGCCGAGACCGACCGGCGTCACCGGGTGCTGGTCGTGATCACCGACGGCGAGGACCACGAAGGGGCGGTTGACCGCGCCGTCGAGCTGGCGCGTGAGGCCGGGGTGAGGATCTACACTATCGGGATCGGCTCCGCTGAGGGAGTGCCGATTCCGGAAATGGATGCCGCCGGCCGACCACAAGGGTTCACGCGGGATGCCGACGGCAACGTCGTGACCACGCGGCTCGACGAGGTGACCCTGCAGACGATCGCCGCGCGCACCGGCGGCGCCTATTACCGCGCCTCGCCGGCCGGCGCCGAGCTGGCGTCGCTGGCCGGTGAGCTCACCGCCGGCGAGGGTCAGGAGTTCCAGACGGAGCAATTGACGTTGTTCAACGAGCAGTACCAGATCTTCGTGGGGTTCGCACTGGCGCTGCTGGTCGCTGAGGTGCTGGTCTCGGACCGCCGACACGTCCGGACCACCTGGGCCGGGAGGTTTAGGTGATTCCGAATCCCGCGATCCGCATCGGTGCAGCCGCCCTCGTCTGCATCACGTTGTCTTCGGTTGCTGCGGCGCAGCCGGGCCGTGGTGCGGTCGCCGCGGGGAACCGGCTCTATGACGAGGGTCGATACGAGGAGGCGCACGAGCAGTATCTGGAGGCGCTACGTCAGGCGCCAGACTCACCGATCGTGCTGTTCGATGACGGCAATGCGTTGTATCGGACCGAGGAGTTCCAGCGGGCGACCGAAACGTACCGGCAGGCGGCCGAGAGCGGCGACGCGGCGGTGGAGGCCCAGGCCTGGTACAACCTCGGCAACACCCTCTACAAGCAGCAGCAGCTCGAGCCGGCGCTACAGGCCTACAAGGAGGCGCTTCGGCGGAACCCCGCCGACGCCGACGCCAAGTACAACCTGGAGGTGACGCTCGAGCAGCTCCGGCAGCAGCAGCAGGAACCGGAGCAGTCGGCCGATCGGCAGGGCGAGAACGAGGAAGACCAGGATCAGCAGGCACAGCAGAATCAGAAGGCCCCGCAGGATCAGCCGGGTCAGGACGATCAGCAGAATCAGCAGCAAGGGCAGCAGCAAGGCAACCAAGAACAGAACCAGCAGGACCAGTCGCAAGATCAACCGCAGGCCGACGAACCGCAGCCACAGGCGGGTCAGCTAAGCCGCGAGGAAGCCGAGCGACTGCTACAGGCGATCGACGAGGATCCGAGCCAGATCGAGCGGCAGCGCCGGACCACCATTCCGGCTCATCCGCCGAGGAGGCCGTGGTGAAGACAGCGTTCATCGTTGCGCTCGGGCTCGCGGCGGGACTGCCGACCGACGGGCTCGCGCAGACGGCCCTGGCGTCCCTGGGCCAGGACGAGGTGGTCCTCAACCGGCAGTTCGTGCTGAACATCGAGATCTCTGGTACCCGGCAGCTCGACGAGGACCCGGTGCTGCCAGATCTGTCGGCGTTTGCCGCCTATCTCGGATCGGGGACCTCGACGTCAATGCAGATGGTGAACGGCCGCACGTCGATGTCGCTGACGATCCAGTACCGGTTCCAGGCGACGGCGGAGGGCATCTTCGAGATCGGACCGGTCACGGTGCGGGCCGGCGGCCAGGACCTACGTACCGAGCCGTTGACGATCCGAGTCTCCGTCGCGCCGGGCTCGCGGTCCGGGCGCCGGGGGGCAGGCGATACCGTCGCACCGGAAGATCTATTCGTCACCGCCACGGCAAGCAAGCAGCGGGTGTATGTAAACGAGCCGGTCATCATCGATTACCGGATCTTCACGCGCGTGGATATCGAGGGCTACAACGTGACCCGGCAGCCGGGCACTGCCGGTTTCTGGGTCGAGGAGCTCACCGACCCACAGGGGCGGGTTGAGCAGGTCACGCGAGACGGGCTGGACTACACCAGCAGCGTGATACGGCGAGTCGCCCTATTCCCCACCAGCAGCGGGATCAAGACCCTGGAACCGTTGACGGTCGAGACCCAGGTGCGCGTGCAGCGCCGGTCACGGAATCTGTTCGGCGACCCGTTCTTCGGCGGCGACTTCTTCGACAACCGGGTGCCGGTGGTCGTCTGGTCGGACCCGGTCGAGATCGAGGTGCGCCCGCTCCCGGCGGGGCAGCCCGACGCGTTCACGGGGCTAGTTGGACGCCTCGGGGTGTCGGCATCCATCGACCGGATCAGCGCCGACACCAACGACGCGCTTACGTATCGGATCGAGGTGTCCGGGACCGGAAACATCCGGACGTTGCCTGAGCCGGCGCTGGGCTTTCCGGCCGATTTTGAGGTGTACCCGCCAGAGGTGACGCAACGGGTGGAACCGACAGCCGACGGCGTGCGGGGCAGCAAGATCTTCGAGTACGTCATCGTACCGCGTGCGCCAGGGCGGGTGACGATTCCGGCGGTGGAACTGGCATACTTCGACGCCGAGACCGGCGCCTACGCCATAGCCTCGGCCGACCCAATCACGTTAACCGTCACCGGCGACGTGGTCGCCGAGCCAGCCGGCTCGGCCGGCCGTTTCCGCGCCGGAGTCGATCTGCGGCGGCAGGACATCCGGTTCATCAGGATGGCGATGCCCGTCTTTCGACCGGTCGGCGGCTCGCTCTTCCGCAGTGCAGGGTTCTGGGGTGTCCTGCTGATACCGATGATTGTCGTCGCCGGCGCGGTCGCCGTGCGACGTCATCAGGATCGATTGCGGGGCGACGTAGCCTACGCGCGGCGTCGCCGCGCCTCCAGGCTGGCGAGACAGCGGCTCGCCAGGGCGGAGTCGCTCCGCGGGCCGGACCGGCACCGGGAATTCCACGCCGAAGTCGGGCGGGCGTTGCAAGGGTTTCTCGGTGACAAGCTGAACGTCGCCGAGGCTGGGGTGATCCGGGATGAGATCCGGTCACGGCTGACGTCGCGCGGAGTGGCGCCAGAGGTGGTCGACACCTATTTGGGGTGTCTGGAAGACTGTGATCGCCAGCGCTTCGCGCCGACCGAGCCGGACGCCACGGTGATGCAGGAGATGTTGACCCGCGCTGGACAGGCGATGGTCGACCTCGACCAGGCACTGTGATGAAGCCGAAATCGGTCTTCGCGCTGACGGCGGCCGTCTGGCTGGGGTTCCTCACGACCAGTGTGTGCGTGGGTCAGGGGACCTTCTTCGACGAAGGCAACCAGCGCTACCAGGACGGAGACTTCGACGGTGCGCTGGAGCGCTACCTGCAGATTCTCGACGGTGGACTCGAAAGCGGCGAGCTCTACTACAACATCGGCAACAGCTACTTCAAGCTGGGCCGGATCGGGCCTGCGATTCTATACTATGAGCGCGGGCGACGGCTGATGCCGGGCGACGACGACCTGCTGGCCAATCTCGTGCTGGCTCGGTCGCTGACCGCCGATGAGATTACGCCCTTGCCGGGATTCTGGCTGTTCCGCGTCGTCGGCTGGTGGGTCGGTCTGCTGCCCAGGCACGCGCTGATCTGGTTGGTTGCCGTCGCCTACCTGACGGCGATGGCGGCGGTGATCCTGGTGATTCGTAGGCCGGCGCCGGGGCTGGCGACGTGGGGCCGGCGTGTCGCCGTCGCGGGTTCGGCCGCGACGCTCGTCTTCGGCGTCAACCTGGCAGCCAGGGACTTCGGGATCGGCGCGGTCGAAGAGGCGGTGATCATGGTCGAAGCGGTCAATGTCCAGAGTGCGCCATCGGACGACAGCGCGCTGCAAATATTCGCGGTGCACGAGGGCACTAAAGTGCGGATCGACCGCCGATCTGTCGCGTGGGTCGAGATCGTCCTCGAGGACGGCAAGGTCGGCTGGGTCCGCGCCGACCGGCTTCAGCCGATCTAGGCTGACCGCACGTGCGATTACCTGCCGCCGTCCACAGCGTGTTGTCCAGAATCCCATGGCCTACGACGGACAGCTGGCTGAACGAGCACGTCAGCTTCTCAGGCGCCGTCGCGGTATCTTCGAAGAGAAGATGTTCGGCGGGCTAGCGTTTCTGGTGGACGGCAACATGTGTTGCGGTCTCAACGGTGACGACCTGGCTCCTCGGTCGAAGACGGGCGGTAGGTTCCCACGTCGCGTCTTGTCACGGGCGGCGCGCGTCGGCAGTTCTATCAACACATGTGTGGGACACACCAGCCGTGACGACAACGACCATCGGTTGAAGTGGTCAGCCTGGGTTGCACAGCAGGCCGGGGGAGGATCGTACCCGCGGTATCGTGGGCCGATATGCCTTCTGCCACGTCCCATCTGATCGGCATCGCTGGCCGCTCTGGCTCCGGCAAGACCACGCTCGCCTTTGCCCTGGCCGACGCTCTTGTCGACGCCGCCGTTCTCCCGATGGATGCCTACTATCGGGATCTGGCTTATCTGGACAGCGCGGCGCGCGCACGGAGGAACTTCGATAGGCCCGGGGCGTTCGATTGGGAGCCGTTCGTCGCCGACCTGCGCGCGCTGCGCCGGCGCGAAACGGTCCAGCGCCCGAGCTACAACTTCACGACTCACACCCGCCGGCGCGAGGTCGTGCCAATTGAACCACAAGCGTATCTGATTGTGGAAGGGCTGCTTGTGTTGTGCCGCCCCGACGTCAGGACACTGCTCGACACGACCGTCTTCCTGGAGGTGGACGACCAGACCGCCATCGACCGGCGTATGGCCCGCGACCGCCGCGACCGCGGCAGGGCCCCGTCCGCGGTCAGGGCGCAGTATGCGCGCGACGTGCGACCGATGTTCGAGCGCTACGTGCATCCGACGGCACGGTGGGCGGAGCTGACGCTGTCTGGTGACAGTCCGGTGCAGGCGAACGTGGAGCGCATCGCGACACTCCTGATGGGCCGCTAACCCCGGCGCTCAGTTGTGGTGGGCGTCGGGGTTAGCGTGATGCTCGCCTGACCGCTGCTCCAGCAGTGGTATCGGATGGAAGCAGCCGCTGATCCGATCCGAACGGTGCTCAGACGGCGGTGTTCACGCTCGCGTACCGTTCGGACAGCCGGTGCTCCGGGTGCGTGGCCAGGTAGGCGGCTATTCGTTCGTCCCGTGTCGTCGCCTCGGCGATGAACGAGACGGCGTCGGTCAGGCGATCGTCCGGTTGAGCGCAGCTCAGCCGCAGGAACCCGGCGCCGGCGGCGCCGAAACACTCACCGCCCACACAGGCGACCCCGAGCTGGTCGTCCGCCCCTTCCAGTAGATACATCGCCAGGCCGTGCGACGTGATCGCGTACTGGTTGCAGATCACCGCGACCGACGGAAACGCATAGAACGTGCCACCCGGCATCAGACAGGTGACCCCCTCGACCGTGTTCAACCCCATGACCAGCAACTCGACCTTGCGGTGAAAGTCCCGCATCCGGTCGTCGCGATACTGTCGGGCATCCCGCATCGCCGCGATGCCGGCGACTTGCGTGAACGGCGGCACGCACGACAGCGCGGTGTTGGTCAGTACATCGAGCACCTTCACGTTCTCCGGGCTCGACACCGCGTAGCCCAGGCGCCAGCCGCTCATGCTGAACGACTTGCTGAAGGTGTAGGCGGCGAGTGTCTGCTCGAGCATGCCCGGCTCGGCCAGCAGGGAACGGTGCCGTCCCTGCCACACCATGCAGTCGTAGGGTTCGTCGCTGAACACCGCCACGTCGCGCCCACGGACCAGGTCGGCGAGACCGCGCAGGTCGTCCGCCGTGGCGACCCCGCCAGTTGGGTTGTGCGGGCTATTCAGGAAGATCGCCTTGGGCCGCGCATCCTCGTCAAGGAAACGGCGGACGTCGTCGAGGTCCGGCCGGAATGCGTGCGACGCGCGCAGCCCGGACAGGACCATCCGCGCGCCGCGCCTGGCGATGTTTGCCGCGTAGGTGGGGAAGTACGGGCTGAACACCAGCACGCCGTCATCTGGCTCCAGGAACGCCTCGCAGAAGAGCTGCTCGAAGGTCTTCGCTCCGGGTCCGGCCACGACATGGTCGGCCGTCACTGCGAGACCGTGCTCGAGGTTGACGTAGGTGGCAGCCGCCTCGCGAAACTCCGGCAACCCGACCGACGGCCCGTAGGTGGTTCGACCATCGCGGATTGCCTGAATGCCCGCGTCGACCGCCGCGTCCGGTGTCGCGAACGGGCTGTCGCCGATCTCCAGCTCGATGACTTCCTTGCCGGCGGCGCTCAGCCGCCGGGCGACGGCCAGCACAGTAAAAGCACCTTCGGGCTGAATCGAGGCAGAGAAGCGAGTGTAGGACAGTGGCATGTGCGGGCTCCTTTCGCGGAAGGAATCCTACCTGCCTTTGCGCTCTGGGCGCTACAGTTTCGTGCTGGGAAGCAGCGGCGGCCGTCACGATCCTAGCGACGTTCCACCTCGGGTCCGGTGCTAGTCGGTGGCGGCGACTCAGTCGCCGATGTGCCCAGCGGCCATACACGGCGCGATCGGTCGAGAACCCGAGGTTCCGGTGAACGCCGGAAACCGTGTGTGCTTCCGGTCGTCGGTCCTGGGCTCTAGTCCTTTTCTGGCTAGACGGGAGATCACGTCATCTACGGTCACGCCTTCGTCGTCCGCGATGCAGCTGGTGGCTTCCAACACGTCGTCGTCGATTGTTATGGTTGCTCGCACTCCCCGGGCGTATCGACGTATCGAGAGAGTGACAGCTGGTGATCGCATGTCGCGTTCCGTCCTTTCCGGGTAGACGGAAAAGCAGCAGACATACCAGCGCAGCGCAAAGGGGAAATCCGGCCTGCGATCCGGACCGGCGTCGCCTAGGTCGGCAGATTCGACCAGCCCGGGCGCAGTTCGGAGGTTCAGTTTTCGCGACCGCCGACCTCGAAGAGGCGGTGGAGATCGGGTGGGTCCCCTCGTCGGAAAGGACACGCGCGCGCGACGACTCGGCTGGAGTCGAGTCCCGTCCGAGTGCTGAGGCCTTCGAGGTCCTCTCCGGGATTCCGGGTGATATCGTTCGTGCATGCTCCAGAAACCGGTGCTCAATACACGGCGCTTCATGGACGCTCTGACCTATGCGACCAGGCTGCACGCCTGCCAGCGCCGAAAGGGCACAACGATTCCCTACATCGCTCACCTGCTCGGCGTCGCCAGTCTGGCGCTCGAGTACGGTGCCAACGAGGACCTGGCGATCGCGGCGCTTCTGCATGACGCTGTCGAGGATCAGGGTGGTGTCCGGACGCTGCAGCGGATTGAACGCCGATTCGGCGGCACCGTTTCGGTCATCGTGGACGGTTGTTCCGACACGGATGGTGTGCGCAAACTTCCCTGGCGATGGCGGAAGAAGGCGTATCTGACGCGGCTCATCGGCGAATCACCAGCCGTGCGGTTCGTCTCGGCCTGCGACAAACTGCACAATGTGCGGGCCATTATCCGCGACTACCGTGCGCACGGCGACACGCTGTGGAAGCGGTTCAACGGTGGGAAGGCAGGTACGCTCTGGTACTACGGGGAGCTCGCGAAGATATACCGGCGGGCCGAGCGTACCGAGCTGGTCGAAGATCTGGTCCGCGAGGTTCGGACTCTCACGCGCCTTGTCCGGACACGGGATGCCGCCATGCGACGTGACGGCGGAGTGGACGCGCGATAAGTCTTAATCACCAGACTCGGGATCCCCACACCCGGTCGCTGTCGATCTGGGTCGAGAGGCCGTGGCGATCACCTGCGCCGGTTCGCGGTGCCAGAAACAGCGCAACGCAGCCGGCTGGAAACAGCCCGCCGAGGATCTCGGCCATGCGGCAGATCTGGGCAACAGTAGCTGATGCCGGGGTCAGAACACCACAACGAACGATCCGTCTGGCCGCGCTGTCACAGTCGGCACGCTACTCGCCGGGATCGGCTCGGCCCCCGCGCCTTCGCCACCGCGTACGCGACCACCCGCATCGAACAGCTGCCAGTGGAGCGACCCGCCCGATTGCCAGCCGGGGCCGTCGCCCCAGGCAAGCAGGGTGTCGCCACGATCGTTGACGGCGACGGCGGGGTTCTTCCGACGGAACGCGGCCGTGCCGGGTGTCGACACGGGCGTGTCCAGCCTGGCGATGTCGGCGAAACTGACTTGACCTTCTGTTTCCCAGGCCACCTTCGTGCCATCCGGTCCGGAGCTCAGCGTCGTCGTCGCCACCGGGCAGGCGCCGACGTCCCACGCCTGGATGAACTGGTCGCCAAAGGTCCGGCCTTGGTCGGCGGTGGTCAGTAGCCGCATGCCGCGGTGGATGTTGTCGCCGGCGCCGCGGTAGGAGACATACACCGCGCCGGCTTCGTCGGTCACGGCCCGCAGGCCGCAGCAGGCGCAGGCGCCTGCTGCCTCTGGATTGACCGCGCGGGGTAGCTCGAACAGCGCGCCGCTGTTGCGCGACACCGCCAGGTAGACGCGGCGCTGCGCATCCTCGCCGGCGCCGGCGTGCCAGAAGACATAGACGTTGCCGGCGCGGTCGGTGGTGACCGTCGGTCCCGACTCGACGCCGGCCTCATCCGTGATCGATAGCACCTGCTGTGCCTCGAAGCCGCCGGCGCCGTCCGACCGTGTGTAGTAGAACCGGATCGGGTCGTTGTGGAACCAGGCGACGTGCAGCCGGCCGGTCTGGTCGATCGCGAGCTGGCCACCGTCGATCGGACCAACACCGGTCACCGCATGCGACAGACTGTTGACCCGCTGTGGCGCCGACCAGCCGTTCGCGTCCGGCGCGCGTGAAACATGGAACAGATCCCCACTAGTCATCGACCCGGTGTAGTAGATGAGATGCAGGGTGCCTGTGTCGTCGACGGCGACCTGGGGCAGCTTGCCGCCGTCCGGCGCGCGCAGGACGGTGACTTCGGGGTCTGGACCGAGGCAGGCAGTTGTCGTCAACGTCGTAAGGGTGAGCGACGCGGCCAGGGTGAGCCACCCGGGACGGGCCGAGATGACGCGATGCATGGTAGTCGTGCCCCGTCTGGAAGAATACAGGAATTGAGCGACGGCATGTCCGATCCATCACAAGTTGGCGGTATCAGGCTGGATGGGCCGTCAGGCCGCTTTGCCTTTCCACGCGTGTGCTGTTATCCTTGCCGCTAGGTATCGCGTCGGCCTTTGGTGGGCGGATCCACCGCGAGCCGGCGGGTCTGCCAGCCGCCTTCCCCACTGCGGGTCGCTTTCGTCAGACCCGTTCGTCTGCTCAGGCCGAGCCCATCCCGCCCCAGGGAGGTGACACTTTGGCAACACGCGGACGACCGACTCAGCAGAAACGGCAGAAGGAACGCGCTCGGCAAGAGCAACGTAAGATAAAAGAGGTTCGGCGTCAGGAGGCGAAGGATCGCCGTGTTTCGGCGCCGCCGCCGCCCCACGGGCTGGACCCGGATCTCGAAGGAATCGTCGCCGGGCCGCAGCCACTGACCGAGTGGCAGCAGGAAGGCCTTGCCGCCTTCGAGGAGGTGGCCGAGGAGGACCCGGCGGAAGAAGCGAGCAGCTGAAGCGTAGGGCCGACAGTCGGCCCGCGGCCTGGCCCGTCCCGCCTACCGCCGCGCCTGAGGCTCGTGCCCTGCCTCTGTTCCGGTGCTCGCTGGGTCTGTTGTCGGTCGAACCGGACTTTCCAGGCTCTCGGCGTGCTCATCGTGAACCCGTCGACGGCGCCACCAGCGCCCTTGGTGAACGCTAGGTAGAATCCCGATGTGAAGAACCCGTCTCGATAGGTCGGGGTCAGCGGTAGCGTGCCCAGCTTACGGTGCCAGACGACCAAGCGGCCCTCGTTCATTCGCAGCGAATACTGCACCCCCAGGTCGTCGCTGTAGTAGTCGCCGGCGAACGGCGTCAGCTCCTCGGCCGACGGTCGCCAGTGCGGCTGTTGTTCGAAGGTTCCTTCTGTCGGGCCGCTCAGGCGCAGCGTTGCGGAGCCGGCGGACCGGTCGAAGGTGCCGACCGTCGACGACCCGGTCACACGGAAGCGGTCCGGTCCGATCGGGACGAGTGTGCCGGTCAATCCGCCGGTCAGGATCGTGAGCGTGCGGTCTCGCACGATCAGATGCAGCGGGGTGTCGCTCTCGTCGCGCCGATAGAAGCCGATGAGCCCCTCCAGCGTCTCGTTCGCCTCGGCCGCCGTCACCGGACCCGGGACGGCGCCTGCCGCGGCTCGTACGTCATCCGAGGTGCCCGGCGGCGGTGCCGGCTCCGGCACTGACTCGACCTCGTCTGCATCCGCGGATTCGAGATAGATATCGGCGACGGCCCGCACCAGGCGATCCGGATCGGACGACGGAAGGTTGCAGAGCACGGCCACCGACAGGCGATGATCGGGAAAGCGGAGGAACTCCGCACGATAACCGGCGTCGGCTCCGCCGTGCCCTACCGTGGCGTGCCCCCGGTGAACCCCGTGCACCAATCCCATGGCGTAGGAGATCAACCCACCCTGGCGGAGCGTGCCGCGCCGGTGCAGGTCGGCGAGCACGCCGCGGCCCCCCACTTCGGCGGTGTAGAAGTTGCGGTCCCACCGCGCGAGGTCCTCGACCGTCGTGAAGAGGTTGGTGGCGCCCACGGTGTCGAATTTCGGGATACTGAGGCGATAGCCGCCATCGTTACCCGGCGCGTATGCGTAGGCCCGATTGCGCACGACGGCGGTATGGTCGTCGTGAAAGTGTGTCTCGGTCATCCGGAGCGGTGCGAAGATGCGTTCATCGGTGAACTGCCGCAACGACTGACCGCTCACCCGCTCGACCACCACCGCGAGTAGCGTATACCCGGTGTTGCTGTAGAGGAACGCGGAGCCGGGCTCGAAGTTAAGTGCCCGCTGGCGGGATATCAGGTCGAGCACGTCCGCCTCCTTGACGACATCCTCCTCCCAGCGCCACCCGGCCATTCGTAACAGACTCCACTGGTCGCGCAACCCGCTGGTGTGATGAGCCAGCTGACCCAGGGTGATACGCGCGTCCAGGCGGGGAACCTCAGGCACGTGGCGCCGGATGTCGTCGTCCCACGAGACGCGGCCCTCGGCCACGAGCAGCGCGATCGCCATGGCGGTGAACTGCTTCGAGATCGAGGCGACATGAAAAACAGACGACGGCGTGATCTGGATGCCGTACTCGAGGTTGGCGCTGCCATAGCCCTGCGCGTAGACGATGCGGCCGTCCCGCATCACCGATACGGCGCAGCCGGGGCTGTCCTGGTGGTTCCATCGGGCGAAGACCCGATCTACTACCTGCGCCTCGGGCCCGGGGCCCTGGGCGTAGACGAGCGCCAGTGACGCCAGTGCCAGTACGCCAGCCATACCACCGACCCAGGTTGCTTCTCGGGCGCTCATGCGATGGCTCCAGCCAAGAGGGGCTCATTATAGCCTCGTCGGAGGTGACCGGCAGAGTGCCGGGCGACCACCCGGGCACGGTCGTGCGGACCTCCCCGCATGCCTCGCGACGGCAGTGAGTCTTCGCAACCGTGGCAAGAGCCCGCTGTATCCCGCCAGGCTTTGTCGCTTCTCGGTCGAATGCTAGCCGGTGAGCCCGCTCGTTACGCCTTGTGCAGGCCGTGCACGCCGTTGCCACGCCCTGGTCTCGACGCGTGGCTTCTTTGCAGGCTGCTAGGGTCTCACGACTTCGTCGATCGACGAGCTGGTAATCGGGTGGTAGCCTGGGCGAGCGCGATCGTATATTGCCACGGCGCGAGCCTGACCCTCCGGCGTCTTGACCAGCTCGTCATAGAGCGGCTTGATCAGCTTGCGGCGCCCGATACCTACCAGATACGTCTCGAGACGTCCGTAGGCGGGTTCATACTGGTTACGGATGGCGATGAGGAGCCATTGGTGGGCCACCTCCGAGTTTTCGACTTCGGTGAATCCGAACGTCCCGTCGAGATCCGTCACCTGCTGGGTGGTCAACGTCTCGGGCACCGACTTCAGGAAGTGCAACCACTCCTGGGTGGTCCAGTCGTCCGTCTCCAGTGCGGCGGCGGCCGTCCCGCCGCTCGCCCAGTCTGCCGCCTGCTGCCCGATCTGGGTCAACGCAGCTGACTCGGAGCGCGGGGCGTTGATCGGCAGACCTGGCTGTTCGAGCCAGGCGTCGACCTGCAGCGTTTCCGCCAGACCGGGGTCGCTCGATAGCAGATGCTTGTGCAGATAGACTACGAAGTCGTCGGTCGTGATGCTACGGAACGCGAAATGGTCGAAGTAGGCACGCAGAAACGTGTCGAAGCGTTCACGGTCGACGGTCTCTTCGATCAGGCGTAGGAACAGGTCCCTTTGAGATAGGGCACCTGGGTCATGCCGTCGTCAGGGTCACGTCCGGTCAGGTCGACGTGCAGGATTTGGTCGGGTGGCTCGAGGCGCGCCAGCTCCTCGGCCAGCACTTGACGATCGAGCGTCGCCTCCATATCCACACGCCGGCGTCCGAACACCTCTGCCAGGATACGTCGCTCGAGGTAGACGGTGAACCCCTCGTTCAGCCAGAAGTCACGCCAGGTTGCGTTGGTCACCAGGTTGCCCGACCACGAGTGGGCGAGCTCGTGCGCCACCAAGCCGACGAGGCTCTTGTCCCCCGCGATGACGGTCGGCGTCGCGAACGTCAATCGCGGGTTCTCCATGCCACCGAACGGAAAGCTGGGCGGTAGCACGAGCAGGTCGTAGCGTTCCCAGCGGTAGGGCCCGTACAACCGCTCGGTAGCGGTCATCATCGCCTCGGTCTGGTCGAACTCGGCGGCGGCCGCGTCGACCACCGGCGGCTCGGCATAGACCCCCGTGCGCGCGCCCATCGAACGGAACGCGAGATCCCCGATAGCGAGCGCGATCAGATACGACGGGATCGGCTGGCGCATCTCGAAGCGGAACTCGCCATCGAGCGGCGCGTTGGCGTCGTTGGAGGCGCTCATCACCGCCCGCAGCGCAGGTGGGGTCCGCACGGTCGCGCTGTAGGTCATCCGCACACCGGGTGTGTCTTGCAGCGGGATCCAGCTGCGCGCGTGGATTGCTTGGGATTGCGTGAACATGAACGGATGGGTCTTACCGGCCGTCTGCGCTGGGTCGAGCCACTGGATACCCGAGGCGCCCGGACTCGTCGCGTAGGCGACCCGCACCTGCGTGGCGGTATCCGACAGCGTCACCTCCAGGGGGGTGCCGAGAATCGGGTCGATGGCGCCGAGCGAGAACGCTGTCGTCGCCCAGTCGGTGCCGTCTTCCGACAGCTCGACACCGGTGATCGTCAGGTCGCGCGTGTCGAGACGTAACGTGGCGGCACCGTCGGCCACCCGCTCGATGTGCAACGTGGCGGTGCCGTTGAGCGCGCGTCGATCGAACCACACGTCCCAGTCGAGATCGAGATGACGAACGACAACCTCATTCGGGTTGGCGAACGAATGGGGGTCCAGCCCGGCGCTGGCTGGCACGGTGGCATCGATCGAAGACCGCGTGGACGGCACGGAGCCGGAGCGATTACAGGCCATGGCAAGTGAGAGCACGCAGAGTGCCAGACACCGGAGGTAGTGGGTGCTCATCGCTAGACCCCTCGAACAGAGTCTATCGTGACGGCCGAGTCACAATGTGATCGTGTGGCTTTTGCTGTCGCGCAAGCCCACGTTCAAGGCGTTTGGCCCCCGTGGGTCGGGGCTGCACGAATAGCCGCCCGCGGGCTTGCGGCCAGCGTTGGCGGGACCACCTCGCCGGATCAGGCTATCAGAGGTCGAAGCGGGTTAGACTGGAGTAGGCGGGTTGCTGTATGGGGATCCGTCGCCGTGGCCCGGGCGTCTCACTTAGCAGACGGCGAGGGCAGGACAAGGGGAGGAGATCCGACGATGGCTTCGGAGCACACGCTGACGTTGACCGACGGAGATTTCGAGCACACGGTGCTGAACTCGGATAAACCGGTTCTGGTGGACTTTTGGGCCGAGTGGTGTGGTCCATGCCGGATGATCGCGCCGGCCGTCGAGGGGTTGGCTGACGAGTACAACGGCCGGGCCTCGGTCGGCAAGCTGAACATCGACCAGAACCCGAATACGCCGATGAAGTACGGCGTTCGATCGATTCCCACGCTGCTGCTGTTCAAGGATGGCCAGGTGGTGGAGTCCACGGTCGGCGTCACCGGCAAGGAGCAGCTCGCTGCGCTCCTCGATAAGCACGTCGCCCAGAAAATCGCCTGACGCCCCGCCTGGTGGTCCGGACGCGCTTTCCAGCCTGGAGCGTTCGTACGCCTTGGTCTCCGGCGCACCGCCATATTTCTGAAGTGTAGTTGAGTTAACGCGGGCAGCCGTAGTCCCCACACGGGACCGAGCCGGGGTGTGGGGCGGAGCCCCACCTAAACTAATAGACATCGAGGTCGCGGGCCGTACATCACCGCGCCGTCGAAGCCGAGGCGAACCTGCTCAACCAGTTCCTCGGCAATCTCTCCGGCGAGGTGGAGCTGGTGATGCAGGATGACCATGCCGACTTCCGCCCGTGCGGCGATTTCTCCCACCTTGATCGCCGACGTGTGGAAGCTGCCGTGGTACCGCTGCGTCTCCGTGTCGCGCGATTCGAGCCCCTCGGCGCCGTAGGCTTCATGGATCAATACGTCGGCGCCGGCGGCGATCTCGGCCAGCGGGTCGAACGGCCCAGTGTCACCGGAGATGACGATGGTAGGGTCGGCCGTCATTAGCTTGAAGCCGAAAGCGCTGGTCCCACGTGCCATGAGGTACGGCGAACGCCTCGACCCGCATCACCTCATCTTCGTAGATCAGTCCGGGCTCGATCTCGTGCGTCTCGACCGCCACCAGGTCCCGCCGCAGTTGCTCGGGGCCGTCCACCCGCACGCGGATATCCTCGCTATAGGCGTCGAGCAGGGTGGCCGTCATCGCCTCGAGACTGCGTGGGCCGTACGCTTGCAGCGGCACCGTTCGCCCAAGCACCCAGGGTGAATAGGATCAGGTCCGGATAGCCGATGGTGTGGTCTGAGTGCAGGTGTGTGAAGAACGCCACGCCGAGGTTCTGCGCTTGCAGCGCCGGACCACTCCTGGACCTGCATCGATCAGGTAAGTAGTACCGCCGGCTACGACCGCCGTCGAGGGCCCGAACCGGTCTGGCTCGGCACCGGGCGTGCCGGTCCCCAGGAGCACGATCCAGGTGCGCGACGGATCGCGGAATACGATCTCGGTTGATGCAGGCTCGACTTCGTCGTCGGCCGCGCTGGCCGGCTGGTTCAGCGATCCCGACGACTCATCGGCCGGAACGCCGGCACAGCTTGTCAGGATGACCAGGAACGGAACGAGCCGGACGATGGTGGTCGAAGCTCGCATGGCTCGCTCGGATTATATCGCCAGACGTTTGCCGGACCGCTCGGTTTCGGCGGTCGAAGCCGGCTCGGTTTTACGATATGCTGGTCGGGAATACCGCCTTCGGGAAGGACGACTGTGATAACCGACTCATCCGCTCAGGGACAGCCTGTCCCCGCGTCTCGCCGCCGATGCGCCGTCCTGCTCGGGCTGCTCGGGTTCGCGGCAGGCGTGGCCGCCTGCACGGTCGAGTGGTCCCCGGCGACGGCCGCGATTGTCGACGAGACGATACAAGTCCAACCGATTGTCGGGTTGCGTCAGGCGCAGGTGCCAGAGCCATATCTCGACCTGTGGTCGAACGAGCAGGCGACGGTCGAATTGTTCGAGAACACCAGTCCGTCGGTCGTTTACATCAGCACCGTCACCAGGCGCCAGGACATCTACGGCCGGGGCGTGGACGTGCCACAGGGCTCCGGCACCGGATTTCTCTGGGATGCCGAGGGCCACGTTGTAACCAATTTCCACGTTCTGCAGGGGGCCACGGTGGCGCGCGTGGTCATGCACGACCAGACGAGCTATAACGCCGAGTGGGTCGGCGGTTCGGCACGGCACGACTTGGCGGTGCTCCGGATCGATGCGTCACCGGAAACGTTGCAACGGGTCGAGGTGGGTGACAGCGACCGGCTGCGTGTGGGACAGGACGTCTTTGCCATTGGCAACCCCTTCGGATTGAGTGCCACACTGACGGCCGGCATCATCTCGGCGCTCAACCGGCAGATCGAAGGGTTGAACGGCGACATCATCGAGAATGTGATCCAGATAGACGCCGCGATCAATCCGGGGAACTCTGGTGGACCGCTACTCGACAGCCGCGGCCGGCTCATCGGCATCAACAGCCAGATAGCCAGTCCTTCTGGTGTCTTCGCCGGTGTCGGCTTCGCCGTGCCCGTCAACATCGTGCAGCGAGTGGTGCCGCAGCTGATCGCCAACGGTGAGTACACGCCGGCACGACTCGGCATCACGACCGCCGACACCCGGTTGAACCAGCTCGTGGCTCGACGGCTCGCGGTCAGCGGTGTGCTGATCGATCAGGTCGAGCCCGGTTCCGGCGCCGCACGCGCCGGTTTGCGCGGCACCGAGCCCAGTGCCAACCAGCTCGGTGACATCATCCTGCGGATCGACGGCGAGGACGTGCAGACTGTGCGGGATCTCCGGGCGGTGCTCGACCGCTACGAACCCGGCGAGGCGGTCGACGTGACGGTCACCCGCGACGGTGAGACCCGCGACGTGATCGTCATGCTGATGTAGCGCGGGTTGCCACGCCAGTTAGCGGGCCGGGATCCGGCTGGAATCAGGCTCTCGTGCACACCGCGCCGGCCGCTCAGCGCCCGTTGGCAGCAGCGGCGTCCCTCAACTGCACCGCCCGCAGCCGCAGATACGATCCCGGTTCACATTTGTAGGCGAGAGGCAGGTGCGGTGGCGCGAATTGGTCGTCCGGTCTCGACGAACGTAACTCCACCCCCAGCGTAAACCGGTCTACCCCTCTCCCGTGTGCATCCCGCAACCGGTACTCGAGCTGGTGCAACGCCGTCGGGTCCTCGAGCCACCAGGCGCGCGCGTAATGGGCAGTCCGGTCGCCGTCGCGCGCGACCCCGCGCAGCTCAAATCGCAACAGCCGGCCGTTGTGGACGTAAGGTTGATACCGCTGCCTGCGCAGTGGGTCCTCGCCGGCCCCGACGGCGTTGGCAACCGCCTGCAGACTGGCCTGTAACCCACCGAGAAAGGCGAGCGGCGTTTCGTGCCCCCGTCTGGTCTCCGTTAGAGAGCTGGCGCGTGTAGGTAGGCGCACGGCCATTCCAGAGCGGGCGCACCGCGTCGTAGAGTCTCACGGCGTTGTCCCACTGACCAGACAGGCTCAGCTGCAGCACGCGGCTGCGGGTGGCGTCGGCGACGATAAGGCTATCGATGACGGAGTAGGGGAGCAGCTCACGGTCGTTGTCGAGCACTTGATCCGCCTCGGCCATCGTGTCCTCGCGGTTCGAGGAGATGACGCCGAACTGGGTCTTTTCGGTAACACCCGCTGGGGCGACCATCACGGCTTCACGCAGGAGCCAGAGCCGGTTCAAACCGCGTGCGCGTTCCGGAAACGACGCTGCGAAGAACTCGTGCGCCCGCACACCAGTCCGCTGGTCGCTGGTGAAGTCGCGGGCGGTGAAGCTCGTCATGCCGACATCGGCGCGCGAGGCGATCGGGATCGCGGTGATCAGGAGCGGGAGCCGTACGGTCGCATCGATACGGTAGACGATGGCCCACTCTTGCGAGACCTCCGTGCCTTGATTTCCGAACATACCCGGTGTCCGGGTTTCGACCCACGGATCACCAAGCGGCTCCTGCTCCTGGGTGCGGGCCATCATCACCGTGCCGAGTAGCAGGAGGGCGAGCCAGGCAACCGGCAGGGACGGCGCCGACAGACCGGCGGGAAGACTGTGGTTGACGTGTCGCATCTTGTGTCCTGCAGCCGCTGGTATCGGATAACCTCGTGCGGAACGCGGCGCTGCAAAGGCGGTTGACCACCCCGCTCTGTCTCGATGAGTCGATCACGAGCGTCGACAAGGCAGAGGACATGCTGACGCTGCACAGTGGCCGGATCGTCAATATCAAGCCGGGCCGGGTCGGCGGGTTCGCCCCCGCCGTGGCGATCCACGACCGATGCGCCGCCGTCGGGGTACCGGTCTGGCGCGGCGGCATGCTCGAGAGCGGCATCGGCCGTGCCTGCAATTTCGCCCTCGCGTCTCTGTCCAACTTATTGCTCCCTGGGGACGTCAGCCCCAGCTCGCGCTACTGGCAGCAGGACATCGTGACACCCGAGTGGACGATGGACGGCGCCGGGATGGTTAGGGTGCAGCATGACCGGACGGGGCTGGTCGTGACGGTCGATCGCGATCGTGTGGAGAATCTCACGGTCCGGTCCGAGACGCTCGTAGCGGGTGCTGGGTAGTCGCGAACGCTAGCGTCCCGGCTCGATGTCCTGCCCGGGAGTCATGTTGAGAATCACTGTTGCGTCCCGCCCGTCGTCTTGAGCTGATACCAGGTGGTGAGCCCCTGGTCGCGGAGCCGGCCGAAGACCCGTTCCCGGTCTTCCCAGATGCGGGTCCTGGTGACGTCGAGGCCCGCTAGATCGCAATAGACGAGCGCGAACGCGACAGCGTATTGCGTCGGGAGCCGTTCATCCTGGACCGCCGCCGCCGCCGCGATGTCGTTGTAGCCCCGATTCTCCCCGGCAATCCAGACCGCCGCCTGCTCCACGCCGTGGGTGCGTGGAATGTAGAGCAGCGGCGAATCGGCCACGCGGTAGGTACCCACCTGCATCGCGTAGATGAGAGCGTCCAGCTCAGGCAGGCTCTCGGGTAATTCCAGGGTGAATCGGTCGGTGGGTCCCGATGCGAGCCGATCGCGTTGCCGACCTACCGACCGTACGGCCCAGTCGTGCCACTCGCCGTCGAACAACCGGATGACCGCCTCGCGCCGGGACACCATGTCACGAGAGTCGCCGGCCGCTCGAAAAAAAACCCCAGCCGGCATCGTCACGACCAGTTTGTCGTCACGTGTGTTCCGGATCCGGACCGTCACGCTCGTGTCGCCGGCGCCGACCGCTTCTGCCTCGACCAGCTCCTGATCGAGCGCCTCGAACAGATCGAGGTTCACGATCGGGTCGCCGGGAACCTCGGCGTCGCCGGCTGCCTTCATGATAAACAGATGTTGCCCCGGCAGGAACTCGTGGAGATCGACCAGCGCGAACCCGGCCGGCAGCCACTCTGCCAGCACCTGCCGGACCGACATCGTGTGGTCCGACTTCATGTTGTCGCCAGTACCGTCCTCGATCCGATACTCGAGCAGCGCCACGCGCCCACCAGGCGCCAGCGATGCGCGCATCCGGGCCAGCATCGCCTCGTGCTCCGACATCTCGTGGTAGACGTCGGCCAGGATGATCCAGTCGACTTCGCCGTCCGGTAGCTTGGGATCATCGACGTCACCGAGCACTGGGACGATGCCGGTCACGCCGTCGCGGTCGGTGAGCTGCTGCATGAAGTCCAGCATCTCCTGCTGGATGTCAACGCAGTAGACGCGGCCCTCGGGCGCAACCCGCGGGGCCATCCGACGCGCGTAGTAGCCGGAGCCGCAGCCGATGTCGGCGACCACGTCGCCCGACTCGAGCGCCATCGCGTCGAGTACCGCCTCGGGTTGCTCTTCCTGTAATCGCTCCGCACGCTCGAGCCACTGAGCGCCCCGGAAGCTCATGAAGTCGGCCGGCACACGGTGCCGCTCGTTCCGGTCGGGCTCCTGGGCGCGAGCCGTCGCTGGTTGGGCGGCGGTCGTACAGACCAGCACCGCCACCGCGCACGCGAGATGCCGCCGGCCCCGTAGACCCGCCGGAGCGTCAGACCTCATCATCGGTTCACCCTCCGTTGGTCCAAGCATAGGTCGGGGACTGCGGCGAAGCAATCATTCGGCAAGGCTCGCCGTAGGCCGTCCTGGCCCGTTCGGCTTTGGGCGCTGCGAGCCCGGTGTTAGGCTGACAGAGAGGAACGCTTGCCTTGCCATATCTACGCCACCCACGATTGCGAGGACTTTCGATCGGGACTATGCTGCGTTCCTCGGTGCGTACCCGGCGTACACGGAGACCAGCATCCTCGACGAGCTCCGCGCCACCGAGTTCCAGCGTCTCGATGACCAGCGCCTGGTCTATCTGGACTACACCTGGGCTCGCCTCGACCTTCGCCGATGCGCAGGCCTTCATCGGGTTCGTTCGCGGGTTCACGGGTGAGCAGCCCGTGGCATGAGCCCGCTGCATTCGACGGGCGCAGATTCCCGCCTAAGTCGTGGGCCAACGCGCCCACAACCGCAGCTCCGCGTTGGGGCCTGGTCACGTTCCCATGGTATTCTGCGACTTTCGATTCGCCTTCATCGTGTCCGGGAGGCGCCGCAAATGCTTTCAACCCGGCTCATCGTCTCGGCGCTGGTCCTCTGGCTCGGGCTGGTCCCCGCCGTCGCCCAGGAGATTCCACATCCGACCGACTTCTTCGGCTTCGAGATCGGGACCGATGGCATGCTGGCGGGCTATCCCGAGATCGTCGACTATCTGCGTCTGCTCGCTCAGCGGTCCGATCGGATCGCGTTCGAGGAACGGGGCACCACGACCCTCGGCAACCCGTATGTACTGGCGACGATCAGCTCCGCCGAGAATCTGGCGCGGATGGACCGGCTGGTCGAGATTAACCACCGGCTGAACGACCCGCGCGGGCTGTCGGAAGCGGACGCGATGGCGCTGGCTCGGGAAGCGGTGCCGTTCTATTTCCTCTACGCGACGATTCACTCCCTCGAGGTTGGCAACACACAGACCATCGTGAGGATCGCGCACCGGCTGGCAACCGAGCGGTCGCCGGAGATCGCCGAGCTCCTCGACAACGTGGTGCTACTGCTGGTCCCGTCGCAGAATCCGGACGGACAGGTGCTGGTGATCGATCACTGGTATGCGACGCAGGACACCGACTACGACCGGACCTACCCGGATCTCTACCATCACTACACCGGGCACGACGACAACCGCGACTGGTTCATGTTCACGCAAAAGGAAACCCGACTGGCACTCGACATTCACCGCGAGCTCAAGCCGCAGGTAACCCACGACATGCACCAGATGGGAACGACCGGCGCCCGTATCTTCGTGCCGCCGTTCCAGGATCCGCACGACCCCAACATCCACCCGCTGCTGATCGGAGAACAGGGTCAGATCGGCTTGGCGATGGCCGCGGCGCTGATCGCCGAGGGCAAGGGCGGCGTCGTCTACGGCGAGCAATATGACCAATGGGCCCCCGCGCGGCAATACATGGTTTATCACGGGCAGCCGCGCATCCTGACCGAGATCGCTAGCGCGCGGCTGGCCGACCCGTTCAGTAACCCAGTCGGCCCCGAGGTACCGCTCGGCGAGCAAGAGGTGCGGGTGAACTTTCCGCTGCCCTACGACCGCGGCGTGTGGAGGCTCGGCGATATCGTTGACTATGGGTTCACGGTGGTGTTCGCCGCGCTCGAACAGGTGGCGAGGAACCGGACCACGTGGATGGAGAACTACTATCGTGTGCACCGCGACTGGGTAGATCGGGATGAGGCGCCATATGCCTTCGTCGTCAGCGCCGACCAGCGGGACCCGTTCGAGACCTACGAACTACTCGACCTGCTCCACTTGGGCGAGGTGGAGATCCATCAGGCGAGGGCACCGTTCACGGCGGGCGACGAGCGATACCCGGCCGGATCGTGGGTCATCCAGCTGGCCCAGCCGGCCGGCGCCTTCGCCAAGACGATGCTCGAGACCCAGGTCTATCCCGACCTGCGCTCCACCCCTGGCGGACCGCCGATTCCACCCTACGACGTCACGACGCAGACGCTCGGGATGTTGATGGGAGTCGACGTCGACCAGATCGACGAACCGGTTCTGGCCGACCTGGTACTGCTGGACGAGATCATTCCCCAGCGCGCGCCGATGCCGCTAGCACCGGGATGGGGGTATCTGGTCGGGCCGGCCTCCAACGCCGGGTTTCTGGCCGCCGCCCGATTACAGCAGGCCGGTGTGCCGGTCTACCGGGCCGCCGAGGCGTTCGAGCGCAGCGGGAAGACGTATGAACCGGGAACCTGGCTTGTGCCACCGTCAAGCCAGACGGCGGCGATTCTGGAGAGAGTATCCCGGGAAACGGGGCTCGTCGTCGACGGCACCAACGACGCGCCTGATGTGACTGGGTTTCGGATGCACGCCTCGACACGGGTGGGGCTGTGGCGGACGCCGAACAACCCACCGGGTGGCTGGATGCGCTGGTTGTTCGAGCAGTACGAATTGGGTCATGTCGAGATCTCGTCACTCGATTTTGCCGGCGACCTATCGGACAAGTACGATGTGATCGTGCTGCCCGCCGGCACGACGCGCAACCGGATCGTGCTCGGCCTCGATCAGCAGCGGCACGACGAAACATGGCGTTGGGCTTACGGTGTCGGGGAGGACGGTTGGAACAAGCTTGCGCAATGGGTGCGGGACGGCGGTACGCTGGTGGCACTCGGCAACGCGGTGGGTACCGCTCGCGCGTTGCTGGACCTGCCGATCGAATCGGTACTGCCGGGGCGCGGTGGGTCACGGGCCACGTTGCCGCCGCTGCGCCGGCAGTTGCCAAGTCGCCTCACAGAGACCGGGCGGCTGCGCGAGATCTTTCAGAGCCCGGCCCAGCTATTGGCCACCTTGCGCGACCGCATCGTCGATCCGACGTCCGTGTTTTACGGTCCGGGTTCGATGCTGAAGCAGGAGTTTAACCCGCATCATCCGGTTGCCTTCGGTATGCCGAAACGCTGGCCGGTTTTCTTCCGCTTCGACCAGGCCTACCGGTTGACCCCGAGCTTCGAGATCACGGCGGAGGCCGTATCGCGGTACCCGGATGAAGCGGACATGGTGGCCAGCGGCTGGTTGCTCGGCGACGATCTGCTGCGGACCCAGGCCAACGTGGTCGCGTTCACGGTCGGCGAGGGCTCGGTCGTGACGCTTGGTAGCCAGGTCACGTTTCGCGCCCAGACCCGGGGCACCTTCAAACTGCTGTTCAACGCTATCTTCCAGGGTCCAGCCGAAGCGGTCAGCGCCGCCGAGCTCGCCCGGTTGAACTAGGCACTCCTCGCCTGGATTCTGACGGACGTCAGAGGGCGAACGCGGTCTACTCCGGTCGTTGCTCTCGCTGGGCGCCGTCGGTCTGGTCACGACGCACGACCTCGCGCTAGCTCACGACACGGGTCCCCGCCGCGCGCTATAATCGGCTGGCCATTCAACTCTTGAATGCACTTGTGGTCCGGGCGTTGGCCCGGGGCAGGTCGCGAGACCTGTTTCTGACGGAGGTCGTCCAGTGGCACTGAAACGCATAACCCTTATCGTCCTCGGCGTGCTGGTGTGCTCGTCTAGCGCGTCCGCGCAAACGGACGTGGAAATAATCGAGATGGCGCTGGCGGCGGCGCCGCGCCGGGCCCTGGAAGGCGCGACCGTGGTCAAGTGGGCCGCCGACCACACCTACACGACGATCAAGGAAGGCACCAACCAGGTCGTCTGCTACAGCCGTGCGGATGAACGCGACCGACAGCCGTTCGCGGTGCAATGCACCAGCAAAATAAACCTCGACAGGGTCGCGCAGAACCGGCGGTTTCATGCAGAGAGTACCGACGCTGATGGGGAGCGCGCGCTGGTGGCCGCTGCCGCCGCGAACGGCACCCGCGTGAAGGCAGAATTTGGCTCGTTCTTCAGGTCGATGAACGGCGCAGACCAGGCGAGCGCCGGTCTCCACATGACGATCGCAATGCCGATGGCGACCACAGCGTCCACTGGCTTCCCTGAGAGCCGCGACCAGGGTGGCGCGTTTATCATGGCGGCGGGCACGAGCGAGGCCCACCTGATGACGCCGTAGCACTAGCGACGCGTCCAATGCAGCGTCGCTAGTGTGTGGGGGCTCTCGTCAGTTCAGCTGAGCTTGGTCCGGGCGTCTTTGAGCATCGCGACGAGGGCGGCCCGGACCTCCTCCGGTGTGCCGACCGGGTCGGCGAACGCCAGACGTACGGGGCGGGGTCCCTCGGCAGTCACGGCCGACATCTCGAAGCCGTATCGGTCGACCCCGGTCATGCTGGCGGCGGTGGTGTCGGTCGCCTTCGAGAACGCCTTGCAGTAGAGCACCATCGCCTCGGCGTGGTCGTCGTTCATGTGGGCGATGACGCCGGCAGCCGAGTCAGCGAGCGGGTCCGGTTCGGCCACGTGCCAGTCGGCCGCCTCTATCCAGGACATCCGCCCGTACCCACCGATATACCGGATCGATTCCACCCGCAGTTGCCAGAACGCGAAGTCGCGGAAATCGGCATAGTAGGCGGCGTTCGGATGGGTGGCCAGGAAGGCCGCGCGTGCGCTGCCCCCGTCGCCGTCAACCTGGCGGCAGGGCCCGAGCAACGTGACACGGCCGTTCGCGAGCGGGTCCTCTGAGCCGCCTTCGGCCACCAGCAGCGACGCCCGCGGGTCGCGCTGCAGGTTCCTGGTGTGCTCGGCCAGCGTGCTCACCAGAAACACCGGGTGGCCGTTGTCGAAGGCAACCGTCACGAACGAGCCGTACGGATACCCCGCCGGCTCCCCAGCCAGCGTGCACAGGGTGCCGGTCGTCATCTGCGCCACCAGGGTTCGCGCCCGTTCGGCGTGGGTCGGCGTCGGGACGTTCACGTCGTAGAGCGGTTGTGGCGCGTCACCAGACGGCCGGGCATGGGCGTCGTTGGTCGTGTCTTTGGTCATGGTCACAGCAACACGCGGAGCACGTACTTCCCCACCGTCAGCAACACCGCCATCAGACCGCTGAAGACGATGAGGACCTGCCGGTGCCTCAGTGGCCCAGGCGTCGTGGGGACGCAGGCCATCGTTCCAGATGGTGCGGTGGCGCCCTCGACGGTGCCACTCACGACGACCGGATGAATGCGACCGGCTTCTTCTCCATCAGCTCCGCGTAGAAATCGTTCCCCTTGTCGTCGATGACGATGAAGGCCGGAAAATCCTCGACGCGAATTTTCCAGATCGCCTCCATCCCCTGCTCCGGATACTCGTGTACCTTGACGTGCTTGATACTGTGGTCCGCCAGCCGGGCGGCCGGGCCGCCGATCGAACCCAGATAGAACCCTCCGTGCTTGCCGCACGCCTCGCGCACCTGACGCGATCGGTTGCCCTTGGCCAGCATCACCAGACTGCCGCCATGGCGCTGGAACAGGTCGACGTAGGAATCCATCCGCCCCGCAGTCGTCGGTCCGAACGACCCGGACGCCCGCCCCTCCGGCTTCTTGGCTGGGCCGGCGTAGTAGACCATGTGGTCTTTGAAGTACTGTGGCAGGTCCTCGCCCCGATCGAGCCGCTCCTTCAGCTTTGCGTGTGCGATGTCGCGGGCCACGATCATCGGCCCGCTCAGCGACAGCCGGGTCGCGACCGGATACTTGCTCAGCTCGGCCAGGATCTGGGTCATCGGCCGGTTGAGGTCGATGCGCACTACCTCGTCGTCGAGATCGTCGGGCGTGACGTCCGGTAAATACTGCGCCGGGTTTTCTTCGAGCTGTTCGAGAAACACCCCCTCGCGCGTGATCCGGGCAAGCGCCTGTCGGTCGGCCGAACAAGACACGCCCAGCCCCACCGGGCAGGACGCGCCATGCCGCGGCAACCGGATCACACGGACGTCGTGGGCGAAATACTTGCCACCGAACTGCGCCCCGATCCCGATGTGCTGGGCGATCTCGAAGATCTGCTGTTCGAGCCCGACGTCGCGAAATGCGCGCCCGTGCTCGTTCCCGGTCCGGGGCAGGTGGTCCAGATAGTGGGTGCTCGCCAGCTTGACCGTCTTGAGCGTGAACTCGGCCGACGGCCCGCCGATGACCAGCGCTAGATGATAGGGCGGGCAGGCAGAGGTACCGATCGACCGCAGCTGCTCCTCGGCGAAGGCGAGTAGTGACGCGGGGTTCAGCAGCGCCTTGGTCTCCTGATAGAGAAACGACTTGTTGGCCGACCCGCCGCCCTTGGCGATGAACAGCAGCTCGTACTCGTTACCCGGCTCCGCGTAGATCTCGATCTGCGCCGGCAGGTTCGACCCGGTGTTCTGTTCGGTGAACATATCGAGCGGCGCCATCTGCGAGTACCGCAGGTTCCGCTGGTCGTAGGCGTCGTAGATGCCGTGCGAGAGCGCGACCGCGTCGTCGCCACCGGTGAGGACGTTTTCTCCCTTGTGGCCGATGACGATCGCCGTGCCGGTGTCCTGACAGCCCGGCAACACCCGGCCGGCGGCGATGTTCGCGTTGCGCAGGAGCTCGAGCGCGACGAACTTGTCGTTGTGCGAGGCCTCCAGGTCGTCGAAGATGGAGCGCAGCTGCGCCAGATGCGAGGACCGCAGCAGATGCGAGATGTCGTCGAACGCGGCATGGGCCACCTGCCGGAGCACATCGGGGTCCACCTTGAGTAGCTCGCGGCCGTCGACCGAGACGGTGGTCACGCCATCGACCCTCAGCTGGCGATAGGGCGTGTCGTCCGCCCCCAGTTCGAACAAGGGCTGGTAGTGAAAGTCAGTCATGGTCGATCTCATCCCTTGGCGACGTTCACCGTCTGGATCTCGGTGAAACCAAGCAATCCCCAGGGACCGTTCTCGACCCCGATGCCGGACCACTTGGCGCCGCCGAACGGCGCATGTGGCAGCACGTTCAGGTGCTGGTTGACCCACACCGTGCCACACTCGAGCCGGCGTGCCACCTCTTCCGCCCTGGCGGTGTCGCTCGACCAGACCGACCCGCCCAGACCGAAGTGGGTCGCGTTGGCGCGCTCGATAGCGTCGTCGAGCTCCGTGTAGGGTACTACCGGCAGCACCGGTCCGAACTGCTCTTCGTCGACGAGGCGTACGCCATCATGGAGATCAGCGACGATGGTGGGTGCGTAGAAGTAGCCACCCTCACCCAGACACTGCCCCCCCGTCACCAGTCTGGCGCCGGCCTGCCTGGCATCCTCCACCAGCTCCTGCACCCGCTCGAACTGGGGCCGGTTATTGATCGGCCCGAGCTGGCTGTCCGTGTCGAGGCCGTTGCCAACCTTCACGCCCCGGGCTATCGCGGCCAGGTGCTCGAGTATCGGCTCGTAGAGCGGTTCCGGCACGTAGACGCGCTTGATTGCACTGCAGACCTGCCCGCAGTTCTCGAATGCGCCCCAAAATAGTCGCTTGGCGGTCCTCGCGACATCGACGTCGGTCAGCACGATGGCCGGATCGTTGCCCCCAAGCTCCAGCGTCACCCGTTTTAGGTCAGACGCGGCAGCCGCTGCCACGCGCTTTCCGGTGGCGACCGACCCGGTGAACGAGATTTTTCGGACCGCCGGGTGAGACGTCATCCAGGCCCCGAGTTCGTCGCCGCCAGACACCACGTTGAGCACGCCCGCGGGCAGCACGTGCCGGAGGATCTCGCCCAGCCGCAACGTCGCCAGCGGGGTGAACGGCGACGGTTTGAGCACGATCGTGTTCCCGGCCAGCAGCGCCGGGGCGATCTTCCAGACTGCCAGTGACACTGGATAGTTCCAGGGGGTGATGGCCGCCACCACGCCGTGCGGTCGGCGGTGTACCTCGACGCGCACACGCTCGTTGTCGAGCGCGACCGCCACCGGGATTTCGAGCGTGGCGGTGTATCTGAACCACTTCACCGCACTTGCGATCTCCCCTGACGCCCTAACGAGCGGCTTTCCCTGCTCCCGGGTCAGGAGCAGCGCGAGCTCTTCCGCATGCGGTGTGATCGCGTCGGCGCAGGTGTCCAGCAGCTGCCGGCGCCCGATCGTGTCACGGCGCCAGTCCTTGAATGCGTCGGCCGCAGCCTGCATGGCGGCGTCGAGTTGCGCGCGGGTGCATTCCGGCGCTTGATCGCAGACATCACCGGTGGCGGGGTTGATCACGCCGAACGTCGCCAAAGTCGCCGCCGGGGCGCCATTGATCGTCATGGTTGGGGACGCGGTTTCCGGCGTGGGCATGATGAGGGTCCCTACGGCGGCGACTGGCCAGTGAAGCCCAGTATAATCTGCCCTTGCGGAGCGTGGCTGCCCAGCGCTGGGCGTTCGGCAGCCTGTCATGAATATCTATTCGTGGATCGTGCTGGTCGCGCTGCTCGGAGAGTTCACGCTCTCGGTGGTGACGAGCCTTTTGAACATCCGGGCGATGGGTCCGGACGTCCCGGACGAGTTCCGCTCGGTCTACGACGACCGGACCTACGCGCGTTCGCAGGAGTACACCCGGACGCACACGCGGTTCAGGTTGGTCCATGGCGCGTACAGTTTGGCCGCACTGCTGCTGTTCTGGCAACTGGGTGGGTTCGGCTGGCTCGACCGGATCTGCCGTGCGCTCGGGCCGGGACCGGTGTCGACCGGTCTCCTGTTCATCGGCGCCCTCGCGGCCGGCTCGACCGCGCTCGGCCTGCCGTTCCGCATCTATTCCACCTTCGTTATCGAGGAACGATTCGGATTCAACCGTACGACCCCGCGCACGTTCGTCCTCGATCTGCTCAAGGGGCTCGCCCTGGGGGCCGTGCTCGGTGGGTCGCTGCTCGCTCTGGTTCTGTTCTTCTTCGAGTGGGCGGGGCCGCTGGCGTGGCTCTGGTGCTGGGGCGCTGCCACCGCCTTCATGCTGGCGGCCCAGTTTGTGGCACCCACCTGGATCATGCCGCTCTTCAACAGCTTCAGCCCGCTCGATAGCGGCGCGCTCAAGGATGCGTTGATCGCCTATGCGCGGTCAGTCCGGTTTCCAGTCGATGGCATCTTCGTGGTCGACGGCTCACGACGGTCGGCGAAGGCCAATGCCTTCTTCACGGGCTTTGGCAGACGCAAGCGGATCGCGCTGTTCGACACGCTGGTCGAGAAACAGACGACCCCAGAGTTGGTCGCTGTCGTCGCGCATGAAGTGGGCCACCATAAGCGCCGGCACGTCCTGAAGGACCTCGTGCTACGGTTTGCCCACACCGGGGCGATGTTCTGGCTGCTGTCACTGTTTCTCGATCACCCGGGGCTCTTCGAGGCCTTCGACGTGCCGGCGCCGTCGATCCACGCGGGGCTGGTGTTCTTCGGCCTGCTGTTCACTCCGATCGAGCTCGTCCTGTCGGTCCTGGTGAACCTGTTCTCGCGCCGATATGAGTTCGAGGCTGACGCGTTCGCCGCCAGCACAACCGGCAGCGCGGAGCCTCTCGTCACCGCGCTGAAGAAGCTGTCGGCCGACAGTTTGTCGAACCTCACCCCTCACCCCTTGCAGGTGTTCCTACACCATTCCCACCCCCCAGTGCTGGAACGGATCGCCGCGCTTCGGGCACTGCAGGCACGAGGGGGAGGGGTCTGAAGGTCCTGCTATGCCGCGGCCGGTCAAGCCCTTTCATCAGTGGACGTCGCGAGGGTACGCTTACCGTCCGTCGGATCCGGACACCTGACATACACTGTGAGTATGGTGTCCCCCGTCAGGCCCATCCTGGTGTGTCTGCTCGTCGCCGGTCTGGCCGTCCTGAGCGCCGGGGCGACCCTGCACGCCCATCCGATGGAGGGGACCAACGCCGGGTTCGTCCAGTCTGTGGACGGGCCGGCACTAGGCCCGTTTCTGTATCTGGGCGCGAAGCACATGGTCACTGGCTACGACCACCTGCTCTTCCTGGTCGGGGTCATCTTCTTCCTCTACCGGCTCAAAGACATCGTCCTCTATGTCAGCCTCTTTACTCTCGGTCACAGTCTGACGCTCCTGTTTGGTGTGCTGGGCGACTGGAGCGTGAACGCCTACGTCATCGACGCCATCATTGGGTTGTCCGTCGTCTACAAGGGATTCGAAAACATCGACGGCTTCGAGCGGGTCTTCAACGTCAAGCCCAACACGAAAGTCGCGGTCCTGGTGTTCGGCTTGTTTCATGGGCTCGGGCTGGCCACGAAGCTGCAGGAGTTCATGGTGTCGGAAAACGGACTCGTCGCCAACATCCTCAGCTTTAACGCAGGAGTCGAGATTGGCCAGTTCCTCGCGTTGGCGGTGGTGCTGGCGTTGCTGGGCGTTTGGCGGACCCGCCCGAGCTTCCTAACGCACAGTTTCGTGACCAACACGGTGCTGATGGTCGGCGGGTTCCTACTGGCCGGCATCCAGGTCGTCGGCTTCGTCCTCTTCTCCTGACGCCATGAGCGACCCGCCCACGCTTCCCTCTCGCCGGAAGGTGTTCATCGCGGTCGTGGTCGCGCTGCTGACCGCCACGGCGCTGTTGTTCGGCGTGATCCTGCCGGCCGAGTACGGGGTTGACCCGCTGGGCACCGGCGAACTGCTTGGACTGCTGGCGTTGGGACAGGCTCGGCCGATCGTCTCCGAGGAGGGCGAGTATCGGGTCGACCAGGTCGAGCTCCCGTTGTACCCAGGGGAGTGGGTGGAGTACTTCTACCGGCTCGAGGAAGGCGGCAGCATGCTATTTACTTGGGCGGCAACCGGCCCGGTCAGCTACAACTTCCACGCCGCGCCGGACGGCGCACCGGCCGGCTACGCCGAAAGCTTCGACGGGCAGGAGAGCGAGCAAGGACACGGTACCTACACGGCGCCGTTCTCCGGTATTCACGGCTGGTACTGGGAGAACGTTGGTGCCGGAGAGACCACGATCACGCTGACGACGGCCGGGTTCTACACCAGCGCCGAGGAGGGCCGCGCCCGCGCCAACGGGTACAAGGACCTCACCGACATTCGTGGGAACCTGATTCCCAGCCTTCCGTAGCCATCTCTGGAACATCCGGGTCCGCGGCTACCGTGCTATCGGTCGGTTTGACGGCTACCTCGCCGGCCGCTGCTGTTCCCGGAGCGCGCGGAACTCGCTGGTCGTGCTCCACTCAGGCCACTGGTCGGTCGCGGCCAGCTGCGAACCCATTTGATACATGAACGTCAGATCCTCGATCGCGCCGGACAGATCCCAGTCTGGTTTTACCTCATCGGACACCGCGTGGTAGTCGTTGGCGGTATACTCCTCCCGCTTCTGGATACCGTAGCCGGGCGGTCTGTCCAGGTAGTCCACCCCGGGTTCGGCATAGAAAGCTGGGATCCCAGCTTTTGCGAACGAAAAATGGTCGGATCGGTAGTAGAACCCCTTCTCCGGCTCCGGATCCGGGTTGAGCACGCGGCCGAGCGTGTCGGCGATCTGGCTGGCCACCTCATCCAGTCCGGACTGTCCCATCCCGACGATTGTCAGATCGCTGGTGCGGCCCCACTGGTTCAAGACGTCCATGTTCAGCGCCCCTACCGTCTGCGCGGTGGGATACAGGGGGTGCTCGGCGTAGTAGCGCGAACCGAGGAGCCCCTGCTCCTCGGCCGTCACCGCCAGAAAGAGCACCGACCGCCGGTGCGGCTCCCCCTCGGTGAAGGCGCGCGCCAGCTCGATCAGGCCGGCGGTGCCGGTCGCATTGTCGGCGGCGCCATTGTAGATCTGATCACCGGTCAGGCTCTCGTCCCTGCCGAGGTGATCCCAGTGCGCCATGTAGATGACCACCTCGTCCGGGGCGCTGGCGCCCGAGAGCTTTGCGACGACGTTCTGCGAATCAATTGTGCGCAAAGTGTTGCGCACCTGCGTGCGCCCGGTCACTCCGAGCTCGACCGGTCGGAAGTCGCCGCTCGCTGCCCGGGCTTTCTCGGCCTCGAAGTCGAGCCCGGCCATCGCAAATAATGACGCCGCGGCGTCCCGCTGGATCCAGCCCTCGATCGTCGCCCGCCCCATGTTGCGGTCGTCAGACACCAGGTCGAACGACTCGCCATACGGGCTGCTCCCCACCACCTCCCAGGGGTAACCGGCGGGCTCGGTCTCGTGGATCACGAGCGCCCCTGCGGCGCCCCTCACGGCGGCGATCTCGTGCTTGTAGGTCCAGCGGCCGTAGTAGGTCATGGCCGGTCCGCCGAAGAGATCGTCGCTTGGCGGGTCGTTGACGAGAAACAGGAGAATCTTGCCGCTGACGTCCAGGTCCTTGAAGTCGTCCCACCCGTATTCCGGCGCGACCGCGCCATACCCGACAAAGACGAACTCGGCGTCGACCTCGACCTGGTCCACGACCCGCTTCGTGTATGCCATGTAGTCGGCTCCAGGCTCCAGTGTTCGGATGTCGCCGCCGAGGCTGACGGTCATCGTGTCGCCCGGGGCCGGGGTGATGCCGACCAGCGGCACCTTCTGCACCCAGGTGCGGTCCGGGTTCCCAGGCTCGAGCCCGAGCGCGCTAAACTGCTCGGTCAGATACTCGACGGTTCGGGTTTCGCCGTCCGATCCGGGCGCACGTCCTTCGAACTCGTCAGACGCGAGGCGTGCGACTGCCGACCGTAGCGTGTCGGTGCTGATCCCGGCGGCGACGGCTGGCGGCGCAGCGATGCCGTTGGTGCCAGCGGGTACGTTCTGACAGCCCCCTATCACGAGCAGACTGCAAACCATGACGATCGTGCGCACCATGATCTCCTCGTTACCCCACCTGCCACAGTAAAAAGCTGACCGTATCGACCATCTCCTCGATCTGCTGTGAGACCGCCTAGTCGCCAGAGTGCCCGGCGGCGGTGGCACCCGGCGAACCGCCCGCCGGCGGGCCGACCTGCCGTCTCGCTCGGTGGTCACAAACTTTCCGCCGATCTTGGTGCAACGCGGGATGTCACCACGGGCTCCTAAGCGAGCACACGGTTCAACCACCGTCCGATCTCCTGCACTTCCTCGAGACAGATCTGGTGGGCTATCGCATACTCGCGCCACTCGACGCCATAACCGGCCGCGCGCAGCAACTCGGCGCTGCCGTGCCCGAGCTGATACGGCACCACGTCGTCTTGCCGTCCGTGCACCTGCAAGATCTCGACCTGAAGGTTCGCTGCGCTCGCCTCCGCCGGCAGGGACTCGTGCAGTGGAAGATACCCCGACAGCGCCAGGATGCCGCCCAGCGGCGCGGTGTGTCGCAGTCCTGTGAATAACGCCATCGCTGCTCCCTGGGAAAAACCGCCCAGGATGATTCGTGACGACGGAATGCCGCGCTCGATCTCGCGCGTAATCAGGTCTTCGATGGATGCCCCGGACCGGCGGATGCCAGCCTCATCCTGGCCACGTGCGTCGAGCTCGACGATGTCATACCAGGCGCGCATCTGCATCCCCATATTTAGCGTGACGGGGATGACTGGAGCATGCGGAAACACGTACCGGAGGGCCAGGTCCGGTGAAACCCCGAGCTGCGGCGGCAACGAGGCGAAGTCGTGCCCGTCGGCGCCGAGACCGTGCATCCAGATCATGGACGCCTGCGCCGGCCGGTCCGGTTCCTGTTCGACCGTTTCGAGTAGCTGTTTCGTGGCAGTCACGTGCGGGTCGGGTCGACGGACATTCACCGCGCGGCCGGCGGGAGGTGCCAGGCAACGATAACGTGCGGCGCCGCTATCTGGTTCACGTCTGTTGCCAGCCTTCCACTAATGGGTCATCGCATGCAGAATGAAGTTGATCCCGATGGCGTAGGAGGCCACCGAGAAGCGATAGAAGAACTCATAGTCCTCCCCCTCACGCTCCCAGCCGTCGGCAATGTCGGTGTTGTGGGTCATCAGCACCATGAGGCGGCCGTGCTCGTCGTAGATGCCTCGCACGTGGACCTCGTCGCTCTGAGGACCCCGCTCGGAGGTGGTTCGTCCACCCATCCGCCGGAAGTGCTGGATCGACGGAATCTGGGGCACTTCCGCGATGTCGAACATCCCGTGATGCATGGGGTCTGAGAGCGGGATGTCGACGATGGGGTACTGACCTCGAGGCAACACGTTGCCGATTTCGCCAGCCCACTGCTCCCAGGCGAACGGACCCCAGAAGTCGTCGACCCACAAGAATCCACCCTTGCGCAGGTAGATGCCCAGGTGCTCCGTCTCCTCCGGGCTGAACCAGGCAGTGCCGACGTCCGACATGAACAGAAACGGATAGTCGAAGAGCGCCGGGTCGGTCAGCTGGACCACGACGTGGTCCGGCTGGTCGTAGCCGTCGAGCCCGACCGGCGCGCGCGTTAGCTCCGATAGCCTGATCGTGAAGTTGATGTCGGCGTCCGGGTAATCGGTGTGCCAGCCCTGGCCGCCCTGTTCCCGATGCGTGCTTTGATACAGCGCGCGTGTGAACGTGAACAGACGATGGGTCGGTTTCGCTTCCGGAAAGCGTGGAGGCATTCTGGACCAGCCCCACCGCTGCGCCGAGGAGGCGGTCGCCCCGCCAAGCAACACCGCCAGGACGGCGCAGCCAAGAACCCGCTTCGTGACCTGCCGGCTGGACCGCGTGCCGTGCGGGCGGGGAGCCCTAGTTGGGGCGACACCGGGCGCTCGGGTCAGCGGGGTCATACGCCGCCAGCCTGCCCCCTGGTCGCCCCTTGCCCACTTCTCACTACGCTTCGGAATCCACATCTAGCAGCTCGTGGTGAAACCCCGCGTCGCACCCGGGCGCCTGGTACGCAACGCGCACGGCCAGTACTAGGCGCGACGAGGAAGCGTTCCAACCGGTAGCCTACCGAGAAGCACGCAGACCGGCTGGATGCAACGTCCGTCGAGCGCAGTAGGCCACCGGAAATAGAAACGCGGCAGGAACTTCCGCCGCGTTTCATCAATCGATGCCGTCGAACCGGGAGTCCTACTGCTGCTGGGCCAGCGACTTGAAGTACTCCTCGATGAGATCGCGGAACCCGGAGGGCACCTCGTCGTTCCCGGCCAGGAACAGCTCCTCGCTGTCGCCGTCCACCTCGCGCCGCAGGCGATACTCGAACCGCTTCAGTCCTTCGATTACGAAGGTCTGCAGCCGCGCGATCTCATCGACGTCCTGATACGCTCGCGGGTCGTCAAGGGCCCGCATCGCCTGGATGATATCGCTCAGGTCGCCCACCTCACCAAGGTTTTCGGCGCGCAGCAACCGCTGCAACTCCTGCGCCTCCACGCCGCGCTCACGGAATTCGCGCTGCCACTGCCGGACGTCCCTCGGGTCGAATACACCGGGTCGGCGGTTCCCTGCCCTGTCCCCGCCTATCGTGCCGCCGAAGGAGTCCCCGCCACCCCGCTGACCCTGGCCCTGCTGCCCTTGGCCCTGCTGCCCGTCCTGGCCCTGCTGCCCGTCCTGGCCCTGCTGCCCGTCCTGGCCCTGCTGCCCGTCCTGGCCTTGCTGGTCCTGATTGGCCGCCTGCTGGTCACCCTGCTGGATCCGTTGCTCGAGGGACTCGAGCCCGCGCATCAGGTCGCGCGTGCGGTCCAGCGCCTGTTCGAGCCCGGTGCCCTTGGAGTTGCCCACCGCTTCGGCGGCCTCGGCCAGTCGACCCTGGAGGTCGGCGATGTCGCCGCCGATCTCCTCCTCGAACTGTCGAGCATACTCCGGCGACCTGGCCCGGACGAGGCCACGAGAATACCGGATCTTTTCCTTGAGCTTGCTCTCGCGGATGCCGTTGGCCGCGTCCTGCAATGCGCGCGAGGCGTCACGCTCATCGCGACGGAACTCAGCCGACGTCGAGTCGAGTTCCCGCTCGAGGTCGGCCACGTTCGCCTCCATCTCTTCCTTCCGTTCCCTCACCCGGTTGATGCGGTCGACGCGTTCCTCTTCTGGAAAGTTGCCAAGATCGGCGACTTGGTCAGCGACGCCCGCTTCTTCGTCGGCCAGTTCCTGCGCCCGACGCTGTGCATCCTCGATGTCACGCGCGAGGCGGCTGCTCTGCTCGCCCTGCAGCCCGCGTTCCACTTCGCGCAGTCGGTCGAGCGCCGCGCCTGCCTCGGCGAAACCCTGGTCGTCGGCGTTGGCGGCCGCCCGTCGCATCGCATCGGCGGCCTCCTGCAGCCGCCGCGCCGCCTGCATCATATCTGGCGACTGCTGCTCTCGCGCCAACCGCTCGAGTCGTCGAGCCGCTTCCTCGGCCTCTTCGGCCAGCGCACGTTGCGCCGCGCCGCCGCCGGCCTGTGCCGTCTGCCCGCCACGGGCCCGGCGCCGCTGCCGCTCAGCCTCCTGCTCCTGCCGACGCGACAGCTCCCGAAGACGCTCCATCAGCTCGTCGATCTGATTGTCGGTGGTCTGCTGCTCGCCGCGCTGCACCGTCTCATACTGGTTTTGGAGCTTGTCGAGCTCGAGTTCGAACAGGTCGGCCAGGTCTTGCGCGGAGTTCTGTCCTCCGCCCCCACCACCACCGCCCCCGCTCTGCTGCTGCACGCGCACCTCGTCGTAGGCCTCCTCGGCCCGCTGCAGGTGTCGCAAGGCACGCTGCTCGGCTGGCAGCGCCGCATCGACGTCCTGTTCCTGCAGTGCGTTTTCCGCCGCTGCCATCTCGGTCGCCGCATGGGGGAGGACCTCAAGAATCGACCGGAACGCCGGGTCGGCCGGCATGACCCGGCTGTTCATCCGGCGCAACAGCGTCTCCACCTGCTCGCGCAGCCGGCCCTGAGCCAGCGTCAGGAACACGAGATTCTCGCGATACTCCTCCTCGCTAAAGGTGTTGCGGTCGCGGATGACGTTGAACGTCGCGGAGATAATCTGTCGTTGCGCCTCCGACAGTGCGCGGGCAT
>CAUZDS010000028.1:0-41029 GCA_963578725.1 Vicinamibacteria bacterium
GGTCGTCGAAGAAAATCCAGGCCTCGGTCTTCTCGGTGGCCGGGGCCCCCTCGTTCGGCTCCTGCTGTATGAAATCGCTGACCGCGGGCACCGTCTCGTAGAAGGGTTCGTCGAGCTGGCCGTCCAATACCAGGGGTTCGCTGAGCCGGACCGCACGAAGCGTGACGCGGCCGGCTGCGTCACGCGTGACAACCTCGGGGGGCACGGGTGGCGGCGAGCCGTCGATGACCACGCCCGGCGTGACCAGGAAGCCGGTCGTGCCTGGTCCGCTGGTCGGTGGCGGCGCGCCCGCAGGCGCTTCCGGCGGCGCGGCAGCAGGGCCCGATGGCGATGGGCGCACGGGGGCCTGCACCCGAGCACGAGATAGCTCGGCACCGCTGAACGGGCGAGACGCGCCCCCCTCCAGGAACTCCAGTGGCGGCGCACCGGTCCGGCTGGTCGCGGTCGTGCTCAGCTCCGCCGCGAGGCGGTCCTGGAGCGCGAACAGCTCATCCCGCCGCCCGTCGAGCTTCACCGCCCGGATCACCCGTCCCGATCCAATTTCGACAAGCCGAGCGGTGATCCGAATTTTGGTGCCCAGGCGCTGATAGGCGCCGTCGATGAAGCGGGTGCCCGGCTGGCGCCGGTCCGGCGTCAACGCCGCTGCCGTTGCACCGAGATCGGCGGCGAGCGCCTCGGCAATGCCCGCCCCAATCCACGCGTCGGCCGGATCGCCGGTGATATTTGTGAACGGGAAAATGGTGAGAACTGGACCTGCATCCGGCGGCGGCTGGGCCGGCTGACCGGCGACAGTGATCGGTATCGGCCACCAGGCCAGAACCAGCAGCAAGGCGAGGATCAGCCTTTCCCGCAAACACCAGTCCTCTCTGAGCTAATCCAGCGCTTTAAACACAACCGAGCGCCAGGTTTGTGGCCTGTCCAGAGCACATCTGTTTCGACCGCCGCCATCGCCTCGGGCGGCACCACCTCTGGGCGCGCCACGGGCACTGTCGCCTCGTATGAACGCTCTTCTCAACTGAGAATCACACGGATCGAAACTCCACCGCAAGAAGCCTACTCGGCATGTGGCGTCGCACACCGACGCTCCGGCATCGCCAGATTAGGACGATGTTGTGCCGGGCAGGCACCGGTTTGTCTCGATCAGCTCAGCGCCAGCGCTCGACGTCGCCCGGCAGGAGCCGCCCGCGCATCTCAACACTCACCGGTCCGTCAGGCCCGTCGACCCTATGGAACGCCACGACATCGAGCCCGCCCAGCAGCGCCTCGATCGGATAGGCGGCGACGATCCCGAGATCGCTGAACGGGATCGCAGCGCCGAACCGCGTGATCGCTGTGGGGTCATCAGTCACCCACAGCGGCCGGACCAGCGTCGGTTGGGGCTCACGACAACAGGTGGCGGTGCCGGCCGGCACCACCGCGATCGACGGCGTCCACAGCTCGCCGGCTCGTGCCATCGGCGGCGTGCGCAGCGCCACATAGAAGACCGGCGCCGCCATCCAGGCCGGAACCTCATCGAGCGTCCACGGTCGACCGAACGACCCGCTGGCGTACGCCGCCCACGCAATCCGGAGAAACGGCGTGTAGACGACGCCGGCCGACTCAAGAGCGGATACCACCCCGCCAGCCGGCAGCACCCGGCGTAGCACGTACGGTTCCGGCTCGCCTTCCAGGCCCTGGGCGATGGCGGCTTGGGTCAGCTGCCGGTCCAGACCGCGTGTCCGGGCCGTGAACATGCGTAGCGCGGGCAGCCGATCGGCAGGCCGCAACGCCGGCGGCTCGACGAGCAGTACGACAATCATGACCGAGGCGACGACCGGCGCCGTCACACTTAAGGCACGAAGCATCGGCAGATCCTCGTGACGCGACCACATCGGGCGGGATGAAAAACACTGTCATTATGCCACCGCCAGTCACCATCCCGGCACCGGTTCGCGGCTCTAGTACAGGGATGACGACAACCGGGCGCCATGGGGACGGACTCTGGGATCCGTTCGAGGTGGGCCTCTCCAGGCCGTTCGCCTCGGCCGTGCTCGAAACGTTTCTGGCGGAGCCTGGCATCGAGCTGGTCGCGCCCGGGCAGTTCATGGATCAGCGGCGACTCGATGCTTCTGGCATTCGACGATCGCCAACCCGGCGCTGAAAATGGCGCTCCGGTCCCGCGACGCTGTGCGGTAGGCGCCGCGTTCACCACCAGCTTCCAGTAGCCTAGCGGGACGCTCCGGCGGTGGGCTGCCCGCGCCCTGGCGGCGGCTTGGGCAACGGTTTACGTGGCAACAGCTCGTCGCGGTTCGCGGCGTGGTAAACGAACGATGCGACGATAACCGCGTTCTTCATCAGATCGGAAGCCTGCACCCGCTCGTAGACATCCAGGTTCGTGTGGTGCGTGCGCGAGCCGTACTCCACCGGGTCCTGGATGAATTGGAACCCGGGCAGCCCAACCGCATCGAACGCCAGGTGGTCGGTGCCACCCGTGTTGCGGATGCTCAACGTGGTCATACCCAGATTCGCGAACGGCTCCATCCAGGCCTGGAAGACCGGCGCGACCGCTTCGTTCCCCTGCAGATACACCCCGCGAATCAATCCGGTGCCATTGTCCACATTGAAGTAACCGGAGAGCCGGGCATGGGCCGGCTCGAGCACCATCGTCTGACGATCGCCGAAGTACCGGGTGACGTAGGCGCGCGAACCCAGTAACCCCTGCTCCTCGCCGGTCCAGAGCGCGATGCGCACCGTGCGCCGTAGCGGCAGTCCGATGGTCTTGAGGATCCGCATCGCCTCCATCATGACCGCCGAACCGGCGGCATTGTCGGTGGCGCCGGTGCCGGCGTGCCAGGAATCGAAATGCGCGCCGAGCATCACCACCTCATCGGCCCAGTCGGTGCCAGGGATCTCCGCGATGACGTTAAACGCGTCCAGGGTCTCGTCGTGGAAGCGGTTCCGGACGTTCAGCTCGAGCGTGACCGGGATGTCCTTCTCGAGCGTGCGTACAATACGTCCATAATGCTCGGTCAGCAGCACGACCTGCGGAACGACTGGCGGGTCACCCGGGTTCCGTGATCCGCCGCCCGTCACCCAGACGCTACCGGTATCTCCACGTCGCGAGCTCGGATTCGGGCCCGGCCCGATAATGGCGGCCACGCCCTCTTCGACAAAAAACGCCATCCGGCGATTCGCGAACTCCCGGGCCGCGCGCCCGCCACCCCGTCCGCCCCTTCGCCGCGCCGGATCGGGCTGCGCGGCGAGCGCGGCAAGCTGTTCGTCGGTATAGCGGCGCCCCGGTGTCTCGAACAACGGACGCACCTCAGGTACGGGCGCGAGCAGCACGAACTTGCCAGACAGCGTGCCACGATACTTCACGATGTCGGCGTCGTTGCTGATGGTCGCCAGCACCGCCGGAGCGGTCACCACGCCGCCGGTGCCCGGTGTCCAGGCCTTGGGATAGCCGATGAGAGGATACGCCTGCGGTGTGATCGCGTGGGCATAGAAGCGGTCGTTGGTCCACCCGCGGCCGAACTGGCCCCACACCTCCTGGGCCACGCCGGCCAGGCCCCAGTCGGCAAACCGCTCCACCGTGTAGTCGGCAGCGGCCTGGAGATTCGGCGACCCCGTGAGCCGCGGCCCGTAGACGTCGGTGAGCCAGCTCATCAGATCCATAACCTGCGAACGCTCGAACCCTTCGGTCTTGATGGCGTACACCGCGTTCAGGTCGACCGGCTCGGCGCGCTGCCCGATGAGCGGCTCCGATATGTAGGACGCGAGGATGGCCACCGCGAAGACGGCGCGGACGACCCCGGCAGATCGTGGAATACGTGAGCTGAACATTCGTGTCTCCTCCGCGCAACTGAGAGACCGCTGGACTGTCGGTGCGTGTGTGCCGACTACTGACTCCACGTCGACGGCGAACGCCTTCACGACGGCACCCGCCGGGGCCATCGCCTGTCTCGTAAGCGCATCATGGGTGCGTCCCCCACATCAGCTCCGCGACGAGACCGGCCGGGATCCCCACCACTAGCAGCGCCATGCTGATGAGCAAAAACCGCGTGTAGATGGGCACCTTGACGGCGCGATGTGACAACTCGACCTGCACCGTTTCGGCCTGGTCGATCGCTTCGTACGCGCGCTCGAGCCCGTCGCTGTCGGTAACATCGAAGTAGTCTCCACCGAACTCGCGGATCATCCGGATCAGTCCCTCGGTGTTGCCTACCGGCGTGCGGGTGTCCGAACCGCGCGTCCTAGCCGACGCGGGACTCCGGGTCGCGTTGATGAAAATCATGTACGGGACGATGTTCCGCCGGTTCAGCTCGATGAACTCCGCCTCTGGAATCTCGTCCACATCCGCGTCGGTGACGATCAGCACGGCACGGTGCGGGTTGGGGCCGCCCGCCCCGATCGCCCCGTCCCGGTCGAAGTGCTTCAAGACCGATTGCAACGCCCGGATGATGTTGGTGGTCCCCTCGCTCGCGATGATCCGAACCTTGTCATTCGGCACGTACATCTCGTCGAGTAGCGTACCGGACTCGGGCGCCAGGATACGCACGATCGCATACGGCGCGTCCATAACCTGGAAGTAATACAGCTCGTCGTCGATGACGAAGTCGTCGACCATGTAGGGGAACGACGAGAACAGCCAGAGCGACACCCGGTCGTTCTTGTCGCGTCGCATGTCGAGGAACTCCAGATGCGCCTCGCGGGCCACCTGGCCCCGCGACTTGCCCGTGCCGGGGAACTCCCACGCCATCGAGAGCGAGGTGTCGACGAGGTCAATGCGCACCCGCGACTCCATGTCGCCGCTGACCTGCTCAGTCGCCGTCAAATACGGGTCGGCCATCGCCACCAGCAGACCTGCCAGCGCCAATCCCAGCAGCAACTTGGGCAGGTTGTACAGGGCGAGTCCCCAGGTGCCCCGTTGGAACCGGCGGTCGATGACGTGACCGGAATGCTCGCGGCAGTGTCTGGGGGCGATGAGCCAGAGACGCACCAGCGTCACGCCCGCCACCAGGGTCACCGCGATCGACAGCCAGTAGGTCATGCCGATGTCCGTGAACCGGATCTGGTTGAGATCGGTGCCGAGCAACTCCTGCGCGCGGATGCGCAGGAAATCCGAGAACAGGGTCCAGTCCATGAGCGTGATGGCAACCAGCGAACAAACCGTCGTCGGGTGGGCGTACCGCCGCCACCCAGCGATACCGCGCTGACCTCTTCCTGGCCGTACGAGGTGCGGCTTCGGTCCCGATAGAAACGGGAGACCGGCGACAGGAGACGGCGCTAAAAGCCCCTCAGATACCAGAGTCCATTATATTGGATCGCGTTGACGAAGCCGAGCTGGGTCCCGTCCGCGTCGTTCACTATTGGCACGCGGGCGGTCGTCAAGTCGTCCGTCGTCGCGATTTCGGCGTCGCCACCAAGCCGCGATCCGGTGAACATACCGCGGAACCCCTCGAAGTTCGGGTGCTCCGATGTCATCGTACAGATCTGGAGCGCCCTGGGGTCGAGCCGCTCTGGCGGGATATCCGGATGACACAGGTGCGAAAGCGCGTCGGCGTCGCCACTCGTCGCGACGTCGAGCAGGATCTCGGCGACCGCCTCTGGACTCGACAGGTCTAGTGTGGCCACTGGCTGTGCCAGTGCGTGCGAAGAGGCTACGCTAACCAGCGCGATTAAGAGGGTGACGGATCGGGCCAGTGTCATCATGACTGCAAAGACTCCTCACGTGAACGGTAGAATGAAGCGCCGCCGGCGGCTACACTTCCACGACCGGCGCCAGGCCCAGAAGAACCGCAACGCCGACCGACGCCGTCGACACTCTTCCCTCCCCGGCGAACTGCCGGTCACATTAGGCGTGGCAGCGGCCAGAATGTCTCAACTCGGTATTGTAAACCGCTAGTGTTCCGTATCAGAAGTTCGCGGACAAAGTTTCCGGCACGCAGCACCCGGTCGGCCAGACGCGACGCGGGAACATACCGGCAGTATTCGACCGAGGAGCAACGCCGCCAGGCAGGATACCCCACCCGGAATTGTTCGTGAAGTTTTAACGCGGGACAAAACTTGTCACCATAGCATACGGGAGGTTTCAGGGCTCGGACTCTGGCACGGTCAACACCTGACGCGGGTAGATGCGGGTCGACGACAGGTTGTTGGCTTGCCGGAGGACGGTGGTCGACGTGCGATGCCGCTGGGCGATCCCCCAGAGGGTATCGCCTCGACGGACCGTGTAGACGCGAGGTAGACTCGCGCGGCCTGCGGCGCGGGCCGTCAGCCGGTCCACATGGGCAGCGTACTGATTGGGAAAGACGGCGATGTGGTAGTGAGGCGGGTGCCGTTCCGCGGTTGCCTCAATCACCCCCTGGTCCTCCAGGTAGAGCAGCGTGCGCTCCAGCCACTGCCGGCAGGTTCCCGGTGGACGACGCAGGTCGAGCGCCATCCCGGTTGGATGCACCGAGCGGTCCGACGCGTTACGCAGCTGGTACGACTGGGGGCGGGTCAGGCTGGTCACCACCAACGGCGCCCCGCAGGCCAGACGGAACTGCCCCGACAACCGCTCGATGAACAGCTTCACCAGGGGCCGCGCGAACGGAAACGAGACGCCCCTGAGCGTGTAGTCCCGACCGCCGTTCACCGGCACCAGCCGCCCGGTGTCCACGAAACGGTGCACTTGTGCCGGTCCGCGTAGATACGTGAAGTCGTGCCGCCTGGCCTGTTCGGTCTGCAGGTCCAGCGATGACGCGCTACCACGTAGGCTCTGGGCCGCCGCGCCGTTTGGTAGCAATCCGAGCGCGCAGACGAAGGCCAGGCGTCGCGCCAGGCTCCGCCGCGGGGTTCCCGATATCGGTCGCACGCCGCGCTCGCTAAGACTCATGGTCGGCCAGAGGACATGTATACAGAATGTCGGCCGGCGAACCGTCCAGCATTAGCTGGCGACTGACCGCACCACCACGATGAGCCCCGCGACAGCGGCGATCGTTAGCACCGCCCGCCTGGTGTAGCCACGATCCAGCCCGGACGCAAGACGGCGCGAGACAACGAACCCAAACATCGCCCCCGGCAATAGCGCGCAAGAGAGCCACAGCTCGTCGCGACCGAACCGCCCCACTAAGACCAGCGCACCTAGCGAGATGATGGTGCCGATCAGGAAGAGACCCGACAGCGTGCCGCGAACTCGCGCGCCCGGCGCATGCTGATAGAGCAACGCCATTGGCGGGCCGCCGATCGACGCGACCGTGCCCATGAGACCCGACAACGCACCACAGGCCAGCAGCGTTGCCGGGCGCGGCTCGACATGCAGCCCTGACACGCTGATGGCCACTGCCACTAGCACGATGCCCCCAAATAGAAGGTTCGGCTGCTCGGCCGGAAGCAGAGCGAGCAGGGCGGCAGCCGGGATCGTCCCGGCGAGGCGACCGCCGACCGCCCAGCCCAGGCCGCCCAGGTCGATGGCGCGATGCTCGCGCCTTGTCAGCAGCGCTGTGAACACCATGGTCGACGCCAGGATCGGTCCCGGCACGAACCGGGGGTCGATTAGAAGAAGAAGCGGCGAGCCGAGGATCCCCATGCCGAAGCCGACCGCACCCTGGAGGGTGAACCCGACGGCACTACACAGCATGGCGAGGGCGAGATCGGACGGGGACATGGGTTACACAAGCGGGCCGGTAGGGCAGCACAGAGAGCCTGCGGCAGCTCCAGACGAGGGCGACCGGATGGTGAGCGCATGTGCGAGCCTGCTACGGACGACCAGCGGATGACCAGGCGAATGGAGTGCGAGGCGCCGCCGGTCACCACCACCGGTCGCCTCGACGCCGCGCCTCTACTACTCCTCCGCCGGTTCGATCCGACCGTACATAAGCCCGCCGACCTGGCCATGCTGCCAGGAGCCGCCATACCGGCCGTCGTAGAAGAACACCCGTGCGGTGAACGTGCCAAGGGCAGGAATCGTGAAGTCGGTGATGGACACCATCGGGGTATCGCCCGCCCAGACCACCGGCACCACCACCGGCAGCGTGACGTTGACATTGCCATAGACCATGTGGACGTCGAACCGCCAGCGGTCGTCGCTGACCTTGGCGACGCGCGAAATCTCGTAGCGCTCAGGACTGCCACCGCGGGTCTCGCGCCCCTCGATGCTGAACTGGCCGACGAGCACGACGTTCTGCATGCGCGCGGTGAAGTCTCGCTCGATCTTGGTCAGAGACTCGGTCGGCACCACCTGGCCGGCGCCCATCCTGGCAGCGATCCAGCCGAACCCGAACATGCCAGCCAACGCGACGATGCTCACGACAACGCGCACGACGACGCGTCCTCGAGCCATGTTGCCCCTCCGCGTATGCCGGACGCCCCGGGATCTCTTCAGCGTGCGGTCGCCAGTTTTACCGTCGACCTCGCCGTGGCCAGCCGGGCGCGTCGACGGCCTCGCTTGGCACCAGCCTATTCCGGCGCCCGATCGCAAGTGCGGGCTGCCGGAGCCACGTCAGGCTGGTGTCGGCCCAGCCAGCCCTAGACCAGATGCCTTCCACCGTAGCCAGTGGTCGGCGAGGACGATCGCGACCATCGCCTCCGCCATCGGGACGAAGCGCGGCAGTAGGCACGGGTCGTGACGACCCCGCGTGCTGATCGTCGTCGGCTCACCGCTCGTAGTCACCGTCTCCTGATCCCGCGGCAAGCTGCTCGTCGGTTTCACGGCGGCACGCAGCACGATCGGCATGCCGCTCGAAATGCCGCCCAGCATCCCACCGTGGCGATTCGTGCGTGTCTCGATCCGGCGCTGTGACGGCGGCACGCCGGATTCCTCAGCGACACAGAACAGATCGTTGTTCTCACTACCACGCAGCACCGCGCAGCCGAACCCAACGCCGTACTCGACGCCCAGCACGGCTGGCAGGCTAAAAAGCGCCTTCGCGAGGTCCGCCTTCAGCTTGTCGAACACCGGCTCGCCGAGTCCGGCCGGTACCCCGGTCGCCACGATCTCGGCGACCCCGCCGATCGAGTCGCGGGCCTCGCGCACCTGCTTGATGAGCGCCACCATCTCGGCCGCCCGGTCCGGGTCGGGACACCGCACGATGTTCGGTGCGCCGTCCGGCAGCTGCTCGACCTGCGCGACGGTCACCGCGGTCGGGTTGGCCACCTCCGCGATGATACCGCCGACCTGCCGAACGTAGCCGACCACCCGGCCGCCGAATGCCGATGCGATCAGCTTCTTTGCCACGACGCCCGCGGCCACTCGTACCGTCGTCTCACGCGCGCTCGACCGGCCGCCGCCCCGGTAATCTCGTGCGCCGTACTTGGCGTCGTAGGTGAAGTCGGCATGGCCAGGCCGGTACTTCTCCTTGATGTCGGTGTAGTCGCGGCTGCGCTGATCCTTGTTGTGGATGAGCACGGCGATGCTGGTGCCGGTGGTCTTGCCCTCGAACACCCCAGAGAGAATTTCCGGCACGTCCGGCTCATCCCGAGGCGTCACGATCGGGCTCTGCCCGGGACGCCGGCGTGCGAGGTCCTCAGCGAGATCCATCTCGACCAGCGGCAGCCCCGGCGGGCAGCCGTCGATGATGACGACATACCCCGGGCCGTGCGATTCACCGGCGGTCGTGATGCGAAAGGTGTGACCGAACGAATCACCGGGCATGCAGGGATCTTACGTCATTCACCGGACAAGACCGACCGAGAAGACTGGCGGCTCGGGAGCGACAGGCTCACGCGCGGCGCCGTTTCCACCGCGCCATCAGCAGGGTCATCAGCCCGAGGCCGACTTCGTCAACGAACGGGATCGGATCCGGCACCAGCATGTCGGCCCCAAACAGCAGCCCAGCCAACGCGAACAGCTGCCAGGACCGGAGACCCAACAACCAGGCGAACAGCCGATTATCGGACATGCTCGCGGTGAAGGGCCAGCATCCACTCCCGCAGCACGATGCTGCAAACAGACGGTCGAGCGGACCGAGCTACTCTTTGCCCAGATGGCTCGATCTAAGACAGGTAAGAGTCCGCGCCGGCACGGATGGGGACGGGCGCCACGGCTCATCCCCGTCACGCCTTCGTGCTCTCACTCCTGGCTGTAAGTCACCCCGACCGGATCGACCTCGACGACCGACAGACTCTGCGCCAGGTTCTCGCCGTTGGTAGTCAGCGGGGCATACACTTCGAGACTCGCCGGCAGCAGCGTGCCGGCGTGCAGCGCGCGCGCCTCGTCGGGGTTCAACCCGGCGCGGTGGATCATCCAGTCCTTGTAGTCGGCCTGTTCCGGCGCCGGGGTGTCCGCCTCGCCCGCGCCGCCCAGGACGAACTGCTCCGGCTGGAGCTGCTCGCGGACCGAGCCGGCCAACTCGCCGTCCACGAACAGCAGCGTCTCGGCACGCGCCACATAGTGACTCAGCACGACGTGGTGCCACGCGCCGTCACTGGCATCGACTGTCGAGGCCACGGGCCGGCCCGACGCCGAGATGTAGGTCAGCCGCCCATCGGTCACCTCGACTCGGGCACGGGCTGGGCCGCGCGGCGAGACGTTATACACCTCGATCTGCTCGATGTTGTTCCGCCGCTCGTAGGCGCGCCGCTCGACGATCGTGCCGAGGCTTTGGCCAGCCACCGCGGCCACCGCTCCGTCGCCGGTTGCCCGAACCAGAAAGGTGACAGCGAACGACCGCATCGTCTCATCCGGCGCGAACGACATCGGCGCGGCGGCGCCGCCCTGCACCCGGAGAAAGCCGGGGTCTGTCGACTTGACTGGCGCCGGCTTGCCGGCCGCCAGTGCGTCGAACAGGCTGGGCACGAAGGCGTGGGTCATCTCGATGAACCCGGCCGAATTCGGGTGCAGATCATCGGTGACGAACCCGGCGGCCCATCGGCCACCCCCATCGTCGATGGCACCGAGCAAGTTGACACTCGGAACGTCCCATGAGTTGATCAGCAAATTCATCCGGCGGGTGTATTCGTACTCCCGCTCGGTGAAATCGCCCCGCGTATAGCAGAGGGTCACGATCGGCACGATGCCCTTCGCGTGGCTCCGCTCGACCAGATCCCAGAGACCGGTGGCGAACTGCTCGTAGATCCGGTCGGCCTCATCCCGCGTGGTCGTGCAACGCCTGGTCTCACCGGGCGCGCACTCTATGATGCCCTCGTTGCCGAGCGACAGCGCGATGACCGCATAGCCAGGGTCGACGGTCGTCAAATAACGGGTGCCATACTCAGGCGTCCCCTCGGGCTCGAACCGCTGCGCGATGCTGACGGTGTTGTCGCCGCCCCGGGACTGATTCAGCACCTCCCAGCCTCGCTGCTCGAGCAGCATCCGCATCCTACCGGTATAGCCCTCCCGTCCGGTCTCGTCGCCGGTTCCGTTGGGCACCGAGGAACCGAAGACGGCGATCCGGCGATCACGGTCCGTGGCGGCGGAACCCTGCTGAGCTCCCAGGCCGGCGGTGGCAAGCAGCAGGAGGACGACGCAGCACGACGGGGCGCGCAATTTGGCGAGCATGATAGGTCTCCTTACGTGTCACTCGGCGAGTCTTACGGTCCCGGGCGGCGCCGTGCGACCCGTGCCGGCGGCCCAGCATAGCACCTCATGGCACTGTATCGGCCGACAGGTCACGTTCCAGCGCACCCTCGGCGTCATAAAAGCCGACGCTGGCCCGGCCGTTGGCGGCGACGCCCAGGACGAGCCGTGGCCGAGCGCTATCCCCCAGATTCACCACGGTCGAACCATCGACCGTGCCCATAGTCAGACGTTGCACCCCGGCCGCATCGAAAAGAGACAGGAACGGTGCGTCGTCAGCGCCAACGACAAGACCGACGCCGCGCAGACCCGCGCCATTGAACAGGCTGAGGCGCGGCTCCCCGCGCTCGCCCAGCGTCATCTGCGACCGGGTGCGCCCGCGCTCGAACAGGCCAACAATCGGGGTACCGCCGAGCGAGCCGATTAGCACGCTGCGAGCCGCTTCGTCCCCGACGATGATCACGGGCTCGTCATCGTTGACGCTCGCCGCCAGTCGGCCAACACCTGCGGCGTTGTTGAACCGCAGCACCGGCGTACCGTCCGGTTCCGCACCGACAACGCCGCGCCGCACGCCGTCCGGCCCGTAGAACACCAGCGATGCTAGCCCCCGTTCGTCGTCGGCGGCCAGCACCGCGCGCAGGCGCCCCCCGCTGTCGACGATGTTGACCTGCGAAGCGGTCACGACCTCGGCCCCCTGGGCGCCGAGTCGAGCCGGCAGCACGAGGTGCGACACCGCTCCACCAACCATTGACGCCATGATCACCGTGCCTGTCAGCCATCCACGTTCCGGTAGCATGCCAGTTCCTCCCAGAGTGCGCCGCACAGTCGGCGTTCGGATCGTCCTACCCGGCTGGTCCGGTGTCCACTGCCGCTTCGTGACCGGCAGCGCCGGAACCCTCGTCCGCGCCTTCGTCCTCATCCTCGTCTTCGGCTTCGGCTTCGGCTTCGTCCAGGGCGAGGAAATGCCGGCCCGGGGTTTCCGGCCCCAGCCAGATCATGCCGGACACGAGCAGCCCCGAGACTGCGATGCACGACATCATCGCCGCGCCGGTCGTCATCCCGCCATCCTGCAACTGCCCCAGCACGAGTGGGGTGGCCGACCCGACCGCCGCACCGACATGATAGGACAGCCCCGGCCCGACACCACGCACCGCGGTCGGAAACCGCTCCGTCAGATAGGCCGGCGCCATCCCCCAGATGCCGGCCCCGGTGGCACCCATCAGCAGCGCGCCGGCCAGCAGGAGCAGCGTGCTCGAAGTGGTCAGGAAGAGCGGTGCCGACGCGACACCGGCGAGGGCGGCCAGCGTCACCGCCCCGCGGCGGCCGAGCACCCCCTCAGACGCCTGCCCCCACAAGGCGATGCCCGCGATTGCCCCGGCATTGAACGCCACCAGATACCGCAACGGGTCCACGCCCGACTCGCGCAAGAACGTCGGATACCAGAACGAGATCGAGTAGTAGGAGAACATGAACACCGAGATCAACAGAGAGCTCTGGATGGTGACCCAGACCAGATCCGGCTGGAAGAGGCGCATGACCGATACCCGGTCCTCAAGCGCGCTGCGCCGGATCCCCTGCAGCCGCCGTTGCCGCTCAAGCCAGACCGGGCTCTCGTGCACGCCGGTCCGGATCCAGAGCACCAATAGCGCCGGGATAACCCCAGTCCAGAACATGACACGCCAGGCGAGCGTGGACCCGGGCGCCTCGCTGAACGGGTCTGGCACCGCGCTGAAGATCGGGTAGATGCAAGAGAACGCCAGCGCCGACAGGATGTAGCCCCAGTACCACCCCCCCTGCAGCAATCCGGAGGCCAGCCCGCGTAGCCGGGTCGGCCAGTGCTCGAGCGCCAGGGGGGCATTCCAGCCGCCCACTCCCCTCCCATGCCGATGCCGAAGAGCGCTCGGAAGGCGAACAGCATCGCGTAGGAAGTGGAGAACCCGCTGAGGAAGGCGAACAGCGAGAACCACAGAATCGACAACATCAGTGGGAGCTTGCGCCCCCAACGGTCGGCCATCATCCCGGCCCCGAGCCCGCCGACGAGCCGGAACAGCAGCGTTACCGTGCCGAGCGCGCCCGCCAGCGCCCGATCGACGGTGAAGCTGTGCTGGATATCGATCAGGATGAACGTCATGATGGTGAAGTCGAACCCATCGAGCAGCCACCCCAGGAAGGTCGCGAAGAACGCCCGCCACTGCGGCCCGTCAACCTGCCGGTACCACGGCCCCTCGGGTCGATCCCCTCTCACTCGTTTTTACCACCTTCCTCGATCCGTCACAGCAGGTAGAGACGACGCCGCGATCACTGATGCCTGAAGCGTCCGATTATAGCGTTCGGGCCAGTGGGACCTGAGCGGTCGTGTAAGCGATCCCGGCCAGGTTGCCGTATGACCAGCAGAAGCACTCGGCTGGACTGTTCGTCCGCCCGGGCGTCGCGCCACGTACCCCTCGGTTAGCCTGGAGGCTCTGCAGATGATCCACACACCCGAAGGTGTTCGACCCCTCGCCGGTGTACTGTCCGCGCTAGCACTCATCGTCTGCGACGCGCCCTGGGGAACGAGCCCGACGCTGCGGGCGCAGGACCAGGCGCTGTTCGTCAGCGCAGTCGATGCGAACAGCAATCCGGTCACCGACCTGGCCGCCGATGAACTGGTCGTGATGTGGGACGGCGTGAACTGTGAGACCATCGCCCTCGAGCCAATCGACTGGCCGGTGCGGGTCACGATTTTCGTAGACAACGGAGAGGGTGCCCAGAGCGCGGTTCCGCACTTTCGCGAGGGGCTGCAGGGCTTCCTGGACGCGATCCCGGCCGACGTGGAAATCGCTCTGCTGACCATCGCGCGGCAGCCGCGCTTGATCACCCCACACACCACCGACCGGGCAGACCTGATCCGCGGCCTCGGTCTCGTCGTGCCCGACCGGAACGCCGCGGCACGGTATCTGGACGCCCTCATCGAGGAGGCTGGCCGGATCGCCGAGGACGCTGAGCGCCGGTATCTGCCGGTCGTGGTCATGGTCGCAAGCGACGGCCCGGAAGGCAGCAGCGGCCAGCAGCCGCGGTTCGAAGAGATGCTGGATCGGCTGGTCGACAACTCGGTGACGGTGCACACGCTGATGTTCTCTCGTGGCAACCAGAACGCACTCCAGGTGCAGGTGGGCGTGAATGTCAGCAACGTGACGCGCGGCTCCTACGAGGAGCTGGGGGTCAGCACCGGCTTCATCACCAGGCTGCCCGAGTTGGCCCGGGACATTGCCCGCAAGCACAGGTTGGTAAGCAATCAGTATCGGGTCACCTACGCCCCGCCGGACGGCGCATCCGACCAGCCGGACATTTCAATCGGGTCGACGCGGCCCGGACTCGACCTGGTGCCAACAACCGACGGAAACGTGCCGTAGGAGTGGCGTGCTCTGGACGTCATGCGCGGGGTCAGCGCCTACGAGCCCGTGGTGAATCTCGGTGCAACGCGTGGGTTCACGATGGGTACCTGAGCCTAAAGCCAGCGACCGACCTGATCCGCCATATTCCAGGACCACCCCAACCGCGTACCGGGCATGGCTCCTCGACGGTCCAGAACAAAACGCCTGGCTGATCGGGGTGTATCGAACACCGTACCCAAATTATAGTGGGCGCAGATCCGCACCGATCCAGTCAAAGGGCACACATGGCTCGACTTCGATTGACTTCGCTCTGGCTCGTCACACTGCTGTTGCTCGGCCCCGGCGTCCCGTTGGAGGCGGACGAGGGCATGTGGACCTTCGACAACCTGCCGCTCGACCAACTGCGCGAGCGCTACGGGTTCACACCGACCCCGGCATGGCTGGACCACCTGCGCCTGTCCAGTGTCCGCGTCGGGGGCGCCTCCGGGTCGTTCGTCAGCCCGGATGGACTGGTCATGACCAACATGCACGTGGCGCTCGGTTCGGTGCAGAACCTCTCGGGCGCGGATGTCGACTACGTGACCAGCGGCTTCTACGCTCCAACCCGGGCCGACGAGCTGACCGCCCCCAACGTCGAGATGTCCGTGCTCGTGTCGACGGAAGAGGTCACCGGCCGCGTGCAGGCAGCTGCGGCAGCGCTGTCCGACGCCGAGGGACTCCTGGCCAGACAGGCCGCAATCGCCAGGCTCGAAAAGATGAGCCTCGACGCGACGGGGCTCGTCTCCAGTGTGGTCAGCCTGTACAACGGTGGTGAGTACTGGCTCTACCGGTACAAACGCTACACCGACGTCCGGCTTGTGTTCGCACCGGAGAGCCAGGCAGCGTTCTTTGGGGGCGATACCGACAACTTCACCTATCCGCGGTATTGTCTCGATGTCGCCTTCTTCCGGATCTACGAGGACGGCGTCCCGGCTAAGACGCCACACTATCTCACCATCGACCCGGACGGGCCCGATCAGGACGAGCTCATCTTCGTCTCGGGCCATCCGGGCTCGACCGACCGGTCGTTCACCTATGACCAGCTGGTGTATCAGCGGGACTTCCGCTATCCGATCTACGTCGACTACCTCGAGACCTACCGCGATCTCGTGGTGGGCTACGCGGCTCAAAGCGCCGAGCACGCGCGCCGCGTACAGCGGCAGCTGCTGGGGATCAGCAACGCCCTCAAGGCGATGGGCGGCGAACATCGCGGCCTGACCGACCCGGTGCTCATGCAACGCCTCAGGGCCCGGGACGACGACTTCCGCGGCCAGATCTCGGGTAGTGCGCGCGTTGCCGACTACGCCGCCGCGTTCGAGTCGATTGCCCGTGCCACTCGGTACGCCGCCGATAGCTTCGCGCAGCGGATCTACCGCGGATTCGTCGGGTCCGGACTGGCAACCACCGCCAGCACGATCGTGCGGTACGTGACCGAGGTGGACAAACCGGACGGCGAACGGCTGCCCGGGTATCACGAGTCGGAGCTCGATGCGCGCCGCTTCCGGCTCCTGTCGCCGGCCCCGGTCTACCCCGACCTCGAAGCGCACCTCGTCACCGGCTTTCTCGAGAAGTCACGCGCGGTGCTGGGTCCAGACGACCCCTGGGTGACGGCGGCGCTGGGTGGCGAGACGCCGGCGGTGGTCGCGACCCGCCTGCTGGAAGGCACCCGACTCACCGACGTCGAGTTCCGCCGGAGTCTTATCGACGGGGGACAGGCGGCCGTCGACGCCTCGAACGACCCGCTTGTCGTGCTCATACGCACGCTCGCCCCCGAGCGCCTGCTGGACCAGCAACGGTACCGCGAGGAGGTCGAGAGCGTCCTGACCGATGCCGGGGAAACGCTGGCGACGGCACGATTCGATCTGTATGGACGGAACACCTACCCGGACGCCACCGGCACGCTACGGCTCGCGTTCGGCACGGTCACCGGCTACCCGATGAACGGCACCCGGGCGCCGCACCAGACGACGCTGTATGGCCTGTTCGACCGGGCGATCGGATTCGATGATGCCGGTGAGTTCGCACTGCCGCGGCGCTACTGGGACCGGCGTGGCGACCTGGATTTGGAAACACCGGTGAACTTCGTGTCCACCGCCGACATTATCGGCGGGAACTCCGGCTCACCGGTGGTGAACAGCGAGGGGGCGCTCGTCGGCCTGATCTTCGACGGGAATATCGAGAGCCTCGTGGGTCGGTATGCCTATGACGAGGAGCGCGCGCGGTCGGTCGTGGTCCACCCGGGCTACATTCTCGAAGCGCTCAACATGCTCTATGACGCCGACCCGCTGGTCGCGGAATTGCGCGCACCGTAACCGCCTGGTCTTGGCCACGGCGGGCACCGAGTGGGGCCTTGGGGTCCCCCGTGAAGTGCCCGCGTGGGGTTCGGGTCGCAACCCCGACCGAAGAAGCCCCGAGGTGGGGAACAGTACCTCACCGTACGGTCAATTCGCAGACCGGGTAACAAGATACTGCACGAACCAGTCGACCATCGCGGTGGCTGCGAGCACGGCGTCCGTACCACGGAACCCGTGGTCGGCGCCAGGGATGATGAGCAGCTTCGACTCGACGCCGGACACCTGCAGCGCGGCGTACATCTCGTGGCTGTTGGCGACGACCACGAGACCATCCGCATCGCCGTGAATCAGCAGCGTCGGCGGGTCGTCGACGGACACGTGGAGAATCGGCGAGTAGAGCGGTGCCTGTGACAGGTCGTAGCCCAGCGCCGGGAAGCGCTCGACCGTGATCTCGGGATTGTCGCGGCGTGCCGGCGCCCGCAGGTCGACCGGCGGATAATATGCCACGATGGCGGCGACCCGGTCGTCCACCCGCAGGACCGGGTCCTCGGCCGACGGGTCCCCACCGTCGGACGTAGTGCCAAGTATGAGCGACAGATGACCACCGGCGCTGCTCCCCCAGACTCCCAACCGGCTAGGGTACACCCCCAGTTGCCGCGCATTGAGCCGAATGTACCGTACGGCCCGGCGGAGATCCGGCACGATCTCCGGAATCAAGAATTTCGGGCTACTGCCATGCCGCACCGCAAACACCGTGAACCCCTCGTCGAGCAACGGCTGGTACCGCCGCTGTGACAATTCGTGCGGACGCCACGCGGAGCGCCACCCGCTACTGACCACGTTCAACACCGCGGCACCGTTCGCATTGACCGGCGTGAACACGTCGAACGTCAGTGCCATGCCGTACTTGTGGCCATAGACCACGTCCGGCGTCACCGACACCTGCTGGGCGTGCACGGCTACCGGGCCGACTAGCAGCAGACCCAGCAGCAAGACACGCATGATCATTCTGGCCATCCGGACTCCTCCACTGGCGTTCCGCATCACTACCGTGGCATTCGCGCCTGCAGCAGCTCGTAGATCCGGAGCACGGCGCGTCGATCCGTCCGCTCGGCGCGCTGGCCGTAGTGCGCCACGTGCCCGCTCATGTCCACGAGCGAGACCGCCTCTTCGGCCGACACCCCCTGGGCCCGTAACGTCGACACCTGCCGAAAGAAGTCCCGAAGATACGCCTGGAAATGGTCGATCTGCTCGCGCTCCCTGAACGGCGCCCCGTGACCCGGCACGATGACGTCGAAGTCGAGCGCCTTCAGCCGCTCGAGCGACACCGGCCATTCCTCGACATACGCGTCGCCCATGTAGGCGAGAGCGCCGGCGCCGGGCCGTCCCACGAAGAAGTCGCCGGTGAACACGATGCGCTCCTCGGGCAGGAACACGAAGGTGTCGCCGCCGGTGTGCCCACGTCCGAGGAAGTGCACCTGAACCTCACGTCCACCCTTGACCAGGATCATCTTGTCGCGGAATGTCACGTTGGGCGGCGTCGGACGGACCTCCTGGATCGCCGCCCAGTGCGCCTCGCGAATCCGCACCTGGGTCTCGAGCTGCTCGCGCTCGACCGGGTCGGTCGTCTCGCTGATCTCCGTCTTCATCCGCGCGATCTCCGCCGGGATCCCCTCGCTGAACGACCGGTTGGTGCGCTGGTCGAGCACGTCGGACAGCAGCATCGAACGAACGAACTCGTGGCCGATGATCTCGACGTCGTCACCAAAGATCTGGTTCCCGTGCGCGTGGTCGAAGTGATAGTGCGAGTTGAAGACGTATCTGATTGGCCTATCGGTCAACGTCTTGATCCCCTCGACCAGTCCCCGTGCCGCCGCGGGCGTGACCGACGTGTCGACGAGCATCACATGGTCGTCGTTGACGATGACCAGCGAGTTGCTCATGACGGTCATCGCCCCGGTGCCGCTCGCGAAGTAAACGCCGTCGGCCAACTCCTCGAACCGGTGACTGGGACTGCCGTCGGGGCTCTGCGCGGCGCCGCGTGCCTGCCACTGCGTGGCGACGACGACGACCATAAGGACGAGCAGGGTGATCAGCAATCGCTTCATGCGCCCTCCGCTTCTGGTGTCAGTGGAAACCGGGTCCCCGCCCCTCGCTCCGGGCGCGGGGCGGGGACCCGGACCGGGCGGATCAAAACGTCCGGTCCGGCCCCCAACCGCTCAACCGGTGGTCTCCGATGCGCCACGCCGCCCGGCGGCGCAGGGTGATGATGCTCCAGATAGAGATAACCGCTGTAAGCACCGGCGCGGTCGGCGCGCCGCTGTCCGTCGCGGATGTGAACCGTCAACGTCCGGGGCACCTTCGCCTCGTAGCAGTTGCCCCGACCGGCCGTGCCGAGGTGCAAATAGGCCATACGCTGCTCGGGCGCACGCCGATACCGCGGCCGGTCGACCGAGCCGACGTCCGAATAAACGCCGCCCTGCATGCCGTCGAGCGGCGTCGACCGATGACCGGCTCGCCAGTAGTCACCCGGGTTTCCGGACTCGAGCAGCCTGGCCGTGATTGCCTCGATCAGCCGGGCGACGTCCAGGCACTCGCCACGCAGACATTCTGGATGATCGTCGAGGCTCTCCACCAGATGCGAGACCGGCTCGCCGAGCTGCCGCTGCAGCTCGACCACGTCCGGCGTCGGTTCGCCAAAGGAGACCACCCCGCTAGTCTGCTGGATGACGTAGCAGTCGTTCGGATGAAGGTGCGTCACCTCGACCGCATCGTACTGTGCGGGCAGCACCCAGTGATACGTCTGCGGAGCCGGATGCCGTTCGCCCTGGACCGATCCGGCCGGGCGCCCCTCGAGCGCCGCCGGCATCAGCAGGCACAGCGCGAGTCCAACGCCGAGCAAACCGCCCACCACCGATGGCGAGATGCGACGGGCACCCGACTGCTGGCACGTTGTCACAACGCCGCATTTTATCGGCTCATGGCCTGTCATGAAAGGGTCGAGTATGATTACGGCTCAAGTCCAGCGCGGCCCGCGACGAGGAGCGACGCCATGACCTTACGAACCCTCCCGATCGGCTGGATGTTGATCGTGTTCGCCCTGGTCGGGGCGCCAGCGGGCGCCCAGCAGGGCGCCCCGGCCAATGGCGAGTGGCCGACCTACGGCGGGGACCTCGGCGGCACCAAGTACTCGCCGCTCGATCAGATCGACGCCACGAACTTCGGCCTCCTCGAACTTGCCTGGCGCTGGCAGTCCGCCGACGCGTTTCTCAGCAAGACCACGGCGGGCGGCGGCGAGTGGTGGACGCGATCCGACGTTATCTTCGACGCGCTGAACCAGGATAACCCGGACCGCTGGCGCGACGGCCAGGCGCCCTACACAAACAACCTCAAGGCCACGCCCCTGATGGTCGGCGGCCGGCTGTTCCTCAACCTCCCGACCTCGGTCGGCGCGGCGGTCGACGCCGCCACCGGTGAGACCCTCTGGGTCTACAACCCGAAGACCTACGAGGAAGGCACCACCACAATGAGCGCCCGGTGGAACCAGCGCGGCGTCGCCTACTGGAGCGATGGCGAGGCGGAACGGATCTTCTGGGGCACCGGGAACGGCTTTTTGATCTGTGTGGAGGCGGCCAGCGGGCGTCCCTGCGACGATTTCGGCGAGAACGGGCGACTCGACCTGATGCGGGACCTCCCGCGCGCCACCCGGGGCGATCGCGACTGGCTGAACGCGCTGCTCTACTCGGTGCAATCACCGCCGCTCGTAGTCGGCGACACGGTCATCACCCCTAGCTCGATCTCTTCCTACAACATCACCCTCGAAGCCCCGCCAGGCTGGATGCGTGGATTTGACACGCGGTCAGGCCGCACGAAGTGGACATTCCACACGATTCCGCAAGGCGACGAGTTCGGCACCGACACGTGGGGCGGCGATTCGTGGCGGGTGACCGGCAAGGTCGGGGTCTGGTCGATGATGAGCGCCGACCCGGAGCTCGGGCTGCTCTACCTGCCCACCAACACCCCGGCACCGGACTACTACGGCGGGCATCGGCCGGGCGCGAACCTGTTCGCTGAGAGCGTGGTGGCGCTGGACATCGAGACCGGCGAGCGGATGTGGCACTTCCAGGCGGTGCACCACGGGCTCTGGGACTACGACTTCCCGGCAGCGCCGAACCTGGTTGACATCGAGGTGAACGGGCGGCCGATCAAGGCTCTGGCGCAGATCAGTAAACAGGGGTTTGTGTACGTGTTCGACCGGGTCACCGGGGAGCCGGTCTGGCCAATCCAGGAGCGCCCGGTGCCGACCGACACCGACATCCCGGGCGAGCTGCCGTGGCCGACCCAGCCATTTCCCACGCGGCCGGCACCGTTCGAGTACCAGGGTGCCTCCATCGACGACCTAGTCGACTTCACCCCCGAGATCCGACAGATGGCGGTCGACGCGGTCGACGGATTCAGGCTCGGCCCGCTCTTCACGCCGCAAACTCTGGGCGGCACGGTGCAGCGACCCAGCTCCGGCGGCGGGGCCAACTGGTCGGGCGCCGGGTTCGACCCCGAGACCGGACTGCTGTATGTACCCTCAAGCAACGCCTTCAGCGTGCGTCAGTACCGCGCCCCGGAACCGGAGGAGGGGGCAACGCTGAATATCATCGAAGGGCGCGGGCCGGACCGGCGCCGACTGACCATGCCGCAGGGACTGCCGCTATTCAAGCCGCCCTACTCGCGGATGACGGCGATCGACCTCAACACCGGCGACCACACCTGGATGAAACCGATGGGCAGCGGCGAGCGCCTGCGGAATCACCCGCTGCTTCGCGAGCTAAACTTGCCCCCGCTGGGCGGTGACAGCAGCCGGGCCGGGCCGCTGGTCACGAAGACGCTGCTCGTGTACGCCTTGACGACGGGCGGCACCACCGGTGGGCCCCGCCTGGTCGCGCTGGACAAGACGACCGGCGAGGAGTTGGCGTCGGTCGATCTGCCGCGTGGCGCGATCGGTACCCCGATGACTTACCTACTCGACGGTCGGCAATACATCGCCCTGACCGTCGGCGGTTCGCCCGTCCCGGAGCTGATCGCCTTGGCGCTGCCCGACTGACCCGGCAGCGGGCTGCGGGCTGCTGCCGGACAACGACCGACCTCCGCCCGGACTTCAGCGGACGGGCCGGTTAGTGCTTAGGCCTCTGCCTTCATCGAGCCCCGTGTCCCATCGCCTCATCTTCGACACCGACTCGGCGGTCTTCAACGATGACGCGGCGGCGCTGGCGATGCTGCTGCAGCGGCGTGACCTGGTCGAGATCCTGGGGATCACCGTGGTCGCCGGGAACCACACGGTGCACCAGGGCGCCGAGCACCTACTGCACCTACTCGAGCTGACGGGCGCCACCGACATCCCGCTGTTCCACGGCGCCGACGCGCCGCTCGTCCACACACCCGAGCAGGCGGCCCGTCAAGAGGTGCAGTGGGGCCCCATCTCGTTCAAGGGCGCCTTTGACGCGACGGCCGAGGTGCAGACCCCGCACGGCGGACGCTTCGCCGTGACCCGCCCGCAGACGACCGATGCCGTGTCGTTCATCATCGACACAATCGAGCAGTATCCCGACGAGATCACCCTCGTGGCGGTCGGTCCTATGACCAACCTGGCGCTGGCGCTTCGCCGCCGGCCTGGTCTGGCGGCGCGCATCAAGAGCCTCGTCTTTATGGGCGGTACCGCCCGCGTGTCCGGCAACGTCACTCCGGCTGCCGAGTTCAACTTCTGGTTCGACCCGGAAGCGGCGGCCACCGCGCTGGGCTCCGCGATTCCGCACATCGTGATGTTCGGGCTCGACGTGACCAACCGTGCGCCAATACGCAAGATGCTGTTCGACACGATCGTGGCAGTCGACACCCCCATCACCCGACTGATGCGCCACGACATGGGCCCCCGATTCGAGACGGACCCGGGCGCCGCCTGCTACGTGTGGGACTGCGTCACCGCCGCCTGGCTGATCGACCCGTCGGTCGTGACCGTGGCGGAACACCTTCCGATCGTCGTCGACACGACGTTCGGCCCGACGTACGGTGCAGCCAGGGTGGCCGAGGACGCCCCGGCTGCCGCCATCATCGAGGTCATGCTCGATCTGAACGTCGAGAAGTTCTACGAGATGTACGAACGCCTGCTCACGAGACCAGTGCCCGCCTCCGGCCCGGTGCAAGACATCTCCCAAGGGCAATGGCGTAACGGTTGAAATAGGTTCTCTTCGTGACACGGGAACGCCCGTGGTGACACCCCTCATTGCACCGAGAACCGCGTTCACGAGCGCTGGCCCACGCGGTCTGGATCGGCCGGGCCACCGCTCCGGTGACCAAATCTGAGAAAATGTCCACCATGTCCGGGTTGCCTGCCGCCGGCGCCGAGGCGCCGCCTTCACGCTGCAGAACATGGACGGAGGGTCCGTGACGTTCGGGCATGGTGACCCGTTCTCGCCGGCGACCCTGCTATCCTTCTTCTTCAAATATGATTGCGCCACGTGCGACCTCACGGCACCCCTGGTGGAGCGACTACACCGTGCGCTCGCGCCGGCTGGCCTCCGCGTGGTAGGTGTTTCGCAGGATGCCGCGGTGGAGACCGCCGCATTCGTGGACAAGCACGGGCTCAGCTTCGTGGTGGTGCTCGATACCGACCTCGAGGTCTCGGCCAAGTTCGGGTTCGATGCGGTTCCAGCGCTAGTGCTCGCTCGAAGCAATCGGCGCGTGCTCTGCAGCTTTGAAGGGTTCGTCAAGCAGGACCTCCTCGAACTGACCAGGCTGGCCGCGGCCACCTGTGGTGCAGTAACACCGGAGCTCGTACGTGACGAAAACCAGCTACCCGAATGCCGCCCAGGCTGCGGCTCGAAGGTGCATGACCCGGATGTCACTCGCCGTCTAGTGGGTCGCCTGGGTACGGCCGAGCTGGGCGCCAGGCGGGTCCGGGTCCAGGCCGGTGACGACCCCTTCGAGTTTATGGCGGCCCAGGGGCTGGACGACGGCCTGCCGGTGGTGCCGCCGACCGAGGTGCGCGTACTACAAATGCTCGAGGGCACCACGCGCGCCGCCGCCGAGGTCGTAGCGCATGTGCCGCCGAACTTGGCGCCGGCGACCGTCGAGAAGATCGCCGTCAACGCCGTCATGGCAGGGTGCCGGCCCGAGTATTTACCAGTGGTCCTTGCGGCGACCGAGGCCGCCTGTACCGACGCATTCAACCTGCACGGAGTCCTGGCCACTACCTATTTCTCGGCCCCGGTTATCATCGTCAACGGCCCGGTCAGACACGAAATCGGACTCAATTGCGGCGGCAATTTGTTCGGGCAGGGGTTCCGGGCCAACGCGACGATCGGCCGCGCCCTGCAGTTGCTCGTCCGCAACGTGGGCGGCGGCAGACCGGGCGGCGTCGACATGTCCACGTTGGGACAACCGGGCAAGTTCACCTGCTGCGTCGGCGAGAACGAGGAAGAGAGCTGCTGGGAGCCGTTCCACGTCGAGCGCGGGTTCGACCGGGACACAAGCACCGTAACCCTGTTCGCCGGTGAGGCGCCACGGGCGATCCGGGACCAGGTTTCCCGCACGGCGCGCTCGCTCGGCGCGAGCATGGGACTGTGTCTGGAGTCGATGGCGCACCCGAAGCTGCACCGGATGAGTGAAGCGCTGTTGGTTGTGAGCCCGGAACATGCCCGTACCTTCGCGAGGGACGGCTACAGCAAGACCGACCTTCGCGCCCGGATCCAGGATGTGACGGCCCGGCCGCTCCGCACGCTGCTCCCGGACGACGCGTGCAAGGAGGGCATGACACTGGCGGCGGTCCCGAAGGCACTGCTCGACCCAGACGGGCGGCTCACAAGCGCGGCACTGGACACGCGGGTCCCGAAGTTCCGGCACGACGATGACATCCTGATCATGGTCGGAGGCGGCACAGCCGGCAAGTTCTCGGCGGTCCTCGGCGGTTGGGCCAGCGGCGCCGCCGGGTCAACGGCAGTCACGGTAGAGGTCAGATGAGTGATTCTCTCGTCATTCTCGACCCCACCAACGAGCGCACGCCGATCGGTCGGCGACTCGCGACACGTTCCGACCGCTTGGGTGGCACGTTGGGCATTATCGACATCTCGAAGCCACGCAGTGACATCTTCTGCGATGAGGTCGAGCGACTACTGCGCGATCTGGTGCCTGGGCTCGACATCGTCCGGCTGCGGAAGCCGACGTTCACCAAGCCGGCGCCGGCGGACCTCCGGGACGAGGTCGAGGCCCGGTGTCAGGCGGTGATACAGGCGCTGGCCGATTGAGGGTCCTGCACGTCGTGCAGTGTGCACGACCTGGTCGACTACGAGGCGCAGGGGATCCCCTCGGTCATGGTGGCGTCGTCCGAGTTTGTGCATGCCGCCCGGACCCAGGCCGGGGCGCTCGGCATGCCGGCCCTGGCCGCCGGGTCGGTGTTCGTGGCGCACCCGATCCAAGACGCGACCGATGCGGAAATGCGGGTGAGGGCCAGAAACGCGATCGACAGCATCGTGGCGGCCCTCACGGCCCGGCCGGCGACGGACAATCAGAGGCTTGAGGACCGACAGCCTGACAACGCGGGCACGGCGTAAGACCAGACGGGGAGAGATAGCTTTACCTATGCTCGTCAATCTCGCCTACGGCCGCACCGGCCTTCCGGTCGAGTTCCCCGACGACCGGACAACGGTGATCGAGCCGGCTTATCTCGATGGTCTCGGAGACCAGACCGGCGCAGTGCAGGCGGCGGTTGAGCATCCGCTCGGCACCGCCCCGCTGCACGACCTCGTACGCTCGGACCAGACGGTCGCCATCTCGGTCTGCGACGTCACACGGCCTATGCCGAGCACCACGGTGCTGCCGGTCGTGCTGCAGGCACTCGCCCATGTACCGACCGACCAGATCACCGTCCTGATCGCCAGCGGCACCCATCGGGAAACGACCCGCGACGAGCTGGTGGCGATGCTAGGCGCGGCCGTCGTCAACCGGTATCGGATCGTCGTGCACGACGCGTTTGATGACGCGCAGCTGGCGTTTTTGGGTGAGGTCGACAACCGGATTCCGGTCTGGCTGAACCGCGCCTGGGTGCAAGCCGACGTCCGGATCACGACCGGATTTGTCGAACCGCACTTCTTCGCCGGGTTCAGCGGCGGACCGAAGATGGTCGCGCCTGGATTGGCGGGGTTCAAGACAATCATGCGGCTCCATGATGCGGAGATGATCAGGCATCGGGACGCGCGCTGGGGGGTCACCGAGGGCAACCCGATTCACGACGGTGTGCGCCGGATCGCAGCGCAGTCGGGTGTGGACTTCAGCGTGGATGTCGCGATCAACAGGGACCGGCAGATCACGTCTGTTGCCGCCGGGGAGCTGTTTGCGGTCCATCGCGCGGTGAGCGTGGTCGTGAAACGCACGGCGATGCAGGCCTTTTCACAACCGTTCGACGTCGTGGTCACCACCAACAGCGGCTACCCGCTCGACCAAAACCTCTATCAGACGGTCAAGGGGATGTCGGCCGCCGCCCAGGTGGTCAAGCCGGGCGGGGTAATCCTGTGCGCTTCGGCATGCTCCGACGGCTACCCGGACCACGGCGAGTATCTGCATATTTTGACTGAGCGGACCAGCGCGGAGGAGTTGCTGGAAATGATCAACGCGCCCGGCCACAACCGCCACGACCAGTGGGAAGTCCAGGTGCAGGCGCAGATTCAGCGGCGGGCCGAGGTGCTGTTGAAGACCGATGGGCTGTCGGCGGACCAGGTGCGCGCGGCGCACCTGACGCCGATCGACGATGTCGGCGCCTCGACGCGGGACGCGCTGGATCGGTTCGGTCCAGAGGCGCGGGTCTGTGTGCTACCGGAGGGGCCGCAGACGATTCCGTACTTGGCCGAAGACACCTGACCAACCACGGCGGCGACAGTCGTCGCGAACGACCGTTCCGCCCGAACACTTCTCGGAGTCACCGCACGCGATGAGGAGGGTCATTGCTCGAATCATCTCGAATCATAGTGCGGCGGCACCGACGACGCTCAACCGCCGCGCCGATCGCCAGGATGTCAGGACTCACACGTAGGCCATGGTGATCGTGTCGGCGACACAGGCCGGTTTCGCCTCGCCCTCGATCTCGACGACAAACCGGCTGGTGAAGCGCATCGTTCGAGAGTCCACACGGGTCGTGGTGAGCAGCGTCTGCACACCCCGCACCCGCGCACCGGGGCGCACGGCGTTCGGGAACCGCACCCTGTTCACGCCATAGTTGATCGCTCGCGACACGCCGCGTAGCTCGGCGATCTGCTGCCTGAAGTGCGGCACCAGCGATAGTGTCAGGAACCCATGTGCGATCGTCGTCCCATATGGGGACTCACGCGCTGCCCGTATCTGATCGACGTGGATCCACTGGTGATCGCACGTCGCGTCGGCGAACCGATCGACCATCCCCTGTGTGATTGTCAACCAGTCGCTGGCGCCCAACTCGGTACCGGTCAGCGATTCGAGCGCGTCGAGGCCGTCGATGATACGCATGCCCTGCCTGGCGCCGCCCGGGCAGGGACCGGGTGGGGCTACCCGCTATCATCTCTTCGGCACGTTCACACGTCGTGAGCGTCCAGCGATCGACAGCCGCGGCCTGCGCGGACAGACCAGTAACCAGCGCTTCGTGCACGGGGCCGAGCGGGGACGACGTTCAGCGCGCCCGTGCTGGCCTAACGGCCCCCTGCTACAGGCCCCCCCCGAAGTGAAGACAGCGCTCAGAACGGCCGGTAGGTGACCATCGCGACGGCGGTCAGGATGGCGACCACGGCAACCGCCGCCAGCATCCGGATCTGACCGGTCATGCGGAACGCCATTCCGGTAAGGCCGGACAGCGCCAGCCAGCAGACCACCTTCGCCATCGCCCAGCCGGGGAACCCAAGCCCCATCATCCCCATCGTACCGAAGCCGGTCATCAGGACCAGCAGGCTGAGCACCCCGGACATCATCAGATAGTTCCAACGATTGTCTGGATGCGGCGCCGCGAACGCGGCAAAGGTCACACCGGAGAGCAAGAGCACGGAGGTCAGGTGCAGGAACTGAAAGAATTGGAAAGTCATGGCGCCTCAATTTTTTACGTCACGGTACGCGTTATGGTAATACCTTATCGGGCGAATCTGCGTCTCCTGCCTTCGTCAGGGCCGCGGCGGACATGCAGCGTCTCCTTGTTTGCCTGCTGACTCTCCGGGTGTGTCGCGCTCAGCTGTACCGGCTCGACGAGATGCTGGCGCCATCGATGAACCGACGCCTGGTGATTCAGCCGCGCACGTATTGAGCAAGCATGTCGAGCAACGCCGGATCGAAATCTAACACCTTCTTGCGTGCCATAACCACTCCTCCGTCAGGCGGCCCGGAAGGACGGCGATGATAACCGGCGACGGCCCTGGTGAGCCTTGCTGCTCGAACTGGGACCGGTCTTGCAACTAGCAGCAAGCGAACATTATACGATTGATTCACAACGCATCAGAGAAGGGAGCATCGTGGAGACCCAGGACCGCATGCCGCCGATACCGGGCACGGAAATGACCGCGGACTAGACCGCCGCGGTCGCCGAGTTTAAGCAGACGCACGACACGCCGCACTTCGGCGGCCCGTTCGTCCCGCTGCTCCGCAGTCCCGAGCTGCTAAAACAAGTCCACCGGGTGGGCGAGTAAATACGCTACCGGAACGCGCTACCGCCACGGCTGCGCGAGCTCTTGATTCTGATCACGACGCGGCACTGGCGCCAGGGCTACGAATGGAACGTCCATGCGGCGCTGGCCGAGCCGGCTGGGCTCGGCACCAACGTCATCGCCGCGGTTGCCGATGGCCGCCGTCCATCCGGCGCGACGGAGGACGAGGCCACTGTGTATGACTTCTACGTCGAGCTGCTGCGGAATCAGTGCGTCAGCGAATCGACCTACGCACGAGCAGTAGCGCTCTTCGGCGAACGGGGCGCCGTCGATACGATCGGCATTCTGGGTTACTACTCGCTCCTGGCAATGGTGATGAAACCGCCCAGACCGCGCTGCCGGATGGGACGGAGTCGGTGCCGCGCCCATTCTCCCGCTAAGAATCAGCTGGCCGATCAGACGTCTCCTGTCCTGTGCCATCGCTCGTCAGACTCCCTCGGATGGTCGACCGTGCGCACATCCGCCTCAGCCCGCCGGGCCACTCGCTGCCCCTCCTCCACATCCACCATCGCCAGCAGCAGTCCGCCGATGACGAAGAACGCAATGATCGACAGGATGGCGCCGCGGCTGGAGCCCGTGACGAAGATCATCATCGCGAAGACGCCGGGCCCGACGATGCCGGCAAATTTGTCGAACACACCGAAGAATCCGAAGAACTCCGACGACTTGTGCCGCGGCACCATGCCGGCGAAGAGCGACCGGCTCAGCGCTTGGCTCCCGCCCTGTACCATGCCGACCAGGGCCGCCAGGACATAGAATTCGGTGGCGGTTGTCATGCCGTAGGAGAGGATGCTGATCCCGACGTAGACCACGAGCGACCCGAAGATCGAGCGCTTGGCTCCCAGCCAGGAGGCCAGCTGCCCGAAGAGGAACGTGAACGGCACGCCGATGAACTGCACCAGGATGAGTGCCGTGATGAGCGTACCTTGGTCCAGCCCGATCTCGGTACCGTAGACCGCCGCCATCCGGATGATGGTGCCGATACCATCGTTGTAGACCAGGAACGCCAGCATCATCAGAAACGCCTGTTTGTAACCGCGCAGCTCGGCGAGCGTCTCGCCCAGCCGCACGAGCGCCGTCCGGATGGGGTTCTGTCTAGCCTGCTCATCAACCTCGAGGGCGCGAACCGGCTCCGGCACCGTCCTGAACAGCGGAATCGAGAACCCGAGCCACCAGACGGCGACGCTCAAGAAGGACAGTCGGCTCGCCAGCTCTGGCCCGCCCAGTCCGAACAGCTCCGGCCGCTGGATCCAGGCCAGGTTGACCGCCAGCAGCACCCCTCCCCCCAAATATCCAAGTGCGTAACCGGCGGTCGACACGCGGTCCATCTCGTCGGTGCGGGCGATGTGCGGCAGCAACGAGTCGTAGAACACGATGCTAGCGGTCGCGCCGATGTTCGCCAGCACGAACAACGCGGCCGCCAGCCGCCAGTCGCCACGCTCGATGAAGAACATGCAGGTGGTCGCCACGACGCCGAACGCGAGGCAGACGCCGAGCATCTTCTTCTTGACGCCTGCGACATCGGCGATCGCGCCAAGGATCGGCGCCAGGACCGCCACGACCAACAGGGCGATGAACGTGGTCGCCGCGAACCGGAGGCTCGCCGCCGCCGGGTCGAGATCGGCGGCGGCAACCGAAGCGAAGTAGATTGGAAACACCGCGGCGACGATCGTCGTCATGAAGGCCGAGTTGGCCCAGTCGTACATCGCCCAGGCCCGCAGCTCCGGGCGGTGCAGGCCCAGCCGTTCGAGAAGCGGGGGCGCGCTCATTGACGGATTCCGGCGGCGTGGTAGACGTGGCGGCCCGCTGCCCGGACCCTACCACACCGACGACCGACGTACGACAGGGGGTCCAATCGAGCAGGTCCCAGCTTCGGGCGACTCAGTAGCCGCTTAGCGCTCCACCCGGCGCGGGCGCCCGCAGGGCGTTGAGCACCATCGCCAGGTCGATGATCTCCTGGACCACCGGTCCACAACTCGTGAGAATATCTCACCGCGAGGTGTAACTAGGTGACTGCTCACGACGATCGTGCGATCAACGTGCCGACGCTGTTCGATCTGACGGGCAAGACGGCGCTGGTCACCGGCGGATCACGCGGCATCGGTCGGATGATCGCCGAGGGATACCTGCAGGCCGGTGCCACAGTCTACATCTCGTCCAGAAAGGCGGAGGTCTGTGACCGGGTCGCGGCCGAGCTGTCTGAGGTTGGCACGTGTCACGCGCTGCCGCCGGCCGACATCGCGCAAGACGACGACCGGGCCGACCTGGTCGCGGCGCTCCGCGCGCGCACCGACCGGCTAGACATTCTGGTGAACAACGCCGGAACGACCTGGGGCGCCACTTACGCGGGGTTCCCGGAGAGCGGATTCCGCAAAGTACTCGAGCTGAACGTGACGGCGCTGTTTTTCTTGACCCGCGACTTGACACCGTTACTCACGCAGGCGGCCAGCCCGAACGACCCCGCCCGGGTCATCAACATCGGCTCGATGGACGGCATGAAGGTGCCGACGGTGCTGCGAACCACCTTTCCCTACTCGGCGAGCAAGGCAGCCGTGCACCATCTAACGAAGGCCCTGGCGCTCGAGCTGGCGCCCCGGCACATCACCGTCAATGCTGTCGCCCCCGGATTCTTCGAGAGCAAGATGACCGCGAAGTCGCTGGAGCGGTTCCGCGCCGACATCGAGCGGAACTGCCCGCTGCACCGGATCGGCCAACCGGAGGAAATTGTCGGGGTCACGATCTACCTGGGCTCGCGCGCAGGCGCCTACACCACCGGTGCGGTGATTCCGGTCGACGGGGGAACGAACGTCACCTGAACGACAAGGGAACCACCACGCCCGGGCGTTCATAACGCGGAGACGACCATGATCTATCGAAGCCCGTACCCCGATGTGATCATCCCGAACGTCACGCTCCCTGGGTATCTATTCGAGCACGCGGCGAACTACACCGGTAAGGCAGCGCTCATCGACGGCCCGACTGGGCGCACGGTGACCTACGGCCAGCTGGTCGCCGCCGTCCAGCGGACGGCGGCCGGGCTGGCGGCCCGCGGTTTCGGCAAGGGCGATGTTTTCGCCATCTACAGCCCGAACGTGCCGGAGTATGCAATCGCGTTTTTTGGGGTTGCCGCCGCGGGCGGTGCCACCACGACGGTCAACCCGCTCTACACGTCCGAGGAGCTCAATAGACAGCTCCTCGATGCGGGGGCCCGACTTCTGGTAACGATCCCGCAGTGTCTCGACAAGGCGCGCGAAGCTGCGTCCGACAGCGCGGTCGAGGAGATCTTCGTCTTCGGCGAAGCGGAGGGAGCCACACCGTTCGAAGCGCTGATGCAGTGGGACGGCGAACCACCCGTGGTCGACATCGACCCGAAGACGGATCTGGTCGCGCTGCCGTACTCGAGCGGCACGACCGGGTTACCGAAGGGGGTCATGCTGACCCACCACAACCTTGTCTCTAACCTTTGTCAGACACACGCGGTCGAACAGCTGTCCGACAGGGAGGTGCTGATCGGGATTCTCCCCTTCTACCACATCTACGGGATGGTGGTGATCATGAGCGGCGCCCTCCGAGCCGGCGGCACCATCGTGACAATGCCGCGATTCGATCTGGAGCAGTTCCTGGACCTGCTGCAGACCCATGGTGTGACCACGGCCTACCTCGTGCCCCCAATCGTGCTCGCGCTAGCCGGACACCCGCTGGTGGACCGCTACGACATCTCGAAGCTGCGGAACATTATGTCGGGCGCCGCGCCACTGCCCGAACCGGTGGCCAGGGCCTGCATCGAGCGGCACGGGGTGACGCTTCGGCAGGGGTACGGGCTGACCGAGACCAGTCCGGTCACCCACGTCAACGGCAGAGACGGGGAGATCAAGCACACCTCGGTAGGCAGCGCCGTACCGAACACCGAGTATCGCATCGTCGACCTCGACACCGGGAGCGACGCCGGCACCGGCCGGCTCGGCGAGGTGTGGATACGGGGGCCACAAGTAATGAAGGGCTACCTCAACAACCTCGAGGCCACCAGCGACGTGATCGACGACGACGGCTGGCTCCACACGGGCGACATCGGGTATGCGGACGAACACGGCTACCTGTCCATCGTGGACCGTCTCAAGGAGCTGATCAAATACAAGGGGATGCAGGTAGCGCCCGCCGAGCTTGAAGGCGTGATCCAGGCCCACTCGGCGGTGGCCGATGTCGCGGTCATTCCGGTCCCCGATCTCGAGGCTGGCGAGATCCCGAAGGCGTTCGTCGTGCTGAAACCGAACGCACAAGCCACGGCCATGGAGATCATGGCGCACGTGGCCGACCGTGTCGCACCGCACAAGAAGGTGCGGCGGGTCGAGTTCATCGACGCGATCCCGAAAGTGCCCTCCGGCAAGATCCTGCGACGTCAGCTCCGGGACCGGGAGCGTGCCGCCCGGGCGGGTCGAGCAGAGTAGCCGGGCACGGTAGCCGCGGCAGCCCTGAACCGTGCTACCGAGGTAAACGATACGCCAGCAGCTCGCCGGCGTGGCCGCCGCCGCTGACGGCGACGACGACGTACTGAACGCCGTCGTGCAGGTAGGTCATCGGCGAGCCGGACACGCCAGCCGGCATGTAGACCGCCCCGACCTCATCGCCCGTCGCCTTGTCATAGGCGCGCAACATCGCACCGACTTCACCAGATGGCGTCGTGAACGTCCCGGCCTCGCCCGCGATCAGCAGCGTCTCGGTGATGAGCGTGCCGACCCGGCCCGGCCGGCCAGTCCGCGGGATGGTCAGCCCCTGCAAATCAGGGTGCTCCCGGACGTTGTCGGGCGTCTCACCGTGGGCGATCTGCCAAAGGATGTCCCCCGTCTTGAGATCGATGGCGCTGATCCGGCCCCAGGGCGGCTTCACCAGCGGTAGACCTCGAATGCTGAGTGACCGGTCGGCAGGCGCCACACCCGCCGGGTTGCCGCGGATGTAGTCCATGTCCGACCGCGCCGGGTCGTTTACCAATCCCAAGGAGGTGACCGAGGTCACAGAGTACTGATAGAAGATGCCGGTCTCTGGGTCGACCGAGCCACCCGGCCAGTTGGTACCGCCGCCGGCCGACGGCAGCATCAGCGTCCCGTAGGGACCGTTCGGATCAGCGACCACCGGGGGGGTAAAGATCGGCCCGAGCTGGAAGTTGGCGACCCGCGCAAGCGCCTCGGCGCGCAGCTCCGGCGTGAAGTCGATCAGATCGTCCACGGTCACGCCCTGCCGATCGTAGGCCGGCGGCCTGGTCGGAAATGGCTGTGTCAACGCCAACAGCTCACCCGGCACGTCGGAGGCCTCCACCGGACGCTCCTCAATCGGCCAGATCGGCTCACCGGTCTCCCGGTCTAGCACATACAGCCACCCCTGCTTGCTGGGCTGCGCCACGACCCTCGTGACACCGGGACGTCCCTCGATCGCCACGTCGACCAGCACCGGCGCGCACGGGAAATCCCAATCCCAGACGTCGTGATGAATGACCTGGTAGTGCCAGATCCGGTCACCGGTCTCGAGGTCGACCGCGACGAGGCTGTCTGCAAACAGGTTGTCCCCGGGCCGGTGGCCACCGTAGTAGTCGTTGGTCGGCATCTCGGTCGGCAGATAGACCATGCCCAGCTCGGTGTCGACGCTGATCTGCCCCCAGACACCTGCGTTGCCGGTGTAGCGCCACGACTCGTTGAGCCAGGTGTCGTTGCCGAACTCGTCGCCCCCCGGAATCGTGTGAAAGATCCACCGACGCGCGCCCGTGTTGGCATCGAACCCGCGGACGTAGCCCTTGGTGTTCCGCATCGACCGGGGGGCGCTACCTGGCACATGCGCGGCCCCGATGATGATCGTGTCGCCGGCGACCATGGGTGTGGAATGCAGGCCGATCTCGCCGGAGATCGGATCGATCTCCTGATCCATGTTCTGCATCAGATCGACGATGCCGTCGGTGCCGAAGCTGGACACGCGTCGGCCGGTGTCGGCGTTGAGGGCGATCAGCTGGTACCCGGGCGTAACGTAGAGAATCTGCCCGGCGGCGCCGTCGTCCCGATACGCAAGTCCGCGCCCCGACAAGCGACGCGGCGCGGCCGACCCGCGCTCGCCTTCGTCGAGGCGATGCATCCACAGATACTCGCCGGTGCCGGCGTCCACCGCAACGACCGCACGTCGGGTGCCGGCCGTGGTGTATACCACCCCGTCGACCATCAGGGGTGTCGACTGGAAGTTGTACTCGGGCTCGGCACCGAAGTTGTCGGTCTTCATGCGCCAGACGAGTTCGAGCTCGTTGAAATTGTCGCGATCGATCTGATCGAGCGGCGAGTACCTGGTGCTCGCGAGGTCGCCGGCGTAGTGCCGCCACTCCCCGTTCGCGGTCCCCTCCTGGGCGACGACCGGCGTGGTGGCGACGAGCAGGACCACCGGCCACAGCGCTAGTACGAGTCGACGATTGCGTCCGGCCATGCTTCCTCCCTTGTGTCTCCGCGATCCCGAACCCCTGATGCCTAGATGCCCAGATAAGCCGACTCCGCCGACACAGCACAGGACCGGGGTGGCCACACCCGTGCGCGGTCCCGCCCCCTCCTCGACCCCTAGGTGCTCCACGTCATCACCACGAGCGCATTCGGCCGCCGGCCTCGGTGCGCGGCCGTGCTCATGGCACGGACCACTAAGGTATCGGTCCCAACGTGGTCAGGCGGATCCGATACAGCCCGGTGCGAGCGGTCATATAGAGGGTGCCACCGTCGTCGCCCCAAGCGGCGTTGGCCGGCACCTCATCCGGCTGGATGGTACCGAGATGCGTACCATCCTGGCCGAACACCCACACGCCACCCGGACCGGTCGCGAACAGGTTCCCGGCCCGGTCGACCGCCATCCCATCGGCGGCCCCGGGCGCCGTCTCGGACTGGGCGTCGAAGAACACCCGGCCCGGGCCGAGCCGCCCGTCGTCCAGGACGTCGTAAGCGAACCAGACCTTCTGGTTCGCATCGGAATTGGCCACATAGAGCGTTCGCTCGTCCGGCGAGAACCCCAGCCCGTTGGGCCGGCTCTGGTCGCCGACGAGCAGCTCCACCTCGCCGTCCGGGCTCAGCCGGTAGATGCCATTGACGTCGAGCTCGCGCTCCGGGTCGTCCTCCTGCGCCGCCAGCCCGTACGGCGGGTCGGTGAAATACAGCCAGCCGCTCGAGTGATAGACCAAGTCGTTGGGACTGTTCAGCCGCTTGCCGTCGTATCGATCCGCCAGCACCGTGAGGCTGCCGTCCGCTTCGATACGCGACACCCGCCGGTTCCCGTGCTCGCACAGAATCAGCCGGCCGTCGGCGTCGATCGTCAGCCCGTTGGACCCGACCGAGCGACCCGCGGGGTCACCCGCGAACACCGGATTCATGAAGTCGGCGACCCCGGCGCCAGGCGTCCACGCCTTGATCGCGTTCGCGCGCAGGTCGCTGAACAGCAGGTGCGGGTCGCCCCGCCGCACCCAGACCGGCCCTTCGGTAAAGACGAACCCACCGGCCAGCCTCTCGATCCGCGCGTCGGACGGCACCAGCGCATCGAACGCCGGGTCGACGCGCAGGATCGTTCCGGCGGAGGTGGCGCCCAGTCGCATCGCTGCCCCGGCCACCCCGGCTGGCGCCGGCACGCCGCACGCCGTCGAGAAGGTTACCACTGCCAGACCGACGACCACACGTTGCAGCATCTGGTCTCCCACGACAGGCGTGCCTGGCCTCCGATTCGCCACCGCGCCAACCGCTGTCAGCGTCCTTGCGCGACCGTCGGCACGATCTCGTCCTCCATCAGCGCGTAGAGCGATTGCCGGTGCGGACGCAGACTCGCCCCGGGGTCTGGTGACGAGGTCATCACCGTGACCAGCCGCAGGTCCGGCACGACATAGATGAACTGCCCGCCGAATCCCCACGCGTAAAACGTGTCGTAGCCGTACAGGTCGCGTACCCACCAGCCGTAGCCGTAGGCACGGTCCGGGCTGCGTGTCCGCGTCGCGTGCGGCACGATCGACGTGTGGACCCAGTCTTCGGAAACGATCTGCGCGGTCCCGACACGACCGCAATCGAGATACATCTCGCCGATCGCCAGCATATCGAGCGGCGTCATCGACATCTCGTTGCCGCCGAAATAGATCCCCTGTGGGTCGGCGGTCCATCGCGGCACCGAGATACCCATCGGCTCGCCCAGATATCGGCTGGCAAAGCGGTGGGTATCCATGCCGGACGCCTTCGTGATTATGGCCGAGAGCAGATGCGTACTGCCAGTGCTGTAGATCATCCGTGTGCCTGGCTCCGCCGCCAGCGGCCGGGTCAGCACGTGCCGGACCCAGTTGCCGCTCTGCACCCAGCGCCCGTAGTTGCGGTTGCTGGTGGTCTCAAGCCCAGACCGCATCGTGAGCAGATCCTCGACCGTGATCCGCGCCTTCGCCGGGTCGTCGAGATACTCCGGAAAGAACCGGTCGATCGTCGTGTCGACGCTCTCGAGGTACCCACGGTCGACCAAAATCCCAACCAGCAGGGAGATGATGCTCTTCGACGCCGACTTGAGATTGGCGGCCCGCTGCGGCGCGGCGCCGTTGAAGTACTGCTCCACGTGCAGCTCGCCGTCGACCGACACCAGGAGGGATCGCATCCGCGGCAGCTCGGACACACGCGCGACCGCCGGCTTGAGAGCCGCGGTGGTCTCGACCGTCGTGAGGACGCCGGCGTTGACCACCCCACCGGACGGCGCCGCCGCCCCGGCGGCCAGTACCAGGAGACAGAGCCAGAAGGTGCCGGGGGATATGTGTCGCATGGTATGTCAGGAAGCTTACGCCACGACGCAATCTGTTCGGCCCACGGAAACCGCGATCCCCTCCGTCATCACCGCGACTGAGGCCGGTCAGCGACCGCGGATTGCCGGCGTCGCCCCGCCCCCGTCGCAGACCAAGACATCGTGTGATGTCTCGAATCGGCCTATTCGTCCCCGAGCACCACGTGGTGATACAGCAGCCCGGCGATCAACGCATCTGCGATTGCCATGGAACACAATCCTTCCGAATGTCAGGCGAGTGCTACAGGTACGTAAGTTGACCCAGATCAGACCCGTATCGACACGCCGTGTCAACCCTACGGCGGGGATGCCTCGCCGGGCGTCGCCATCCCTCTGGTATGCTGACCTGGGAGCCCGTGGTGAAGCTTTCACGACGGGCTCCTAGCGTGTCATGAGGCCACGACTCCTCGTCCCCACCGTCGTCGGGCTGCTGGCGACCGCCGGGCCCACCACCGCCCAGCACTGGCCGCAGTGGCGCGGGCCGGCGGGGCTCGGTGTCTCGACCGAAACGGGCATCGCGACCCGGTGGGATCTCGAGGAAAATATCGCGTGGCGGGTGCCGCTCAGCGGGCTCGGCACCTCCACACCGGTCATCTGGGGCAACCGGATCTTTCTGACGTCCCAGATCGGCGCCGGGCCGATCGACGAACGCGGCGCGCAGTTTCCGGGCACCCGACGGGCCGCCGGCCGGACACAGGATGCCGGTATCACCCTGCTCGTGCAGGCGTTTCATCGCGAGGACGGCCGACTGGAGTGGGAGCACCAACTCTCCGCGGAGGGTCACATCCCGGCGGTGCACCGCAACCACAACTTCGCGACCCCCAGCGTCGTGACCGACGGCGAGCGGCTCTTTGCCTGGTTCGGCACCGGACAACTGGTCGCGCTCGACTTCGAGGGGCACGAGCTCTGGTCGCGCGACATCGGCCGAGACTACGTGCCGTTCGACGTGCTCTGGGGGCACGGCAGCTCGCCCCAGCTCTACGAGGACCTCCTGATCCTGCAGTGCGACCATCCGGCGGCGGCGTATCTGCTAGCGCTCGATACCGCTACCGGCGAGGAACGCTGGGTGGTGCGCCGAGGCCGGTTACTTCGCGCCTACAGCACGCCGCTGATCGCGCCGACCGCCGGCGGTGACCAGTTAATCGTCAACTCGAGCCGGTGGATCGACGCGTACGACCCAAGGACCGGCGAGGCGCGCTGGCGGGCCGGGTCGAGGGTGGAGCTGGCGATCGCGATGCCGGTCTACGCGGATGGCGTGCTCTACAGCACGCGGGGCTATTCGAGCGGGCCGTATCTGTCGGTGGACACCGGAGGCAGCGGCGACGTCAACGCCACGCACGTTCGCTGGCGCCGGCCAACCGGGGCTCCGTATGTCTCGTCGCTGTTGCTCTATCGCGGTCTGTTGTACATGGCGACCGAAAACGGCATCCTGACCATCACCAATCCGGAGACAGGCGCCCAGGTCGTGCGCACGCGTCTGAACGGCGTGTTCACCGCGTCGCCCGTCGCAGCTGATGGGCACGTGTACCTGCTGAGCGAGAACGGCGAGACGGTGGTGCTCGAGGCTGGGCCTGACGCGCGGGTGGTCGCGCGGAACAGCCTCGGAGAGCGGGCGCTCGCTTCCCCGGCTATCGCGCACGGCCGGATCTACATCCGGACCGACCTGTACCTGTTCGCCATCGAGCCGGAGTAGCCCGGATCGGCGGCCAGGTCGTCAGGACTGCAGCCAGATTACCGATAGCCGAAGGAAGACAGCAGCCTGGTCCAGCCTGAAGGGCCTACTACCACGGGCACCCGGCGCCGAGGCAATCCCGCGCGGGGGATCATTCAGACGGGGCGAGCGGACGCACGGTGGCAATCTGCGTTGCGAAGAGCGCGGGGTCGGTCGTGGGGAGGTCGCAGATTCGATTCTCGCAGACGTAGGCGGTCGCCCGCTCGGCCCGTGTGGTCTTGCCGTCGAGCAGCGGGATCACCCGCGCGTGCTTCGCGAGCTCCGCGCCCTCGACCACGATCGTCAGGATGCGGTTCGGGAGGAACCGCATCCGCAGCTCGGCCAGCAACGGGGCGGCGTCGTCCCGACCGGCCGGCACCACCAGCACGATCTCTTTCGGGGTATCCAGGTGATAGTCAACCGCTAGCAGCATCTCGGACACCGCCGCCGGGCTCTCGGCCAGCACCGCTCCGAACGCCTCGAACGCCCGCTCGGCGCGCACCCGGTACCGATCATCGGTGGTGAACTCGTGCAGACGCAGTAAATTCTGCAGCGCCACGGAGTTCCCGGACGGCTCCGCGGCATCGTAGGTCGGCTTCTCCCGCGTGAGCAGCAACGCCTGGTCGGCCGCGGTCCGGAAAAATCCGCCACCGGCGGTGTCCTCGTAGTCCCGTTCGAGCACCGCGTCGAGCGCGATAGCCTCTTCGAGCCAACGCAGGTCGCCGTCCGCCTCGTACAGATCGAGCAGCCCTGCGATCAGGAACGCGTAGTCGTCGAGGTAGGCGGTCTGCCGCGCCTGGCCGTTGAGCGCCGCACGCAGCAGCCGGCCGTCCCGACGAAGCGTCCTCAGAACATAGTCGGCGGCGCGCGCCGCCCGTTCGGCATATGCCGGCCGGTCGAGTACGAGCGACGCGTGCGCCAGCGCCGAGACCATCAACCCGTTCCAGGCGGTCAGGATCTTGTCGTCGCGAAACGGCGCGGGTCGTGTCGAGCGCGCCGCGTAAAGCCGCTCGCGCGCCGCGTCGATCACCAGGCGCAGCGACGCCGGATCGGTCCCGAGGTCGTTGGCGACGTCCCGCAGCGGCCGCGGCGTGTGCAGAATCGTCCGGCCCTCGAAGTTACCGTCCACGGTCACACCGAAATACGCGATCACTGCGCGCGCCTGCGCCGCGTCGAGCACTTCCCTGATCTCGTCCGGCGTCCAGGTGAAGAACCGCCCCTCCTCTAGCTCGCCGCCAGGGCCCGGACTGTCGGCGTCGGTGGCCGAGTAGAATCCCCCGGCCGGTGAGGTCATGTCGCGCTCAACGAAACGCAGGATGTCCCGCGCGACCTGGGCGAAATCCTCGCGGCCAGTCACCTGATAGGCCTCGAGGTATGCGGGGACGAGTAGCGCGTTGTCGTAGAGCATCTGCTCGAAGTGCGGGACGAGCCACTCCGGATCGGTCGAGTACCGATGAAACCCGCCCCCCACCTGGTCGTGGATCCCGCCGACCGCCATCGCCTCCAGGGTACGGGTCGCCATCGCGAGCGACTCATCGGCCCCGGTCCGGCGGTGGTGCCTGAGCAGCATGCGCACCGACACGCTCCTCGGAAACTTCCGTTGCTCCTGGAGACCGCCGTACGTCGTATAA
>CAUZDS010000029.1:0-34124 GCA_963578725.1 Vicinamibacteria bacterium
GCCATCGACCACTTGCCGATCAGATCGACGACCATCACCAGCCGGCTCTTGAGTGCCTGTCGCGTGACGTAGATCGACGCCAGCAACATCGAGCCCTTCGTCACAGGGACGATGATGCTGAAGAACAGGATTAGAAATGACACGAGATAATCGGCCGAACGCCACAGCTCTCTCACGGTGCCGAGAATAGACCGGGTCTGCTCGTAGACCGTCACCTCGATCGACTCACCAATGATCGACGCCTCCAGGCTGGTCGTGATCGAGACGCTGTAGATCGGCAGCGTCACGCCGGGCACCAGTAGGAGGAACGTCATCAGGGTCAGCGCCACGTGCGGGCGCGTCACGACGACTGGTCGCTCTTGCGGATGGCGGCAATCTTCCGGTCGCGTGCCGACGCAAACTGCGCGAGATCACGCCGGTGGTTGGCCTCGAGCTCCTGTCGCACCTCGGGGTCCAGCGTGGCCGCCAGCTTCGATCGAGAGAGAATCTCCGCTTCCGCCACCTTCGCGTCGTAGCCTCGCCGCGTCGCCGCGAGCGCCTCTCGCTGCTCGTCGGTCAACCTGATGGCTTCGACGTCGGACGCTTTGTCCTGCTGTTTGAACCGTTCCATCACCAGCTCGATGGCGCTCTTGGGAGCATCCTTAGACACAATTTATGCCCTCCCCGGCCTGTGCCGGTGCCAATGACTTCCCCAGAATCTCGAAGATCATGGTGCCGCGGTCGCGGCCGGTGTTCTGCTCCACGTGCCGCTGGCTCCGTATCATCCCGTGACTGTTAGACATCTCCCGCGTGGCCCAGGAGGGCTCGTGACCACTGGCGCCGGCCGGCACTACCCCGCCAGGGACTCGGTAAGACAAGGAGTTTCACGACGGTTCCTTGCGTGCCACGCAAGCCCCCAACACCAGCAGTCCACCCTCGAACAACCTGTGGAGACCAGGATTATAGCGTGGATGCTCAGAGCCAGACCGGCCCATTCCACCGACCCGCCGCCGCAGAGCGCACGCCGCTCCGCAAGCGCTACCGGTGGCCGCGGACCGGAGATAGGCAATCAGGTCCAGGCGGAACTCTGAATCCGCTTGACCGCAGATCATGAGTTCCTGGTATGCTTACGGATTCTGTAACGGCGCTGCTCTAGGCGGTGGCGTCACCGGCGCGGTTTAAGCCGCGCGCCCAAGTAGTCGGCAGTACGCGGTAGGACCGAGCTCCGACGATCAACACGTAGGAAGACGATGGCAAACACGGGAACAGTCAAGTGGTTCAACGATAGCAAGGGATTCGGTTTCCTGACTCGCGACGATGGGGAAAAGGACGTCTTCGTGCACCACACGGCCATCCAGGGCGAAGGCTTCAAGAGCCTGACCGAGGGTGAGCGCGTGGAGTTCGACGTGGTCCAGGGTCTGAAGGGCCCGGCCGCTGAGAACGTCGTCAAGGTCGGTGGCTGACGCGCCTCCAGCGCGCTGCCTGGGGGGACACCCCTCCTCCTGATCTGTCGGATTCCGCTGCAGCTGGCGTTGTCGCAAAATGCGGCACGCCGGCGGGGCGTTAGTGTGTCTCCAGCACGTAACTGTTCTGACACGATCGCCGGTCTCAGATTTCGACGGATTCGGGGGTAGGATCGGCGGAGCATGCACACCATCTCCCGCCGGACCATACTCCAAGTGCTCGCTGGCCAGGCGCTGGCCGTGAGCGCCGTGCGCGGGCAGGCGCGTCGGCACCAGGCACCGAAGCCGCTGTCTCCAGACGCGGTGGCCGACGACTGGCCGGCATTCCTGGGTCCCACGCACAACGCCGTCTCCGCTGAAACCCACCTCAGCCGAACCCTGCCACCACCTTTGGTCTGGGAGTTCGAACGCGGCACCGGATATACCTCCCCGGCGATCGTCGGCGACAGGCTAGTATTCTTCCACCGCGTCGGCGACGAGGAGGTGGTCGAGTGCCTGCACCCCGAGACCGGAGAACCAGCCTGGAGGGTTCGGTATGCCACCGCGTACCGAGACCGCTACGGCTACAACAACGGTCCCCGGTCGAGCCCAGTCATCGACGGTGAACGCGTCTACACGATCGGCGCGGAGGGGAAACTGCACTGCTTCGTTCTAGCTAACGGCGAGAGTGTCTGGAGCCGTGATCTGCGCGCTGAGTATGACGTCGGGCAGGATTTCTTCGGCACCGCGTCTACCCCGCTGGTCGAGCGCGGGCGGCTGATCGTCAACATGGGCGCCCCGAGCGGAGCCTGCGTCGTCGCGTTCGACGGCGAGACCGGACGCGAGGCGTGGCGCGCCGGCGAGTGGGGTCCAAGCTATGCCTCGCCGGTACCAGCCACTCTGCACGGCGAACGCCGGGTGTTCGTATTCGCCGGCGGCGAATCCAATCCCCCAACTGGGGGTTTGCTCTCGATCGACCCTGCCAACGGCGAGGTCGACTTCACGTTTCCCTTTCGCAGCCGCACCTACGAATCAGTCAACGCATCGTGCCCGGTCGTCTTCGACGACAAGGTGTTCATCTCGGCCAGCTACCGGACCGGCAGCGTGCTGGTGCGCCTGCTGCCTGACTTCACGCCCGAGGTTGTGTGGACCACCCAGGAATTCGCGCTGCACTTCAACACGGCGGTTCACCGTGACGGGTATCTGTACGGATTCGACGGTCGGAATCAGGGAGATGCGTCGCTGGCCTGTGTCGACGCGACCGACGGCCGCATCGTCTGGCGGGAAGCCCCTCAGTGGACCGAGACCTTCGAGCTGGATGGCCGGCAGCGACGAACGACGGTAGGGACCGCCCGCGGGTCATTGCTCGCGGCCGATGGCCAGTTTCTGGCGCTTGGTGAGCTCGGGCACCTGCTGTGGCTGGACCTGACCCCGGAGGGCTACCGTGAGGTCGCGCGCGCCTGGCTCGCAGCTGCGTACGAATCCTGGACGCTGCCGGTGCTCAGCCGCGGTCTGCTGTACTTCGCGCAGAACACCCGCGACATCCTGACCGGCGCAAACCCACGCCTGCTCTGCTACGACCTGCGCGCCTAACACCCGAGTTACACTGTGAACCACTCGAAGCGCTAGGAAGAAGGGCGAACAAACATGGGTAACACGCCGAGCGCCAGCAACAGCATGACGGTACGCGTGCAGTTCAAGAATGATAGCGGCATGCTGGGGCGGCTCACCTCAGAGATCGGGCGGCTCGGCGGCGATATCGGCGCCGTCGACCTCGTGTCCGTCGGCAATGGCCTCATGGTACGCGACCTGACGATCAACTGCACCGACGACGACCATGCCAGCCGCCTGGTCAACAGCATCCGCGCGCTCGACGGCTTCACCGTCCTGCATCACTCTGATCGCACCTTTCTGCTGCACCTCGGTGGGAAGATCGAGGTGGTGAGCCGGGCGCCGATCCGGACGCGGGACGACCTCTCGATGGTCTATACGCCGGGGGTCGCGCGCGTCTGCATGGCGATCCACGAGCGGCCGGACGACGCCTACTCGCTGACCATCAAGAGGAACACGGTGGCGGTGGTAACCGACGGCACAGCCGTCCTGGGACTCGGCGACATCGGACCCGCCGCCGCCATGCCGGTCATGGAGGGCAAGTGCGCGCTATTCAAAGAGTTCGCCGGAATCGACGCGTTCCCGCTGGCCCTCGACACTAAAGACCCTGACGCGATCGTCGAAACAGTGAGGCACGTCGCCACCGCGTTCGGCGGCATCAACCTCGAGGACATTTCGGCACCGCGATGCTTCGACATCGAGACGCGCCTGCAGCGACAGCTCGACATCCCGGTCTTTCACGACGACCAGCACGGCACCGCCATCGTTACGCTGGCATCGCTCATTAACTCGCTGCGGCTTGTTGACAAGGAACAAGGCGAGCTCAAGGTCGTCTTCAGCGGCGTTGGGGCCTCCGGCGTCGCTGTCAGCAAGATCTTCATGGACTACGGCATCACCAACATCATCGGCTGCGACCGGAGTGGCGCCATCTACCGGGGCCGCACGGTGAACATGAACTTCATGAAGCAGTGGTACGCCGACTACACGAACCCAGGTGGCGAACGAGGCACCCTCGCCGACGTGATCGAGGGCGCCGACGTCTTCGTGGGGCTCTCGGCGCCGGGCATACTCAGCGTACCGATGCTGAAGAAGATGAACCGGGACCCGGTGGTGTTCGCCATGGCGAATCCTACACCCGAGATCATGCCAGAGACCGCGGCGCCCTACGTCCGGATCATGGCAACCGGGCGATCGGATTACCCCAACCAGATCAACAACGTGCTCGCGTTCCCCGGTGTGTTCCGTGGTGCACTCGACTGCCGGGCCACGACGATCACCGATGAGATGAAACGGGCGGCCGCCTACGCTATTGCTGGTGTGATCCCAGCCGACGAGCTGCACGAGGACTACATAATCCCGAGCGTTTTCAACAAGCGGGTCGTCGAGGCGGTCGCGCGTGCGATCACCGACGCGGCACAAGCAACGGGCGTGGCGCGACGCGAGACCAAGGGGTGAGGTGGCCGACGCCCCAGGCACCCTCGTGCTGATCCCGACCGAGATCGAGCGACGACACCTCGCTCAGCGGCCCGGGTTCGACCCCGATGCACCGTGCGAGCTGTGCGGCTTCGGGCCGGTGGCCGCCGCGGCGCGGGCAAGCGCGCTTATCGCTCGACACGCCGCGGCGCACGTGATTCTCACCGGCATCGCCGGCACGTTCGACCCGACGGCGCTGCCGGTCGGTACCGCGGCTGTCTTCGCCCGTGTCGCGATGCACGGCGTCGGCGTCGGCACCGGCGCCTCGTTTATTCCGGCGGCGGCGATCGGTTTCCCACACTGGCCGGAAGCGCAGCAGTACGACGAGGCGATCCCTGATGAGCTGCCCCTGGATGCGCCTGTCCCCACCGCAGCCGGCCAGCTGCTCACCTGCTGCGTGCCTGCGGCCTCTCCGGACGAGGCCGGACATCGACTGGATCAGTTCCCGGATTCGGTCGCGGAGGACATGGAGGGCTTCGCGGTCGCGCTGGCCTGCCGACTGGCGGGAGTGCCGCTGACGATCGCACGCGGAATCTCGAATCGAGTGGGCGACCGGAGGGTCGACCGCTGGCAGGTTGCCAAAGCGCTGGACGCTGCTTCGGTGATCGTCAGCGACCTGATCGGCCGGCGCCGCGCCAATCAGACGAAGTGACACCGGTTCATCTGGGCATCTCAACCTGCCCCAACGACACGTTCGCGTTTCACGCCATCCTGGAGAAGCAGGTCGATCTGCGCGGGCTGGACTTCCGTGTCGAACTGCTCGATGTCGAGGAATTGAACCGCCGGGTGTTCGTCGGGGACTTTGACGTCGCAAAGGCAAGCTTTTATACCGCCCTGTTGCTGGCCGGCGAATTGAGCGTCCTACCGGTCGGTGCGGCACTCGGATTCGGCGTCGGACCACTGCTTCTTGCGGCGCATCCTCGTACCCATCCACGCGATCCGGTCACATCGATGAACGGATCGCGGTCCGCAAGGGTCCTGTGTCCGGGCGAGCACACGACGGCGACGCTGCTCTATCAGCTGTTCCACGCCGGGGAAGGAAACGTCGAGCAGGTGATATTTTCCGAGATCATGCCGTTACTCGAGACCGCCGACGCCGACTTTGGGGTCTGCATCCACGAGGGCCGGTTCACTTGGCAGGCACACCGTCTGGCGCTGGTCGAAGATCTCGGGGACGTGTGGGAACGTGCTACTTCGGCCCCTCTCCCGCTCGGCGGCATTCTGGCCAGGAACGGTCTGGCAGCCGAAACGGTCCGGAACGTGATCGACGTGCTCCGCGACTCGCTTGCCTACGCCCTCGTTCACCGCGACGACACAGTCCAGACCATGCGGCGCTATGCTCAGGAGCTAACTGACGAGGTGCTCTTCCAGCATGTCGAGCTGTATGTAAACGAGTGGACGTTGGATCTGGGCGACACGGGACGTGCCGCACTCCAGATGCTAGGCCGGCAGGCGGTCCAGGTTGGCATGATGCCGCTGGGCACGCCGCCACTGACCGTGCTTCGGGCCGGCGGCTGAATCCGTGAGTTCCCAGTTCCACCCCACCGACATACCAACCTGGTCGATGGGCTTAAGGTGCAGAGTGCAGGCTTCACAACACGCGAGGAAGGAGCGAAATACCGAACATCCGACAAACGCTACTGATCAGCTCAGCAGTGAAGCTCCGCCTCAAGCTACCCAGACGAGGGGCGGCTCCGTGTCGCTGCCGGGCTTTCAACAACGGCCCCCAACACGAGGGCTGGCCTCCACTGGGCGACGAAGACCCTGGTTTAACTGTCACGACGTCATTTTGTGGACATGCCTAGTGGCTTTCTGCGCGCTTGGGCCCGCCTGCGGCGCGCCGCCCGGAGAGCGGGGCACACCGGCGGGTGCACCGGCACCGGTGACGCCGGCGGCGGGCGCGCCCGCCGTAGAGTTGCCTCCAACCGAGGCGTCGGCGACGGCCGCGCTCAACGCATCTCCGCGCCATGCCGAATGGGTCGATGTGGGCCTGCGCGGCGACCAGGTGCCAATCGGCACTTGGGTCGTCTATCCAGAACGATCCGACCCAGCACCGGTGGTACTGGTCATCCATGAGATCTACGGGATGACCGACTGGATCCGTGGCGTCGCTGACCAGTTCGCCGCGGAGGGCTTCATCGCCGTGGCCCCTGACCTGCTCTCGGGTATGGGCCCGAACGGCGGCGGTACCGCGTCGCTCGGCGAACGGGACAACGTCGTCGCGACGATCCGCACGCTCGACCCGAACGAGCGTGTACGGCGTCTGAACGCCATCCGAACGTACGCGCTCGGTATCCCGTCCGGCAGCGGGCGCCTCGGAGCGGTCGGGTTCTGCTGGGGCGGGGGGGCGAGTTTCGCCTACGCGATGGATCAGCCGGCTCTGGAAGCGGCTGTCGTCTACTACGGCACCTCCCCAGCCGAGGTCCAGGACTACGCCCGGATCAACGCCCCGGTGCTCGGGCTATACGGCGGCAACGACGAACGGGTGAACGCGACGATCCACCGAGCAACAGAAGAAATCCTCGGCGCCGGCAAGGCCTACGAGTCGATTGTCTACCCGGGAGCCGGTCACGGCTTTTTACGTGCCCAGCAGGGCCAGGACGGTGCCAACATGCGCGCGACCGAACAGGCCTGGCCACGCACGCTCGCATTCTTCCGTGAGCACATCGGTCGCTGATCAGGCCGTCGCGAGGCAACCCCGAACGGACCCGCGGTCGCGAGACAGGACGACGCGACCAGTGGGGCGTCTCTAGTGGGGACTACGACGCGCCGCGGAGCGCGCCGATTGCTAGCACAATCCAGCCGCCGATGAAGCACAGCCCGCCGATCGGCGTAATCGCCCCGAGCCAGCGGATGCCGGTCACTGCGAGCAGATACAGGCTCCCGGAAAAAAGGATGATCCCGGCCACGAACAGCCAGCCGGCCGAACTGGTCCAGGCGTTCGACCAGCGCGACGCCGCCCACGCCACTGCCAGTAAGCCGAGCGCATGGCTCAAGTGATAGCGGACGCCGGTCTCATAGACCGCCAGCATGTCCACCGTGACCCTGTCGCGAAGACCGTGCGCCCCGAAGGCGCCGAGCAGCACGCCCAACCCGCACAATGCGGCACCGGTCGAGAACCATCCTGCCACCATAGACTCCGATATCATACCTGTCTTGTGTTGACTCATGGGCACCCGGGCAAGCGCATGCTAGGAGTCCGTGGCGACCGGTTGACGGGCGCGCCCATCGGAATGCGGCCCACACGGACGCCCCCCGGGCCCGAAACGGGTACGCCGCGAACCGGCGGCACCAGACCGTCACTCTGCACCAGGGTCGGACTGACGCTTGCCATCCTCGGATCGACCGTGGCAGTTCACGCGCAAGATTCAGGAATTGGGGGCCGGGTCGTCGACCAGCAGGGTATCGCCATCGTCGGGGTCACGGTCGAGCTGACCGCACCGTCGCTGCCGGCGCCGGCCGTGATCGTGACCGACCAGCGTGGCGAGTATCTGTTTGACACCCTGTCGTCCGGGGTCTATGCGATCACCTTCACGCTGCCTGGATTCCAATCCGAGCAGCAGGAGGTGACGCTCGCGACCGGTGAACACCGCCCGCTCCATGTCGAGCTGCGGCTGGCGCCGTTGGCGCAGCAGGTTAATGTCATCGGCGTCTCACCGTTGCTCGGCGCCCCGGTCGACCGAGCAATCGTGAGTGCCACCGTATCCGTGATCACCTCCGACGAGCTCGGCTCACGCGGCGCCGTGTCGCTCAGCAGCGGACTCAACGAACGCCTTGGTGCCGTCAGTCTCGAAGACACCACGACCAACGTCTTCCAGCCCAGCCTGCGGTTCCGCGGCTTCACGGCCTCGCCTCTGCTCGGCCTGCCGCAGGGCATCGCGGTCTACCAGAACGGGGTTCGCATCAACGAACCGTTCGGCGACACCGTGCAATTCGACCTGGTGCCGCAGTTCGCGCTCCACCGGTTGCAGTTCAGCGCCGGCGCCGAGCCGACGTTCGGACTCAATGCCTTGGGGGGCGCGCTGGCATTGCAGCTCAAGAACGGCTTCGACCACGGCGGGTTCCAGGGCGAGGTCTCGGCCGGGGCGTTCGACCGGGTCACCGGCACCGCCCAGATCGGGACCCGTCGAGGAGCCTGGGCGGTCTACCTCGGCGCGACCCGGTTTGACGAGACAGGCTGGCGACCTGCCTCCAACTCCGGGGTCACCCAGGTCGTGTCGGACATCGGCTATCGCGATGGCCGTGTGGACGCCGGCGTCACCGTCACGTACGCCGACACGAGTTTGAACGGCAACGGGCCGGCGCCGGTCGAACTGCTGGCGGTCGACCGATCGGGAGTGTTCACCTTCCCGGATACCACGGAGAACCGACTCGTGCTGACACAGGGACGCGTCAACGTGGTCGCGTCGGCGACATGGTCGGTCCAGCTGACCGGCTACTATCGTGACCTCGACCGGCAAACGCTGAACGGCGACGAGGCGGGATTCAGCATCTGTGACGACGCCGCCCTACCGCCCGGCGCTCCGCGCACCACGCTGTGTTTCAGCACCGAAGACGAGGAGGACGCGGCTGGAGCGATTCCGAACGACCGATTCGAGCGGGGTGATGTCGCGGTCGGGGACCCACTCGTCGACGTCGTGACCGGCCGGTTCATCACGGCCGACGATGCCGTCGGCGACGCGGCGTTCAATCGGACGAGCACCCAGACCCGCGGCCACGGTGCCGCGTTCCAGACGGCCACCACCACACCGCTCGGCAACCGCGAAAACGTACTCGTGATCGGTGCCGCCGCGGACTTGGCCGACGTCGACTTCACCTTCAACAGCGAGATCGGCACGCTAACGGACGACCGCGGCGTGGCTGGATCCGGCCTCTTCACCGGCATCTTCGGCACAGCGCCAGACGATCTGTTCAACACCGCTATCGACACGGACAACCGAGCGTTCGGGCTCTATTTCAGCGACATCCTGTCTCTGACCGACCACACCCACCTGACCGTCTCCGGCCGCTACAACAGGGTGCGCATCGCGATCGGCGACCGGCTCGGCACGTCTCTGAACGGCGAACACGTCTTTTCCCGGTTCAATCCGGCGGTCGGATTCGTGGTGCAAATTGGCGATGCTGCGTCGGTGTTCGGTCGCTATGCCGAGTCGAACCGGGCCCCGACCGCGGCCGAGCTGACCTGCGCCGACCCCGACGAACCCTGCCGGGTCCCCAACGCCTTCATCTCCGACCCGCCGCTCCGCCAAGCAGTGGCTCGGTCGCTGGAGTTCGGCGCGCGCGGCCGTGCGATCGCGGGGACCGGGCAAACCGTCGCTTGGTCCGCCGCAGTCTACCGGACTCGGATCGCCGACGACATCCTGTTCGTCGCCTCTCCCAAGTTGCGCGGCACGGGCTTCTTCCAGAACGCAGGCGACACGCTACGAATGGGTCTGGACGTCGAGCTGAACGGGCGCGTCGGCCGTGTGGGCTGGTTCGCGAGCTACGGCCTGGTCGAAGCCACCTTTGAATCGCCGCTCCTGCTCCCGAGTAACGCGGCGATCAACGACGCCACCACCAAGGAGGGAACGATCGCGGTCGAACCGGGTGACCGGCTGCCGGGGATCCCGCGGCACAGTGTGAAGGCGGGCGTGGGGGTCTCGCTCAGCCGCGCCTGGGATGTCGCGGTGGAGACGACCCTGTCATCGAGCCGGGTGTTCGCCGGTGATGAGGGTAACGACCAGGCCGAGCTCGACGGCTACGGGCTAGTCAACCTACGCACGTCGTATCAGGTAACCGAGCACCTCGAGCTGTTCCTGCGCATGGACAATCTGCTCGACACCGAGTTCGAAACATTTGGGGCCCTGGCCGAGATCGAGATCGAGCTGGACGAGGCGCCCGGCGCCACCGACCCCCGGTTCGTCAGCCCCGGCACGCCGCGCAGCGCCTTTGCCGGTGCGCGCGTCAAGTTCTGAGTCCCTGCCGGGGCGATATTGGAACCCGCCACGACCGTGGATGGCATAGAATCGACAGTGTCGCATCGCTCGACCGCCGGATTACCCCCTCATGGAGCATAGAGCCAGGTTCTTCGTTGGTCAGGTAGTCCACCATCGCCGGTTCGGCTACCGAGGCGTCGTCTATGACGTCGACGCCACCTTCCAGGGCACCGACGAGTGGTACGACGAGGTCGCCCGCTCGCGGCCCCCCAGGAGCCAACCCTGGTACCACGTGCTCGTCGACCAGGGCGAACAGACGACTTACGTGGCCGAGCGACATCTCGAGCACGACACGCGCGGCGGGCCGATCGCCCATCCGCTGCTTGGCGCGCTCTTCGGAACCTTCCACGGCGACCGGTACCCGCTGAAGCACCCGGTGCAATAGGCACGCCGCCGCGCCGGCGGTGCGGCCTTACCTCGACGTCCAGAGTGTGGTTTTCACCGCGAAGATGTTGTCGCCGGTGGCGGTCAGCGAATCGAAGAGGTCGCCGAAACCGACGTGCTGACCCTCTGACACGCGGCTCTCGCGGTTCTGCTGCCAAACGACGTAGAGCGTGCTTCCGGGGCGCCACTCCCAGCGCAACACCACGTTGCTCCTGAACGACCGGATGTTGAAGTCACGATTCGACAGACTGAACGTGTCGGCGCCATCGGTGACGTGGTAACTACCATCCGCCTGCCGCACGATCGTCGTACCGTCCTCCCCGTACACACGTAACTCGCGGGCACCGGGCACCAGCATCTCGCCGAACCCGAGATATCGCCCGCTCGCGGCGAACGGCTCGGCATAGACGTCGAGTGTCATGTCTGGCTTGAACGTGTAGCTGACCCGCATCTGCGTGGAGAGGGTCGTCCGGTCCGGGAAACCGAAGACATGCCGCTTGCCGAACGTCTCCGGCCGGCCGCCGGACAACGTCGTCAGATACTGCTTATTGATCGGCCCGCTGAAAGTGGCGCGGGTGCCGTTCTCGTTCCTGTAGCTCGGCTCGACCGACAGCTGTAACGACGGCGTGGGGCGCACGGAGAGGCTTGCTCCGACCCTCCAGGTGTTGTCGCCCAACTCGTTCGCCTGGTAATTCGCGCTCCCCCGCCACTGAGTCCGTGACCCGGCCCGGTTACGCAGGGACCAGTTCGCGCTCCACCCCAGCGGCACACCCATCACAGGTCCCCCGCGAGTCAGCTGGGCATCCAGACCACGGAAGAACCGGGTAACGTTGAAGCCCGTCGACCAGAAGTTCAGCAGCGTGAAGTTGCTGTTGCCGCCAACGTTGTAGCGATTTCCCAGGGTGCGGTCGAAGTAGGAGTAGTGGCTCAGGTTCGCGGCAAACGAATAGGCTCGGAGGACCCGTCCGGGAAGCGTCTCCCGGTAGGTCAACTGCACGCGCGCAGAGTAGTCACCGGCGAAATTCAGCCGGCCGAAGTCGCTGGGCTCGAACTCCGGCGACTCGATCATGACGTTGGTGTTCCAGAGCCAGTGGCGTCCGGCGATCTTGTCGAGTCGACCGGTGACCTGCACGCCGTCGATCGACCGGCGGGTCGGATCGAACCAACTGTCCGGCAGATCCACACGCTGAAACAGGTGCGAATTCCGTTGCTGAAACCCGGCGATCGCGTCCGGCTCGCCGTCGATATGGGTAAAACCGACGTTGAAGGAGGCACGGTAGGACCGGTCGGCGAACCGGATCTGGCTGTCGGCGCCGGCGGTGATCGCGTTCCGGCTGAGTACCGCGGCGAGCGGCGCGTCCGGCTCCATACCCCGGTGGACGGCCGTCAGGTGCGCGCCCACAGTGGAGCCCTGGTCACCGAACTCCTGAATCACCCGCGCCACCCCCCACCCGGACCGCGGTGCCACGCGTGTGCGGCCGAGCAATCCGTCGCTCGAGGTCCGCGCGAACTCCTGGTCGGTCACCGCGGCGAGGAACCCGACCGAGGTGCCGGACGCCAGCCGTCCCGTCAGTTTGGCGGCGGCGAAAATCGTCGCCGTGTCGGGGCGGTCGACGTAGTCGCCCGCGGCGGATCCGCTCGGGCGGGCGCCGATACGCCGCGAATAGTAGTAGTTGCCGGTCCCGGCCGTAAGCACGTTGTTCCCCTCGAGAAAAAACGGCCGCCGCTCGGAGAAGATCGTCTCGAACACCGTCAGGTTCACTTCGGCCGGGTCCGCCTCGATTTGCCCGAAATCGGGGTTGAACGCCACATCGAGCGTCAGATTGGACCCAAGGCCGTACTTGAGGTCGGCGCCGATGCGCCCACCGAGATTCTTTCCGTCATCGAACGGATCGTCGGTGTCGGGATTGCCAGTCAACTGAGACGAGCCGGAGACGTAGGGCAGGATCTCGAGTCGCCCGCGCGGCTCCACACCTTCGATGCCACGCAGCTCGCCAAACCGCGACGCCCAGCCGCTCTCGGTCCGGCGCACGAGCGCCCAGTAGACCTCCTCGTTGCTCGACGGGATATTCCGCTTGATGTTCAGCCCGAAAACCCGCTCGCTGCGGTCGCTGAACCGGAGCTGCGTGAACGGGAGCCAGAGTTCGGCCGTCCAGCCGTCCTCGGTGACGACGGTTCTGGCCTGCCAGACTGGGTCGTACTCCGCGTCGCTGTTGTTCTCGTCATCGCTCGGGTGGTAGTGGTCGAGCCGCACGCCGGCGGCGGTCACCCCGAACATGTAGGCGGTGCGGCGGTCGAAATAAGTGTCGAGCTCGATCTGGAGCGACTGGGCCTGCCCCCCGTCGTCCCGTCGGGTGAGCGGCGCCTGCACCGGGTCGGTACTGAACATTCTGGCACCGACATACAACGCGCTGTCATCGTAGATGAAGCGGACCTCCATCCGGTCGGTCGGTTCGGCGCCTTCGTTCGGTTCCGCCTGCACGAAATCGGTGACGGGCGGAGCAGTCTGCCACACCTCTTCGTCCAGCGTGCCGTCAATGCGGACGGCGCCGTCGGACACCCGGACGGCCCTCGCCTCCTGGAGGCCGGCCGCCGGAACCTGCGCCTGCACGGCCGGCCCGGCCCCCAGAACGACGGCCGCGAGGGCGGCGAGCATCGTGGGGGTCCGTTGCCGGGGTCCGGTCACGACGACCTGGCAACACAGCGGATCAACGGGGCTGAACGCGGGGCAAGGCATTGATAATGAGCACGCGTCTGGCAACCAGCGACGCATGATACCTGTTCCCGGTCTAGATGAGAAATCAGCCGCAACAACCCTCCCACTGGATTCGCGCTCCGGGTCCAGAGTGGCCTACGCCGCCAACCCGGTCGGCGTTCCACTGGCCAAAAACCGCCGCCCCGCCGGCACCCTGATAAGATTCTGGCATGCGGTCCGGCCAGTCGCGCGCCCAAGGCGACGCACCGCGCGGCGTCTCCGTCAACGGGAAGTTCCTCGAGATCGATGGTCGACGCTTCCTCGTCAAGGGCGCGTCGTACGGCACGTTCGCGCCTAATGACACGGGCCTGCAGTTCCCCACGACGTCGCAAATCGACACGGACTTCGCCCAGATGGCGGCCGCCGGCATCAATACGGTACGCACCTACACGCCGCCGACCGACGCGCTGCTCGACACCGCGGCAAGGCACGGTCTTTACGTCATGGCGGGGCTGTCGTGGCCGCAGCACGTCCCGTTTCTCGATGACGCGCGAACCGCGAGGCGGATCCGACGGAATGCTGCGACTGTCGTCCGGAGCCTGACCGCACACCCGGCGCTGCTGCTGTTTGCCCTCGGCAACGAGATTCCGGGCGGCATCGTCCGGTGGCACGGCCAACGCCGGATCGAGCGGTTCCTTAACGAACTGTGTCGGGACGCCAAGACGGCGGCGCCGGCGAGCCTCTGCACCTATGTGAACTATCCGCCGACCGAGTTTCTCGACCTCGACTGCTTCGATCTCTGTGCGTTCAACGTATATCTGCACCGGGAGGCGGTGCTGCGCGGGTATCTGGCACGTCTCCAGCACCTGGCCGGAGACAAGCCGCTCCTGCTCGCCGAGGTCGGCAGCGACAGCGTGGGACACGGGCTCGACGGCCAAGCACGGATTACCGCCATGCAACTGCGGTGCGCTTTCGAGGAAGGCGCGTGCGGCGCGGTGGCCTACGCGTGGACCGACGAGTGGTGGCGCGGCGGTCGTCTCGTCGACGACTGGGCCTTCGGCCTGGTCGATGCGGAGCGGCACCCCAAGCCGGTCCTGGTGGCCGCAACGCGGGTGTTCAGCGAACCGCCGTTTGCCCGGGCAGCGCAGGCCCGGTGGCCCAGGGTCTCGGTGGTGATCTGCGCCTACAACGCCAGCGACACCATCGGCGAGTGTCTCACCTCGCTCAAGGCCCTGACGTATCCGGACACCGAGATCCTCGTCGTCAACGACGGGTCTCGCGACGACACGGCCGCGATCGCCCAGCGGCAACCGGGGGTGCGTGTCATCGATCGGTTGAACGGCGGACTCGGTGCGGCGCGCAACGCTGGCCTGGCGGCCGCATCGGGTGAGATCGTTGCCTTCACCGATGCCGATTGCCGGGTCGATCCGGACTGGTTGACCTACCTCGTCCAACCGATGCTGGTCTCCGACGTCGTGGGCGCCGGCGGGCCAAACGTCGTGCCGCCAGACGACCCCTGGTTGGCGCAGTGCGTCGCCCGGGCGCCGGGTGGTCCGACGCACGTCATGCTCGACGACCGAACGGCGGAGCACGTGCCCGGCTGCAACATGGCGTTTCGTCTGGACGCGCTGCTTGGGATCGACGGCTTCAACCCGGTGTATCTCCGCGCGGGCGACGACGTGGATATCTGCTGGCGGCTGCAGGCCCGAGGGCTGCGGATCGGGTTCGCCCCAGCGGCGCTGGTCTGGCATCGCCAGCGCGCGAGTGTCCGGGCCTACTGGCACCAGCAAGTCGGCTACGGCGAAGGCGAAACCTGGCTCGACGCCCACCACCCCGAAAAATTCCTTGCCGGACACATGGTGTGGCACGGGCGTATCTACAGCCCGCTGCCGGGCCTCCGCACGGCCGCAAAGCGGCGAGTCAACACAGGCGTCTGGGGCACCGCCGCCTTCCCCTCGGTCTACAGCACCCAGGCCCCGCAGTGGCTGTACCTCCCCCACACGCCGGCCTGGATGGCCGTGACCCTCGTGCTGCTTCTAATCGGCAACATCGGACCGCTGACCGGCATGGACGCCGCATGGCTACCGCTCGTCGCCGGGATTCTGGCGCTGCTGGCGACTCTCGGCCAGTGTGTCCGTTACGGGTGGCGGTCGGACTTGCGTGGCCTGCCCCGCGTCGGCCGCTGGTCACCAGGGCTTAGTCGCTGGCTCTACCGCGTGCTCATCGCCTGGTTGTACCTGATTCAGCCACTTGCCCGTACCCGCGGCAGGTTTCGCGGACTCTCGCAGCCGTCGGCAGTCGCGCCGCAGCACGTGACACGGCATCCGTGGAAGACCCCGATGCCGACCTTGCGTGACGGACTGTCCGCGGCGCGGCTGCTCACCCGCCGCAGCGCGGAGCAGTCGTTCTGGAGTCCGGCGTGGACTTCACATACCACCCTACTCGGCGAGCTCGTCGGGAGGCTGCGCGCCGCCCGGCCCGCCCAGCGTGTCGAGGTCGACGAGGGCTGGCGTCCCGACCGTGACCTCAGCCTGGGCATCGGCCGCTGGGGCTGGCTGCACGTCCGGACGCTCGTCGAAGATCATGAGGGCGGCGCGGCGGCGTTTCGGGTGCGAGCGCGTCTGCGTCCCAGTTTCATGGGCACGCTACGTGGCCTGTCACTAGCAGTGCTGCTGGCTGTCGGCACGGGCGCGTCGATGGCACTCTACACGCCGTCAGTGGGTGTGATGGTGGCGGCCGCCGCCAGCGCCGCGATCGCTGCCCGGGCCGCCTGGCAGGTCACCCGTAGCGCCAAGGTACTTGACCGCGCGCTTGCGCACGTGACGACGGCTGCAGGTCTGCTCCGGCTGCCGCTGGCCCCGTCGGCCGCGCCCGCGTCCCGGACGGCCGAGACGACCATGCCCGACCTGAGGCAATGAGATGACCCTGGTCTCTTGGACCTTGTCGTTTCTGCGCCCCTACCGCGGGCGGGCCCTCATCATCGCAAGCCTGACGGTGCTCGAGATCGGTCTGGCAGCGCTCGCACCATGGCCGCTCAAACTCGTCGTCGACACGGTGCTGGGTGGCGCACCGCTCCCCGGTCCTCTCGCGACCCGCCTGCCCATTGGCGTGATCTCGAGCGCCGCCGGGCTGTTAGTAGCGATCGTCGTCGTCGGACTGCTGATCCAGCTCGCGGGCGAGATCGTCCGCATGATCCACACCCAGCTACAAGTGCAGATGGGCCAACGGATCGTCTACAACCTCCGGGCGACGCTGCTGGCACACCTGCAGGCGCTACCGTTGCGCCACCATGTCCTGACCCGGACCGCCAACTCGGTCTACCGGCTCGACGCCGACGCGCACTGTGTGGACGACCTGATCATCGGTGGACTGTTCCCGCTGACGCTCGCCGCGCTCAATCTGGCGGTCATGTTCGTCGTACTGGTCTACCTCGACCTGACGCTCGCCTTGCTCTCCCTCACCGTAGCGCCGTTTCTTTACGTGTGTCTGCGGCATTACGCCGGCACGATGACCGACCACGCTGAACGAGTAAAAGCGCTGGAGTCGACGCTCATCGAGCGCGCATTCGAGATCCTGTCAACGGTCGCCGCCGTCAAGAGCTTCACTCGGGAGCGGCACGAGCTGGCACGCTTTTCACGGGACGGCGACGAGACGATGCAGGCACGCCTCACGCTGACCTGGCAGGAGTCGCTCTTCTCCGTCGTCGTGACCGCGATCACCCTGGCTGGCACCGCCCTCATTCTGGTGGTCGGCGGCCTGCACGTGCTCGCCGGCACGTTGACGATTGGCAGCCTGCTCGTCGTCATCGCCTATCTGGCCGCGGTCTACAACCCGATCTCAGAGATCGCCCGCACGACCGGCTTACTGCAGCAGGCGGTGGTCAGCGCACGGCGCGTGCGCGAGATTCTGGCCATCACCCCGGAGGTCCTGGACGCCCCGGACGCCCTTGATGCGTCTGGTATCGCGGGGAACGTTCGGTTCGACCGCGTCGGCTTCTCCTACGACGGCGACCGTGCCGTGCTCGATGAGATCGCTTTCGAGGCGCGGCCCGGCGAGCTCGTGGCGCTCGTCGGGCTGACAGGCGCCGGCAAGACGACGATCGCCAGCCTCATCCCCCGATTCTTCGACGCCCAGCGAGGCTCCATCCTGGTGGACGGTGTGGAGATCTCTCGCTACTCGCTCTCCTCGCTCCGGGAGCAGATCGCACTGGTACCGCAGACGCCGGTGCTCTTTGCCGGTACCATCGCCGACAACGTCCGATACGGACGACTGGAAGCATCCGACGCGGAGGTCGAAGCTGCAGCCCGGGCCGCGCACGCCGACGACTTCATCCGGCGGCTACCGCACGGCTACGAGACACCGGTGGCGGAGGCAGGCGCGTCACTTTCCGGTGGTGAGCGACAGAGACTGGGCATCGCCCGCGCACTGCTGAAGCACGCCCCGATTCTGATCCTGGACGAGCCTACCTCGGCGGTAGACGCCATCTCGGAAACACTGATCTTTGACGCGCTCAGGCGACTTAGGCCCCAACGCACGACCTTCGTCATCGCCCACCGGTTGTCGACGATCCGCGACGCCACGCGTATCCTCGTCTTGCACGAGGGACGGCTCGTCGCGCAGGGCAAGCACCGGGAACTGCTCGAGACCAGCCGGCTCTATCGCCGGATGTGCACCCGACTGTCGGTCGGTCGGTCGGTCGACGACCCGGAGTCGGTGGACGAGTTACTGCGTGAGGAATCGGCTCAGCACTTGCGGGAGCGAGGAGACACGAGGCGGGATGCCGGTGCGGTCGGCGCGTCCGCCGAGGACTCAGCGAAGCCCGGAAGGCTTCGCCCCGTGCATCGATAACCTGCGCGTAAACGGCCATGAAGATCCTGTTTGCCGGCATCATCGCGCGCTATCCCTATGGCGGAGTCACCTGGTGCTCGCTGATGTATCTGCTCGGCCTTCGAGATCTGGGGCACGAAGTCTGCTACATCGAGGACACTGGCGAGTGCATCTACGATGCGGCGCGCGACACAATCTCGACCGATCCGTCCTACGGCACGCGTTACATCCACGACGCGCTGAACCCGTTTGGGCTCGGCGACCGCTGGAGCTTCGTCAACTACGACGGCACGTATCACGGCCTCTCGCGTGAGGCGGTACGCGCCTACTGCGCCGACGCGGACCTGTTCGTGAACCTGTCTGGCGGCGCCTGGTTCTGGCGTGATGAATACCAGCGGATCCCCAGAAAGGTATTCGTCGACTCGGACCCGGTCTTCACGCAGCTAGCGATCGCGAAAGGCGAGGGCTGGTACCTGGAGTTCTTTCGGCGGTTCGACCGTCTCTTCACATTCGGCGCCAACATCGGCACACCCGACTCCGACGTGCCGACCGGCGAGTTCACGTGGCACAAGACCTGGCAGCCGGTAGTCACCCGGCTCTGGCGCACCCGGACGCCGCCGGCGTGTGACCGTTTCACTACGGTGATGACCTGGAAGACCGAGAGCTTCGCGGATGTCGACGGCAACAAGGACCGGGAGTTCGTCCGGTTCATCGAGCTCCCCGCGCGGACAGACTGCCGCTTCACGCTGGCAGTCAACGGACCACAGGGGCTGCTCCGTGACCACGGCTGGGCACCAGTCGACGCGATGGGAGTCTCACGATCGCCGTGGGACTACCGCAACTTCATCCAGAACTCGAAGGCCGAGTTCGGCGTCGCCAAGCACGCCTACGTATCGCGCCGGTCCGGGTGGTTCAGCGACCGGACAGAATGCTACCTGGCGGCCGGGCGGCCTGCGGTCGTGCAGGACACGGGATGGAGCGCGCACCTGCCCTCGGGCACCGGCCTGGTCGGGTTCTCTACCCTGGATGAGGCGCTCGCGGGGCTCGAACGCGTCAAACTCGACTATTCAGCTCACGCGCATCGGGCGCGAGAGATCGCGGACGAGTGCTTCGACGCGTCGCGGGTGCTGCCACCGTTCCTGGAAGGGGCGTGCGCGTGAGTCCGCTACGCGTCGCGATGGTCGCGCCGGTGGCACAGAGAGTGCCGCCAGCCAGGTCGGGCTCCGTCGAGACCGTGACGGCGCTGCTCATCGACGGTCTGGTCGCCCGCGGTCACGACGTGACGGTGTTCGCCACCGCCTCATCGATCACACGCGGTCGGCTGCACGCGATCTACGAGCACGGCTACCACGACGACGCGTCGATGTGGCCCTGGGAGCTGTGCGAGCTATTCAACTTGACGGCAGCGGTGGAACGCGCAGACTCGTTCGACCTGATTCATTATCAGGCCGAGTACACCCCGATGTCGCTGGCATTCAGCCGCCTCACATCAGTACCGGTGCTGCAGACGGTGCATCACGTGCCGACCCAGCCCGAAGTGACGCTCTGGTCGCGGTATCCGGAGGCGCCATTCATCGCCGTGTCACAAGCGCAGGCGGATCTCCTCGCCGATCTGAACGTGGTCGCGACCATCCATCACGCGGTGGACACCGCCACCCTTTCCTTTCAGTCGGAGCCGGACGACTCCCTGCTCTTCCTCGGCCGGTTCACCGCCGGCAAAGGCGTACTGGAGTCGATCGAGGTCGCGCGACGGACGAACCGGAGACTGATCCTGGCGGCCGCCGAGAACGACTATTTTCGAGAGGTTGTGGCGCCGCTCGTCGACGGTCAGCAGATTGTCTACGCAGGCGAAGTAGAACAGGCCGGTAAGGCGACGCTACTCGGGAAGGCGCGGGCGCTGCTCTACCCACTGCAGGAGGCCGAATCGTTCGGTCTCGTCCTAGGCGAAGCGATGGCGTGCGGCACCCCCGTCGCGGCGCTCGACTGCGGTGCAGTGCGCGAACTGGTCGATAAGGGCGTCACAGGCGGGGTGTTCAGCTCGCTCGACGCACTGGTCGACGGACTGCCGGACGTGATGGCGCTCGACCGCGCCCGGGTCCACGCACGGGCGCTCGACCGCTTCAGCCCGGACCGAATGGTCGATGCGCACATCGAGGTCTACATGAAACTCGCCGGCCGGGCCCGGCGAACGGAGCGGACGGCCTGAGATGACGGACCCTGGGCATCACTCGCTCCTGGCCGTGTTCGCCCACCCGGACGACGAGTCGCTCGCGTGCGGCGGTCTCCTGGCATGGTGCGCCGCTCTCGGTGTGCGTGTGTCCCTGCTCTGCATCACACACGGAGAGCAGCGACAGATGGACAATACGACCCAGCCGCCAGGGACGCCAGCCGCCACCGCGGCCAGGCACATCCGCGCGAGAGAGCTCCGGGACGCCGCTGGCGTCCTCGGCATCGACACCGTCACTATCCTCGACCATGAGGACGGCATGCTGCCCTGGGTCGATGCCGGACGGCTCGATACGGACATTCGGGCGCTCATCCAGCGCACCGCGCCAGACGTCGTGATCACCTTTGGTGAGGATGGGCTCTACTGGCACCCTGACCACATCGCCGTGCACGAGCGAACCCTGGCCGTCGTCGCCGCGCTCGGCGATGACGCCCCGGCGCTCTACTACGTCACCCTGCCGGCCGGAGCGATGCGTGCCGTCGTCGACCACGCGGCTGCCGTGACGGCCGCGCGAAACCCGAACACCGCGCCTCCTCGCTCGATTCTGGGCATCGTGGATGCGGACGCCTTCGGCGCGCTGGCCGCAGCCCCCACGCTCGTGGTTGACACCGGCGAGTTCGCCGCGCGCAAGCTGCGGGCGCTGAGCTGCCACCACAGCCAGTTCCGCGACGGCGCCCTGGCGCTAATCGGCGAGGACGACGCCCCGCGCCTGCTCGGCACCGAGCATTACCGGCGGGCGGACGTCGGCGCGCAGGGCGACGCCTTCCTCGAACGGTTCGCCGCTCCGTGCCCCCCCGGCGGGCCAGACCCGGTGCACACCTGACCGCCATGAAGGACACGCTGCTCGCGCTGCTCCGCTGCCCATATTGCGGCACCCGTCTCTCGCTCGTGGAGAACAACGCGCTCATTCGTCGCGGCGCCGACATCGAGTCGGGAGTGCTCGGATGCGAGTGCTGCGCCTTTCCGATCGTGGCCGGTATCCCGGTACTGATTGCGGACGATGCCACTCGCGACGCCATGTACGCACTAGAGGCGCGCCGACACGACGCGGCCCTGGTCGGGTTGCTTGGGTTGACCGGTGATCGCTCCGACCTGTTCTCCTCACTCATCGCAGGTGGCGCCGGGACCACCTATAGGGCGATGCTCGAAGTCCTCAGTCCGGATGCTGAAGGCACTTACTTTCTCTACCGCTTCTCGGACCCGACGTTCCTGACCGCCGAGGCACTGGTACGAGCGGTCGGCCGGCACGACGCCGCCGTGACCGGTCCAATACTCGACCTCTGTGGTGGTTCGGGACACCTGACACGAGTGCTTGCCGGTCTGCGCCCGGCAGACCCGCAGGCACCACGCACCGTTATTGCCGATCTGCGCTTCTGGAAATTGTGGCTCGCAACCCGGTTCACCGCGCCAGACTGCTCGGCGGTCTGCTGTGACGCCGACGCGCCGCTGCCGTTCATGCGCGACCTGTTCGCCATGGTCGTCCTGGCGGATGCCTTTCCCTACATCTGGCACAAGCGGCTGTGCGCCGACGAGATGATGGGTGTGGCACGACCGGACGGTGTTGTCGTGATACCGCACCTGCACAGCGCACTCGGCGAGAACTTCTCGGCGGGCGACACACTGACGCCGGACGCCTACCGGGACCTGTTCACGCCCTACCATCCACGGCTCTTCAGTGACTCACGGCTGTTGAAGGAGATACTCGAGCACCGGGTCGTCGACCTGTCGTGCGACCTGTCACCGGCCGAGTTGGGCGGCGAACCAGCGCTGACGCTTGTCGCCGGTCGGCGCTCTAATCTCTTTTGCCGCCGCGCGGTGCCGGACACGCTGGATGTGGCCGGTCAGCTCCGCGTCAACCCGCTCTACCAGGTAGAGCGGCGCGATGGCCGGTCCATGCTGACGCTGACCTTTCCGACGCCAGAATATGAAGCGGAATTCGGTTCGTGCCGGTGTTACCTGCCGGATACCCTGACGGTCGACGCCGACCTCGCCGGCGCAGTCGATCCCGCGACACTCGGGTCTCGCTATCCCGAGCTACGCCGGCGGCGCGTGCTCATCGACGTGCCCCCGCACTACTACTGATCGCACCTCGCCCGGCTGGACAGATTCCAGCATGCGTTCTGAGTGCTCTCTCCGAGTCCCCCCGCGACCCGGTCTCGACCAGCCGGACGAACGGCTGCGGATTGACAGCCTCCGTCCGGTGGGAGATGGTGGACGAGAATCGCCGGCAACGGGACCGGGTGGCGGCTCGCCCTAGATGCCGCGTGATGTCACCGTCTGACTCGACATGAACGTCGTGGAAAGCTTGCGGGCGCGGTGGTTCCAGTGGGGGCGAGAGCTGCCCGGCTTCCTCCAACTTCGGCACACCTACGCCATCCCGGCGCTCATCACGACGGTGTTCGCCTTCCGTCTCCTGATGGCGGTCGCCGTGGTCCCCCCCTGGCAGGGTCCAGACGAGCCTCAGCACTTCGCGTTCGTCCGCATCCTGACGCTCCAGTCCTCGCTGCAGCTGGAGCAACGCGGGAGTACCGCGATCGAGGGCGAGATCGTGCAGTCAATGGCCGAGCACGGCTGGTGGGCGCACTATCGGGAACCAGTGCCGGATCCGCTCCCGGCCGATTTCACGCCGCTGGTCGACCACCTCTACCGGGTGGAGACCGCACCTCCCCTTTACTACCTGCTCGCCGTCGCGGTGCTGAAGGGTCTCGGCATCACCGACCTAATTGGTCAGTACTACGCCTTGAGATGGCTGTCGGTGTTCCTGGCCGTGCTGACCCTCTGGTGCGGGTGGGCCGGCACCAATCTGCTATTCGGTGGCTATGTCGCTGCCGGGGCCACTGCACTGCTTGCACTCAATCCACAGATCGCCCTGATGTCGATCACTATCAATCCGGCGGTACTGGTCAATCTTTTCGGTGCCGTCATCTGGTGGCAGAGCGCCCGGCTCATCAACAGCGACAAGACGATGCTCCCGGTAGTCGCGGTCGCGACCGCCGCCGTCCTCGGGGTCTTCACTAAGCGTGTGGGCGCGTCCTTCGTGGGCATGGCGGCGCTGGCCGGGGTGCTGGCCTGCGCGCAGGCGGGACTCTTCAGTCGTCGGCGCACGCGTTCCCTAACCGCGGTTGCGGGGGTGTTGATGCTGGGTGTGGTCGGACTGGCACTGCTGATACCGGATGAGCTGGCTCGATTACGGGAACACTGGAGTTACATACTCACAGGCTCGATCAACGATCGGGCGCGCTCGGGCGCGTTCTTCACGAGCTTCTCGACGCTACTGTTGGATAGCGCGTGGCTGGCGGCTGGCTGGCTCAAGTATCCAGCGCCACTGGCCTGGAAGCTGGTCATCCGCGCGCTCACGCTGGTCGCGATCGGTGGACTGATCCTGTTCGTCGTGCGTGGCGATCGCTGGCGACCACGAATTGGGGCCGCCGCCGCGCTCGTACTGGTACAGATTACTGCCGTCTATGTGGGCCTCTATCTCAACGGTTACGGCGCACAGGGACACTATCTGTTTCCGGTGATGGCACCCTGGATGGCGATGCTTTGGATCGGGCTCCACGGGTGGTGGCCCCAGGCACGGTGGCCGGTCGTCGGGGGTGTCGTTCTGGCGACGATGTTCGTGCTCGACGTGGTCGCCTGGTCGGTCGTCATCGTGCCCGCCTATTTCACCTAAGAGCCCGTGGTGAACTCCGGCGGCGCACCGAGACTCGTCGAGAGATGCCGGGCCCGTCTGACCAGGCGCGACGAGGAAGCAAACTGGGGGCATGCGTGACCGGGGGACAACGCCGTTCAGACGGGATGTAGCGCCGGTCGCATGCAGCGGGGCGTACACCGAGAGCCCGGTCACGCAGGGTGTCGGGTCCCTCACAACCGGTTGCCTGAGGCCACGGTATACTCTGACCAGCAATCCTCGATACAGGCCATGCCACTCAGCGTCTGTGACGGTTTCTGGCGGGACGCGGCGCCCACCCGAATCAGTGAGAGCGACTCGGGCAGGGGTAAGGAGTCCGCGACACCTCGCTCGCGTCTGATTCTTGACGACGTCAGTCTGGTCGCCGGTGGCGGCACGGACGTCTACGACCGGCTCCTCAGGCCGGTCAACGCGCATCACGACGGCGTACCGGCGGGACGGCCCGGATAATGCCCGACGGAACGCGCTGGCTCGTGGTGCCGTTCGCCCTCGGGTTCCTGCTTGCCCTGGCGTTCTTGTACGCCACCTACGACTACGACACGCCGCCCAGTCCGAGAGTGAACGTCCGCTGGGCCGAGAACGTGACCCCGTCGCAGCGGGAGTCGCTGGCGACCGCCTATCACCTCGCGGAACCGGCCGTCGAAGAAGGGCGCACCTGGTCCTACGCGATCCTCGATACCTCGACGGAAAACCTGCAGCGGTTGGTGCTGGACCCTGCCGTCGACGATACGCACAAGATCGACCGGGAGCGGTTCCAGCTGACCGAGCCGGTGCCCGCGCCACCGCCTGTCCTGTTCCGGTTTCTGGTCACTTCGACCCTGACCGGCGTCATCGTCCTGGTGCTGGTCGTGTCGCTACATGCTGCGTGGCGCCGCTGGTCAGCCGTGGTCATTGACCCGAGCAGCGGTGCATTGACTCCGGGCGTCATCGCCCCGTTACTGGGGGTCGTGGCGTGCGCTTTCCTGATACCCCTGTTCGTCCATGGATATATCGGGCTGTCCAATCGGTACATGGCCGACGACTACTGTCTAGCGGTGGAGGCACGTAGGGGGATCCGTGAGGTCATGGGGTATTGGTACGCAAACTTCAGTGGCTCGGTCTTCTACACCCTGCTGGCGGTACTGGCGATCAACCTACCGCCACGGGTGGTGCAGTTCTGGCCGGTCGCGGCGTTGACGGCGTGGTTAGGTCTGTTGGTCTGGGCCATCTGGCAATTGAGGCTTGCCACGCGTCGCCGTGAACGACTGCTCGCCTCCGTCGTCCTGGCGGCGATGACACTCGCTCTCACCTTGGACGGTCGCCCGTACATGCTTGCTCAGGGTGGCTACTGGTTGCTCGGGGGACTTCGCTACCTGGCACCCCAGTTGTTTCTCGTCTCGTTCGCCGGTTGCATCGCATACGCGCAGCGACGAGCTAGACGGCAACGAGACCTGTGGATCGCGCGTGGCCTCGCAGGTGTGCTCGCCGGCCTCGCTGGCCTGTTTTCGGAGACCCACGTGGCGGCGCAGGTCACCGGCCTTGCTCTGGCTACCGTGGGGTGCGCGTCCTTTGTTCCACGGGCGCCGAGACGAAGGGTCATGCCGTTGCTGCTGGCCGGTCTGCTCGGATCGGTGCTCGCGTTGGTGATCACCGCGCTGGCTCCGGGAACCCTCGTTCGGCAAGAGCAGTTTCCCGACCCTTCGGGGTTACTCAACGTGGGTCTGATGGCGCTGAGCTTCACGCTGGAGTTCCTGCGAGAGGCCGTAGTCCGAGCCCCGTGGAACCTCGCCATGGCGGCGGTCATCCCGGCGATGGTGGCTCGTCTGATCGACGAGTGCACGGACGGATCCCAGCATGGTGGCGACGCTCCGGCTGGTGAGCTGACACCGTGGCTGCTTGGTCTCCCGGTCGGTATCGTTCTCGGGTTGACAGCCTGCTTCGCACCCGCTGCGTGGGCGGTTTCCGGCTTCCCGCCAGTGCGGACGCTGGTGGTTCCGCAATTCCTGCTGTTTTCCGGGTTGGTGACCTGGAGCTACCTGTTCGGTCGCTGGACACGCCTGCACGTGCGGCATGGACGAACACCGGTGGGAATCCCGGGGCTCGTCGCCCTCGCGCTCGTCACGATCTGGCCACTCGGGGAGAGCTGGGACGCGCTGGCGCTGCGCGGCGAGGCTGACGCCCACGCCCGCACTTGGGACACCTTCGACCGGCAGCTGCGAGAGGCCAAGGTGGACGGGCTCACAGCCGTTCGTTTGCCGGCGCCACAGAACCTCGCGGGGCTGGATGTCGTCGGGCCGGATGTCGACTTCTGGGTGAACGGCTGTGTCTCGCTCTACTACGGTGTATCAGTTACCGGGTATCCGCCACCGCGAGTGCCGAGTGCGGCTGATCGACGGACCATGAACATGGTTGACGTCGACGTTGGGGGCCTAGCCAGCATCACCGGCTACACGTTATTGGATCCATATGTCGCGCCGGGGGACGTGCTGGACGTGAGGGTGGAGTGGTTGCCGCTGGCCACGACCGAGGTGCCGCACGGCGTGTACATCGATCTGTACGACATCCACAATGAGCCCATCGCCCAACACGTCATGCCTCTCTACGAGGGAGATTATGCGACGACCACGTGGGCGCCGGGTCGGCCGTTCCTAGCCACCTATGGGGTCGAGGTTCCCGAGACGGCAGATTCAACATCTGATGCGCGGCTGGTCGTCGGTCTGTATCGGGGACCAACCTTGGACCGGCTTCCGGTGATGGCAAGGGGAGACCCGTCTGGGAACAGCCTGGGCACCGTCTGCATCGCAGAATCAGGCTGTGAGCCGTGAACAGACTGGTGGGGCAAGACCCGGACGAGCGGCCGGTGAGCGAATAGGGTGACGGCCGATAGGCGATACCGGCGGCGTGGCAAGCTCGCAACGCGGCAGAATCACTGAAGCTCGAGACTTGCCGCTACCGGGTAGTGGTCGGACGGGTAGCGTCCGCCGTCATTGTGCAGGACGGTCTCGACCCAGCGGACGTCGATGTCCCCCCCGACCAGTATCCAGTCGACACGCTCCGTCATGTCGACCCTCGGCGGGCCGAAGCTCCCATACGTCGCCGTCGGGCCCCGTCTCTCGTCAGCCAGCACCCACGCATCCCGCAGTCCCAGCGAGGTCGCGGCGCGCCAGGTATCGCTATCCCCGGCGCTGTTGTTGAAGTCACCCATCACGACGACGGCCGTGCCTTTGGGCAGCGCGGCGACCCGCGTCGCAACCAGATCAGCCGAATCGAGCTGCGACGGGCCCCGGCGAAGCGTGAAGTGGGTGTTGAAGATGTAGACCTGGCGGCCGGTCTCGCGATGATGGAACCTGGCCCAGGTGACAATGCGGCCACCTCGGCCGCGCCGGCGACCTTCCCGTCTGACCGGTGGCGCGTCGGGTGTGGCGGTCAACCAGAAGTTCCCCGATTCGATCGGGCTCAACACGTCGTGGCGATAGAAGATCGGCGTGTACTCGCTCAACTCAACGCCGCCGTTGAGGCCCCGGTCGATCCCGAGCCACCGGTAGTCGGGCAGCATCACGTCGAGATACTCGATCTGTTCGTCGAGCGCCTCCTGCAAACCGACCACCTGGGGTGCGAACCGCTCGATCGTTTCGACCACAAGCTTCTTGCGATACGGCCAAGCATTGTCCCCGTCGCGACCGCTCGCCGTCCTGACATTGAAGGTCATGACGTCGAGCGGCACCTGGGCAGTGGCGGGCGGGGCAGCGCCGAGTACCGCGAGGAGCAGGATCGCGCGCACAGCAGTTCGCATCAGAAGGTCTTCGGGGCGTCGCCGAAGGCGTCGAGCAGCGCCGCCAGCAGCGTACTCATCCCCGCAACGGCGGGATGTCGCGGCTCGAGACCCTCCCCGAACCCGTGGCTCAGCACAAGCCGGTCGAGCACGGCGCGACGGTTCGCGATCACGTGGACCGGCACATTCCACGATGCCCCTTCCCCGCTCACGAGTGCCGGCGGCTGATGGTCCCCGACCAGGATCATCACCAAATCTCGGTCGGCACGCAAGCGGAGATATCCGCCAATATTCGCGAACGCATAGTCGAGCGCCTGGAGATAGCTCGGCCCAAGGTTCATCCAGTCTGGCCAGGCCGACCACGCCCGGTCGAGCGCGTCGTCGTCGTACGGCGTCGCCGTCAGCACCCGAGCCCAGTCTGGTTGATACGGCGGCACCGGCACGAAGGGGGCGTGCGTGGAGATGGTCGTGAAGAAGACGAACGCCGGCGGGCGCGGCAGCTGAACGATCTCGAGGCCATCGACACGCGCCAGCGCGAACTGATCGTTGACATCCCACCACCCAAACGGCGGCCCATGATAGTCGAGCCGCTCGTGGTTGTAGATCTGATCGAACCCGTAGAACGCCCCTTCGGGCCAGCCAACCAATAACCCCGGCATGATCGCGATGGTGCGATAGCCTTGACGCGCGAAGACGGTGACCAGCGTATCCCGTTCCTGCGCCATCAGCCGCACGTTCGTGCCCTGGTCACGCACCTCGGTGCCCGACAGTAGACTGATATGCGCCAGCCAGGACTCGCCGCCGAACGTCGTGGACTCGACGAAGGCGGACGCCACTCCGCGACCGGTTTCCCCGATGTCCTCCCCGAGCCGTGCCATGGTTGGCTCCAGCGCCTCGGCGAACTCGGGGCGGTCCCAGCTGACGGCCCCGTACGACTCGAGAAAAATCAAAAACACATCGGCGCCGGCGACACGCGACAGGTCGGACCGCATCGGGATCGCCGGCCCGAGGTCGCGCATGCCCACGCCGCTCATCTCATAGGCAAGCTCGCCCAGCTCCCGAGCGTAGGCTGGCGCGACCGGGTCGGCGAAGCGGATTGCCTCAGGCACCCCTGCACCCAGGGGCTGCGCGACACGCAGCAGCAGCACAACGGCTGCCGCCGGCCCGAGCACCCGGCGCGCCCGCGGGTCACCGGCGGCGTTCGCCACATACCCGAGTGCCCACCGGGCAACCGCGTAAAGCAGGACGGGCACCAACGCAATGCCGGCGACCGCCGCGACGCTGAGCCAGGGGTCCGCCACGAAGGCGAACATCGCGCCGACGTTCGGCATGTGTTGCACGTCCCAGTACAGGTTGATATCGCGGCCGTAGAGCGACGCTGTGGTCACCTCCACATAGCGACCGACCACCAGCACGATCCAGAGCGCCGCCAGCCACCGCAGCGCGCCGGTGGAGGGACCGTGACGCCACCGTCGCGCGATGACCAGACCAAGCACGCACAGGGCCACTTCAACCGACAGGTCACCATTCAGGCGCACGCCGAGAGTCGGCCAGACATTGGTGAACGTGAGCGACACATTCAGCAGCATCAGGGCTGCAGCCAGACCAAGCCAGTGTGCCCCTGGGATGCGGCCCGCCGCCACCCGCCAGCCCGTCATCTGGTCGGTCCCCACTGTTCTACCTAGAGATGCTGACCGGGAGCCGCCGCGCACTAATCGCCAGCGCGCTCAGCGCACCCACGACCGGCAGTGCATAGCCGTTCGTCAGATAGGCGGACTGGAACAGAAGGCCCATCGCGAAGTGGAAGTTAACCACCATGAGCAGCGCCGCGCCCGCCGCCAGCTGTGTCCGGTACCCGACCATCAGGGCCACGCCCGCCACCAGCTCCCCCACCGGCACCAGCCGTGCGAAGAGTGGCGCGCCTGGAATCGCGACCATGTCGAGATACCAAAGACTGATCGCCGGGGCAAACTCACGCCACCCTTGCAATTGCCCGGTCAGCAGGCCGCTATCCGTCAGCCAGCCAAGCTTGCCCAGCCCCATGTTGATCAGAAAGACGCCCATCACAAACGACAGAAGCCGCAACCCACCGGCGCCGGAACCTCCTATACTGGACATCGTCTGGGCATTGTAACTGGGTCTGGTCTTCCACAGAATGGGCATGTATGAGGGCAGACTCGAGCTGGCCCGTCACCACGCGCCGCGCTGGTCGCGCCCTCGGGCTGTTGCGGTCGTTGGCCGTGTATCATGCGATCCCCCTGCGTCAACGCCGGCTCCGTCGACTCTACTCGACGTTCATCACGCCCGGAGATCTGGCCTTCGATCTGGGCGCCCACGCGGGCAACCGCACGCGCGCGTTGGCGGCCCTGGGGTGCCGTGTCGTAGCGGTTGAACCGCAGCCGGATTTCGCGCGGTTACTTCGCCTGCTCTTTGCGCGCCAGACTGGGGTCGAGATCATCGAGGCCGCAGTTGGGGATCGAGCGGGCCGCGCATCGCTGGTGATCAGCGACCGCACGCCGACCATGACCACGCTGGCCACCCGCTGGCGCCAGGCGCGAGTCCGGGACCCGGTGTTCGCGGGTGTGCGCTGGAACCGAGGCATCGAGGTGGACACGACGACGCTGGACCTGTTGATCGCACGGTTCGGCCCGCCCGCCTTCATCAAGATTGACGTGGAGGGCGCGGAACCCCGCGTGCTCGCCGGTCTCAGCCACCCGGTCCCGGCGCTGTCGTTCGAGTATCTGCCGGACGGGCTCGACTACACCCGGGACTGCCTTGGGCGACTGCGGGCGCTCGGCGCCTACCGATTTAACTGGTCTCCCGGCGAATCCTACGCGCTGGCGGCCGAGCGGTGGATGACCGGTGACGAGCTGGCGGCCGCGCTGGAGACCGGGGCCGCGCAGCGCCGCTCGGGCGACGTCTACGCCAAGCTGGACGTCAAGAGTCACGACGGAACCTGGACACCGAAGACCGGGAACGTCTGAAGATGCCACCGCCGTGTCGAACCTGACGGGACCGCCCATGGCCGAATTCGATGCCACCGATGTCAGGCGCTACTACGACCGCCACACCGACGACTTCGTGGCGTACGGCCAGGGAGGCATCGTCGGCGCACTCCACCGAGCCGTCTGGGGCCCCGGCGCCGACAGCCACGAGGCAGCGTTCCGCTACGTCGAGAACCGCATTCTCGAATATCTCGGCGCGCTACCGCCTGGCCCGGACCCCGCGCACGTCGTAGATCTCGGATGCGGTGTCGGCTCCAGCCTCTGCTATCTGGCCGAGCGGGCGCCGCTCCGCGGCACCGGCATCACACTGAGCCCCGTCCAGGTTCGGTACGCCGAGCGTCGCATCCGGGAGTCCGGGCTGGCCGAGCGGGTCGCGTGCCTCGAGGGCGATTACTGTGCGCTACCAGACAGTACGCCGCCGGCCGACCTCGCGTACGCGATCGAGTCGTTCGCACACGGACCGGATCCTGCCCGCTTCTTCGGCGAATGTGCCCGGCTGATCCGGCCGGACGGGCTGCTTGTCATCTGTGACGACTTTCGTCGGCCGGTTGCCGCGCCGGCCGCCATTCGTACGGTCGAGCGGTTCCGTCGGGGCTGGCATCTCAATACCTTAATACACCCTAACGAGCTGCGGGCCCTCGCGGAGGACGCCGGATTCGAACACCTCTCGACCCACGAGCTAACGCCCGATCTCGAGATTGGCCGCGCGCGCGATAGACTGGCCGCGGTGTGCTTCGCGCTCTTCGGCTGGCTGCCGTTCGACGGCACGCGCTTTGGCCACCTGGTGGGCGGCAGCGCGCTGCAGACCTGTCTCGCGCGGGGCTGGATCGGATACGATCTCGCGCTGTTCCGCCGCCGGGTTCACGGCTGTTGATCTGATTGGTTGCACGATCGGTTTCTCATGCTCGCTGACTGCTGGAGGACATGACGCGATGTCCAACGATCCGATCAGGTACTGGCACTCGCTGACCACCACGGAGGCGGCGGCGCTGGCGGCCCGTGACCCGGTGGTCATCCTCCCTCTGGCTGCAACCGAGCAGCACGGTCCGCATCTGCCCTTGTCCACGGACCTCGACATCGGTCTCGGCCTGTTGCGTGAAGCGTTCCGCCGACTGCCCGACGACCTGCCAGCCTGGGCCCTGCCACCACAAGCCATCGGGAACAGCCGGGAGCACCAGCGATTCGCCGGGACACTCAGCCTCGATGCAGAGCTGCTGATCGAGGGCATCCACCAGATCGGCACTGCCGTGGCCGCATCCGGCGTGCGGCGTCTGGTGATCTTCAACAGTCACGGCGGTAATCTCGGTGCGATGGACGCCGCCGCGCTGCGCCTGCGGGACGAGCAGGGTCTCCTGGTCGTGAAGGCCAGCTACGCCACATTCTCGCGCCCCGCCGACGTGGAACTCCCGGAAGCCGAGTGGCGTCACGGGCTGCATGGCGGCGCGGTGGAGACCGCCATGATGCTTCACCTGCGCCCTGACCTGGTGCGCGACGAGAGGCGGCAATGCTTCTCCTCACTCGGTCAGGAACTGGACGGGACCTTGCGGCGCGTGGGAGCTGACGGCGAAGCGGCGTTCGCCTGGCTGGCCACCGACCTCAACCCGCACGGGGTCACCGGCAACGCGCGACTGGTCGATCCGGACATTGGACAGCGCCTGGTCGCGCACTACGGGTGTGTCTTGGCCGAGGTCCTGCAGGATGCGCTGGCATTCCCGCTGGACCGGCTGGTCTGACACGACCCAGGTCCCGTACAGCGGAGAACCCGCACCGGCAGCACCTCGTTCCAACGCGCGGTCCGGATGCCGTCATGTTCTCTAATCTCCGACCTCCGTCCGCAGCCGGCCGCTGGCCTGGCAGCAATTTCTGTCACGTCGGTCTACCGGCCAAGATCCGCGAAACTTCATACCCGAGGTGCACCTCGGTATGAAGTTTCGCGCTTGACGACAGTCAGCGTTCAGGGTCAGACTCGTTGTGGATGCTGGGGCGTTCGAAAGCCGTGGCCGGCCTCATCGGTAACGGGCGGCGTGGCATCCACGAACCGGTGGTATCCGAACCGGACGGGTGGAGCGTCGACCTGTCCCGGGCAGCAAGTCGGACTGCTCGGCTATTGGATACGGCCTTTCCGCCCCTAATAGGTTTTAGCCTCCATTTTTTCTAGCCAGCGCACCTGAAATTGCATGCACGTTCCGGCCCAGGCGCTGGGGGTCGGTGCTCTGTGATCAAGTTCACAGAGGCTCTGTGTGGTGCGTCATGGTGAGCCTGGTCGTGACTGCCTACACTGACATCATCGATTGCGGATGAGCCGCAGACGGACACAGCAAGGAGCACAGACCATGTCCCACCTTATTTGGCGCCGCTGTCGTCCGGCACTGAGCGCCGCCACGGCATCCCGAGCCGACTCGTGGTGTGAGGCCACAGTGCAAAAGACCGCGATCCTGAAGCGATTCCTATTCGGTATGGCGATGTGCGGATGCACCGTGTGGTCAGCCGCGGCGCAGACGGTCGAGACGGCGGCGGCCCCGCCGCCGATGCCGATCGACGGAGTGATCACGGACGAGCTGGGGCAACCGGCCGAGGGATTGGTCAGCGTCATCTTCGCCCTGTACGAGGCCCAGGTGGGCGGTGTGCCGTTGTGGGTCGAGATACAGGTCGTCCATGTCAATGCGGAGGGACGCTATGTGGCCTTGTTGGGGTCGACGACCGAGCTGAACGTCACCCTGTTTGCCAGCGGCAACGCCCGGTGGCTGGGTATCCAACCAGAGGGACAGCCCGAGCAGCCCCGCGTCCGGTTGCTGAGCGTGCCCTACGCGCTCAAGGCGGTCGACGCGGACACGGTCGGGGGACAGCCCATCTCGGCGTTCGTGCTCTCGAAAACGCTGAACACGAGCCTGGCGGCGACGAACCTCAGTGACGCGGTTAGCAAGTTGACCAGTAGCTCACTGGTCCCCGCCCCGCGGCTTCAGGACAACGTGCTCACGGTCGACGGCACGGCGCGGGTTACGAGTCAACCGCCAGCCTACCCCACCAGCGGCACGAGCCTCGAGATGTACTACGCGGCCGATTC
>CAUZDS010000030.1:0-34016 GCA_963578725.1 Vicinamibacteria bacterium
ATTTCTTGACGTAGTAGCGGTCGGTGCGGGCGAACAGCTTCCAGTCGATGGTAGCCGGGTCGTCCCCGGGCAAATATTGACGATACTCGCTGAACTCGACGCTGAACCCCTTGAACGGGCTCCGGTGCAGGCCGACAAGGAATCCCTCGACGATCGTGCGCGCGATCAGCTCGAGCGAGCCTATACGCGAAACGATGGTGGGGTCGAGAAAGGACAGCTCATTGCCGGCCGTGCTCGACATGTTGTGCCTCCTACAACCCGCTGGCCGGTGCGGGGACCATCTCGAGCAGCTTCGTAATCACCGTGTCGGAATCCACACCGTCGGACTCGGCGTAGAAGTTGGTCACGATGCGGTGCCGCAGGATCGCCGGTGCCAACGCACGGACGTCGCTAACCGAGACGTGATACCGGCCGTGAATCAGCGCACGGGACTTGCCACCGAGGACGAGCGCCTGTGCGGCCCTCAGGCTGGCGCCGAACTTGACCCATTTGCCGACGAACTCCGGACTGTTCGGTTGACCGGGCCGCGTCGCATCGACCAGACGAACCGCATAGCGAACCACTTCCTCAGTGACCGGAACCTGGCGGACCAACCGCTGCGCCTCGAGGATCTCGTCCACGGTCAACACATGGGACAGCGCAGGCTCCTCGTCGCCCGTCGTCGCGGTCACGACGCGGACCTCGTCGTCTTCCGAGAGATACCGAATGACGGCGTTGAACATGAACCGGTCGAGCTGGGCCTCGGGCAACGGATAGGTGCCCTCGAGCTCGATCGGGTTCTGGGTCGCCAACACGAAGAACGGGCGCTCGAGCGGATACGTACGCCCCGCGGCGGTGACGTGATACTCCTGCATCGCCTCGAGCAGAGCAGCCTGGGTCTTGGGCGGCGTCCGGTTGATCTCGTCGGCGAGGAGGATCTGCGCGAAGATCGGCCCCTTGACAAACGTCAGGCCCCGATGTCCGCCGGTCTCCTCCAGGATCTCGGTGCCGGTGATGTCCGCCGGCATGAGGTCGGGTGTGAACTGGATCCGCTTGAAGCGCAGGTCCAGGATGTCGGCCAACGTGCGGATCAGCCGCGTCTTCGCCAATCCCGGCACGCCGGTGATCAGGCAGTGCCCACGGGTGAAGAGCGCCGTCAAGACGATGTCGACCACAGCATCTTGCCCCACGATCACTTTTCGAAGCTCGGAAAGGATCCGGTTTCGACTCTGCTGAAGCCGTTCGGCGCCGGCCGCTGCGTCCTTGGTAGCAGTATCCATACTCTGCACGTGGTCAGGAAGGCGATGTGACCCCGCAAAGTGCGGCGTCAATGCGTGAGCGCGTACACGATCTCGTTGATGATCATGCGGTAGGCCTGCGCCGTGTACTTGATGTACCCCGGGTAGTCCTCGGCATTGGACCACTCCCAGCCGTCGCCCATGTCGGTGTTGAAGTTAATGAGCGCCATCGCGCGCCCGGCGTCGTCCAGAATCGCGTGCAGCCCAGCCTCGTGTCCGCCCTTCTCCCAGGTGACGCCGTTGAAGAAGGAACCGAGCCCCGGAGTCTGCGGGTACTCCGTCAGCTCGTAAAAGCTGCTGAACACGGGATGGTCCGAGGTCAGCTGGACGATGTCACGGTTCGGAAACACCCGCCGCATCTCGCCCTGGAAGATCTCCCATTCGGTGGGGCCATGAAAATCGTCGAACGTCGCCGTACCACCGCGCAACAGAAACTCGCGGAGGATATCCACCTCCTTCGGTGAAAACCGGAGATTGCCGGGCTCGACGAAGTAGATCCAGGGGTACTCCCAGATCCGCTCGTCCTCGAGCGTCAGGATAATGGGCTCGTTAACCTGAATCGACGTCACGCGACCGAGCCGTCGCGAGAGGTTCTGCTCGGCGGCCGGGCCGTCGACGGCCCAGGGATCGGTCCAGTAGGTCGCGCGGAAGATCCTGAGATTTTCCTCCCACGAACTATATCGGATGCGGACAAAGGTCCAGTCGAGCCCATCCAGCTGGGCCGTCGGCAGCCCAAGCTGGTCGACCGGCTCCACGACCGCCTGCGCTACCGCGGGTGACGAGCCGATCAGGGGCGCCCACACGAGCGCGACCAGCACCAGCCACAGGGTGGTGCCGCGCCACCCCGGCGCGACGCGGGACCTCACGGAGCGCCCTCCACGATCCGAAGTAACAACTCCTGAGCACGTTCGTAGGTCGGCGCAATCTCGAGCGCCGCGATCACCTCGCGTCTGGCCTCATCCGAGCGGCCACTCGCCAGGTAGCTCTCGGCGAGGTCGACATACGCCGCCACACGGTCCATTGGACCGATGGCCAGCGACACCTCGAACTCAACGACAGCCACGTCGTGGTCCGCGCGCGCCAACGCCAGCCGTCCGAGCGCCTGATGCGGAATCGAGTCGAACGGGTCGATCTCGATGATCAATTCGTACGCACGGCGCATCCGCGCCTCGTCACCTGCTTCCTCGGCGAGCGCCGCCAGCCGCCGAGCGGCATCGATGTCACGATGATCGAACTCGAGATGCGTCGTGAGGTGATCGATCGCCAGCGCCCGGTCACCCTGCTCGACCGCGATGTCCGCCAGCGGCAGGTGTGCACTGCTCCTGCCGGTCGCCATTGGCGCCATTGTGACCGCTGTCTCGAAGGCCGCCTTGGCGGCGTCGTTGTCGCCGGCCACGAGCAGGGCACGGCCAAGAGCCATACGGACCGGGAAGCTGTTCGGGTATTCCTCGATCAGTCCGCGCAACGCGTCGAGCCCCTCGCCCGGGCCCGACGCCGGCGTCCGCTCATCGGGTGCCGTCATTGCACGGCGCAACGCACCGAAGCGGATCTCGACCGCGGCATCGAACGACGCCTGGAGCGTCTCGAAGTCTAGCCCGACCCGCTCGAGCGCCGCCTCGGTCTCGAGCCCGTCGCCGTAGGCACGCAACAGCTCGTGAATGGTCGACTCCCCGTATTCGTCGACGATGTGCTCGACGAGCACCGAGGCCTGGAAGTAGGCCATCGAGATGGTCTTGGGCCGGGAGAACCCGCCATTCAGGTCACGGAGCGACAGCACGTTACCCTCGTTGAGATCGACGGCGAACTCGAGGTCCTGATCGCGCGCCCAGTCGGGACGGGCGCGCTTCTCCTCGAAGGTCGACAGCCCCTCGGTCAGCCATCGCGGTACCCGCTGGTTCGACATCTGCAGCGTGACGACGTGCGCCATCTCGTGCCACAGCGTCGCCGCCCAGTTGAACTCGCCTGGCGACCGTGCACGGGGCGAGTCGAGCGTCACGACCTTCCCGAAGCACGCGCCCAGCGCCCCGATCATCCCCGGCAACCCGAGGTTGCGGACCGCGAAGTCGTCGTGGCGCGGAAAGACCTCGACCAGGATCGGCCCTTCGGCCTGGAACCCATAGCGTGCCGACAGCTCGTCAAATGCCTGCTGCGCCAGCGGCAGAACATAGGGGCTGAGCACCGCCGCCTCGTCCCGATCGAACCGAACGATCAGATCGCCCTGCTCGAACGTCTCGAACTCGTCCAGCGAGTCGAGCATGCTGAGCAGGTTGAAGGTGATCACGTCGAACGGATCCTCGGCGAACGACCGCTCCAGGGCGACGCGCGCGCCCGGCTCGTCGCCGGTCCGCAGCAGGTGCATGCCCAACTCGGCGTGCCCGCGGGTGTTATCAGGGTCGATCTCGAGCGCCCGGCGAACCAGGGTGACCGCTTCGTCGAAGCGGTAGTTGCGCCCGGCGAGGTTGCCAGCCACGCGGTACACCTCGCCATACACCGGGTTGATCGCCAGAACTTGTTCGACGGCCGTCTCGAAGTCGTCCAGCCGGTCCTCGACATAAGCGACAGCCGCGACGAGCGACCGGGCTTCGAGGCTCTGGTCGTTGATCTCGAGCGCCCGGTTAAGCGAGCCCCTGGCCGCAGCGTGATTACGGTCGTCGAGGTCGCGCTGCGCCAGAAATAGATATGCCTCGACATAGTCGGGGTCGATCTCGAGCGCGCGCGTGGCTTCGGCGCGGGCGGTCGGCGGATCGGTGTCAGCCAGCGCACCGGCCATCCCCAAACGAGCCGGAGCCCAGTCCTCGTCGATCGTCAGCGCCGCGTTGAAGGACCGGGACGCCTCCAATTGGTCGTATTTCTCGGCGAACAACTCGCCCCACAAAGTCTGGATGGCGGGATCCTCCGGGTCGGCGAGCGCCGCGCTCCGGACTAGACCGTTGGCCAGCTGATACTCGCCGAGTGCCCGCGCCGCGAGCGCGGCGCGATACAGGTCCAGAGCCTCCCCGGACCGTCGGAACATGTCGACGAGCGCACTGAGCCGCACGTTCGCCTCATTCCGCCGACCGAGATGGTGCTGGAGCAGTGCCAGCTCGAGCCCAGCGGCGCTGATCGGATTCGCCGCGACGATCGGAACCAGGCGGGACTCGGCGGCGGCGGAGTCCCCGCGCAGGAAGTCCAGCCTGGCCAGTAACGCGACGGCCGACGGGTCGGCACGGTCGCGGGCCTCCGCCAGCTCGCGCGCCTCGTCGTAGGCACCGTGCGCGAGTGCCCGGGTCACGGCAAGGTGAAACTGCTGCTCCTCCGCCTGCGTGTACCGGCGTTGGGCCGACACGGCGGCGGGCCAAACGAGGACGGCACACAGCGCGACCGAGAGGATACACCTGACCGTCACACGCATTCCCTCATCGTGTATCTCATGTGTTACGTCGATTATATCTGGCTGTTCTTGCACTGGGTTGGGAGTCTTGTCCAGGTGAAGGCGACGAAAAAGACCCCCGACCCCGTTCTCTGGCTCAGGACGCTCGCAGGTGGTCGTTACAGAAAAGCCACCGACTGTTGCGAGGGAATCTCGAACCGACGCCGGCACTTCTGGCACGACAGCATGTCATCGACTCGTACCATATAGTCACGCAGTTTCCGATACATCTCCCGATCGTGCGCATCCGAGCCGCGTGGCGGCTGCTCTTTCTTGAGCCGTCGGATCCAGCGCACCTGGTATTCCGCCCGGTGTCGACACTTCGGGCAGGTAATCATCGCCGGCTTCATCTCCTGCTTCTCGTTGAAGAACTCCCGTTCGTGGCGTGCCATGGGAAGATCATACCGGTGAGCAAGGCCAAGAACCAGCAGCCCGCCGCGAGAGACACCATGACGAGGGGTGAACGGACCTAGTGTCCAGACCCCACGATTCGTGGAATGAGTCCCTGGCGCAGCGTGTGACTGGCCAGGCGTGACAAGGGAGTACATTGGGAACGTGTGACCGAGGAGCAACGTCGCCAAGCGGCATGCCCCAACCTGGAATTGGCTCAATCACCAGCGTGTCGGAACACTAGATGCCACGGATCGACACCGTCGTCTTCTATATCTCGGGGCACGGCTTCGGTCACGCCTCGCGCCAGATCGAGATCATCAACGCGCTCGCGGCGATCCGGCCCGACGTCTCCGTCGTCGTCCGGACCAGCGCGCCGCGCTGGCTATTCGACCGCGCGGTGATACCGCCGTTCGCCTTCGCCCCCGGGGAACCGGACACCGGCGTGGTGCAGATCGACAGTCTTCGGGTGGACGCGACCGCCTCGATCAGCCGCGCCTGGCACTTTCACCGTACCCTCAACGCGCGAGCGACAGTCGAGGCCCGTCTGCTCGAGCGCCACCACGCGACCCTAGTGGCAGGCGACATTCCTCCCCTCGCCTTCGCGGCGGCGGCGGCGACGGGCGTGCCTGGCGTTGGCATCGCCAACTTCACGTGGGATTGGATCTACGAAGGGTACGGCGATCTAGTCGCCCGCGCCCCCGACCTGCTACCAGTCATCCGGGACGCCTATGCGACGGCCGACCTAGCCTGGCGGCTTCCGATGGCGGGCGGGTTCGAAGCCTTTCCGCGGGTCGTCGACGTGCCGCTGGTGGCGCGGCACGCGCGCCGTGCGCCGGCCGAGACCAGGGCAGCGCTGGGCCTGCCCTTGGATCGGCCGCTGGTCCTCGTGTCCTTCGGCCGTTACGGTGTCGGCGCGTTTGACTGGGCGACCGCGACCCGACACGCTGACCTGGGTGTGGTCGTCACGCACGACCCGGTCGACACGGACCCGACACGGCCCGAAGGGTCAGGCGACGGCGTGCCGTTCAGCGTCGACGTCCCGCTGATGTTCGAACAGGGGTTCCGCTACGAGGACCTCTTGGCGGCGGTCGACGTGGTCCTGACCAAGCCGGGGTACGGAATCGTCGCCGAGTGCGCCGCCAATGACACGGCGCTCGTCTACACTTCGCGCGGCGATTTCGCGGAGTACGCCGTGATGGTCGAGGCGATGCCGCGCCTGGTGCGGTGCGCCTACCTCGACCACGACGATCTGTTCGCGGGCCGATGGATGCCGGTCATGCGCCAGGTCCTGGACCAGCCGCCGGCGTCGGAACGCCCCGCCACCGACGGCGCCCAGGTGGTGGCGCGCGGGTTGGCGGCGTATCTAGGTCCCGAAGGACGCAGGCGGCGGGAACCGGGAGACAGGTGAAGCCAGAGCAGCCGAACGGCCGCCTTCCGTTTTCTGCCTCCTACAAGATCACGCGTCCTTTGTACAGGTGACGAGCGACCAGATACGTGGAATATTGACCTTCTCGATCGAATCCGGCTCGAGCCCGGCCTGCACCAGAAAGGCCGGCAGGTCGAGGTCGGCCTTGAAGCCGACATGCACGGTCAGTGGCGAGATGAAACGCTCGACGCGGGAGACGAGCTTGTTCGAGCTCAGGAAGTGATTGAGAAACACGAAGCGTCCCCCGGGGCGGCAGACCCGTCGCATCTCGTGAACCGCCTTGATCGGGTCCGACACGACGCTGAGGGTGTAGGGGGCGTAGACGATGTCGAATGAACCGTCCGGGAATGTCAGCGCCTCGGCATCCATCTGCAACAACCGGACGTTAGTCCGACGATGCCTGGCGATTCGCCGTTCCGCCTTCTCGAGCATCGACCCGCACAGGTCGATGCCGGTCACACTACAGTCGCGCGGATACAGGGCGGCGTTGATCCCGGTGCCCACACCGACCTCCAGCACCCGGTCGCCTGGACGGATGGCGAGCCGCCCGATCGACTCGAGCCGGCCGGCATGCAGGGTCCAACCGTAGATGAGGTCGTAGCCCGACGCGATGTTGTTGTAGACCTTCTCGATGAAGTCGGTTTCGACCGGCGTTGCGGATAGGGCACGGGTGGCCACATCCGAGGCCACCAGCATCTCCTTGGTATTTGACTGGTCGATCTGTAGGGACATGCAGGCGCGCTCCCGGGCTGGCGGTCCACGACCCCGGCTCAGGGGGTACGCGGCCTAACGGCCACGCCCAACTCCGAGACGGAAACCCTGCGACTATAGCCTGTCACCGGCTGATCAGCAAGGCGGCGCCGGTCCACGTCCGAGAGCCGACACGGTCGCCCGCGGCGCCGGCAGCTCACCCACGGCCTGCTTCATCCGAGCGGTGTAATCCGGCGTCGTGCCGCAGCACCCCCCGACCAGACCAGACACCCGCAGCGACATAGCGACGAGTCTACGAGGCCAGAAATTCTGGCGACGACAGGGCGAGCCGCCGACCCTCCACCTCCCGCGGCCCACCCACGTTCGGCTGGGCGGAGAGCGGGGCGCCGGTCACCTCCTCCATTCGCTCGACCGATTCGAGCGTCGCGGCTGGGCCGGCGCCGCAGTTCACGCCGACGATGGTCGCGCCGTGATCCGACAAGGTGACCGCGAACCGCTCCGGGCCACTCCGTCGACACTCAGTCCGTCGTCCCGTCACATACGAGCACCAGATCGCCGAGAGAATCAAGGAATGACATTCTCGTAACTCCTTCAATTGTAACATCTTGACAGCCGTGTGCCAGATTGACACCCGTGACAAGCCGTCGGTATAGTGAGGCAGACACCGTGCCAGAAGAAGTCAGGCTCCTATCCGCCGAGCAGTTGCTGCTCACCACCCTGGTGGTCAAGGTCGCGGTCGCGGCGACCCTGGCGACGATGCTAGTCCGCTTCGGTCAATTCCGGCGCATTCTGCTCACAGAGAAGCGCGCCTGGCGCGAGCGGTTGACCTTCGCGTTCGCGTTCGGCATCCCGGTCAGCATAGGCGTCGCGTCGCGTCTGCTCCTGAACTACGACGCGGCCGACCTGTCGCTCGCCGGCTCGTTCCTGGCTGGATTGATCGCGGGACCCTACGCCGGAGCAATTGTCGGTTGCCTCGTAGGTCTGCCGGCGCTGACCGCGGGCGAGTGGATCGCGATCATTTTATCGGTGGGATGCGGGTTCGCCGGGGGCGGACTGCGCGAACTCTCTCCAAAGGAAGCCATCTGGCATGTCACGCCGCTGCTCGTCACGGGCTTGCACCGCCATGCCTGGAAGCTATTCGGACGTTTTCGCGTCGACTGGCAGATCACGCTGCTGGCGGCGCCGATCTGCCTCGAGCTGTTACGGCAGGCGCTCGGCCTACGGTTTGGCGCCTATCGCCTGTTCTACCTAGAACCGACGAACCTCTGGCTGCTCGGACTGGTGGTGCTGGCCACGGTGCTGTCGGTCGCAGTGCCGATCAAGATCTGGAACACCGCGCGGATCGAACACCGACTCCAAGAGCAGGAGAAGTTGCTGATGACGGCGCGCGTCGAGGCGCTGGCCAGCCAGATCAACCCGCATTTCCTGTTCAACACGCTGACCTCGATCTCGTCGCTGATCCGCTCGCAGCCAGAAACGGCCCGGATGCTGATTGCCAAGCTGTCTGGGCTGCTGCGACGCCTGTTGCGTAGTCAGGAGCACTTCGTCACCCTGCGAGAGGAGTTGGTCTCGATCGATGAGTATCTCGACATCGAGACAATCCGGTTCGGGCCTACCCTCGTCGTGGATAAGCAGATCGCCCCGGAGACCCTCGACCAGATGATGCCCAGCATGCTCTTGCAACCGTTGGTGGAGAACTCCATCAAGCACGGGATCTCACGCAAGGTGGGCGGCGGCCGGATCACGATCTCGAGCGGCCGGACAGACGGCCATACCGTGATCGAGGTAATCGACGACGGACTGGGAATGCCGGCCGGCGGACCGAGCACGGATGTGGGCGGCGGCATCGGTCTGCGTAACGTCGACGAACGCCTGCGCGTCATTTACGGCGCGAATTATCATCTGAGACTCAGCAGCGCCCCCGGGGAAGGGACCTGCGCCCACATCGAGATTCCGGATCTGGTGGTGCCGCAGCCGGCGTCCGCCTAGGAGCCGTGGTGGCACCATGCATGGCGCCAAGACCCTTAAAAACATCGGGGTCTTCGTGCCCGAGACGCCGGGCCGCCCCGGCCGAAGCGCCGGTCGAATGCAGCGGGGCCCTCGCCACAGGCCGCCGCCAGGCTTGACAAAATGCCGATGCGGATCCTGATCGCCGACGATGAGCAGCCCGCTCGCAACGAGTTGTGCTTTCAGCTCGAACAGCTCGACGACATCGAGGTCGTCGACCAGGCTGTCGACGGGCCCCAGGCCGTCGCGCTAACGAAGAAACTGGTGCCGGACGTCGTGCTCCTCGACATCCAGATGCCGGGGCTGACTGGCTTCGAGGTAGCGCGTCAGCTACTGGAACGCGAGGTGCCGAGCCACGTGGTGTTCGTGACCGCATTCGACCGGTACGCAATCGAGGCGTTTGAGGTGAGCGCCGTCGACTACCTGCTGAAGCCGGTGGAGCCCGCGCGGCTCGCGCAGATGATCCAGCGGGTGCGGCGACTCGTGGCACGCCAACAACTTCGGGCGAACGGGCCGGGTGCAAACAAAGAACTCGAACGGATCGTCCAATACGTAGCGGAGCGCCAAAATCACCGGGAGCGGCTCGCCGTCAAAGCCGGCGAGCGCTTCCTGCTCGTTCAGGCCGAAGAGGTCGTATACGCTTCACTCGCCGATGACGTGATCACGATCGTGACCGCCTCAATGTCCGGCACATCGAACTATCGGACGCTAGATGAGCTACACTCCCACCTGGACGCGGCGGTATTCTGGCGGGTGCACCGATCGCACCTTGTCAACATCAACAAGATCAAGGAGATAGTCCCCTGGTTCAGTCGGAACTACATCCTGAGGATGAAGGACGGGAAGGGCACGGAGATTCCGGTCAGCCGGACGCAGACCAAGCGGCTCCGCGAGTATCTGAGCCTATAGCCCCACCGGCGGCGATCGAGCAGGTACCGGCCGCGTACTCTGGATCCGCAGAACCCGGTTCGTTGAGCGGACCGGCGCCGACCGCAGCGCCGTCGACCGACGCACCCTCGGCCGTTCCCGACAGCGGGATGCGCGCGGAAGGGCCGCCGAGCTATCTGCTCTCGCCGAGTCAGGCCTACGAACTCGAGCGGCGCTCGCAGCGCCAGACTCTGTTGGCGCGAGTCGGTGAGGAGGTCGTGGCGTGGGTCAAGACCTTTGCGTCGGCGGCTGTGTACGCCACGTTGATCGTCACCTTCGGGTTCCAAGTCGCGCGGGTGGAAGGCAAGAGCATGGAGCCGACCCTGGAGGACCAGGACCGGCTGATCATCAACAAGGCGCTCTATCGCTTCTTCGGAGTGCCGGAGGCAGGCGATATCGTCATGCTCTACTATCCCCGTGACCCTGACAAATCCTTCGTGAAACGGGTCATCGCCCAGGAAGGCGACACGGTTCGGATCGAAAACGGGCAGGTGTATGTGAACGAGGTACTGCTCCACGACGAGTACGTGCCGCCGGACTTCCGGAGCCACGAAAACCACGGCCCGGAGGTCGTCCAGGAGGCCCATTACTTCGTCATGGGGGACCACCGGAACAACAGCTCCGACAGCCGGCACTGGGGTCAGGTACCGGAAAAGTACGTTATCGGCAAGGTCCAGCTCCGCTGGTGGCCACTGACGACCGCCACGGTGTTCCAGTAGTTCCGGCGGAGCATCCCGCCGGGTGGCATTGCTGCAACGCGTGCACATCCACGACATCGCTCGCTCCTCGCGCCTGGCCAAAGCCGTGCGCGCCACGACAACCGACCGCGTTGACGTGCCGGGTGTAGGCGGGACGCGGTCAGGTACCGTGTGACTGCTGCCCGCTGACGCCTGTCGTCTCGGCGTCGGTGTAGAGCGCCTCCACCACGTCATTCCACCGATCTTCGACGACGCGGCGCTTCACCTTAAGGGTGGGGGTGAGCTCGCCGGTCTCCACCGAGAACTCGGCCGGCAGCAGGGCAAACCGCTTGACCTGCTCGTAGCTTGCCAGGCCGCTGTTCACGCGGTCCACGATCGGCTGGAAGAGACTGCGGATGTCCTCCCGCGTCACCAGCTCGCCCGCGTTGCCAGGCGCGAGCCCCTCGACGGCGATCCGCTGTTCGAGGTTCGGGTAATCCGGGACCAGCAGCACCGAGACGAAACGGCGCCGGTCGCCGACCAGCACCGCCTCGGCCACGACCGGGTCGCGCCTGAGCAGCGCCTCGATCGGCTGGGGCGCAATGTTCTTACCGCCCGCGGTGACGATGAGATCCTTCTTGCGGTCGGTGATCCACAGATACCCGTCGGAGTCGATCCGGCCAATATCGCCTGTGTAAAACCAACCGTTCCGGATAATCGCCGCCGTGGCCTCGGGGTTCTCGTAATAGCCGACCATCACATTGGGGCCACGCGCCAGGATCTCCCCGTCGCCGGCGATGCGCAGTTCCACGCTGGGTAGCGCCTTCCCTACCGCACCGAGCCTGGCGGCGCCGAGTGGCGTGGTGGTCAGCACGGGCGAGGTCTCGGTGAGACCGTACCCTTCGAGCACTGGCAACCCGACCGCGTAAAGAAACTCGGCGACGTCCAGGCCGAGCGGCGCGCTACCGGACACCACGAAACGCAACCGTCCCCCCGTCCGCGCGCGGATCTTGGACAGCACCAGCCGGTCCGCGATCGGTTCCTGAGCCCGAGTCAGCACCCCCGGCCGCCGGCCCGCCCGGCGCGCGCCAGCGGCGGCGTGCCCCACGCCGACGGCCCAAGCGAACAGTGCCTGCCGCACACGCGGCGCGGCGGCCACCGCGTCGAGTATGCGAGCGCGCAGCTTCTCGTAGACCCGTGGTACCCCAGTCATGATCGTCGGCCGGACACGCTGCATGTCACGACCGACCGTGTCGACCGCCTCCGCGAACGCGATGGTGGCACCCTTGTACAAATAGAGGTAGACGACCATCCGCTCGAACGCATGACTGAGCGGCAGAAAGGACAGGGCCGTGTCGTCGTCCGTGATAGTGAGCACATGGTCGACGTCGAGCATGTTCGCCACGAAGTTGTGATGCGAGAGCATCACCCCCTTGGGGCGCCCCGTCGTGCCGGACGTGTAGATGATGGTAGCCAGTGAGTCGGGGCTGATCGCCTGGCTGCGTTCCCTGTAGATCCGGCCCAGACCTTTCTCGCGCATCAGACGGCAATGCCCGCGATCGACCACGTCGGCCAACGCGATCTGGCCAGGCCCAGCCTCCCCCGAACCCATATCCATGACGACGACGGTTTCGAGCGCTGGCAACCGGTGCCGCTCCTCACGGACCTTCGCCGCCTGAGTTTCGTCGGCCACCACCACGACGCGCGCACCCGCGTCGGCCAGTATGTAGCCGACCTGGCCGGCCGGGAACGAGGGGTACACCGGGACAGTGACGGCACCGGCGGTCAACGTGGCCAGGTCGGTGATCGTCCACTCCGGGCGACTGTCGGCCAGAATCGCCACACGGTCGCCAGCCTGGACACCCACGGCCTCCAGCCCCAGACTGAGGTCGCGGACTTCATCGAACACCTCGCGGCTCGACCGGTCCAGGAACTGGTCGCCGACACAACGGCGGATAAGCAGCGACTTCGGGAAACGACCGGACACATGGAACGGCAGGTCGGCAAGCGTCCGGATGAGCGGCTCGGTCATCGTGCACATTCGGGGGGAGGCACCAGCCTGGCTAGCGCCGGAGATAGGCGCCACCCCGACCACCGGTCTTCTCGATGAGGCGGATCTCACCGATGACCATCGTTTTGTCCACCGCCTTCACCATGTCATAAACCGTCAGCGCGGCGGCGGCGACCGCGGTCAACGCTTCCATTTCCACGCCGGTCTGCGCGACCGTCCGTACGCACGCCTCGATCTCGTAGCCTTCCCGCCTCGCCCGGAGCTCGACCTCGATGTAGGCAAGCGGCAGCGGGTGACACAGCGGAATCAGATCCGACGTCCGCTTGGCGGCCATGATCCCCGCCAGCCGCGCCGCCTGCAGTGGATCCCCCTTGGCGATATCCCCGCTCCGTATCAGCTTGAGCGCCGCCGGCGAGATCGCGATCGTCCCGCGTGCCGTCGCCTCCCGTCGGGTGACTGGTTTCTGACCGACGTCGATCATGCGCACGCTGCCCTTAGCATCGACGTGGGACAGGCGCTTGCGAGTGCTCCCGGCCGGTGTGCGCCGCCTGGATGTGACCATGGATCAATATCTCGTGGAGACCCCCTAAGACCGGCTTTGCGACATTATCGCGATCCTGGCGTCTTCCGCCATCTTCGGCCCGCCGGCTTAGGCGCGCGCGCCCTCGCCTCGGGCCAGATGAAAGGACAGGCTCTCGAGCGACACCGTCAGATCGACGCTTTTCAGTTTCACGTCGCGCGGCACCCGCAGGGCGCCTGGCGCAAAGTTCAGCACCGCCTTGATCCCAGCGTCCACGACCGTGTTCACCACCACCTGGGCCGCACCCGTCGGTACGGCGATGACCGCGATCGTGATCCCCACCCGCCGGGAAACCCGTTTCAGGTCCCGGATGTCGTGGATACGAACTCCCAGCCTCGATGACAGTCCGACCTTGGCACGGACCGTATCGAACAAAGCGACGATGCGGAACCCCTCTTGACGAAACCCGGGGTAGTCGGCCAGCGCGAACCCGAGGTTGCCGGCGCCAATGATGGCGACGTTCAACCGCCGGTCGAGCCCAAGAATCCGCCGCAGCCGTTGCCTTAGATCCTTGACAACATAGCCTACACCGCGCACCCCGAGGTCGCCGAAATGTGATAGGTCCTTACGGATCAGCGCGGCGTTGAGACCAAATTGCGCCGCCAGTATCTTGGACGACACGGTACGCACGCCGTTGGTATCGAGGTCGTTAAGAAACCGGAGATACAACGACAACCGATTGGTGGTCTGCTCGGAAACCTGATCTGCCATTTCGGCGTGGAGACCGCCCGTCGTGCGGACTGGGCAGGTACGGATCCGACGACGACGCGCACCGCAACTGCTGCAAGGAGTATATGTTAAGATGGTGCGTGGACGTGGGATGATGTCCTGCTTGTCGAGCTGGCGGCCATTGGCCACGCGGACGATCCTGGCTGCCGTGACCCTCTGCGCCGGCGGATCGCCACCCCTCTCAGCGCAATCCATCAAACGTACACCGACGACGATCGCCGCGCTCGACGCGTATCCGACCTTCTTCCATCGACGGCCCGTCGTGGTGCGAGCAACGGTGGAGGGCGACCTGCAGGACGTGTTCATCACCGACGGCGAGCAGCGTCTCCGGGTGCTGAACCTCGTGCCGCCAGCGGTGGGCGAAAACCCTCAGCTCGAGATCGACGGCTCTTATTGGGATGTCGGCCGGCTGGCACCTGATGATCCACGCCTAGCCGACCATGAGATCCGGCAACTGTCCGAGCGCCTGTTCAACAAGCCGTGGCCGGCCAACGGGGAGTTACCCTTGCTGATCGCGGACGATGCACGACGCGTGGACGAGCCGGACGACGTCACGATTTGGACCATCGGGCTTGAGCCAGGCCGCTATCGCGACCAGACGGTGACCGTGACCGGACGCTTTCGCGGACGGAACCTGTTCGGCGATCTCCCGGAGGCCCCCGGCAACAGCCCCAGCGACTTCGTGTTGCAGTCGGCCAATGCGGCGGTCTGGGTCGTCGGCAAGGAACCGCGCGGCAAGAACTTCGATCTCGACGTGATGGCCAGGGTGGATACCAACCGGTGGCTCCAGGTGACGGGCACCGTGCACGGCAGCGACTGGCTAGTCGAGATCGAAGCCGACGAGATTGAAGCGGTCGCGCCGCCGGAACCGGTATCCCAGGGGTCGACCCTCACCGAGGATCCGGAGCAGGGGCCGGCGCCCGAAGTGATTTTCTCCTTACCGACCCTGGACGACACCCGGGTGGCAACCGACGCGTTGGTCCGCTTCCAGTTCTCTCGCGACATGGACCCCGAATCGTTCGACGGCCACGTCGAGGCTGTGTATGTCGGCGCGGCCCAGACGGCCACCAGCCCAGCGAACGGAGGTGGGCTGGAGTGGGACGTGCAGTATCAGCCACGGAACCGCGTACTCAACGTCAGTTTCGTGGAGCCGCTATTGCCCTACCGCACCCTCGAGGTAAAGCTCGGGGACGGGATTCTGGCAACCGACGGCGCCACCCTGGTGGCCTACTCGCTGAGTTTCACGACCGGCGGGTCGTGAGCGCGGCACCCCCGCCTCTGTCAACCGACTGGGCCAGCTGCCAGCAGGTCTTCCATCGCCAAGCGGGTCGCCGCCACCAACTGCTCGCGGTTCTGGAGTCCGTGGTCCGACGGCTCGATCGGCGGGCCGATCCGCACACTGACGGTCACGGGACGGATGATCGGGCTGCCCTTTCGCATCGCCTGACGAGTGCCGATGATGGTGAGCGGTACAATCGCCGCGCCGCCCCGGATGGCCATCACGAACCCGCCCTTCTTGAACGGCAGCAGATCGCCTGTTCGACTACGTGTGCCTTCAGGGAAGATCAGAAACGAGTTGCCGTCACGCAGCGCGCCCGCGGCCGTCTCGATCGCAAGCCGGCTCTGTTCGCGGTCCCGGCGCTGAATTGGCACGAATCCGGCAATGTCGAAGACCGTGGACAGCAGCGGAATCCTGTGAATCTCCGCCTTGTAGAGTACCCGGAGCCTAGGATGCACCGCCGCCAGTACCTGGTACACCACCGGCGGCTCGAGGTTGCTGGTGTGGTTCACGCAGTACACCGCGGCGCGACCGGTCTGGATATGTTCGGCACCGGCGATCCGATACCCGATGCCGACCGTGACGAGACCGAGCCGTACACCTTGACGGCCCAACCAGTAGAGCACGTGCGGACGCCGGATGAGCAGCGAGATGAGAATGCCTGGCGGCGCGGTGACGACGACGTAGAGCGAGACGAGGATGTAGGCGGCGAGGGAGCGTACGGCGGCGACGGCGGTGAACAACGGTTCAAGCATCAGGACCGCATAGGATCGCGTTGCTGATCAGATCGGTCGGCGAACACAAAAGAGCCCGATCCGGTTCAGCCGAATCGGGCTCCGCGTGAATGTCCGCACCTCGTGAAACGGATCGCTCAGGATGCGCGCGCCGCTCGGCGGTTGGTGCCCGAGGCCGTCTTCGCCTTGGCCACATTGGCCCTGGCGATCGCTCGATCTCGATTCGCCACACAGCGGTTGAGCGCGTGGTTGACCTTCTGGTCGATCGTCTCGGAGGCATCCCCGAGCACCTCCGAGATCTCGGACACGACGAGGAACTTCGCTCGGTCAAGCATCCGCTTTTCTCGGAATGACAGGTTCTTCGACTTGGCGAGGAACGTCAGGTTCTTCAGCACCGCCACCACGTCATAGATTGACCCGGTGCGCATCTTGTCCGAGTTCTCCTTGAAGCGCCCTTTCCAGTTCTGATGATTGTCGATCTTCCCGTTTCCGAGCAGCCTGAATAGTTTCTTGACCTCGTGATCGCAGATCGCCCGGCGAAGCCCCACACTGTCAACGTTGCCCAGCGGCACCAGCACCATCGTGTCGCTGTCAGCCATGCGCAACGAGTAAAAGCCGCAGGTCGTCCCCATGATCGTCCTGGTCTCGATACACTCGACTACACCGAGACCATGGTTCGGGTAAATGACCTTGTCTCCAACATCGAATGTCACAATTCCCCCAGTCAGCTGCGAGTTTCGTCGTGTTCCGAATCCCTACATTGTAGACGATCCGGCCATCTCGATCAACGGCAAACCTATCGAAAAGATAGGGTTAGCGGATCTGTAGACCTCTAGAGAGGACGCTCTCACAGACCCCTGTTAAATTCTTGCCATTGCAGCTTGGTTCGCCATAAGTCCAATAATATGGATTAAATGCCAAGGAAGTGTGTCGATTTCGGAGCACCCAGGAGTCATATAACGGGAGTGGCCACCCTGGCCAGATGTCTCCAACCAAATTAGTTGCGCATAAGTCCAGTAATATGGATTAAATGCCCAGAAAGTGTGTCGATTTCTGAGCACACCGGAGTCATGTAACGAGAGTGACCACCCGGGCCAGATGTCTCCAAGTGAAGGGGGAAACTGCCGGACGCGGCCAGCGGACCTACTCGTGACCGAGCCCACGACACCGTGCAAGGAAGGCGCTACGAAGTAATGTAGAGTAGGGGGCCATGCGAACGATGAGATTCCGGTCCGGAGGTCGAAGATGACCCTGAGAGTAACGACCCACGCGTTGGCGCTGCTGGCGATCGTGCTTGCGGCTCCCCTGCCGGCGGCTACGGCTATCGCCCAGCAGCAACCGGCAAATCTGGCCCCCTATGTTCCGACGCCCCAGGATGTGGTCGACCGGATGCTCGAGCTGGCCGGCGTCAGGTCGAACGACGTGGTCTACGACCTCGGCTGCGGTGACGGCCGCATCGTCATCACGGCGGCCCAGCGGTTCGGCGCGCGCGGTGTCGGTATCGACTTCGACCCCGAACGGATCGCCGAGGCGAACGTCAACGCGGAACGCGCGGGCGTGCAGGATCTCGTCACCTTTGTCGAGCAAGACGCGATGCAGACTGACGTCTCTGAGGCGACGGTAGTAACCCTGTATCTGCTGACATCGTCCAACATGAAGCTGCGGCCGATCCTGACCAGGCAGCTCCGGCCGGGGTCGCGAATCGTGTCTCATGCCTTCGGGATGGGCGATTGGGAACCAGACGAGACGGATCAGTTCGACGACGAGCGCGGCAACGGCCGCACGCTGTACCTGTGGCGCGCCGACGGCACGGTGCGACCATAGGTCTCGCACCGGAGGCGCGGTCACCAACAAGGCCCTTCCCGCCGTCGCCGACGGCATCGCAGCACGGCCGTTTCGGACCGCCGCCACCGGAGTCGCGCCGCGACGAGCAGAACGACACGCCGGAGTGGTGAAACTGGCAGACGCGCGGGACTCAAAATCCCGTGGAGCTTAGCTCCGTGTGGGTTCGACCCCCACCTCCGGCACCATCTTTTGGATGAAGACTTAGATAATGCGCGGGCTAGAATGCCCGTCTGACGGCTGCCTCCGGAACAGGCACGAGGCGCTTGAGGTCCCCGAACCAGTTTTGGACGAGAACCAGCGTCGTGTTTGTGGGCACGGCCTCCGCATTGCCATCCTCTTTCTCGCTGATCATCAACCGCTGGCCATCGGCTGACACGTCATAGTCGAGCACCAGCGGGAACAGATACATATCGACGCTCGAAGAGCACTTCCGAGCGTGACAGAGACGATAGCAGCTATTAGAGGCCAATCAAGAGCGTTAGGCCGAGCGACGAGGCGGCGTTCGGCACGTTGTCCAGGCCCGCGGGGCATACTGAGGTATGTCGTACCTGCTGAGTGGACGGATTCCAACTACCGACCCAACTTTTTCTGAGACGCTTCCCAGAACCAGGCTTGGATCTGGACCGCGCCCCTGCTAGTGTGGTCGCGCGTCAAGACCTTTAGATACTCTTCTGGACCGGAAAGGCGTGGTTCCAGAGTGTTTCAGGCGGCTCGCTGGTCACCGACCCGCGAGCACGGTTACCGGTGGTAGCCATTGGGGAGGACGGGACGTGGCAAAGAAACGCGACGAGACGCGGAACGATCCAACACGCAAGAACGAGGGCGGTGTAAGTAGGCGAGATTTCGTCAGAACGGGAGCGGCCGCCGGACTGGGTGCGGGCGCCCTGTTGGAGTCCGAGACGACGCAGGCGCAAGTCTCCCAGATCGGCGCCGCAGACATCGTCTGGGACTATGACGTGGATGTCGTCATCGCGGGGGGCGGGTGCGTCGGCCTGACTGCGGCCATTCGCGCGAGGGATCTCGGGGCCAGCGTGCTGGTGGTCGATTCAAACTTCGACCTTGGCGGCAGGATGTTGCACAGCGGAGCCTTCCTATCGCTCGGCGGAGGCGACCCGGTCCAGGTCAGGGATATGAAGAGCGAGAGCGACGATGAGGGGTTCATTACGGTCGCTCCGGCCGAGGATTCGGAAGAACTCGACGACAGTGTCGACCTCCTGTTCACGGACCTCACCGACTGGTCGATCGTCGACCGCAAAGCCCAGAGCCCGTACCGATATAACGAACGGGAACTGGCGCGCGCTTGGGCCGAAAACTGCCCGGCCACCCGCCGATTCCTCATGGACAACTATGTCCGCTTCGGGCGGGTCAGCGGCACCCATGGCGGCGGAGGCTTGTCGCGTGCACGGGGTTCACGGTGCTTCCTCATGCTGGGCGATAAGACGGACATCAAGGCGGGAACCATTACCGCGGAGGATGCGGGTGTCGCCGATCTCGAGCGCACGAGTGCGTTCGCGCCGGTGCAGATGAACGATGCTAGCCGCTTTGTCGGGCCCAACGCCGTAAGCAACGGTGTGGCCCTTTCCCGGCCACTGGACTTCTCGGCCCGAGAGAAGGGCGTCGAGTTCATGTTTCATCGGCATTTTGACGAGCTTATACGTGAACAGCCTTTCTCCGGTCGAGTTCTGGGGATCAGAGCCCATTATTCGCCGCGGCAGCACCCTGAGACCGGTGAGCTTCTGCAGAGTTACTGGCAAAACGGCAATATCGATGAGCGGCGGGAAACGGTGCACATCAGGGCGCGCCAGGCCGTCATCCTGGCTAGCGGCGGTCACGCGGGCAATCCCGAGGTCCGCAGCATGTTCTACCCCGCCTTGCGGGAACCCGCCTTCCCAACAAGCGGTCATGCCCTGCAAGGTGACCACGGGCAGGACGCCAGCGCGCTCATGGCCGGATTGAAGGTCGGCGCCAACCTGGCGGGGATGCAACAGAACCTCTCGTATTCCACGACTTTCCACATCTCGACCCGTCTCGGCACGCGGGATGCGTATACCACCATGATGCCCGGTCACCCAACTTTCGGTTTCCGAGGCTCCGCCGGGATCAATGTCGGCAATGCCGGTTTTGAAGATTTTATCGCCGTAAACCAGGTCGGGAAGCGCTTTTTCAGCGAGGTCCGTCTTCCCGCCAGGCCACCTGGAAACCGGTACCCGGGCGACGGCGGAGCCCCGGGCCAGGGTCTTGCGCACACGCCGCTCGACTGGCGCAATTGCCGGAAGGAGTGGATCAGGGAGATGTACAGCTATGACCACGGCCTGGATGCGGCTCTCGCCATGAACGAAGGGTCGCAGCCACCGCACTACTACTCAGGGCCGCTTTGGGCGATCTTCGATCAGGATGCGGTTAACCGGACAGGGTGGGAACTGCGGTACCCCTATGTGTCCGACAACGGCTACTTCTTTCAGGCCGATACCATCGAGGACTTGGCTGAGAAGATCAAGGCGGGCCATGAGTTCCAGCGGGTGCCGCTGCGTTACCTGGCCGAGACGGTCGCCACCTGGAATACCTATGTGGATGGTGGTGCCGATCCCGAATTCGAGCGTGAGGCAGATGCACCCATGAACCGCATAGATACCCCGCCTTTCTTCGCGCTCTCGATCATGGTGATCTGGCACGATTCCTATGGTGGCCTGCGGGTCAACGGCCGGCAGCAGGTCGTGGACATGCGGGGCCAGGTCATTCCCGGTCTTTATGCGGGAGGTGAGGCCGTCGGGGGGTTGAACAAACACGGCCTGGGCAAGGGTCACGTCCATGGCTACCTCGCCGGCACGCATGCCGCCGCTGAAGTGCCGTCGATCTAGTAGATTGATTCCCGTTGGGGTCGACCCCCACCGGGAGCGCTCACCCTCCATGGTCGCAGACAACGACATGACACGCGGGCTCACGGCGTGTAGCGTCGAGGTGTCGCCCGGTGAGGTGGATGCCGGCGCCGACATGACTCTGAAAGGGAAGGTCTCGTGCGCCCCGGCCGGAGACCTCCGCGGAGAGTCCCTTTTGATCAAAGACCACGACGGCGCTCTGGCGGAGGCCATGGAGCTTACCGAGTTCGACGGTGAGACCAACGAGACGAGGGAGTTCGTGGTGAAGGCCCCAGTCAGACCCGGGGCCTATACGTGGCTGGCGGTGCCGCCGGTGCCTGCGATAGCAGGCGTGGCGCATGAGGATACGTCGGCGCTGTTTTACTTCACCGTCAAGCCGCACGGCATGCGTGTCGTTGTCTGGGACGCGCCGTCGGCCATCCAAGGAGGGGAGACGTTCAGGGTCAAGCTGGGGGTCAAGTGCTCCTCCGGATGCCGGCCCGACGGCTGGGTGGTTGAGGTCCGCAACCACGACGGCGAAAAACAGGCGACGGCCACCCTCAGCGACGAGCCGTGGCCCGGCACCTCCGCGCTGTACACTACGGAGGTGGACCTGAGCGCTCCTGACGCGGAGGGGCTCTACGCCTGGGAAGCCACTGCTTTGGCGGACGGTCCGGAGCTCCCGCACGCCAAGTGTCTCGCCCGGTTCGCGGTGAGGGTCGTATCAAGCCCAGGGTGCCTCTTGACGGTCGTCGCCATAGACGCGGAACGTCAGACCCCGGTCCACGGTGTCAAGGTTGTCGTCCACCCCTACAAAGCCTTCACAGACGAGCGCGGCGTGGCGAAGGTGCGGGTTCCGGAGGGCGAGTACAGGCTCTTTGTTTCTGGAAAGAACTATTTCCCCTTTCGCTGCGATAGGGAAGTGAAAACCGACGTGACGATACGAGCGGAGCTCGCATTGGACCTGGGACTCTCGGATGCCGATCGCTGGTCCTGATCGCCGACCCCACTACGAACCGGGAGAAAACCTCTAATGTTGAAGATTGCGGTTGGCGTTCTGTGTCTTGCCACTGTCATCGCCCCGGTTGCCGTTGCTCAGCCAGCGAACGACACGGTCCTGTTCGAGCAGGGGCAGCAGCTCTACCAGGAGCACTGCGCGCTTTGCCATGGGGACTCAGGCGATGGGGACCCGCCAACGTTCCCAGCCTTGAGCGGCAACGACCAACTCGGGGATCCCGCTCGGATTGTCGGCAATATCCACCAGGGCACAGACAGTATGCCCCCATTCCCAGATCTGACCGCGGTGGAGATCTCCTCCTTGACCAATTACGTTCGCAACGCCTGGGCGAACGACTTTGGCAATGTGACCACCGAAGAAGTGGCCGCGGTGCTGGAGGGGTTTGAGGACATCGGCCAAATAGCGTCGGTGTGGGATGGCGTGTTCACTGAGGCACAGGCGACACGGGGGCAGGCGGTGTACCCCGGCGCTTGTGGCCTGTGTCACGGCCGAAGATTGAATGGCGCTCCAGACGATCCAGATATGCGGTCAACGCCCCCCCTGGCGCGCGCCAGGTTCCTCCGTGGCTGGGAGGGAAGATCGCTTGCCTCCCTGTTCGAATACACCCGGGCGACGATGCCAGAAAGCAATCCAGGCTCCCTGGATGACCGAGAGTACGTCGACATCATCGCCTACATGCTCACCGTCGGCGGGATGCCGGCGGGAGACGACGAACTCCAACCCGATCCCCAGAGTCTCGCCCGCGTCGTCATCCAACAGCAGCCGTAGGAAGTATCTGCACACGGAAGGCTTCCACCCGAACTTCATTCCCGGGCTCTGTCCGTACAAGTTCCTCTACGTCTGGCTGGACCTGCACCTCCCCGATGGCGGGCGATCGTGTAACCTCGGATGGCTGTACTGGCTGCCCAACCCGCTGTTCCCGTTCATCTGGTATCTGGTGGCGGTGCCGAGCAACCACCCCGAGTTGACCGTCGATGAGTTGTAAAAGGGGATTGTCAAATTGAGACGGCGGGTGGCAGAGTAAGCTGGTAACGAACCGGCCGGCAAGATGCCGCGGCTGCCGACGTCTCCCTACCATCAGCAGTCACGCTGTCTGGCTCTACCAACGTTTCAGCGTGAGTGTCGGCCGCGTACGTGCAACGCTTCGCGTCTGCCCACGAGATCGTGCAGAATCTCTTTCGGGTGGGCCGACATCGGTTGCGGTCGGCTCGCCACCCGCTGCGGCCAACGCGAGCGTTCCCCATCCTGGGAGAGGTGACGTACGCCGGCTAAGCGAACGCCGATGCCCAGCATAGAGGAAGACATGACACGATACCTGTCCACCGCACTGCTCCTCCTGGTACTCGTCCCCGTCGCGGTGCATTCGACGCAGAACGTGGCGCAGGAGAGCTTCACGCTGAGCGTCCTGACGACCGGGCTGGCGTACCCTTGGGAGATCACCTGGGGACCCGACGGGTATCTCTGGGTGACCGAGCGCACGGCCAAGCGCGTCACCCGCGTCAATCCGGTCGACGGGACCCAAAGTGTCGCTGTCACGATCCCGGATGCCTTCCAGAGCGTCACACAGGACGGTGTGCTCGGCCTGGCGCTGCACCCCGGACTGTTGCAGGGAGCCGGCGACAATTACGTCTATGTAGCGTTCACCTATCAGGACGGCTCGCGCCTGCGGCTCAAGGTACGACGGTTCTCCTACGACCCAGGTACACGCCTGCTGGCAAGTCCGATTGACCTCATCGCGGAACTCCCCGCAAATGACGACCATTTGGCCGGGCGCCTGGCCATCGGTCCAGACGAGAAGCTGTATCTGACGATCGGCGATCAGGGCGGCAACTGGCTCCAGAACTACTGCAATCCCAACCGGGCGCAGGAGCTACCCACCGCCGCCGACGTACAGGCGCGCGACTGGACGGGGTACGAGGGCAAGGTGCTGCGATTGAACCTCGATGGTTCGATTCCGTCTGATAATCCGTCGATTGACGGTGTTCGCAGTCATATCCTTTCGTACGGACACCGCAACCCCCAGGGACTGGCGTTCGGTCGCGACGGGTTGCTCTACGAGTCAGAGCACGGACCGAGCACCGACGACGAGCTAAACCTCATCGAGTCTGGCAAAAACTACGGATGGCCACGGGTCGCCGGGTATCGAGACGACCAATCGTACGTGTATTCTAATTGGTCGGCGTCACGTCCTGAATCGTGCAGCGCGCTAGCGTTCAGCAGCCGCGAGATTCCTGCATCGGTTCCGCAAGAGCGGGAGAGTGCCTGGAGCCATCCGGATTTCCAGCCACCCCTCCAGACGCTCTTCACTGTCCCGAACAACTACGATTTCCGCGCGCAGGGGGGTGCGACGATTGCGCCGTCGAGCCTCGCACTCTACACGATGCGCGAGGGCGGCATTCCCGGCTGGGCCGATTCGCTGCTCGTGCCGGGCATGATCAAAGGGCGAATGTATCGGCAGAAGCTCTCTGCCGATGGCCGCTCGGCCGTGGGCGATCCGGTCGAGCTATTCAGGACCGCCAATCGCTACCGCGACGTGGCCATCAACCCCGACGGTCGGACGATTTACGTTGCAACCGACAACGCCGGACGCACGACGGACCGGACCGGCGAGATGACGCAGGCGTTGGAGCACCCGGGGGCGATTATTCAGTTCACGTACGACAATCTGCAATGAGTAGTGACGAAACCAGCCTTCGCCTTGCTTCTGGGTGTTCATATACCTCCGAGAGTCCTATACTGCTGCGGAAACTTGATCAACGGTGGTTCAGCGAAAAAACGCTAGGTGGGTCGTTCCCAGAATTGATTGTTCGTACCAAAGGGGGGTCTATGCAATCGCAAGCGACGCATGGTTTGGCCTGGGGTCTTCTGTTCTGCGTTGCGCCGCTCGTCCACGCGCAGCAGGACACGCCAGCAACCGATACGGTTGCGAACAGAATTCCTGGCGTGATCGCGGCCGGGGTGACCATCGAGCTCATCCAGGATGATTTTGTGGGTACGGAAGGCCCGATCGCGCATCCGGACGGCGGGTTGCTCTTCACGGAGAATAGCGCCAGCCGCATCATCAAGATTGAACCGGACGGCAGAACCTCCGTGTTCTTAGAGGACTCCAAGGAGGCGAACGGTCTAGCCTTCGACCCGATGGGCCGGCTGATTGCGGTCCAGCGGGCGCCTGGATTTACACGAATCGCGATCATTTATCCCGAGGGCAGCGAAGCCGTCCTCGCCGACGCGATTGACGGGCAACCCTTCGAACGTCTGAATGATCTCGTCCTGGACAAGAAGGGCGGTGTCTACTTCACCGATCCGGGCCCCCAATCGGTGTACTACGCCGCCCCGACCGGAAACGTCATCAAAGTCGCGGACAACATCAACCGCCCGAACGGAATCCAGTTGAGCCGTGATGAACACACCTTGTACGTGAACGATTCTGCAGGTGAGCACCTCCTTGCGTACGACATTCAGCCGGACAGCACCCTGCAGAACCGTCGCAACTTCGCCACCTACATTGGAGTGAGGAGAACGGAAAACGGAATCTCCAGCGGAGCGGACGGCCTGGCCGTGGACAGCCAGGGACGTGTCTACACCACGGCCAACGGTGGAGTGGACGTCTTCAGCCCGCAGGGACAACACCTCGGCACGATCCCGGTAGGGATACCGGGAGGACGTAATCCCCAGAATCTGGCCTTCGCCGGCAGCGACAAGAGGACGCTCTATATCGTAGGACGCGGCGCAGCATTCAAGGTGCAGATGATCGCGCAGGGTTACTTGGATCGCGTCAAGTAAGAAAGCAGTGGTACGTAAGAGCCACGGCGGCGGTCGAAGGCGGTGCGTCTCGCCAATTACATCGTCTCGTTCCGCCAGGATCTGCTATCGCCGACGCGCACCTGTGGGGTGTCCCACCAGGGCCGTATCCATCCTGACCAGCTCGAGTTTCTTGACGACTGTTTCGGCGCTCAGACCGTCGCTGGCGTGTTCGGCCGTCGTGTGACGCGGCCCGTAACCGCCAGTTACTCGAATCCGTGTCCGTGACCGGCGATAAAGAATAAAGACAAGTGCAGGACGGGCGCCAGGCTGTCGCACGGACGGTGACCGAGCCGATTGCGTGGAACGAGTGCAGAGCTTCCGGCTGGGCCGCGTACTGTTTCGCGCGCCTACCCGACAGGCAGCTCGGTAATCAACACCCACATGGGCCGGTTCCCGGCCTCAGTGGTCTCCAAGGGGGTGAGCTCGCCGTGGTCCGGGTGGACCCGGTAGGAGGCCAGGCGGCCAGACTCCAGACCGGCAACGAACAGAAAGTTGCCAGCCGGGTCCAGACTGAAAGCCCTGGGCACCGCCTCCGTTGGAACTCGGCCGGTTGCAGTCAGCCGACCGCTAGATGCATCGATGGTAAAGCTGGCGACGCTGTTATGGCCGCGGTTAGGAGCGTACAGGAATTTCCCGGAGGGAGTGACTTGAATCTGGGAGCAGGTGTTTGCGCCGCTGTAGCCTGCAGGCAGCGTGGAAATCGTTTGGAAGGGCACTAATGTGCCTGCCGACGGCTCTAGATTGTACGCCGTGACGCTGCTGCCCTGCTCATCCGAGAAGTAGACAACATCCAGGTTCGGGTGAAAGACGAAGGCCCTGGGCCCCAGGTATTCCTGCGGGGAGTGCTTGGGGGGATCGTTGGGAGTGAGGCGCCCGGTGTTCTCGTCGAACCGGAACTGAAAAATTGCGTTCGGACCCCTGTTGGCGATGTGCGGCACGAACGCAAACCGGTTGGACGGGTCGGTCTGGATGGCATGGGCGCCGCCGGCCGTGTAACGCCATTCGACAGGTGGAATCGTGACGGCGCCGTCGCTGTTCACGGCGTGGACCGCAGCCGTACTCTGATAGTAGTAGGCAGAGAGCACAAACCGGCCTGTACGGTCGGTTGCCAGGTACACCGGCTCGCCTTGAAGCGGTGCTGTCCCGATCAAAGACAACCCCCCCGTGTTGCGATCGATCCGGTAGCTGGAAATCTCCTGGCTACCCCGCCCTCCCACGTAGAGAAAGTTCTTGCCAGGGTCGATCGCCAGAGGGGCCGGGCCACCCTCGACCGCGACGTCCTCCTGCCAGGTGAGCATGCCGGTGGCCGGATCCACAGTGAAGATCGCGATGCGGTCGTCATCCTGGAAGGACACGTACCCGTGATACCGGGTCTGTCGGCGCATGGATGCACCCGCTGAGCTGCCAGGCAGAACCATCATCCCCGCCCCGGCTGCCGCTGCACTTCTCATGAAACCGCGCCGATCTGTCGGACTGACGACCTCGTGGGCGACAACGGCGCGCTGATTCTGAGTCATGGCAATCCGTCCTTTTCAAGCCATCCTCTGAGCTGGTTGGGCAGCCTCAATGCAGACAGCCAAAATCATACACCGCCCGAGAGCCTAGGTTGATCATGCGCCACCTGTCGGGCCACGCGGATGACGCGATCTGGAACCATGACGGACCGGATCGCTAACACCTGCCTTCGGAAGCCGTTCTCACCGGCCTGTCTGGCTTCCCAGGTGCGACAGCCGCAAAGCCTGGAATCGCGGTGGACCGGAAAGACTCTGCTCATCCACTACTCTCCTGGCTCGGCCGAAAGCTCGACCCACACGCCGAGCCGACCCCGATCGGTGCTGGCCGGATCGATGTCGGCAGGCACGAAGAATCCGGTCGTTTCGAACACGGCACGCCAGACACGCTCGACCGCGGCGGGCGGCGTGACCACGCGCGCCTCGCGGATCGCCAGCTGGAACGGCTCTGACCAGTCGCGCGAGTGCACGCGGCCCTCAGCGGGCACGGGCCCTGCCCGCAGCCTGAGGCTCGGCACACGTCCCTCGTCTGCCACCAGCGTGACCTCGGTGGACTCACCGCCACGCGTCCAAAAACCATCGCGCTCTGGATACACGCCATCCGTGTGGAAAAAGACTCGGGTGCGTCCGTAGCGGGCGGTGTTTATCACTTCCAGCGGTGGGGGATGCGACGACGCGTCCATGATCGACAACGGCGTCAACACGATGGAGGGACCCAGGGCCACGAGCGCCGCGCTCGCCTGGAACCCCACGGTGGTCGTAAACAGGCGCAGATCGAACTCATGCGCCCACCGCCCTCCGACATCGAAGCGCACGGGCCATCGGTCGGCGGGCTCGCCCCGGCGTCCAAGCTGCAGATCAAGATACGCTCCCGGCTCGCCTCCGGCCGAACCAGGGGCCATCAGCTCGACGCGGTACCTTCCCGGCGGCAGCGTCCAGCGCGCGTTATGGAGAAGCACCACCGGCGTAGGCGGACGCGCGTCGTCGGCTCGCGCTACGAAGCGGAACTCTGAGGGTACCGCGACGTCGGCCATCAGGCGCAGCGGGTCGTAGCGAATCGTGAGCGGACGCCGGGACGGGGAAAACGTCGACAGCAGTCGACTTTCGCCGCGGGCCTCAAGACGAGGCGGCGCCGGCGCGTGCTCGCCACGGGCGACGGGCGCGCCGATCGACGCGGCGCCGGCCACGGCCGCGATGACCGTTAAGGCCAGCAGGCCCGCGCTGCCCACGCTCAGCCGTTCGCCCGCCCGCCCCAGGATCCGGCCGGCGGTCACACCGAGCACGACCCAGAGCGCCACGGGCGCGAGGGCTGACGGCAGTGGGTCGAAGATGAAGGTCGGCAGGAGCGCGGACAGTGTCCAGCCGGTAGACCACCACTCGAGCAACGCGGAGGTGCCGTCGCGATCGTTGGCCAGGAGCTGGCCGCCGGCCACCGTGGCCAGCACGCACACGACCACCAGGCCAACGGCGACCAGCGCCAGATAGGCAGACCGCAGGGCGGGTGCGCCACGCCGCTGGTGGAAGCGCCACGCCATCGGCACGCCAAGCAGCGGGAGCGCCGCAATGATCGGACGGCCGATGGCACCGCCGTAGGTGCCGCCCCACCACTGGTGATGCGCGCCAACGGTCGCGAGGAGCGCCGTGCACACGGCTAAGATCTCGAGTGCCGGGCGGCGGGCCGCCGGGTCCCGCATCATGGCCACAAGTCCAGAGAGACCCAGCCACAACGCGGGTGCCACAACGAGGGCTCCGTATTCCTGGTCGAAGAGTAGGCCGGGCGCGCCCTGGACGAGGTAGGCAGGCGCGGTGCCCGAGGCGCCGCCGTACGGCGCCGCGGGTGACGGCGTCCCCCAGATGATCCAGAAGAAGCTCAGCCAGCCGACCAGACTGGCGACGGGCGGCACGATGAGCGCCAGGCTGTGGCGAGTCAGGTCGCGCGACGGTGACGACGCGGCCGCTGGGAGCTCGGGCCGGGCAAACACATCGGGCCGGGTCGTCGCCGGCCACCACAGTCGTCCCATCGCCACCACCCCGAGCGCCCCGGCCATCAGCACGTACTTGGTGCTGAGCCACGGCAAGGTGGCCAGCGTGCACCCAGCCACGAACCAGGGGCGCGCGCGCCCGGACTCGCCCGCGTCCGCGCGCGTCACCGCGGTGTAGGCCGTCACGACCATCAGGGCGGCGGCCATCTCGGGGTAAATCGTGAAGCTGTTGAACACGAACGGGGCGCTCAGCGAGCACCCGGCCCACGCGAACGTGGCCGCCGCGCACGAACCGGTAAAACGAAGCGCCAGCCGCCACAGAAGCAAACTCGTCAACGCCGCCATGACCACGACGGCGGCGACCGCTCCGTTGTACCCGCCCAGCGCATAGACCGGGGCCAGCAGCACAGGAAGACCCACCGGATGGACCGAGTAGATCTCGCCGTCGGTGCCGCGCGTCAGGTAGTGAGGTTCGAGATCCCTGGGATAGTGCTCACGGACGTCGCCGCGCGCGTGGTTGTTCTCGATGCGCAGGTCGCCGTCGCGCCAGAGACTCTGCGCCATCACGAGATAGTGCGGTTCGTCGCCGCCCGGGAAGACGCCGCCGATCACCCGAGACCCGGCACCGGCGTACAGTCCGATCGACGCCAGCAGCACGAGCGTCGCGGCCATGCCCGGCGCGACGCTGAAATTCGACAACCTGTCGGGTCGTAAGGCGATGAACCCGGCGTGGACCACGACCGTCAGCACGACGACCCACCACAGATATTTCAAGGGACCGGCCATCGCTGTGAGGGCAGGCCAGACGTCTGGCACAACGGGAACGTACGGAAGGACCACGGCCACAAGCGCCAGCAGCGGCAGAAGCGCCGCACCAGCGGCCGTGAGCTTCGCCATTGCGACCGCGAGCAGCGCACCCACAACAGCTAGGACCAACGCCTCGCCAAGCGGGGGAAACATGGCGAGTCGGACCGGTGCGCCGTCGGTGCCAACGAGGTCGAAACTCGCGCGCGTCACCCATAGGCACACCCCGGCGATCGCGCCCGCCGCGACGACCCACGCCGTTCGACGCACCGCCCACGCACCGTCCGGCACAGGACCCGCCATATCAACCCCTACGCCCGGGCGACCACGTCGCTGCTCCCGAGCCCCGGCCACCGCCAGCAGGATGCTGCCGCCACTGGAGCGCCTTGATCGTGTCCTGTCTCACGAAATCCTTTACGACTCCCGGGCGGGGTCTCCAGACTGGCGGCGTTTCGCCTTAATCACAGATGCCCAATCTGCTCACTCGTCGCACCTTGCCAGCCGGGTGTCACGCTCCGGCGATCACTACTGATTCACCCTGGAAAAGCCACTAGAATCCAGCCGCCGGCCAACAGCATCGTAGAATCTGGAATCGGGCCACCGGTGCTTCGCCGACGCTCCACGGCAGGTCACGAATCGTACTCGTGTAGTAATCTCGAGCGTACGCATCATCGCCCTGGGACACCATCGTCCTGATACAGGCTTCCCAAACCGGACTCAGGGACAGTTCCTCGACAAGGACGAGCCGGACCGCGTCGACGCTCCGGGAGCGGCGTGATGATAACTCATTCGCATGTCGCGCCTTGCGCCCAGACTGTAAACTCCAGGGTCCCATCGTCGGCCAGAACGGTCATGCCTTTGGCACAGGACCAGCCCGAGGGTGAGGCACGGATTCCTCTCATCTGATCCCTCTCGTGGGGATATGTCCTGCCTGTTCGGTGACTCACCGACGAGCAAGACGCTTGCCCCAGCCTGATGGCCCTCCTACAATGCCGCAGACCCCGCATCGACATCCGGGCCAGGAGGCGACTAGCATGCACCGTTTCCCCGGGTGGACGATGGTTCGTTCGTCTCGTCCGGCACGCGAACCCATGAATCTGGAGCGCCTGGCGCAAGAGCTCGCCGCCCACCTCGTTCTGGTTCGACCTCTGGTGTGCGTAGACCTGGAAGCTACCGGTGTCTGGCCGAAACAGGACCGTATCGTTCAGATTGCGGCGGCCAGCATCTTCCCGGACGGTAACCTGTCGACTTGGTCTTCGCTCGTGAATCCCGAGCAGCCGATTCCCCCGTCGTCGACGGCCATCCATGGGATTACCGATACGATGGCCGCGGGTGCACCGACGTTCGCGCAACTGGCCCCGACTATCCGGACCCTGCTGTCTGATCGTGACTTGACCGGCTACAACGTCGAACGCTTTGATCGCCGGCTGCTCGCGGCCGAGTTTCGCCGCGTGGGATTCGATGACCCGACCGCCGATGGGCGTGTCATCGACGCCTACACGATTTTTGTTCGACGGGAATCACGCAGTCTGGACGCCGCGCTACGGTTCTACGGAGTCCAAGGGAAACAGACCACTCGACGCGCGCACGAGGCCAACAGCGATGTCGAAGCCACGGTCGCGGTGCTGGCGGCGCAGTTGAAGACCTACTCCGACCTTCCCCACACGGTCGACGGCCTGCACGACTGGCTCCACCCAAGCGATCCGGACCGGATCGACGCCGACGGAAGACTGGTGTGGCGCAACGGCGTCGCGACGGTCGCGTTCGGAGCGCAGGCGGGCACCTCCCTCGTAGACCTGGCGACCAACAACCGCAGCTTCCTCAAATGGGTGCTGCGCAAGGACTTCTCGGACGAGGTTAAAGCGATCTGCCAAGACGCGCTGGCCGGACGCTTCCCGGTCCGTGACGAGGCCGAGCCCGCATAGGTCCACGCGCGCGCTGGCCTGGACTCATGGCAGGGGCACCGCGATCGCGGTGCCCGGCCGAGCTTCGGGAGCCGATGTTGCGATGTCTTTCGATCCGACGTGGTTGTTCCTGTCGCTCATCCCTGCTGGTATCAGCTTCGTGCTGTTCGTCTATGGGAAGAAACAAGAACGCTGGTCGCAACTGGCCTGGCCATCGGATTCGTCCTCTGGTATGCCATCCGGCTCGTCTGGTAAGGCGTCGGCCACGGGACCAGGCCGCGGCGCGCACCTGCGCGCCAGCGAGGAAACGGCGCGGGGCGAAGGGGCCCCTGCCAGCGACGAGCCGGGGTGTGAGGCGAAGCCCCACGTAAGCTAGAAGCGGAAGAGGCGGTTGACCTTGACGACCAGCGCACGGTTCTCGAGCGCCGGGAACCGCGGGGTCAAGCTGTCCCGTTCTTCCGTGTAGACGACGAAGAACTCGCTCCCCGGTACGTACTCCCACCGCAGCCGCACGTTAGTGCTGATCGACGCACGGGAAGCGTTGTATTGCAGCAGGGCGCCGATGAACATACGCGGGGTCACGGAGTAGGTCGTGCGCGCGCTCACCAGCCGGGAGGTGAACGACCCCTCCGGCAGGTCGACCCAGTCGAACGACACACCCGGCTCGATCGACAGCTGCGGAGTCAGCCCGACCCGGCCACGGCTGATGCCGACGCTCGTCTTCTCGCCACCGTAAAAGCTACCGCGCGAGAAGGCGACACCACCTGAAAGCTTCCGCTGCTGCCCGAAGGCGTACGAGAACTGCCAGTCGTCGAAGCCGTACCCACCGACGGGAATTGTCACGCCCGACCTGATCGCGAACGGCTCGCCCAGGAATTCATAGTTGCGCGTGTAGCCGGCGCGGAACTGGTCGCTGTTTTCGAACTCGACACCGAATCCGCCTGCGACCGTCCGGGTCTCGAGTTGGTTCGCGCCGTTGGTGATGTAATCCACCGACCCGTCCCAGAAGAGCTTTCGGATCGCCGCAATGGCGCGCGGGCGCGGACTGAACCGCACCGACCCGAAACTGCGGCGGACACCGGCACGCCGCACGAATCCGACTTCAGGATTGAAATGTTCTCCAACCACCAGCCGCTCCACCTGCAGGCCGTAGCGATCCGCGTTGTAGTCGAACTGGGCGCGGTAGCTCAGGTCGTCACCGTTGAGCCCTGGCGTGACAGTCCGCGCGAGCGAGGTATTGATGTCGAGGTTGTCGTAGAACGAGAAGGTCCCGTCCACGCCGTAGGTCTCGTTCGAGCCGTCACCGAACTCCGACACAGACCGGCGCGTGATCAGCGCGCCGATACTGCTGCGGCGCAGGACGTCACGCTTCAGCCGAACAACGTCGAAGCCGGTCGTCGGCGCGCCAGACACCGGCTCGGCAGCGGTTTGGATGTGTAACACCCCGACCATGAACGGGCCGACCTTCCCCGTGAGACGCCCCCCGACGTCGATCGGAGCCACTTGCCCTTGACTGAGGCCGATCCGGCGGCTAAAAAAAAGGATGGGGGCCAGCCCGTAGCCACTGCCCCGCCCGCGGACGCCGCCGAAGCCAAAGATGCCCTGGCCCTCGAGGAAAAACTCCCGCTTTTCCGGAAAAAACAGGCTGAAGCGGGTGAGGTTGACCTGCTGCTGGTCCACTTCGACCTGCGCGAAGTCGGTGTTGTACGTGAAATCGGCGGTGAGGCTCTCAGTGACACCGTACTTGAGGTCGAAACCGACATCGCCGCCTGGATCGTTGTCGATCGCTGGGGTCGCGGTGCGATTGGTCGTCACATCGGAGATCGCGTAGGGCTTGATCTCGATGTTGCTCACGGCGCCAGGCACCTCCAGCCCGACGAGCGTGCCGGCAATGGATAGCTGGTTGATGCCCCCCAGACTGTACGACGCGGGGACCGGGGTGAGATACGACACTTCGTTCTTCCAGCGGACGATCCGCCGCAGGTTCACGCCCCAGATCTGCGATGGGCCCGGCCGGTAGCGCAGCGACTTGAACGGGATGACGATCTCAACCGTCCAGCCCTCATCGAATCGCCCGGGCTTCACATCCCACACGCCGTTCCAGTCGCGGTTCATCGTCGGCCGCACGTCACC
>CAUZDS010000031.1:0-31861 GCA_963578725.1 Vicinamibacteria bacterium
GCGCGACAGTAGTGCAAAGGGCTGAGCCATGACCGGCTTGGCCCTTCGTTTGTACGAGGTTCCCTGCCTTCGATGTCGATCTGGAGCCAGACGAATACCTCGCCTGGCGCGACGTCCGACCGGCGACCGCACCTAGCCGTGGTCGGCGCAAGCTGTTCGTTTCACCTCAGATCGCCGTACTCGAATCGATCAGTTCGAAGAAACGGCCTGACAGGACTTGACGCAAAAGGTGTGATTAGGCAGGCGCGTTCCGCCGGAATAGATATAGGGTGGACACCCTGAAACGCCTGTTACATCGGCGGCACTCATGGGGGGCACGCTGTATCTAGAAACTCGTTCTTGGATACTTCATAAGGAGGCGGTCATGAAACGCAACGGGCTGACACGGGCGGCGTTCTGGCGGCATGTGGTCAGGGCGGCGGGTTTCTCGGTCATGGTGGGCACCCTGCTCACGGTGAATCTGATGGCGCAACGGAATGCCCAGGGGAGCGGGACGCCGTATCTGAACACTGTCATCGAGCGGTTCGAGGCTGACCTGCCGTCCTTCAACGGCGAACACTGGAACAACCTCCCGGGTATCGAGCACAACCCGTTCGCCTATCCCTTACTGGAACGAGCGCTCGCCGACCTCCGGCCAGAAGGCTCTACGAAGCCAATGGGTTTCCCGGTCGTCCGGATCGATTTTGAAGGGTATCAGGACTACAACCACCTCGTGACGGGTCTCCTGAACCGGGGCCTCGGGGGAATCATCCTCCCGATGGTCGAGTCGATCCCGGAGATCACCGAGTTCGTTGCCACGTTGCGGTATCCGCCGCAGCGGATGACGCCTGATTCGTTGCGCTTTCCCTACGGCACCCGTGGATGGAGCGCCGGCGCGGCGGTGCGGTACTGGGGGCTGGATCAGGATGACTATGTGAACGCCGCTGACGTGTGGCCGCTCAATCCCCGGGGCGAGCTCATGGCGCTCATCATGATCGAAACACCCGAGATGGTGCAAATGATCCGTGATGTCCTCAGCGTCCCTGGCTTGAGCGGCGTGCTCGTCGGCCAGGGCGACCTTAGCATTAGGTTGGGCGTCGGGACGCCTGGCGCCAACGCGTTTCATCCGGAGGTCGAGGGCCTCGTCGCCGAGGTCGCGGCAGCGTGCGTGGACATGGGCAAGCTGTGCGGCTCGTACCAGAGCCCGCCCGAGGGCGCCTGTCCGGATCCGGTTTGTGGGCAAGCGTATCGCGTCAAGCAGGGATTCCGGATCTTTACCTCCGGACGCGGTAACTACACTGGTCCGTGAACACGACGGGCTGACGTCGATTTCGTGCATCGGGTAGGCGGTGGCGTACCGGGTCGACCGGGAGACCCCTCCATCGCGTAAGGCGACCCTGATCATGCTAATCCGCGGACGGCGGTCATGGTCAGAACCGGTAGGTGTAGACGAACTTGGTCGCCCCACGGCGATCCAGCGTGCGCAGGCCGTTTCGGTCTAGCGTCGCCACGTCGTCCTGCCAGTTATGCAGGTAGACGACGTAGAGGTCGTTGCCTGGCGTGAGGATCCAGCGCATGCGGAACTGCCAACCCAGCACACGGCTGACCGAGTCGAACTGGACGTTGTTGACGAAATAGAACCACGGGTTGAACTGCGTGTCGGCAATCACTCGAAACAGACGTGTCTCGAACCGTCCCTCAGGCAGGCTCACCCGGTTCCATTGATTCTCGAGATTCACGACTACCCCCACGCGCGGACGGATGGCCAGGTTGAGCGCGACTTCTTGACGATTGCCCGAGAAGAACTCGCCCACCTCCACCCGTGATTCGACCGCGACGATCCGGCGCGCGGCGGTGCGGAGCTGCGCCCGGTAGCGCAGGAAGCCGTACTCGGTGGCGGCCGGCAGCACGATGCCGGGATGGATGGTGAAGTCTTCCTCGAGCCGCTCGTAGGCCGAAATCACGTGCAGCTCGAACATTTCCTGCGTCTGAGTTTCGATCTGGAAGATGTTGAAGTCCAGCTCCCGAGTTAGCCACACGTTGCGCACGTCGGTGCGGAGGTCGGCCGTGGTGCCGAACCCCAGCCGCCGGATCCAGGCGGACCCGCGCGGCCGCGGTGAGAACTGAATCCGCGGATTGAAACGCCTGAACCCTACCCGCGGCGCGAAGCCGATCGCCGGGTCGTAGCGCTCGCCGATCTCACGGAACGCGACGCTCCAGTCCCAGCGATCGTTGGGATAGTCCAGGCTGACGCCGAACGCCGCGCTCTCTCCCGTGTCGACGGGGTTCGTCGTGTGCAGATAGAATCCGTTCAGCTCGAGATTCTCGGAGCCCCTAAAGGTCGACGTCGCGAGCCGCACATCGACCCCGACGGTATGGCGATCCGGGGCGCCGCTCCCTCGCGAGAACCGGCCGGTGTGCAGGGCGCCGACGTAGGACTGGCTCAATATCCGACGCCGTACCCGGGCCACCGTGAAATCCTCGCCACGGGCATCGCCGTCGTGTCCGGTGCGCATGTGCAGCACGCCGACATCCTGGGCGCCGACCTGCCCGGTCAGCTTCGTCCCGAAATCGACCTTCTGCGGGCGTCCCGTCTCGTCGAGGCCGATCCGCCGGCTGAAAAACGGGATGACTCGGTCGGGCTGTCTGGCGAAGCTGCCGCGCCGCCCGGCGCGCTGAACCTCGCTGCCGAAGTCCAGAAACGTGGCGCCCTCGAGAAAGAACGCCCGCCGTTCATCGAAGAACAGGGGAAAGCGGGTCAGGTTGACCAGCCGCTGATCGACCTCCGTCTGGGCAAAGTCGGTGTTGACGGTGACGTTGGCGCGCAGGCCTGGTGTGAGGCTGTAGAAGAAGTCGACGCCGGCATCACCGGCCCCGGTGATAGCCGGAATTCCGCGTCCTGGCGCCGACTCGCCAGAGCCCACGACATACGGTTTGATGTCGAGGCCGTGCCCCTGGCTGACGTCGCTGATACCGGTCACCAGTCCCGCGTTCGCCAGGCGCCGCAGACCCTGGTTGTAGGCATGGCCAGTCCAGACGTTCTCTTCGTTCTTCCGGCGGATCGTACGCTGGAAGTTGATGCCCCACACCGACACATCGGGGCTGAAATTCAACGTGCGAAATGGGATCTCGATCTCGATCGTCCAGCCGATCTCGCTGCGAACCGCCTGCGCGTTCCAGATGCCATCCCATTCCCGCCCGGTTTGCCCGGCTGCGCTCATCAGGGCATCGGCCATCAGCCCGGACGGGTTCATCTCGAAGAAGTAGCCGTTGCGCGCGTCGAGAAACGTATCGATCACCCACATGAAGCGATCGTCGGCACGGAGGCCCTCGTCCCGCTTCATGGTGTTCCCCAGCAACCGGTCAGGTTCCGAGTCAAAGCAGGTGACACCCATGTAGAGCCGTTCGCGGTCGAACACGATCCGCACTTCGGTTCGCTCGGTCGGTGTTCCGCCGTTGACCGGATCCTGTTGCACGAAGTCGGTAGCCGGAACGGTGCGTTGCCAGATCAGCTCGTCCAGGCGTCCGTCGAGCGTGATCGACTCGCCGTCATTCATTCGGAACGCTTCCATCGTGCGCCGGTCCAGCTCTCCATCTACCGGCTCCTGCGTCCGGACGCCTTGAGCGGCCGCCAGGACACCAACCGCCACGCACCCATGCACATACGCTCTTGGGATCATTCGCATCCGCGCTCTTCCGTCTATGCTCTCTGGAACGACCCGGTCGGCCCTCACCCTTCGACTGGAAGACCGCCCGCTCTTGAAGACGGCATTGTACGCTGGGTTCATGTTCGGTTCTACCGGCCGCAGCGACACGCTCGGTGAGCCAGATCCGAGCACGACAATCAGGCAGCGCTACGAGTTGCCGGCGGAGGGTACGTACGACAGGTGGCCCCGTGCTCGTTCTCCGCGTGAGGTTTCAGCTATTCCGCTAACGTTAGCCTATGCAACTGTCCGTCCCACTTTGGTCAATCACGACGCGTTCGGCAATCGGTACTGATCCGAGTCCAACCGTGCCACACGTTCGCCACCGGCTGCCCCGTTCGGGAGGGTGCCTGGGCGTCATATTTCCACGGTTTGTCCGAACAGGGTGTTACAGTAGGGCCCTCACTTGGGGGCCTATAGTGAAACCCCGCGGTGCACCGAGATCGGCGACGCGCCAGGCGGGTCCGGTCGGCAGGCAAGGCAGTATCGCGGGGCACTCCTGATGGAGGCCGTCCCTCCGACCGGCTGACGGCCGTCCGCGATTCGGAGGTGTATACGGGAAGAGAGACACGACCGTTGACGCACAGGCGGATTGTGGTCGGCCTTGGGGCCGTCGCCGTCACGGTGGCGCTCGCGACATCTGCGCTGGCCCAGAACGTGGACTGGCGGTTGCACAACCTTGACCTCGCGGGTAGCCGCTATTCCGAGATGGACCAGATCGACAGGTCCAACGTCCAGACACTGACGCCCAGATGGCTCTTTCAGCATGGCGTGATCGATGGTGTCAGCAACCAGACAACACCCGTTGTGGTCGACGGCGTTATGTATCTCACCGACTCTCGTGGCAGCGTCTACGCGCTCAACGCCGCCGACGGACATCTGTTGTGGCTATACGACGTGACGGAACTGCTCGGCGGCAGTCGGCGAGAGGGCTATATCTTCCGGCACCGCGGGGTGACCTACGCCAATGGCGTCGTGTACAGTGCCGCCGGCTCGTTCATATTTGCGCTGGACGCAGCGACGGGTGAGCCGATCGCGGGATTTGGTGAGGACGGACAGGCGAGCCCGATTCTGGATGTTCTCAGACAGCGATACCCGGATGTCGAAACGGCCATCTCGATGGGGTACTGGTTCACGTCAGCACCCCAGATCCACGATGGTGTGATCTACGTCGGCTCGACCCGTAGCGAGAGTCTCATTCCTGGCGGTCACGTCCTGGCGATCGATGCCGAGACCGGTGAGGTCCTCTGGCATTTCAACACGATTCCGCAGGACGAAAACGACCAGGGGTGGGAGATCGCCGGCCCGACCTGGGTTGGCGGAGGACGCGAGGGCGGGGGGATCTGGGAGACGCCGTCGATCGACCCCGAGCTGGGCATGCTCTATGTCGCCGTCGGCAACCCGTTCGGAGACAGTACAAAGCGGGCTGGCATAAATCTGTTCACCGACTCGATCCTTGCCCTGTCTCTCGAGAATGGTCGGCTGCGGTGGTACTACCAGCAGGTGCACCACGACGTGTGGGACTTCGACAATGGCCAGCAGCCAATCCTCTTCGACATGGAGGTCGCCGGCGAACCGGTCAAGGCGCTGGCACAGGCGAACAAGAACGGGTGGCTCTATATTCTGAACCGGGAAACGGGAGAGCCCGTCCATCCGATCATCGAAATGCCGGTGCCCACCGAGACCGAGACGGAGGGGGAGCAGCCCTGGCCCACCCAGCCGATTCCCCATAAGGCCGACGGCGAGCGCATGGAGCCGGTGTCACCGATCTTCCCCATCAATATCCCACCAGATGTTCTTGATGGCCGAGTGCTCGTGCCGCAGTACACCCCGTATTCGCCGAACAATATCCGCGCCGGCGGCGGCGCGAGCTATGGGCCTATTTCTTATAGCTCGCAAACCGGCCTGTTGTACGTCAATGCCATAGACCGACCTTCCGGTGGCGCGAGGGCCCTCGCCGGCCTCGAGCCGGCGGATGGCTACTTCTCCGCCTATGATCCGACGACGGGCGAACTCGTGTGGCGACAGATCTTCGAAGGCTATGGGCAGGCCGGGTCGGTCGTGACCGCCGGCGGCGTCGTCTTCGCGGGAACCGGTAGCAATATAGCCGGCTATTTCTTTGCCTTCGACGCCGAGACAGGCGAGAAGCTCTGGCAGTTCAACACCGGCGCTGGAGTCTTTTCGTCGCCTTCAATGTACATGGTGAACGGCGAGCAGTTCGTGACGGTTGCGTCGGGTGGCGGTGACAGAGGCCGCCGTGGTGGCGACCTGATCCTCAGCTTCGCTCTGCCACCGCGGTAGAGACGACGCCGGATCCGTCGGCTGAGGACAGCATACGCCGTGCAAGCTCATGGCTGACGAACAGGTGGGCCCTCTTAGATCCCGGTGGGTCGCCTCTCGGCCATGGAGTCTGAGTTAGGCTGTGGCGCGGATTCGCTCAACGCGTGGGCTCGCGCCCAGATGGTCCGTGCCACGCCTTCGTGTGTTGTCTGCGTTGGCCTCGGTTCTGTCGTCGGCTGTTGTCCGTTCGAGCCTGTCGAGTCCTTCTTGCCTCAGGCGGTCCTTCCCAGCCTGCCGCCTGCGCGGTTTGTCCATCACCAGATCAAAGACCCTCCATAGCGCATCTGAGGTCCATTGTCAGTGCATTCGCTGTCTTCTAGTCGCTGAAACGCGATCGGGGGTGGGAAAGGGTGTTAGTGATGAGACGCACGCGTCGAACTACCGCTGGTAATCATCCTTGGCGGCACCGCTCTACGTGCGACTGAGGCTGCGCGCTAACGTATCCTTTCGAGCATGGCTCGCTTCCAATGCGGTGTTTGCGGTACGACCTTCGAGATCGATCAAGCGGCGATCGACAAGCACCCTGGTTGGCACCCGAAGTACTGCCGGGAACACTCCCCGAACAAGCTGGGGCACGCCCCGCGGCAGCGGCGCAGTCCTGCGCGAGGAGAATCTGATCGTGGCGGTTCTCTGCGCGAGGAGAATCTGACCGTTGCCGAGGTGCTCGCGAAGTACCGTGACGGTCAGGGTTCCGGAGTGTTCACCGATGGGAGCACTGTGCCGAATCCGGGTCCGGGCGGCTGGGGAGTTGTGTGGGTGGAGGACGGCGAGATCCAGTCAGAGATGCACGGTCACGATCCAGATACGACCAACAACCGCATGGAACTCAAGGCTCTGATCGAGGCCTTCAAGATGTTGCCGGAGGATACGGCCGCTGACGTCCTGACCGACAGCCGTCTGTGTGTGGACACCATCACGAAATGGGCGCCTGGCTGGGAGCAGAAAGGCTGGAAGCGGAAATCCGGCCCCATCAAGAACCTGGAGATGGTGCAGGAGTTGCTGGCCCTCTACCGGTCGCACCCGACGTGCGAGCTGATCTGGATCGCCGCTCACTCCGGGAACCGCTGGAACGAGTACGCGGATAGCCTCGCCTCTGCCTGGATGCGAACCGAATTGTGATGGGGCGACCACCCGCGTCGCGAAATCACAGCCAGGCAGATCAGCCGCGAGCCACGTCGCGTTGGCCTGTTGTCACCAGGATACTTCTTCCAGGCGACGTCATAGGTATGGCAGCCGCAGCGTTTCCAGTGCCGCCAGGACCGACAGATTGCCTAGAAAGAAGAGCGGCCAGAACGAGTAGTTACGTGGCAGCACGGCGTTGAACGCGAAGGTCATCGGCAAGAGCACACGTGTCGACGCCCCTGGGGACCCTTCCCACACCGCCGGGCCCAGGAACGTCATCAGCACCACCGACCCCGCTCCGGCGCGCCACCACGGGTTACGCCAGTCTCGAACGACTAGCAGGACGGCCGCCTGTGTCGTGAAACCGATCATTGTATACAGGTTGGCACGCGTGAAACTGTCCCAGGTCCCGCCGCGGAGCTCGGCCAACGTCACGCTCCATTTCTCCGCATAGCCGGTGAACGGTGCCCCGAAGTTCCGGAGCCCGGCAAAGTTCCCGAACTCGTGGTCGCCGACCAGGAGATAGAGCATCCACACCGACATAGGACCGCCGACCAGCCCCCCCCAGACGCACAGGTCTCGCCAACCATAGCGCTTCAGACCGTCCGGTACGATCAGGACGGCGCTCCAGAGAAGGTTGATGTCCTTGGCAAGACCCGCCAGCCCGACGAGACCTGCCGCGCGTTGCGCCCGGCCTCGCTCGATCGCGAGCACGCTGAGAGCGAGCAGCAGCATGCTCGGTCCATCTGGAAGGGCCGAGGTAACCGAGACGACCACACCATGGCTGAACATGCAGCCGGACCAGAGGCACAGACTTCGGAGATCTCTCGGTGGGAACCAGTGGCAGAGCACCCACGCCAGCAAGAGCCAGACGCCGATGTACTGCATAGCGTAGGCGTGGATGACCCAGCGGGGTTGGCCCAGGCCAAGGAGGTAGGCCGTCCAGGAGAAGAGGATCCGGCGCGCTCGATACGCCGGTGAGTCGAGCGCCTCGCCAATCGCCGGGTCGAGCAGGAACGGGTCTGTCGCCAGCTGTGCGTAGAACTGGCCGTCATAGCCGGCTGAATCTTCTTCGATGTAGCGCGGAACAGCGCGGACCGAGGGCAGCACCCGATCCTCGAACGCATCCCCGAATCGGATGAGCACGGTCAGGCCGGTTTCCGGTTCGTACAGCTTGGCGACGGTGGAGACAAACAGCACAGTCGACGCCAGGTAGAGCACCTGGATGCGACGCGCCCACACCCGTGCCCAGACCCGGTGCAGCGTCGGTGCGGCGGTTCTGAAGATGCCCACTGAGATGACTCGTAGCATCGGGTAGTACAGCACCGTGAGACACAAGACGAAGGTGTGAACTGAGAGCAAGACCGAAAAGTTGGACACCCATGGGGCGATGAGCACCGTCACGAGGAACAAGAGGAACAGTGATGCCATTACCAGATGGGCCCGTCTGGCGAGTCTGTTCCTGACCAGATGGCCAGAAATTCCAGGGAGCAGCAGCAGGACGACGAATACCATGAGAGTCGTCAGACTCCCGGGGCGATCGGAGGCACTGGCCGATGCCGGCGTGACCACGAACTCGAACAGGCCATTTGAGAATCCGTGGACGTTCGCGACCTCGACATACGTAAGAGACCACCCGTCTCCGTCGCTGGTCAGCGTCAGGGTGTCATCCGACAGCACGGTGCTGTCTGGAAGACCGAGGTCGATGCGGGTCACGCGATCGGGTGTGAGAGAGACGTCAGCGACCGTGGTGCTACCGACGGCGACACGCGCGACTCGCGTCGTCGGACCTTCATTGGATAGACGCAGGATGAGCGCCGCTGGTTGTCCGGCCAAGCCGGAGAGGTCAGGCAGGGGGACCGTGACGGCGCCGAGCGCTGCGGCCTGCGGGCCGATCGAGACCCGGACGCGCTGGCGTTCGAAGTCGTCGTAGACACGCTCGTGCAGGACGACAGCGCAGAAGATCGCAAGCGCCAGCGCAACGAAACTCGGATGTGCTACTCGGCTATCCGTTTACTGAATCTCCATGGTGGCATGTAACGCGGACACCAGCTGGCACGCGTCATGCCCTGTCTACCGCCATCGTTAGGGGATGGTTTCAGACGCCGGCCCCGGTGGCGAGACCGGCGGTGGGGCGGTGCGGCACGTAAAATCGGCCGCGATGCTCCTGGAATTCACCACGAATCGCTCTGCCCTCGGCCAGCATTGTACCCTGGTTTGCGCTACACGCCAGTCGGCCAGATCGGCCGGGTCACCAGGCAGAACCGTGCTCCGCAGAGTTCCGGTTGTAGCTCGACGTCACCGATGCGTATATGATCGACGGCTCGGAGATCAGCGGTTTATTGAGTACCCCTGGGCATAGCGCCCCTTTTTATTCCCGGTTGGTTCGAGCCACACGATGACGGCAGGTATGCTCGATCGGCGGTCACTTCTGCGTCTCGGCACCCTCGGCCTGGTGGGCGGCATGGAGGCGTGGCTCCGTGCGCAAGCTCCAGGCGGCGATACCCTGCCAACGTATGTCGCCGACGTGGACGGAGACGGACAGCTCGGTGGTAGGGACATCGAGGTGATGCAGCGAGCGCTGTTCACGTCGCGGGGATTCAAGGTTGAGCCCAACACCGGGTACGACTATCGGGCCGATATCTTCGGTCGAGCGCAGGTCGACCAGGACGCTGTCGACGCCGTGTTACGGACGATCGAGCTCTTCGGTAATGGCCTGACGGTCGACATTCCACGCCCGATCACAGTGGCCTGGCACTACGGCTGGTATGACACCGTCCAGCGCCCGCTACTCCTGCAGACGGTCAAGTATTTGAACGGCGACTACCTGTCGAACGATCCGCGGGTGGAAGAGGAGTTCAACCAGCTCAAGAATGAGTTCGGCGTCACGGTCGATGCCCTCAGCTGGATGCCACCGCGGGTCAGGCCGAGTCTGCTACAGAACTACGACGCCGGCTACTTCGCGGCGGCGAACGCCGCGACGCGGTATGTTGCCCTGCTCTACGAGAACGCGCTGGCGTTGCCTACGAGGCACGGTCGGAACGACTTTCGACAGCCGGAAATCACCAGCCTGCTGGTGGCCGATTTCGAAGCGATGGCGAGGACGCTAGTCGCGGCCCGCGACCAACATGCGACGCGGGTTTTCCATCTCCGCGGTCGTCCGGTGATCTTTGTCTTCGGGTCTCACTCGTGGGGGCTGAACGCTGATGACGAGTTGGAGTTCGATCGGATCAGCCATGTGGTCGGCGTGGTGCGCGATGCGTTCAGGGGGGTGTACGGCGAGCATCCGTATCTTGTCGGGGAAGAGTTATTACAGCTGGGTTCGTCCGTCGAGCCATCGCTTGACCGTGTGAGCCGGGCCAGCAATTTCGACGCGCTATTTAGCTATCACGCCGCGAATCTCAAGCCGAGCGCGACGCCGTTCACGATGAACGAGGCGTACGGTGCCTTTCAGCAACGTCGTCTAGAGCGCGCCGTCAGGGCGGCGCGGCAGATTCGGAGCCGTTTCACCGGACAGCGAGTTTTGATCATTCCAAGCCTCGCCGGTGGCCTCGCCAAACACGGCATGCCCACCTTGACCGCGACCCGCCACGCTTATGCCAGCTACCTGAAGCGGCTGGCTCGCTATTACAGCGAGACGTATCTTCCGCAGGAGTTTCCCAGGACCGTCGGAACCGTGACCATGCCAGCACCGATCTTCACCGTCGGGTCCTGGAACGAGGAGTTCGAGGGACACGCGGTGTTGCCGGCGGCGTTCAACGTTGCTTTCGGCGCCAGCCAGCAGGGTGGGTTCGACTATGTGATGGCCATCAAGGAAACCTTCGGCTGGAACCACTACGCCGAGCGAAGCATCCTCGGGTCGTAGACGCGGTCCACGCCGATCGGCGAGTCGACCGGGTTAGGTGGGCGGCGCGGCCTGGAGGCACCCCACGGTGGCAGTGAAGGTTAACCCCGATACCGAGCGCGAACAGGTCCTCCGCCTGCGCGGTGTGTTTAAGGATCAGGCGAAGCTCGAGCGGTATGTGTCCGACGGGTAGGAGCGTATCCAGGTGGTCCTGGGCCTGCTCACGGACCTGCACCGGCAAGGCGGACGGCGGGTGCTCGAACTCGGTGCCAATCCGTACATCATGACGCTGCTCATTAGGTGGCGGCTCGATGTGGAGCTCGAGCTCGTCAACTTTTTTGGCGACGACACCAACGCGATCGAGTCGACACATGTCGCGGAGCTAAACGGCGAGCGGGTGGACTTTCGATTCCGTTATTTTAACGTCGAACGCAATCCATTCCCCTACCCGAACGACAGCTTCGATTGCGTGCTCTTCTGCGAGGTGCTCGAGCACCTGCTGCTGAGCGCCGATAGGGTCGTGGCCGAAATCGCCAGGGTTCTCCGGCCCGGTGGCTACGTCATCGTGTCGACCCCGAACGCCACGCGTTTGACTAACCTCTACTTTCTCGCGCTGGGCCAGAGCATTTGGGAGGGGTACTCCGAGCACGGCGTCTACGGCCGACATAATCGTGAGTTCACCCTAGCTGAGGTGCGCGACATCCTCGGTCGGCACGGGTTCGCGGTGGCGCACGCTGAGGCTCGAAGTATCCAGCATCTGGCCAGGCGCTTCCGATACATCCAGTGGATGCGGCCGTCGATCTGGAACGGGCATCTGTTCGTGGTCGGTCGGCTGCCGCCGTGACCGGGCTGGCTTCCTACAATCAAGACCAGAGGATCGCGCTATTCCAGCACGCGGCGCTATGACTCATCTAGAAACATGTAGAAGACCTGGATACCAAGCTCCCGCCCATCGGGGTTCTCTCCGCTGGTCACCACCGATGGCACGAAGGTCTGGTCGACGTTGAAGGCCACCGTTACGGTCTCGGCGTCACCCAGGCTGGCAGCCGACACCGGGACGACGTAGTGGCTGATCTCGTCGGATGCCATCTCGAGGGTGGCGAGCACCAGGTCCTCGATGGTCAACGTCAGTACCTGCGGTGGTTCGAACAGCTCGGGGCGCCCTTTCATCTCCAGATGAAGCTGCCTATTGACGCGTGGATTTTCGAAGGAGATGGTCGCACGGTCGGTCGTCCACCGCCACTCCCGTTGGGGATCTTCCGGTATCGTCTCGATCGGGTTCCAGCCGTCCTCGAATGTCAGCACAACGCTCTCGGCGGGCGGTGCGATCTCGAGTGTTGCGACGCGGTACGAACGCTGGTCCATATCGTCGCCGGCGAGCGGCAACCGGTTGCCCTGCGCGACCGAGTACAGTCCCACTGCAACCGTGACCTCGCCGATGTAGTCGGGATACAGCGGCAGGACCATCCACCGGTCGTAGACAATCTCCTGGCCAAGCTCCCAGTCCGTCGTCGGAACCGGCGGGTCATGATCGTCGGTGAACATCAACTCTCCGTTGGCGTTGAAGAAATGCACGAACACCCCGTAGTGGTCGTTGAACTCGGGGGCGTCCCCGGCGACGCTGAAGCGGTAGGTCATCTCCAGGGGTCCGCCCTGTGGCACCCGCGCCCGATCCAATCGAAGGGCTGGCGTCGCTACCGGGGGCGCCGCGTCGGGCTGCTGGCAGCCGGCGACGGCCAGCACGAGCATAAGACTGCCGCACAGGGATGGCGTTCGAAGCGTCAGGCGACCGAAGACTCGTGACGTCATGGTGCCGTGTGGCTTAGCGCCGTCCGGCCTGCCCGCCCGGACCTTCAGGGCCGCCATCAAAACCGGAGCCGGACGAGTGTCCCGACCGCCGCGACGAAGTCGCGCCAGTTGATCTTCTTGCCTTCGGCATAGGGCCTCCCCGTATACGAGATCGGCACCTCGACAATCTCCAGCCCCTGCCGCAGTACTTTCGCCGTCAGTTCCGGCTCGAGGTCAAAGCGATTCGACGTGATAGTCATCCCCTCGATGACCTCCCTCGCGAAGAGCTTGTAGCAGGTCTCCATGTCGGTCAGCGACGACCCGTAGAGCCGATTCGTCAGCCACGTCAGCAGCACGTTGCCGGCGCGTTGTGTGAAGAACATGCTCGGGTTGTTCCCCAGAAACCTCGACCCATAGACCACACTCGCGCGGCCCTCGACGAGCGGCGGCAGGAGCCTGGCGTAGTCGCGCGGGTCGTACTCGAGGTCGCCGTCCTGGATAATGACGTAGTCGCCTGTCGCCTCGACGAGACCGGTGCGAACCGCCGCCCCCTTTCCAGCGTTGATTTCGTGCCGGCGTATCGTGACCCAGTCCGGCTGGCCCCCAGCCCACTGTTCGAGCCACTCCGCGGTTCCGTCGGTCGACCCGTCGTCGACCACGATGATCTGTTTCTCGAGATCAACGGCCAGCACGCGGTCCAGCGCCTTGGCGATAGTGGCCCGCTCGTTGTAGACGGGAACGACAATGGAGAGTCGCACGGGGTTCGTGGCTGCCTGAATGGCGCGGATGGGGTCGTCGAGCCGTCATAGTATAGCGTATACCCTGACGGTCGCAGCGAACCGCCAGCCGCACCGGGATGCCGACATCCGTCACACGCGGATCGAGCCCGGGTTCCGATCGCTGCCGGGTTATTATGTCCGGCCGAGCGCACCCGCGCGCCGCCATGGAGATCCAGTAAACGGCTAGTCGACTTTCCCGCTCTCGTTTCGTCGCCCTGCTGCTCGCGGTCTTGTGCGCCGTCGTCCTCCATGGGCGCGTGTACGACGACTTCGAGGCCCAGCGGCTCCACGTCGTGCGCGGCCAGCACAGTAACGCTCAAGGCACGATCACCGTTCAACTGCCCGATCTCTCCCCACTGGCCGGGCAGCCGGCGGCACTCGTTTTGCGGGTCTCCAACGAGCGTCCGGAGACACGCGTCCTGCGGGTCGCCGCCAACGGCACCACGGTCGCGGAGGTCTCACTTGCGGGCGACCGAGAGACTCGGGTCGATCTTGTCCTTCAGAATAGCGACGCGCTGTCCCCCGGTGACGACCTCACCCTTACCAGTGATGGAGACGGATGGCTGCTCGCGTTTCTCGAAGTTGCGAACATCTACGGATTCTCACGAGGTTTGTTCGAGTTCGTGGTGGTTCCTGCATCGGCCCGACCCGCCGATCGCCCCGCTGTGCTGGCGTCCCTCACCGTGTTCGCCATCCTGATGCTGTTTCCAGGCATTCCGCTTGATACCCTGCGGAATAAATTCGTCCGGGGCACCTACCTGGCGCTGGCATCGCTCGTTGTGCTCTTGCTGATAGCGGTTCTCGTCGCGCCGTGGATATCCAGTTTTGGCGTGCTGCTCGCGGCGCACACGTTCGCCCTGTGCGTCGTGCTGCTCTACGCGCCGGCGTTGCCCGCCGTTGCCCGCTCGGTCGTCCGGTCCGCCCCCTCCACGCTGCCCCGAGCTTGGGAGCGGGTCTGGTCGCGCCGGGTTCTAGTGGCCTACCTGGCCTTGCTCACGCTCTTTGTCATCTCAATCACCAAGCTGTACGAACCGGCAGCCGGCATGACGGTGCTCATCCGGTTCGGCGAGCAGTTCGAAGATCGGGTGCTGCCATCGGTCCGTGCTGTTCCGCACTACATCGAGGATGATTCAGCCGGCTATGATGGCCAGTTCTACGCGCAATTGGCGGTTGACCCGCTCCTGCGCGATCCGGCACTCGGTGACGCCCTCGACGCTCCGGCGTATCGAGCGCGACGAATCTTCTTTTCCTGGACCGCCTTTCTCCTCGGCCTGGGTCAACCCCGATGGGTGTTGCAGGCCTACGCGACCCAATACGTCATCCTCTGGCTCCTGCTCGCGTGGGTACTCTGCCGCTGGTTCCCACCGAGAGATCTCCAGAGTCTGTGCCTCTGGTTCGGCTGCATGTTCAGCCATGGCATGGTCATCTCGGTGATCGCGGCCGTACCCGATGGAGCGAGCATGCTGCTGCTGGCGATCGGCGTGCTCGCGATCGAACGAGGCCGGTTACGACGCACGGCCGGGCTCGTCGGACTGGCGAGTCTTGCCAAGGACGTCAACCTACTGTGGAGCGCCGTCCTGATCGTACCGGACGGTCTAAAGCGCTATGGGTGGCGGGACCTGTGCGTCTGGGGACTCATGGTCGCCGGCCCGCTCTCCCTGTGGATGCTCTACGTGGCCGCGACCCTCGGCATTGAGGGCGTGGGTGGCGGCCGGAACTTCGCCACACCGTTGGCCGGCTACCTCGGGAACTGGAGCCTGACGTACGCGGCACTGGGTGACGAGGGCTGGGATTCGTACGCGCGGTTGAGCCTGTATGCCATGGTTGGCTTGACGACGCAGAGCGCCGTGCTGCTGGCCGTTCGCGACTGGCGTAACCCATGGTGGCGCGCCGGGCTGGGGTCCGTGGTGCTGATGATCTTCCTGGGTCCGGCCGTGTGGGAAGGCTACCCGGGGGCGGTCACGCGTGTGCTCCTGCCGATGACCTTCGCGTTCAACGCCGTGTTGCCCAGGAACCGCTGGTTCTGGCCACTCTTCGTTCTTGGCAACCTCTCGGTCCTGCCGGGGCTGGAAGTGCTGCGCGTTCCCTTCTGGGACTACATCTAGGAAAGCCCCGCTGCGTTCGGCCGGTGCTGCATCCCGTCCGGGTAACGGCCAGGTCTCGCCGAAGCGCTAGTGCCGGCGAATTGGCTAAGGCTGGCGCCTAGAAGGACTCGGTGAGTCGGAGCGACTCCGGCCACCGGGATCAGGTATCGACCGGGATCACGCGCAGGCCCAGCCGCGCCGTTGGCGAGTTGACGTCGGCGAACCAGGCGACGCCTTCAGCCACCATGTCGAACACCAGGAGGTAGTCGCCCGGGGTGTCGAGTACCGGCAGCGCAACCTGAACCGTGACGGCGTCGCCTGGCCCGATGTCGCACGGCAGCGCCGCCCGCTGCCACTCGCCGTCGATGAGGCTCGCCGCCAGGTCGGCGGCGTGGAGCCGGATGCCGAGCCGGGTCCAACCGGTTTGCCCGGTCGTGTCGGCCAGCCAGAGGGTGTCACCGGTGTTCTCGACCCTCAGCGTCAGCGAGGCAGGCTGCCCGACCTGCACGCGCAGCAGGTCGTCCTCGACTTGTGGCACGATGCGGGCCTGGAGAAACCTGGGACGGCGTGTGTCCGGCAGCGGCTCGCCCTTGTACATCAAGAGGAAGTTGGTCTCGACCAGAGCGGTGCAGAGCGGTTTCCACAAGCTCCGCAGGTTGCGGGCCCGCATGAACCCACCGAGCTCTGAGGCTGCGACCTCGATTGATTCTGTGAGGGTCAGCGGCACGATCGTCGTGCGGTTCAGGCCACACCGTCGTCCGATTCGCTCGATCTCTTCGATGATGATGTCGTTCTCGAGCACTCCGAACTCGCGCCCCTCGGCCAGGCTCTTCTCGGCGCCCGCGTGGTAGCGGCCAGGCTCACGCATGCCGATGATGCCGCCGTCGCGGAGCACCCGCGCCATCTCACCGAGGACCGCCTCGGTGTTGGGGATGTGGTGGAAGGCATCATAGAAGATCACTCTGTCGACTGAGTCGTCTTCGAGTGGCAGCCGGTGGCCGTCGAAGACGACGAACTCCGGTTCCACCTTCCAGTTCGTATGTGGGTCAGACTCGAACAGCTCACGGCCGATGCCGAGGGCGGTAGCCGAGACGTCCGCCGAGATGGTCTTGCAGCCGTAACGGTTGAGCTGGTGCGACAGCCAACAGGAACCCGCCCCCATATCCAGGACCACGTCGCCGGGGATGATCCGCAGCCAGTGGAACAGCACCCCGAGGTCGAACAGGTGGCGGGCGAAGAACAGCCGGTCGCTGAACGGTTTGCCGATCAGGAAGTCGCGGTCACTTCGAAGGAAGTAGTCCTCCGCGGCGACATTGAACTCGTCGGTTCGTCCCGCCAGCTCCTCAGGGGTGTAGACCGGTTCGGCCGCCCTGAGGGGCTGGGGAAACCGACCCCGCTCGTCGCTGAGCAGCAGGCGAGCGCCGATGTCCTCGAACAGCAACCGGCACTCGACCGATCGCAACGAGAGCCAGTGGCAGCCTCTTGCGATGACGCGAGCGAGCCACTCGCGCTTTCCCTCCGTGGCCATGTCAGGGTTCAGTATAGATGAGACAACTGCCGGTTCCCGCTCGTGAGATGGCAACAGTCACCAGACCCGTACCGATGGCCTCTGGCTCTGGAGGGAGCCCGTGGGTAGTGGAACACTCTGAACCCGGACATCTGGCGCATGGACTTCGCCAGCCCCCAGCCCCCCAGGGGCCCTTTGGCACGACAGACCCGCTGAGTCGGCGTAGGCTCTGTCTGGCACTTCTGTGCCGGACGGTGGAGTAGTTTCGTAGCCGGTGGCAGGGTGTTTCTGTCTCTGGCGGTGGAGTCGGTGATCCCCTGGCGTAGAATGACCCGATCCGCGGCCCAGCAGACCATGCCTCTCTCCACAGGCTTCCCACTCTGGCACGACGCCGTCACCACCATCTTCGGCGATGTGGGCAGGGCCCACGGTCCTTTGATGCGATGACGACGGACCTCCTTCTCGTCTGGCGCCGGGTTGTTATGGGGTTGTACGTGGTCACGGCTGTACTGTTTTTGTTCTCGGTCGCCCAGTTCTACGACCCCGAGACCGGCTTCACGCGGCTGATCGAGTTCGGCTCGGTCTTCGAGGAAACCGCGCCGCCCACACTGCAACGCGTGCCACACCACGTAAACGAGGACTCGACCGGCTACGACGGGCAGTTCTACGCGCTGGCCTCTATCGACCCGTTGTTGCTGGACCCTGCGACACGCGAGGTCGTCGGCAGCTACCGGGCGCGCCGCACTCTGTTCTCGATGACAGCTCATGTCCTCGGCTTCGGCGATCCGTCGCGAGTGATTCAGATCTACGCCGTGCAGAACGTCTTCACTTGGCTAATCTTCGCCGTGGTCGTCTGTCGGTGGCTTCCCCCCGATAGCCCGCAGAACTTCCTGCGCTGGCTCGGGTGCGTCTTTAGCTACGGGATGATCAGTTCCGCGCGTTTTGCACTGCTGGACGGTCCGAGTGTGTTACTGATCGCCCTGGCGGTCTTGGCGATCGAGACCGGGAGGCCGTACCTAGCGGCGGCGGTCGCGGGCCTCGCGGGACTGACCCGCGAGACCAACGTGCTGATAGCGGGGATCGTGCTGCCCCGTCAGCTGCGCGAGATCACGCGAGAGGCGCTCGGGGGGCTGCTCCTGCGCGCCGGAATTCTACTCGCGCCGCTGACGGTCTGGATCGCCTACGTCTATACCATTGACCTCGTCGGGCTGGCGGGCGGCTCGCGTAACTTCGCCACGCCGCTGTCCGGGTACTACGAGAAATGGGTCGAGACCCTAGAGGAGCTTCACAACGAGGGGTGGGGGTCCTTCGCCCGATTCAACGTCTACGCGCTCGTCAGTCTGACGACACAAGCGGTATTCCTGCTCGTTCGTCCCAGACCAGAGCATCCCTGGTGGCGTGCGGGTGTGCCGTTCGTGGTCTTGATGGCCTTTCTGGGCGAGAGCGTCTGGGCGGGATACCCGGGCGCGACAACTCGCGTCGTGTTGCCGATGAGCATCGCGTTCAACGTGCTCCTGCCACGCGGGCGGTGGGCATGGCCGCTGCTGCTCCTCGGCAATCTCTCGGTGTTGCACGGTTTCGAGGCCATTCGCGTGCCATGGCTCTCTAGCCACGTCTGAGTGCGACCGGTAGAGCCGAGTGTCGGGTGGGCCTGACGATGTCGTCAGTCGGCCTCGTTAGAGCCCCTTGTTCTCCTGAGTGCGATACCAGGCGACGTACCGCTCGATGCCTTCCTCAATGTCTACCTTTGGTTCCCACTTCAGCTCACGGGCGGCCCTTTCGGCGGAGATCGTTCGCCCACTGAAGTCACCCTCTCGGGCCTCCCGATGCTCGATGGGCACATCACGGACCAGTTTCTTCACGGCTTGGGCCACCTCGAGAATCGTCACGGGGCGTTTGCCCTCGAGATTGTAGATTCTGTTCCTCGCGATCTCTTGTAACGCGGCTACGTTCCCCTCAGCCAGATCTTCGACATAGACATAGTTCCGGGTGTTCTTGCCGCTGCCGTTGATGGTCAGCGGCTCTCCCTTGAGCGCCCTCTGGACGAACGCCGCCATCACGGTGCCGCCACGCGCCCGAGGACCGTAGGGGATACCGTAGCGCAAGATCGTGACCGGCGTCTCGTAGAGATTCTGATACGCCCAGCAGTACGACTCTGCAGCCAGCTTGGTTGCGGTATAGACATGACTCACCTTCCGTGGCATGAGCTGCGTGTCCTCATCGACGTCATCGCCGGCGGCGAGGTCATATATCCATACGGTGCTTGCCAGCACGACTCGTCCAACCTCGTTTCGCCGTGCCGCCTCCAGGACGTTGGCCACCGCCATCACGTTGACATGGCCCGCTTCAACGGGGTTGCGGTACACGTCGTTGACATTCGCCATGGCCGCCAGGTGGTAGACCGCGTCATATCGACCGGCCAGCGCCACAACCGTTCTGGTGAGGTCGAGGACATCGATGTTGATATGACGCACGTCATTTCGATGGGGCGTCATGATGTCGAACGCCGTCACGTCGTGGCCCGCGTCGATGAGCTTGTCCACGACATGCGACCCAATAAAACCAGAAGCCCCGATAACCCCTACGTTCATCGTCAACCCCTCGCTATTCCGGTTCGCCAGTACATCGCACACCGGAGACGGGCGCATCGAACCCCGAGCCGCCCTATTTCACTGCCTTCACTGAACATGACTGCCGCGCCATCACCACAAGACACTCCATCGTCGACCACCGTCATTCGTTAACTCTCTTGCGTGCTTCAAGCTAATAGAGGTGACACAGTCGCGGAAACACCCTGTCGCCAATCAGGTTCACAATCCTGGCAAACCAGGCCGGTATGAGTGGCAATCGAAAATCAGGCAGCAGGGCAATCGGTGTCAGCAGCCAGACGCCCTTGCGGTATGTCACGACAAAGCCAGCGTCCTCGAGCATCGCTTCGATCTGCTTGGGAGTGTAGGTGTGCACAAACGACTTCTGGAATCGTCGGTATGCAACCCACAGACCGTGAATCGACTGTCTGTTCGAGACGCTGATGACAACAGAGGACGTCGCCTGAGCGGTGCGCGCGAGGAACTTCCGAACGCTCGTCTCATCCAGGTTCTGAACGAACTCAATCGCCGTCGTTACATCGAAACGTCCGCTGACCTCGATTATGTTGGCGTCTCCTTCGATGACCCGTGCCTGTGGGAAGTTCTTTCTCAAACCCTGCGCAAACGTCTCACCCAATTCCACCGCGGCGATCGCGTAGTCTCGCTGCCGCAACATCGAGACGATGGTGCCATTACCCGATCCTACATCCAGTGCGGTCTACTTCTTGCCATCCGGGAGCCGTTCCATGACTAGAGCATTGAGCTGCTTGAACACGAAATCTCGCGGGTCGCTTGGATTCTCCCACCACTCCTCGTAATACCGATTCATGTCGCGGTGTCGGTCACTCGCATCAGGTATCACGCCACACTTCCTGCAGGTCGCTCCACATTCACCCCTTGTAATACAGCGGCACGCACCAGTGGTGCTCAGCGGCCCACTCGGTATTCGGCAGCGCGCCGTCGCGGCCCAATAGCTTGTGACACGGCTGGTCGTACACCTTGCCAGTGGACTTGTCTATCGGCTCAAAGACAATGTACTTGTAGTAGCCGGAGACCATGCCAGGTGGCAGCGTGAGCCTAGCGCGATACCTCGGGTCCAGCGTGGTTCTGGCGTAGTCATTCTTCCACGCCACAATCTCGTCGAGTCTCTGGGCCTGGACGCACCCGATGGCGGCGGTGAACTCGTTCATTCGGTAGTTCAATCCCTGAACATGGTGGTCCGGCTTGCCGTAGTTCCTGTAGTGCCTGGCAAACTCGACCAGGTCAGGATGCTTGGTGACGAGCATGCCTCCCTCGCCCGTGCTGATCGTTTTCGTGGCATAGAACGAATACACACCTGCATCGCCCCATGAACCAGGTCTCCGGTCGTTCCATGCGGCCCCATGCGCGTGGGCGCAATCTTCGAGCAGGATGATTCCTCTGTCGCGGCACAGCTCCGCGATGCCGTCGGCCTGGAATGCGATATGGCCGCCGATGTGTACGAGCCAGACGGCTCGAGGATTGTGCGTATCGATCTTGGCCTCCAGATCATCAAGCGACATACACAGGTCGCTCCTGTTGCAGTCCACGAACTCGACGTTCCCACCGGCCTTGATCACACTCAGGGGAGTCGCCATGAAGGTATTCGACGGGCAGAGCACGGTGCGACCCTTGACGTCAAAATACTCCAGAGCGGCCAGCGCGCCGCCGGTCCAGCTGGAGAGCGCGACCGAGCCTGCGCGATTGTATTGGGACCAGCGCTCTTCAAAAAGAGCGGTGAATTTGCCCTCGGACCACTGTTGGGCGGCAATGATTTCATCCCAATAGGAGTGGAGCGTCGCGAGATCTTCTTTTTCGAATCCGATCGTGAAGTTCATGGGCCTCGCCAGATCGTGAGAACGATCAAGATGCTGGTTGTTCAGGTCTGTGTGCGGGCGTCACGGGCTCATCGGGAAGCGAGGGTGACTCCGGCCTCACGGGCCACCCCTCGACGGCCAGCCAGACAGCCCCTGGTAATGTTACGACGATCATGACGACGCGCATGACCAAGGCAAGCGCCAGCGCTTCGGCGGGTGACACACCGACCTGTGAGAAAAAGAACACGAAGCCACCTTCAGCGATGCCGATGCCGTTCGCCGAGATGGGCAACGAGCCGAGAAAGGAGATGAGTGGAACGAAGAGAACACAGTAGATGATCGGGACATCGATGCCCAGCGCGACCGCCGTCAGATAGGTGGTTAGAATGCCGATGACGACGCTGATTTGCAGAATGCAGAAGACGGCGACCAGCGACCGTCGATACATCCGGTAGCTGACACATGCGTCGTAGACTTCGACGATCTGGAGAAGCAACCGGGCACGGATCCGGTTCTTCGCCAGGGCAAGCAGCTGGTCTAGCAGTCCGCCCTTCCAGAAGAAAAATGCCGACAGCGCCAGGATTGCCAGCGCGGCTGTCAGGGTCCAGGTCTCCGCTGGACCGATGATCGGGAGTTGCCAGATCACGCCGGCAACCACAATCAGTGCGACGGGAAGCAGGAGCGCGGCGAAGCCGATGACGCGGTCGAGGATAACCGAGGACACAGGCTCGACGGTGGTTCCGGAGTACTTGGCGATGCTGATTACACGTGTTACATCATTGCCGACGTTGAAGGGCAGGAAGTGGGCCAGGAAGTTGGAAATAAAATGGACCTGGAACAACACCCGTACAGGGATGTCTTTCAGTTTGACTCGTAACAGCAAGACCCAGCGCCAACCATGCAGCACTCGGTCGAATAACTCCAATATGACCACCAGGAGCAGGAGCCTCACATCGACTCCTGGCAGCAGCTCGAGGACGGTGTCGAGGTCGACGAAGACGAAGAGGAGCGCCAGCAGCATCAGGCTGGTGGCGTACCTGAGTATGGTGAGCAAGCGCCGTGGTAATCGACGTCGCGTCATGGGCGAGCGGGGATGCTGGCGAAGGATTCGATGTAGAGGTTTACGACCCGATCGGTGGAGAAGTCCGTCACGATCCGCGCGCGTTCCTTTCGACCCATCGATCGCCTCGAGTCTGGATCAGCGGCGAGAGACTCCAGGGCCTGGGTGCGGAGCATCAGCCTACACTGCCGGCTGCCCTTTAACTTGATAATGCCGCGCGCGCTCGTACACCGGCCGGATCCAGGCCAGATATTTCGTCTTGTACTTCGGATGTGCCCTTGACGTCATCCCGAGATCGTGTGCTCCCTTCGGCTGTCAGCGCGGCCAGGATGTCGCCGGTTGGTGGGCGGGGGAGCGGGGAGTCGTGCGCCAACGCCACATTCTACTCCGGAGCCAGGCGGAAGACGTACAGGCCGTTGTGCCGGTTGCCTTCTGGATTGGTCAGCGCCAGCTCTGGCGACAGCATGTTGGGCACGTTCCACGGACTCCCGCCGCCTCGTCCCGTCGGCACCGCCACATACTGAACTCCGTCCACTTCGTACGTGATGGGGAAGCCCAGGTTGGACGTGGGCAGGCGGGTCTCCCACACCACCTGACCCGTCGCCACGTCATAGGCCCTGAACCACCGGTCGAAGCTCCCTGCGAAGGCGAGCCCGCCGCCGGTGGTCACAATCGCCGTCGTGAAGGCGGAGCGCTGCTCCACGCTCCAGACCTCTTCCATGGTCGTCACGTCGTAGGCGGCCAGCTTTCCGAGCTGTCCGTTCGTGTTCGGCATCTCAAACCAAGCCCGATCCGCGCCGCTTGACCCGGAACCCGGTTCCAGCCGGACCTCCCGGCCCATGATTTCCATGCAGCTTTGGCTCAAGGGGATAACTAGCAATTGTGTCCCGGGATGGTAGGCGGTCGAGTGCCAGTTGTGCCCGCCGGCAGTGGAGGGACACACGGTGACCCAGTCGTTGATCTGCATCCCGCTGATGTCGTCACGGTAGCGGAGCGCGCCCGTCTGCCGGTCCACGTCGAAGATGTTCTGATAGACCGTCTCCGCGATGCCCAGGAAGGCTCCGGTACGCCGGTTCAGCTTCCACAGGAGCCCGTCTTTCCCAATCGTGAGGAGCACGGGTTCGCCGTCCAGGTCCACCAGAACCCGCTCGTACACCACGTCCATGTCAAGGCTTTCCGCGGGCACGTGCTGGTAGTACCAGACGAGCCGTCCGTCGTCTGGATCGAGGGCCAGCGTCGAGTTGGCGTAGAGCGTCTGGTCTTCGGCGCTCAGTCCACGGCTCGCCGCGACCCAGGGCTTGGCCTGGGCCGTACCGTAGAAGATGAGATCCAGTGTCGGATCATAGGTTCCTGCGATCCAGACGTCCGCTCCGCCCCGCAGATCGAAGGGCAGATCGCCCCAGGAGTCCCCGCCGGGTTCACCGGGCCGCGCGATGGTTTGCGTGCGCCACAGTTCGCGCCCGGTCCGGGCATCATGGGCGGTAATGAAGCAGCCTTCCGAGGTGAAGCGCGTGCACCCGTTGATCCCGTTGATCACCTTGCCTTTTACAACGATGGGGCCGGACGAGTTCGAAAAACCGAGACGCCAGTCGGCGATCTGCGTCTCCCAGCGGACGGCGCCGGTCCGGGCGTCCAGCGCCACCATGAAGGCGGTCTGCGTCGCCAGGAAGATCATGTCCTCCCAGACCGCGATGTTGCGGAGCCGGTTGTTCGCGTTGGCGCCGTCAGGGGGTATGTGCCGGTACTCCCAGAGGAGGGTGCCATCGGTCGCATCGAGGGCCTGGATGACGTTGCCCGAGTTCGGCAGGAACAGGACGCCGTCGCGGACGAGCGCGCCGGGCTGGCTGGGGCCGTCGGTCATCCCCCATGCCCACGCGAGCTGGAGGCGGTCGACGTTTCCGGTATTGATCTGTGTCAAGGGGCTATAGCCGGTGCCGTCCGCGGTTCGGCGCCAGTGCAGCCAGTCGCTCGCCGGCGGGGACTGCAACACGGCATCCGAGACCGCTGTGAACCGGTCCGCGGCCCGGAAGGTTTCGGAGTGGGCAGACGGTGTCTCGTAGACCGTACCCGCGGTTGTTGGCCAGATCTGCGACGTATATGGGGATCGGGTGTTGCCGACTCGGCCCGGGACGGGATAGGTCTCGGTCGCCGCCGCGGTGGGATCGATAGGTCCAGCGCCAGCGAAGACGCGCCCAGTGGACGAGAACAACAATGGCGCCGCGCCCGGCTGCACGCCGTTTTCACGGAGGAGGTAGGCGACCACCGCCTCGTACTGGTCCTGGCTCAAGGACCCGGGAGCTGTCGGAGGCATCCGCTCCTGCGTCACCTGAAGCAACTCGGCCACTGTCCGGTTGCCCCACTGGAGCTGGAAGTTGGATCCGGCCATCTGCGGCGCTTCGAACGCACCCTGCAGATCGGAGCCATGACAGCCGGCGCAGGCCGTCTGATAGACGTCCGCTCCCGCATCGGCCTGGGTGCCAGTATAGCTAGCTTGACTGGTGTCATCCGGCTGCTGGGCCGAACCGAGTGTGGCCGTCGCCGCCAGCAGCGTGACGGCGGCCGCAGCCGCTGTCCTGTGTGCGATTCGTTTCCACAGTCCAGCACGGCGTCCCGTTCCATCCGTCTGTGAACCGGGACCGGACACCCATGGCCTGCCAGGGAGCCTGGCGAAAACAGGTTGTAGTCGGGTTACATCCCGGCCCTGCTCGACGATCCCGTCATGCCGTGGCTTCGAAATATCCATGTGGTGAACCCTCGCTTGCTCCCTCGACTCTGCCATCGGACACAGGAGCTACCGGCCTGCTAGCTTCTCGTTGTGGTGGTATTGTGCTGCTCTTCTTATCGACGGATTCTACACGCACCGGGTCCGCCGGGCCACTGTTTCTGCACGACCGGGGACCCCGCTGTCCAGATACCGAGAAGAGCACGTTTCTCTCCCCAGGTGGTGAGCGCTTGGGCTCGGTCGGCCGACGATTTCGCCGAAAATGGATATCTGCGGTCGCTGGTCGCGGCGCTCTTCATCAGCCTACGTCGCCAGGCGGCCGCGAGCTTGACGGTGCTCGCGGAACGCCGGACGGACCGCGCGGGTCATCACCACGGAATCTCAGCGAAGGGCGCCGCACCCCCATCGGTCGCATCCCTTGAGACGGCGATACCGCTCCTCGGCCGCGTAGATGATCGGCTTCACGACGCCGCCCCACTCGCGATACCCGAGTGGTGTGAGATGCAGATCATCCGCGATGAGGAGCTCCCGCCGCGGTCTACCGTCGGCGCCGAGCATGACCGGCACGATGTCGGCGTAGTGGAGGTTCGGATCGGCATCGATGATCGCGATGATCCCGCGGTTGGCTTCCTGCATGGCCTGCCAGATCTCCCACCGGCTGATGCTCGGCCGGATCGAGACGAACACAATCTGCGTCTCTGGCAACGCTGCCCGGATCTTCTCGGTGAACTCCTTGAAGTGTCGGATCGTCACGTCAACGGGCTTCCGCGCCCAGAGGTCGTTGTCGCCCGCGTAGAACAGGATGGTCGACGGCTGATACGGCAGGATGATCTGATCAATAAAATGCGTGGTGTCGTCGATCCGAGACCCGCCAAATCCCCGGTTGACTGCGCGAAAGTCGGAGAACCACTGCTCCTCGTTCCAGCGCCATGCGGTGGCGCTGCCGGCGATCAGCAACACCTCCTCCGGGAGCGTCTTCCATGACATCTCCGCGAGGTATTCAGGCAAGGTCGGCCGGCGGTCGACCTCACGTGGCATCTCGTCGAGCCAGCGCTCCGGCGGAAGCTGCCAGCGGAGCTCGTCCTGCTGGCCGTGGACGGCCATCGGCGGTATGAAGATGCCGGTCACCAGGACAACGGACACTAGCGCCGTGACCCGGTTTTGCAGCTGCCACATCACAAGTGGAGTTCCTTAGTTCCAACCCGGAATGCTCCGACTATAGCCCCGAAGCATGGAAAACGCAGCCGCAGTCTTGAGCGTCAGGGCACTCTTGTTGTGGCGAGGCTGATCGCACGCCATCCGTCGGCCATTACCACGCCGATCATGGTTGGTGGGAACGGGGACAGGGATTATTACAGGCCACCTCTGATCCATCCACCAACGCCTTACTGGACTTCGGCCGGCCGGGCCTTCCGGCGAACACGTCAGAACCTGTGCGTGTACAGGACTTTCGACGACAGCCGGCGGTCGAGTGTGTAGGTTTGACCGAACACCGGATCGTCCAGCCAGTTGTGGATGTAGACGAAATAGAAATCGTTGCCCGGTTTGACAATCCACCGAAAGCGGGACTGCCAGCCGATGACCGCGCTCTGCGTGTCGTACTGCACGTTGTTGACGAGTGAGATCCTGGGGTTGAATTGTGTTTCGGCAATCGCGCGGTATAACCTGGTCGTGAACTCCCCTTCCGCCAGCGACACGCGGTTCCACTCACTCGTGAAGGCGAACATTTGTCCAGGCGCAGCGCGGAAGTTGACGGTCGTATTGAGTCGCAACCTATTGCCTGAAAAGAAGTTACCCCACTCCAGCTGCTGTGACAGAGCGATGGGGCGGCGGCTGGTCGTGTCTCCCTGGAGGCGGTAGCGTGTGAAGCTGTACTCGCTGGCAGCAGGGAGCGTCACTTCCGGCGCGATGCTGAAATCCCGCTCGAGCAGCTCGTACGTTGGCAGCACATGCAACTGAATCGAGTCCTGCCTGTGTGTGTCGATCTGTAGCGCCGTGATGTCGATCTCCCTGGTCAATAACCGGTTGTCGATCGGGTCGAAGAACCAGTCCATCCTTGCTCCGAAATTGAACAGGCGGATCCATGGATGCTGGCGTGGCCGCGGAGCAAAAGTTGTCACTTGGTTGATGTTTCGGAAACCGGTCCGGCGAGTAAATCCGACCGCCGCTTGATAGTTCTCCTGGATTTCCTGGAACCCGATCTGAAGAGTCAATGGATCGTTGGGGTATGCGAGGGCGGCACCAAAGGCTGAGCTTTTGCCGACGGTGTCGAGTGGATTCGTCGTGCGCAGGAAATAGCCGGTCGCGCTCAAGTTGTCGGATCCACGAAACATCGATGTCGCTAGCCGCAAATCGACGCCCATTGTCTGGCGGTCGTCGACATCGCCACCGCGAGTGTGCCGCAGCGTATACAGCGCGCCCAGATGGGATTCGCGGAGCATCCGCCGCTTGATGCGCACCACAGTGAAGTCCTCGCCAAGGGAACCACCTGTTTCTTCTTCGGTCTCGTCACCGGTCTGGACCTGCAGGACGCCTATCTCGAAAGCCCCGGCCTGGCCGGTCAGTTTGCCACCGAAGTTGATCCGTTGCGGCGTGTTCTCCTCATCGAGCCCGATCCGGCGGCTTTGAAAAGGAATCAAGGTCTGGCCACGACCGCCGCGCAGCAGGCTGCGACCGCCGTCGCCGATACCCCCGGTCTCGAAATTGAAGAAGAGCGAGCCGTCCAGGAAGAAATCACGCTGTTCCGGAAACAACAGCGAGAAACGGGTGAGGTTGGTTTGGCGCGCGTCGACCTCGGTCTGGGCAAAGTCGGTGTTCACCGTGAGATTCGTTCGCAGACTCGGAGTAATGTTGTAGAAGAGATCGACGCCGACCTGCGCCTCTTTCGTGTCCGTTACATCATCCCGACCGGGGAACGACTCTAACGTGCCCACCAGGTACGGCTTGATGTCCAAGCCACGGCCCTGGGTCACATCCCGGATACCGGTCAGCAGACCGGCATTGCTCATCCTGTTCAACCCTTGGTTGCGCAGCCAGCCCATCCAGAGGCTCACTTCGTTTTTCCGAGCGATCGTCCGCTGGAAGTTGACGCCCCACTCGTCGCTGTTCGGGTTGAAATTCATCGTCCGAAACGGGACTTCGATCTCGAGGGTCCATCCAATGTCGCTGCGGGTCGAACGGGCGTCCCAGATTCCGTCCCACTGCCGGTTGTTCGTGTTGTTCGCGCCCCGCAATGAGTCGGCCATCGAACCCAACGGGTTCATCTCCCACCAATAGGCGCTCTGGCCATCATTGAAGGTGTCGATCGCCCACTGCAGTTTGTCGTCGGCCTGAAGAAACCCGTCCCGTCCCATCTGGTAGTAAATCAACTCGTCCGGCTCCGAATCGAAGAGTGTGACCCCCATGTAGAGCTTGTCGGCGTCATAGACGAAGCGCACTTCCGTCTGCTCGGTGGCGGGCTGGCCGTTGTCTGGATCCATCTGCAAGAAGTTGGTCGCCGGCACGGCGCGCATCCAGACGTCTTCATCGAGTCGACCATCCAGCGTGATCGACTCGTCGGATGACATCCGGACAGCCTCCATCGAGCGGCGTTCACCGGGCGACATCGAGGCGCTGCCAGGCGGTATCTGCGGAGCGGCCGGCGGCGCGATCGGCCGTACGACCGGATTCAGCGTCTGCCCTACAACGGGAGTCGCCGCCTCCTGGCCCTCCGCGAGAGGAGGGAGAATGAGCCCCATAGTGACGAAGAGAGCCACGCCGCCAGTCAGATGCTTCACGAAGGAGATAGACACCATCAGTGGCCGCCAGCGTTCACGTGGTCGTTCCAAGTCATGGGATGAGATGACGTGCGCTCGGTGAAAGAGTCCCGACGCTCGGGCATCAACGTGACAGTGCAAGGAGCACGGGATCGTCCAGGCACTGAACGACGTGAAGCCGCACGTCGCTGGAGCGTCCCGCCCTCTGGAGTCTGATTAGCCGGATGATGCCAGTTTCTACCGTTCTGGGAGCGCAAAACTCAAAATTAGATCGCCCCCCCTGCGCCCCCGGTCACCCCCACCTGACGCCACCGCCACGAACTGCTCCCCGTTCGCCATGTAGACGGAGGGCCCGGCGAAGACGCCGGCGCCCGTGTTGAACTTCCAGAGCTCTTCGCCGGTGGCGGCATCGTAGGCGTAGAAGTAGCCCGCAATGTTGCTACCGGCGCCGACGAAGACCAGGCCGCCTTCCGTTACGACGGGCCCGGACTGTCCGTAGCCCTCGAAGATCTGACGCCAGACGAGCTCGCCCGTCGTCGGATCGTAGGCGGACACGAATCCGCGCGCGCCGCGCGTGCCGCCCGCATCGAAGTTGAGCCCAGACGGTCGGTCGATGGCGTTGACGTATAGCAGACCCGTCTGCGAACTATAGGCCATGGGCGCGTAGCTGGCTCCGCCCCCCGTACCGGGCGCAAAGACCTGGTTCTGAGCGCGCGGCGTAAACTGCGGGACGAGCGTCTTGCCCTCAAGATATTCTGGTTGGATATCGGTCGGGAAAACCGGAGAGACCGGTTCCATGCGTTCGCCATTCGCCTTGTGAGGAATCGGTTGTGTTGGCCACGGCTGTTCGTCTGGGTCGTCGGTCTCGGTTGAGACCGCTGTTTCGATGATCGGATGGACCGGCTCGCCCGTTTCTCGGTTCAGGATGTAGAGCCACCCATTCTTGTTCGCTTGGGCGAGTGCCTTGACCGGCGCGCCGTCCACTTCCATGTCGAAGAGTATCGGCTGGCTCCCGTTGTCGTAGTCCCAGACGTCGTGGTGCACCAGCTGGTAGTACCACTGCAACTGACCGTCTTCGAGCGAGAGTGCGAGCACCGCATCGGTGAACAGATTTATACCGGCCCGCAGGGTACTGTCACCAAACGGGTTGCCGACCGCAACGTACACCATGCCCAACTCGGGATCGATTGACGGCGTTTCCCAGATTCCGCCGCCTTCGCGGCCACCGCCGACCCAGGTCGGACCGGCAATGTCCCAACCTTGATCGCTCTCGTCCTGCGGAATGGTGTTGAAGTGCCAGATAATCTCGCCGCTCATCGCATCGACCGCCAGCACATGACCGCCTGGAATGCGGCTCTCGCTGCGCGTCGACCCGACGTAGATCACGCCGTTGTGGATCTGTGGGGCCGATGTGAACCAGTACCCCATCGAGATCGCCGTCTCGACGTCCGGGTACCGCAGCCTGAGCACGTCGAGGAGAACGTTCGCCTGACCGTTCTCGCCGAAGCCTTCGAGGGGCTCCCCGGTCTTGGCGTCGAGCGCGAAAATGAACGAGCCGGCGGCGCTGTAGACGATGCCGTTCTCGTAGGTGACTCCGCGATGGCGGAAGATGTAGCCCTCGCGGCGTCCACCGCCGAGGAGCTCCGTCACGTCGTACGTCCACAACAAGTGTCCGTCCGCACCGTCGACGGCGTAGACACTCCCGCGCGAGTCCGTCACGTACATGGTCCCGTCGACAATCACGGGTGTGGTCTGGTTGCTGACGCCGTCGATGACGCCGTGCTGGAAGAGCCAGCGGGCGGTCAGGGTGCCGACATTCTCCGGCGTGATCTGATCCAGCTCCGAGAAGCGGCTACCCGCCAGATCGCGGTTATGGAGCAGCCAGTCGACGTTCTGGGCGAGCGCTGAGGATGTCAGCGTCGCCGTTAATACCGCCACAGTGAGACAAGCACGCGTGCTTCTCTGAATCATAGAGTCGACCTCCAACCGGGAGAGGAAAATGAAGGAATCACTCACTCGACAGCCGATCCAAGACGATCTCTGGCTGGTACGCTCGTGTAAGCCGGCGCCGCGCCGGTGCCGCGTTGGTTGACGTCACCCTAGAGCGGCTCGTTCACTATTCGTCATTCGTCCGGCCGGCGTTTCAGCGTCGCTGCGTGTTCGCCCGTCCGGTCGAACGTGGGGTTCTGGCTGTCTCCTGGATTGCCACCTTGCCCACCGAGTCAGGAACCTTATACACCGATTTTCGCTCCGAACGGCCAGATTTTTTTTGCCGCACGTTACTCCGCTCCCAACGCCCGTCGGTTCAGACTGCGCTCGAAGTGGGATCGACGTGAGCCGCGGCATTCAGGGTCTTCATTAGACGCGCTCCGCACTCCAAGTTTCGGCATTCTTGAGCGTAACAACGGTTGCGGTCGGCTCGGAGTACCAGGCATTTCATGACGCTGGCTTGCGCAGATGCCCCAGGAACGACGATCGCCTCCTGACATTAAAAATGGCCCGTTGCGTCTGAGTCAGCCAGCCAGCGGCGCGTGAGCATGCCAACGGAACATGCCCGCTTGTGTCCTCGCTTGCGCGGTTTGGTAAAGGTGCGATCGGGTGCCATCCGGTGACGTGTCTACCAGTAGACACGTGCCTTGGACCTCAGATGTTGCGATCATGTGGCGCTTCGAGATGTGCCACACGTATGCTGCCCCTGGTCGTACGAAGCAGCCTTCGCGTATGGCCCGTTGAGGTCAAGCGTTGCTATCTGTG
>CAUZDS010000032.1:0-30031 GCA_963578725.1 Vicinamibacteria bacterium
GTGGCCGAGGGTTCGGTCCCGATAGGAGGAGTGGTCTCGGTGGTCGAGCCGGCCACGGAGGGGCGGCTGGCCAGACTGGGCGGCCTTGGGGCTCGGGTGGCGGCCGCGTTGGAGGAGCTGACGGGGAAAGAAGCTCGGTCAGTGAGGCTGGGGCATTTGCAGCGGGGTGGCGGACCGACCAGCTTCGATCGGGTGTTGGCGACGCGGTTCGGCGGCAAGGCGGTGGAACTCGTGCTGGCCGGGCAGTTCGGCCAAATGGTCGCCAACCACCCGCCCGATATCGTCTCGGTTCCATTGGCTGAGGTCGTCGGCCGCACGAGGCAGGTTCCCCTCGACCTCGACCTTGTGCGCACGGCCCGCGCCCTCGGGATCGTGTTCGGTGACGAGCCCCGGCTCGCAGGCGGCCAGGTTCAAACTTAGTCGAGGAGGTCCAGATACTTCAGCGCGCCGCCGGTGTTGAGCAGCAGGACCCGGTCGGTTGACGCGATCGTGCCGTCAGCGACGAGAGGGCGCAACGCTGCGAGCGTGGAACCACCTTCGGGGGCGGCGCCGATGCCTTCGTGGCGACCGAGATCGCGCATGCCCCGTATCATCTCGGCATCCGTGACGGCCAGCGCCCGTCCGCCGCTCTCACGCAGCGCGCGCAGCACGAGGATGTCACCGACCGCGACCGGCACGCGTAGACCGTCCGCCGCGGTCGTTGCATCCACCCATGGCGAGGCGGTCTTGGCGCCGGTCTGGAACGCGCGGACGATCGGGGCGCATCCCTCGGCCTGCACTGAGACCAGACGGGGGCGGGGCCCCGTGACCCAGCCGAGCCGCTCGAGCTCCTCGCAGGCCTTCCAGATACCCACGATCCCGGTGCCGCCGCCCGTGGGGTAGATGATCCAGTCGGGCCACGTCCAGGCGAACTGCTCGGCGATTTCGTACCCCATGGTCTTCTTGCCCTCGACCCGGTAGGGCTCTTTCAGTGTCGAGACGTCGTACCAGCCAAGCGGACGTCCCTGGTCTGCAGCGAGCTGCCCAGCGTCAGTGATCAGCCCGTCGACCAGAGTGACGTCCGCGCCGTGCAGGCGGCACTCGCTGATGAACGGGCGCTTGACGTCCCGCGGCATGAAAACGTGCGCTGCCAGCCCGGCCTTTGCCGCGTAGGCGGCCAGCGCACAGGCGGCGTTACCGGCCGACGGTACCACCAGGGTGGTAACCCCGAGGGCACGCGCGCGTGTGACGGCAGCCGACATACCCCGCGCCTTGAACGAGTTGGTCGGGTTCAGCGCCTCGTCCTTTATGAACAGGCGCGACAGCCCCAGTTCGGCACCTAGACGGGGCGCGTGGCAGAGCGGTGTCCATCCTTCTCCCAGTGTGACTGGCTGCTCATCGTCGAGGATCGGTAGGGCAGGGGCGTACCGCCACATCGAGGGCGCGGCCTCGCGCAGTGATCCGCGTGTCCACCCGGCGCCGATGCGAGTCCAGTCGTAGCGGACTAGCAGAGGCCGTCCGCAGGTGCAGAGGTGCTGACGTTCGGCAGGGTCGAATGGACCGGCTCCGCACGGCACCGAGCATGCGAGATGGAAGGTGGGTGGCACGGCAGGGTGGCGGAGGGTATGTGCTAAACGATCGAACGCGGGGAGCAGGCCGGTTTAGATCGGTCGCACCGCCTTCGGGCCCGCGCATCTCGCGTCGGTGGTCGACTCGAGTCGCGCGGGATTAGCGCTCGAGTAACTCTGCATCCTTCATTTTCTGAAGGTCGTCGATCTGGCTAACGTGCTCGTCGGTCGCTTTCTGGACGTCGTCGATGGCGCGCCGCTCGTCGTTCTCGGAGATCTCGTGATTCTTGAGCAATTTCTTGAGCACGTCATTCACGTGACGGCGGACGCCACGCACGCCGGTGCGTCCCTCCTCGGTCAGCGTGTGGACGATTCGGGACAGTTCCTTGCGGCGCTCGTCGCTCAGTGGTGGTATCGGAATCCGGACGACCTTCCCATCGTTGCTCGGGTTCAAGCCGAAATTGCCGCTCTGGATCGCGCGTTCGACTGCGCCGATCTGCGTGGGGTCGAACGGATGGGCGACGATTAGGGTCGGCTCGGGAACCGACAGCGTGGCCACCTGATTCAGCGGCATCTGCGTGCCGTAGGCGTCCACCCGAACCGAGTCGAGAATCGCGATCGACGCACGGCCGGTACGGACTCCCGCCAGCTCGTGTCGGGTGTGCTCGACCTGCCCCTTCATGCCCACGCGGCTCTCAGCGACCGCGCTCTTGCCGTCGGTGATGCTCATTTCAGAAGACTCGACCCTCTCTGCACGCCGTGACAGCCCAAGCGGACACGGTCAAACGGTGACCACAGACCCGATCGGTTCCCCCATCACAGCCCGGCGTACGTTCCCTTGCGTCGTCATGTTGAAGATGACGATCGGGAGTTTGTTATCCATGCACAGCGAGATGGCGGTTGCGTCCATTACGTTCAGGCGCCGCTCCAGTACCTCGAGATGGGAGAGCGAGTCGAGCCGGGTGGCGCTGGGGTCGGTCTCCGGGTCGGCGGTGAAAATCCCGTCCACCTTGGTGGCCTTCATGATGACGTCAGCCCGAATCTCCATGGCACGTAGCGCCGCGGCCGTGTCCGTCGTGAAGTAAGGGTTCCCGGTACCGGCGGCGAACAACACGACCCGCCCCTTTTCTAGGTGTCGGATGGCGCGCCGGCGGATGAATGGTTCCGCGACGGTGCGCATCTCGATAGCGGTCAGCACGCGGGTGACTGCACCGAGCCGCTCCAGCGCGTCCGAGAGCGCCAGAGCGTTCATGACCGTTGCGAGCATTCCCATGTTGTCGGCGGTCGTGCGGTCCATGCCCTTTGCGCTAGCCGCCAGGCCGCGGAAGATATTGCCTCCACCGATGACGATCGCTACCTCGACTCCGAGGTCACGGACTTCGATGAGTTCGCCCGCGATCTGCTCGGCGATGACGGGGTCGATCCCGTACGCTCGCCCACCCAGCAGGGCTTCGCCCGAGAGCTTCAGGAGTACGCGCTGATAGGCCGGAGCAACCATCGACTGTTGGGGATTATAGCCCAGAGCGGATGTGCGTCGGGGCGGCCTGCAGACACGCGGAGGGCGGTGAATGGCGGAAGTTAGTCCGCCGATTCGCCGATCTTGAACCTGGCGAACCGGCGGACGGTGATGTTCTCGCCCGTCTTCGCGATCGCCGCGGTGACCACGTCACCGATCGAGATCTTCGGGTCGCGGATCGACGGTTGGTCGAGGAGCGCGATCTGCTGGTAGTAGCTGACGAGCTTGCCCTCGACGATCTTGTCGATGACCTGCGCCGGCTTATTGGAGGCTTCGAACTGCGCACGGAAGATCGCCTTCTCCCGCTTGATGTCCTCGTTGGGGACCTGGTCACGGCTGACGCAGAGCGGGCTGGCGGCGGCGATGTGCATGGCGATTTCGCGCACCAGTTGCTGGAACTCGTCGGTACGCGCGACGAAGTCCGATTCGCAATTGACCTCAACTAGCACGCCAACCTGACCGCCCACGTGGATGTAGCTACCGACCAGACCCTGACTGGTACTGCGGCCGAAGCGCTGCGCTGCACGTACCTGACCGCGGGTTCGCAAGATTGTCACCGCCTGCTCGAGGTCACCCTCGGATTCGGTCAGCGCCGCCTTGCAATCCATAAACCCAGCTCCGGTTTTGTCCCGAAGTTCCTTGACCTGTGTGGCGGTAACGCCCATATCCAGCTCTCCTCGGCGCGAAGAATCCCGCGCGCGTCTGTCGATGGCGGGCGTCGGCCCGCCGCCCGCGCCGGTCGTGCCGGCGTGGGAGTCATATGTTCGCGAACGGAGTGGACCGTGTCATAACGCGGACCACTGAGTCTCCGGCGCCCGTTCGGCTATGGCGCGGCGCGACCCGGAAGTATGCAGGTGGTAGTCACAAGAGAGGCGCAACGCACCAGGCGGGATCGCCAAGTTCGGAAGAAGTCCGCGGTCTACCAGAGCCGTTGGTCGCTGCACTATCGAACGGTCAGACGGAGGTCGGAGACGCCTCCGGTTTCTCCGGCGCGGGCGCGCTTTGCGCTGCTTCTCGCATGCCACGGCCGGCAATGGCGGCATCGGCAATCCTGGTCAGGAACAGCCGGATCGACCGAAGGGCATCGTCGTTGCCTGGAATCACATAGTCGACGTCACCCGGGTCGCAGTTGGTATCGACGATTCCAATGACCGGGATCTTGAGCTTCCTGGCCTCGTCGACGGCGATCTTCTCCTTGTTCGTATCGACGACGAACACCGCGTCCGGCAGCCGCGACATGTGACGGATGCCGTCCAGGTTCTTGTGGAGCTTCCGCTTTTCCTTCTCGATTCGAGCGATTTCCTTCTTGGAGAATGTGTCGTACCGCCCGTCCTCGACCATCGCCTCCAGATCGCAGAGCCGAACAATGCTGCGCTTAATCGTCACGAAGTTGGTCAACAGACCTCCCAACCATCGCATGTTCACGAAGAACATACCGCAGCGCCTGGCCTCCTCGACGACGAGGTCCTGGGCTTGGCGCTTCGTGCCGACGAACAAAATCGTCTTGCCGTCGGCGGCGAGGTCGTGGACGAACGCTTCCGCGACGCCGGAGAGCTCGGCTGTCTTCTTGAGATCAATGATGTAGATGCCGTTGCGCGACCCCAAGATGTACCGCTTCATCTTCGGATTCCAGCGCTTCGTCTGATGTCCGAAATGCACACCGGCTTCGAGCAGTTCCTTGATCGCGATCGACGTCAAACTTCCTCCACTCCCTCGGGTTACCGCGGCTTGCGTTCAGGCCGCACCGATCCGACGCTAGCGCTTGCTAAACTGGAAGCGCTTCCGGGCGCCGGCTAATCCGTATTTCTTCCGTTCTTTGATCCGTGCGTCGCGGGTAAGTAGGCCGGCCTTTTTCAATGCCGGCCGCAGCTCCGCGTCAAACTTCAGCAGCGCGCGAGCGATGCCAAGCCGCAAGGCATCGGCCTGACCCGAGATCCCGCCGCCCTTGGCGGTCGCCAAAATATCGATACGCTCGGTAGCCTCGGCCACTCGGAGCGGCTCCATGATGCGGGTGCGAATCGACGCCGACGGGAATCGCTTCTCGAGCGAGGATCCCCGGATGTCGATCTCACCAGAACCGGGCTTCAGGAACACACGTGCGGTCGCCGACTTGCGCCGACCGGTACCGTAGAACGTCGCTGCCGTCACGTCAGGACACCTCAAGGGGAGTGGGTTGCTGGGCGGAATGCGGGTGATCGGGTCCGGCGTACACCTTCAGCTTCCGATACATCGCCTTGCCCATCTTGGTCTTCGGCAGCATCCCGCGCACCGCCTCTTCGACCATGCGTGTCGGTATCCTGTGCCGCAGAATCTTGGCGCGCTCTTCTCGCAAACCGCCCATGTAGCCGCTGTGATTGCGGTAGAGCTTCCGTTCGTCCTTCCGGCCAGTTAACTTGACTAGGGCGGCGTTGGTGACGATGACGAAATCGCCCGTGTCGAGGAACGGTGCGTACTGAGGCTTGTGCTTTCCCTGGAGCAACGTGGCAGCGATCGTTGCGACCCGCCCCAGCACATGCTCACCGGCATCGAGGACGTGCCACTGCCGCACAATCGTTGCTGGCGTGGGAACGTACGTTGACATCGATCCCTCCAGTGGCCACCCTGGCCACAGACACAATCTTAGATCGTAGCTGCCCTAAGGGGTGCTGTCAAGACGATCGCGGGCCGCCGTGCGCCGCGCGGAGGCCTACCGGGTGGCGTCCGATCGGCCGATAGACCGGGCTGCGAGGGTTGGTGGCGGCCGTTCGACGGCCGAGCCGCTTGACGGCCCAATGAGGCGAGCGTAGCGTAAGGTGCTGACCCTCACAGCCGAGGACGCCGACCGGTTGTAGCGGGGGATACCGGTCGAGCGGGCGGGCGCCGACGACGCCACTCCGGTCATCCAGACCGTGACCGAGAATCTGCTCCTGGAGATCGAGAAGACCTTTGATTATTTTTGAGGCGACCGCTGTCTTCGACGGTGGTGGTCGCTGTCGGCCTCGGCCTTCGGGGGGGGGGCGATCGATGATTCGCATCGAGGTGTTAGCGGTCGGGCGCGATCGCACCCCGCATCGAATCGGTCCAGAACTGGGCAGCAGGTCACTCTGGCCTGCTGCGCGATCTTCGTCGGTGTGCTCGCCATCGTGGTATGGCAGGCGTTCGAGGTGCGGGGGGAAACTGCCCGGCTCAGCGACCAGCTCCATTTCGGTGGACGAGGAACTGGCCGCGATGTCGGACGTGGTAGAGCGTCGCAACGAGGTCGAGACGCTCAGCGCCGAACTGACGCGGCGTGTCACGTTGATCGATCATCACGGTCGTCATTCCCTGACGTTCTCGCAGCAGGCACTCCGCAGAGAACATTTCTGGCATGAGCCGCCGCGAACCGAGTAGCCATCGATGATCCGACAGTGGCCTTCGGGCCGCAGTGGTGGTTCCGGATGACTGAGCACGTCCTGCTGGCGCAGGCTGCTGCACGGTGTCGAGGACCCCTATGACGGCGGGAGTCTGTCCCGCATCGTTCCTCGACCGCCGCCTCGGGGAGGCGCGCGGGCGCCTCGCCGAGAAGGGACTCGACGGCCTCCTCGTCACCCATCCGCCGAACGTCTTCTATCTCACTAGCTTCCGGGGCAGTGCCGGTGTCGTCTTGCTGACGCGGAATGGCCTCTGCCTGATCACCGACGCCAGGTATGCCACCGTGGCGAAGGGGCTGGTTGCACGCTTTGGCCCGAAGGTCGGGCTCACGTTCGTCGAGGTCGAGTCGACCTACGAGGAAACGATCTGTGCGGTCCTCAGGGCGTCTGGCCTTGCCCGCGTGGGCATCGAGACGGCGCACATGACTCTGGCCCATTTCGAGTGGCTGGAGCACGCTCTCGCCGGGTCCGGTGTGACGCTCTGCCGCACGACGGGGCTCGTCGAGAGGTCCCGGGTCGTCAAGGACCCGTACGAGTTGGCGACGCTGCGGGAGGGGGGACGGCGCATCTCCGGGGTGATGGCCGAGACGTTGTCGGGCCTGGGAACCGGTCGCACGGAGCGGGAGGTGGCGGCCGACATCGATCGGGCGATCTGTGGCGCTGGGTTTGACGGGCCGGCCTTCGAGTCGATCGTCGCCGGCGGCCCGAACACCGCGTTGCCGCACTCGCGGCCGGGGGGCAGGCGGCTCGAAGCTGGTGATCTCGTGATGCTGGACTTCGGCGGTGTCTACGACGGATACTGCCTGGATATGACCCGGGTGGCGAGCCTCGGCCGGGCCGATCCGGACGCCGTCACCTGGCACGACGCGGTCCGCGAAGCGCACTCGGCGGCGTGTGCCGCCGTGCTTCCAGGCGTGCCCCCCGGGGTAGTAGACGCCGCCGCTAGGACTGTGCTCGAACGGCGTGGGCTGGGCGAGGGGTTCGTGCATGGTACGGGCCACGGCCTCGGGGTCGAGGTGCACGAGGCGCCGCGGCTCGGGAGGCCCCGGCTGGCGACCGGGTCGGGCGACCCCGTGGAGACAGGGGAGGCTGTGGAGGTCGTGGGAGATATCCCGCTCGAGCCGGGCATGGTGTTCACCGTCGAGCCAGGGGTGTACTTGCTCGGGCGGGGCGGCGTGCGACTGGAGGATGACTTGGTCGTTACCGAGACGGGCTGCGAGCTGCTGACCAGTCTATCGCTCGACCTCGTCGTTATTTAACGGGGGGCTCCTACCCACACGCCGGCTCGGTCGTTCACGGGGCCCCGATGCCCCTCGCCGCTCCCTCGCGGTAGCGCACGTGCGCGGCGCGGTTGTCACCGGCGGTTCCGAACGAGTGCAAGGTTCTCGTTTTGGACCGCAGAAGTTCGTTACGGGAGAGGGGCTTGGCGTGGCCGATGGGGCCTTCCGCCTGAGACAGTGATGGATTTCGACGAGATCAATCAGATTCTGGATCTGATGCGGGCGCACGGCCTGGCCGAGTTCGAGCTGGAGCGGGACGGCTTGCACGTGCGCCTCCGCAAGGCGGAGACGCCGGCGGTTCCAGGTACACAGTCCCCCAGGGCAGCACTCGTGGCAAGCCCGGACGATATGCTCGCGAACCCGGGCGCGGTACCCTCCAACGTCAGGATCGTGGAGGCTCCGATTCTCGGCACGTTCTACCGCGCCAGCGCGCCCGAGGCACCGGCGTTCGTCGAGATCGGTGATGTCGTCAAGGTCGGCGAAGTGCTGTGCATCATCGAGGCGATGAAGCTGATGAACGAGATCAAGTCGGAGCACACAGGCGAGGTGGTAGACGTTTTCGTCGAGAACGGTCAGCCGGTGCAGTATGGCGAGCGCCTGTTCGCCATCCGGGGCGTCTGATCCTGGTCGCTCCCAGATGTTTAACAAGGTTCTGATCGCCAACCGGGGCGAGGTCGCGCTCCGCGTCGTCTACGCGTGCAGCGAGCTCGGCATCAAGACCGTCGTCGCCCACTCGCAGGCTGACGAGAACAGCTTGGCGGTACGATTTGCCGACGAGGAAGTCTGCATCGGGCCCGCCAGCAGCTCGGACAGCTATCTGAGCGTACCCGCCATCATCACGGCGGCTGAGATCACCGGAGCGGATGCCATCCATCCCGGGTATGGCTTCCTGTCCGAGAGCGCGTATCTAGCCGAGGCGTGCGACGCCTGTCAAATCACGTTCATCGGGCCGCCGGCTCAGCTGCTCCGGCTACTGGGCGATAAGGCACGTGCCAGGAAGGTGATGCAGAAGGCCGGGCTTCCGGTCGTGCCCGGCACCGAGTCGCTCGAGAACTTGACGGCGGCGCATCAGGCGGCGAAGCGGCTTGGCTATCCCGTCATCATCAAGGCGACGTCCGGCGGCGGCGGTCGGGGTATGCGGGTCGTGCGGAGCCACGACGAGCTGGAGGAGGCGTTTCCCATCGCCCGTGGCGAGGCGGAGGCTGGGTTCGGTGACCCACGAGTCTATCTGGAGGTCTATCTCGAGGAGTCCCGCCACATCGAGTTCCAGGTGCTGGCCGACGGGCGCGGGACCACGGTGCATCTCGGCGAGCGGGAATGCACATTGCAGCGACGCCATCAGAAGGTGCTCGAGGAGACGCCGTCAGGTGCCATGAATGAGGGCGTCCGGGAAAAGATGAGCCGGCGGGTGATAAAGGCGGCACGCGCTGTCGGGTACGTCAATGCCGGGACGTTCGAGTTCCTGATGGACGCGCGGGGCCGCTTCTACTTTATGGAGGCGAACGCCCGGCTCCAGGTCGAGCACCCGATCACCGAGATGGTAACCGGGGTCGACATCGTCAAGGAGCAGATCCGGATCGCCGGTGGGGACGGCCTGTCGATCCAGCAGGCCGATGTGCGCTTCACCGGCCACGCGATCGAGTGCCGGGTGAACGCGGAGCATCCGGAGACGTTCGTGCCCAGTCCAGGGCTCATTCGGACGTTCAGCCTGCCGGGCGGTCCGGGCGTGCGGGTGGACACGTTCGTGCATGCCGACTGTACGGTATCGCCCTACTATGATTCCTTGATCGCCAAGGTGATCGTCCACGGACGGGACCGGGCGGAGGCGATCGCGCGCATGCGCCGGGCCCTCGAGATGACGGTCATCGAAGGGATCGAGACGACGATCCCGCTTCATCTCAGGATTCTAGGGGACCCCGATTTCCTCGAGGGACGATTCACGACCGCGTTCCTGGAACGCTTCCTCGGGCCGGTGTGCCCCTCCTCGTGAACGTTGACCCGATGAGGACCTGGCCCCGGCTCTACGCCATCGTGGACGCCGGGGCGGCAGTGCGGGCCGGCTGGCGGCCGGCCGACCTGGCGCGCGCCTACCTGGACGGCGGTGCGCGTCTGCTGCAGTTGCGCGCGTCGGGGGCCGACGCGGCGACCCAGCTCGGTTGGTGCCGGGAGATCGTCACGCTGGCGGCGCCGGTCGGCGCGCGGGTCATCGTCAACGATCGGTGCGACCTGGCGCTGATGGCTGGTGCCGACGGTGTGCATCTGGGGCAGGAGGACCTCCCGATCAAGGAGGCGCGCCGGCTGCTAGGGCCCGCGGCGCTGATCGGTCTGTCTACCCATGCTGACGATGCGGACCATGACCCCGACGAAGACACTGACGGAGATCAGGTCGGTGCCGCTCTGCAGCAGCCGCTGAGCTATCTGGCGATCGGACCGGTCTACGACACACGGACCAAGAACACCGGACGTGCCGCAATCGGGACCGCGACGGTCCGGCGGACGGCGACCCGAGCGGGGCATCTACCGGTCGTGGCGATCGGCGGTATAACGTTGGCGACGGCGCCGGAGGTGATTGCGGCGGGTGCTGCCGCGGTCGCGGTCATCGCCGATCTGCTGGCCGGCGGAGACCCGGCGGCCCGCGTCCGGGCGTATCTGGATCTGCTGGGAGAGTCCGGAACCGAGAACAGTTACCCGTCGCGCTTTGGTTGAGGCAGCCAGGGCTTCCGCTTGACGTAGCTGTCCATTAGGGCGCGTGTCTGGCCAGAGAGCACGACGAGCGCGAGCAGATTCGGCAGGATGACGATGCCGAGCGCGATGTCGCCTAGGTCCCAGGCGGCGGCTGGCGCAATCATGGTGCCGAGGAAGACCATGCCTACGTAGACCAGCCGGTAGGGCAGGACGGCCCGCTTACCGAACAGGTAGGCGGCGCAGCGGTCACCATAGTAGCTCCACGCGATTGCGGTAGAGAGAGCGAAGAGTATAACCGAGAGCACGACAATGTACCCGCCCCAGGCAACGAGCGGCGAGAGTCCGCGCTCGAAGCCGAGCTGCGTGAGGGGGGCGCCGCCTTCGGGTGCGTTGCCGTAGAGCACCGAGTAGGCGGTCCCGTCGTCCGCCGTCGCGGTGTCGGCCGCCGGGTCGAGAGTGCCGGTGAACGTCCGGGTCTGCGCCGGGTCGGTGTAGAACCGGTCGACGGGGACGTCGTGCCAGGCGAAGGCGATCTGCCCCGCGTCGATCGGCTGGAGCCCGTCGTCTACCCGGATCTGCGCTGGCGCTCCGGCCTCTTCCAGGCTGCCGTCTGCCGTGACGAGCACGTAGGACAGGTCTCCCCCCGCCAGGGTCAGCTCCGAGGGGACGCGCTCGTCGTACACCCCGGTGATGATGATCACGAAACAGGTCATCGTGACGATCACTATGGTGTCGATGAACGGCTCGACCAGGGCCACGACACCTTCCGACACCGGCTCGTCAGTCTTGGCCGCGGCGTGGGCGATCGGGGCAGACCCCTGTCCGGCTTCGTTCGAGAACAGCCCCCGATTGACCCCCCAGTTCAGGGTGACGAGCAGGACACCTATCCCGGTGCCAGCAACCCCGGCGGTCGGGTTGAACGCCTCGCTGAGGATGAGCCCGAAAGTGGGGAGCACAGCGTCGAGATTCATCAAGACGATTAGCAGCGCGCCGCCCAGGTAGATCCCGGCCATGACCGGCGCCAGGATGCTGGTGACTCGGCCGATGCGGGTGATGCCGCCCAGAATGACCGCAGCAACCACGCCGGCCGAGAGGAGACCCGTCAGGACGTTAGGTGTCCCGAAATTGGACTCCATTGTGTCAGCCAACGTATTGGCCTGTACGGCGTTGCCGGTGATGAACGCGGTGAAGCCGAGCGCGACGGCGAAGAAGACAGCCATCCACTTCCAGTAGCTGCCGAGGCCGTGTTCGATGTAGTACATCGGGCCGCCAGACACGGTGCCCTCATGCCTGTGGGTTTCGGCGCTCACCTCGCGGTACCGCTGGGCCAGGGTCACCTCGGAAAATTTCGTTGCCGCGCCGAGAATGGCCGTCATCCACATCCAGAACAGGGCGCCCGGGCCGCCATAGTGAATAGCCCAGGCCGCTCCGGCGATGTTTCCGATGCCTACCGTGGCGGAAAGCGCCGTGGTGAGGGCCTGGAAGTGGGACACGTCACCGGGCTCGGCGGGGTCGTCGTACCGGCCACTTGCCACGGCGAAGCCGTGGGTCAGATACCGTACCTGCACGAATCCGAGCCTGACCGTTAGGAAGAGGCCGGTGCCCAGGAGGGCGATGACCTTCAGCGGGATGACCTGCTCCCCCACCGGGATGCCGAAGCCATCGATGTAGAACTTGACCGTCTGGATGAATTGCTCGATGGTGTCCATGGGAGCTCGGGGTCAGCTAGAAGCAGTCAAATAGGATGCCGGCATGGCACGCTGGCGAAGCCGGAGTGTCCACGGCCAGCGGTCTCCTCCGCTCACATCGACGCGATTGTGTACACAATGATGGTCGCGATCGCGACCGGGCAGACCCACCGGATTAGGAAGCTCCATAGCGCGCGGCCTGGGAACGGCGCCCCGTTGCGCATCACCTCCTCGATGGCGTTGTCCGTCCGCCACACCCAGCCGACGAACACCGCCGTCAGAAACCCGCCGATCGGGAGCGCGAAGTTGTTCCAGATAGTCGCCATCAGGCTCAGGAAGTCCATACTCAGGCCGGGCAGACTGCCGAAGAGGCCAACGGCGCCGTTGGCGAGTGCCGACGGAATCCCAATCAGAAATACAGCGATCGTCACTAGCAGCACCGCCCGGCGGCGTGACCACTTGTGCGCATCGATAAAGTGCGCCACCGGGACCTCGAGCAGAGAAATCGTCGAGCTGAGCGCCGCCATCGTGAGCAGGATGAAGAACGCGGCGCCGAAGAGATGGCCACCTGGCAGGGTGGCGAACAACCGCGGCAGCACAGCGAAGATCAGACCGGGGCCGCTGGCGCTCGGGTCGAACCCCGCGATGGAGAAGCCGGACGGAAAGATGATGAAGCCGGCCAGTAGCGCCATCGACGTGTCGAGCGCCACGACCCAGCATGCTGCGGTGACGATACTCTCGCGTTTGCTCAGATAGCTGCCATAGGTCAGCATGGCGCCCATGCCCAGGCTGAGCGAGAAGAATGCCTGCCCGAGCGCGGCGTTGATGACGGTGGGGTCGAGCAGGCGGGAAAAATCGGGTCGGAGGTAGTAGGCCAGCCCTTCAGAGGCGCCCGGCAGGGTAATGGCCCGCATGGCCAGAATCAGGAGAAGGGCGATCAATGCGGGCATCATCAGCTTGGTGACCCGCTCGATGCCGGACTGGACTCCGCCGAATAGAACCGCCGCGGTCGTCACGAGGACAACCATCATCAGCCCGATGTTGAGCGGTCCGTTGGCCGTGAAGGTGCCAAAGAACGCGCTGACCGCCTCGGCGTCGCCCGTCACCGCCCCGGTTGCGGTGAACCAGATGTAGGCGATCGCCCATCCAGCGATGACCGAGTAGAACGACAAAATGCCCGCACCGGCCAGCACGCCGAGCACGCCGACCAGCCACCAGCGGGTACCGGGCCGGATGGCGGCGAACGACCCGACTGGGTCCAGCTGCGCGTAGCGGCCGATCGTCAGCTCGGCGACCATGATCGGCAGACAGATCAGGAGGACGCAGAGTAGGTACACCAGCACGAAGACGGCGCCGCCGCCTTGTCCAACCTGGGTCGGGAACCCCCAGATGTTGCCCAGCCCCACCGCAGACCCGGCGGCTGCCAGGATGAATCCGGCCTTCGAGCCCCAGGTGCCCCGTTGAGCGCTGGATACCATCTATGTCTTCTGCATGCCGACGCCGTGCGGGGCAGTCTACCGCAGGGTACGGCGATGTGCGATCAGAAGGCGGATGGGACACGCCGAAGCCTGCTAAGATTCGCGCACCGGCATCAGGGTCGGGGAAGCGTGTCGCGCACAGGAGAGTCCATGAGCAGCGAGGCAGCGGTGGCAAGACGACTCGACGGGCGGGTGATTGCTGAGGCGATCCGCGAGTCATTGAAACCGCGCATCCAGGCATTCACGGCGGCCACCGGGCGGTCGCCCGGGTTGGGCATCCTGCTGGCAGGTAACGACGGAGGCTCGGAGATCTACGTCCGCAACAAGGTGCAGGCGTGCGAAGCGCTCGGCATCGCCCCCGACCTGCAACGTTTGTCCGAAGGGGCGAGTCTCGAAGCGGTCATGGCGATCGTGGGCCGGTTCAACGCCAGCGACGCGCATGACGGCATCCTGGTGCAGTCGCCGCTGCCGGCGGGCATGGGAGGGGACGCCGAGCAGCGGGTCTTCGACGCGATTGACCCGGCGAAAGATGTCGACGGGTTCAATCCGGCGAACGTCGGGCGGCTGGTTCAGAACCGGCCTGCGCTCGCGCCCGGCACTCCGTCTGGGGTGATCTCGCTGCTCGATCGCTCGAAAATCCTGATTAAGGGGGCTCAGGCAGTGGTCATAGGACGCAGCGACATCGTGGGCAAGCCGATGGCGATGCTGCTGCTGCATCGGCACGCGACTGTGACGATCTGCCATTCGCACACGGTAGACCTCCCGGCCGTCTCGGCGACGGCCGACATCCTGGTGGCGGCGATCGGCCGGCCTGGGTTCGTAACTCGGGATTTCGTGAAGCGGGGCGCGACGGTAATCGACGTCGGGACTTCCCGGATCACGGATCGCGACCAGATCGTGGCGCTGTTCGGCGCCGACTCACCCAGGCTCGAGGTGTTCGAGCGACGGGGCTCGACCGTGGTCGGCGATGTCCATCCGGAGGTTGCGCACGTGGCCGGCGCATTGACACCGGTGCCGGGCGGGGTCGGCCCGCTGACGATCGCGATGCTGCTCTCAAACACGGTCCATGCTGCCGAGATGCGACAGAGCTAGGAGGGGGCGAGGCGCCCAGGGTACAACCCCGCGAGGAGGTCAGGGGCCTCCGGTCTCCAGGTGGGGGTTGGAGTGCGGGTCCGCGGACAGCTCACGATAGATTTCTGCCACCCGTCGGCTGGTTGCGGCATATGTGCTGTCGGTCCAGATGGCGTGGTCGGCCCGCCGCACTTTCTCCGCCGTTGGTAGCTGGGCGTCGATGCGCTGCCTAGCCTCCGCTTCAGGCAGCCCCCGCGCCATCACTCGAGCCAGCTGAGTATCGTCCTGGCAGGCGGTCACTATTACCCAGTCGAACACCTGTGCCGGCTGGGTCTCGTAGAAAAGCGGGATCGCCACGATCGCGAACGGTGCCGACGTGCGACTTTCGAGGTCGCTGAACCACTTAGTGATCGCGGCACGGACGTGCGGGTGCACTATGGCGTTGAGGGCGGTGCGGGCGCTGTCGTCCGAGAAGACAAGTTTCCCGAGCCGCGGACGGTCGAGTCGGCCCTGAGCGTCGAACATCAGGGCACCGAAGTGACAACGCACCGCGTGCCAGGCGGGGCCGCCGGGGGCGACGGCAGCGTGCGCTAGCTGATCGGCGTCGACCGTCGGCACGCCGCGCGTGGCGAACAGCTCGAGCACGTGGCTCTTTCCGGTCGCGACGCCGCCCGTTAACACGACCCGGCGGATCGGTGCCGGCGGGGCGTCGGTGGACGACTTAGGTGTGGTCGTCTTCACCCTCCTCGGCCGAGGTTATCCGTTCCTCGACGAAGGTGTTCCATTCGTGGCACTGGGGGCACTGCCACAGCAGCTCCGTGCTGCGGTACCGGCATCGCATGCAGATGTGCGGATCGAGATAAAAGACCGCTTCGCGGGTGAGCTCCATGTAATGCCGCACACGATCCGCATCAAAATGCAGCGCCGCCAGCTCCTGCCAGACCGCCTGATGGATCGACAGGGCATGTGGGTTGTTGACGAGCGAATCGAAAAGCTGGTCGAGCGCCTCGGCCGGCCGCTCCAGTCTCGCGAGGTGCCTTCCCAGCGCCAGCCGAGCCCGCCAGTCCTGCGGGCTCGCGTCAATCAGCTGGCGGCAGAGCGTCGGGAAGCGCCCAGGGTGGCCCTGCTCGCGGGTCACGGCCTCAATCCGGTCGAGGACGAGGTACGCGCGCTCGGGGGCGATGCGGATCACCTGGTCCCAGGTCGCGAGCGCCTCGTCGAGGCGTCCCGCACGCCGCTGCACGTCGCCCAGGTTGAGATAGGCTGGCACTGCGCCGGCATCGAGCGCGATCGCAGACTCGAACCGCGCCACCGCTGCCTCGTCCTCAGACCGGGCGAGCTCCTCTAGCCCAATCTGGGTCTCGAGGACCGCGAGTATCGTCTGGTGCTTCGACTTCTGCTCTTCGTCGGCCAGTGCCACCAGCCGCTGCCGGATGCCGTGGGCCGACTGCCATTGCTGCTGTTCCTCGTGCAGCTTTTCCAGGTTCAGTAGGGCGTACTGGTTGCCGGCGTCGAATCGCAGTACCTCGGTGAATGCCTGAAGAGCGCGGTCCACGAACCCGGCACGTTTAAAGTCCAGACCGAGACAGAGCAGCACGTAGGCGTGCTCGAGCTTGGTCAGCTTGGGTCGCTGCAACAGCTGCTGGTGCATCTGGATCGCGCGCGTCACCAGCCCCTTCTCGCGATAGAGGTTACCGAGGATCAGGTGAATCTCGAGCGCGTCGGCATCAAGCCCGGCGGCGGTCGTCAGCTCTTCGATGGCTAGGTCGAGCTGGTTCGAGACTAGGAAGTTGAGCCCCAGGATGTAGTGCGGGGATTCGCGGGCCTTACGGCGGTCGATCCACCGGCCTTCACGCAGCTTGTAGCGCTCCCAGGCTTTGCCCGCCGCCAGACCCAGCAGCAGCGTTAGGAGCACGGCCAGCAGCGTCAGCGATTCGTTCATCAGAACTGCTCGGTTCGCCAGAGGTCATGGAGATGCACTACGCCCTCCACCCTCGCGTCGTCACCAACGACGACCAGTGACGTGATCCGGTGTGTCTCCATGAGCTGGAGCGCCTGTGCCGCCAGCGCCGAGGGCGTGATCGTGTGCGGGGCATTGGTCAAAAAGTCGGCGGCGGTGCGTTCCAGGAAGCGGTCCCCGCCCACGAGCCGGCGCCGCAGGTCCCCGTCCGTGATCACGCCAGCCAGCCGTCCATCGGTGGCGAGGACACAGGTCATACCGAGCCCCTTGGCGGACATTTCTCGTAGCACCAGGGGCATCAGGGTCTCGGGGCTCACGGTTGGGAGATCGGTCCCGACCTTCATGAGACGGTCGACGCGTAGCAGCCGCTTGCCGAGCCCGCCGCCCGGGTGGAGACCGGCGAAGTCCTCCTCCTGGAAGCCTTTCTTCACCAATAAGGTCATCGCTATGGCGTCACCGAGTGCGAGCGCAGCGGTCGTGCTGGCTGTTGGCACGAGGTTCATCGGGCAGGCTTCGGCCCGGACCTGGCAGTCAAGCGTCACGTCGGCCGCCTGCGCGAGCGTGGAGTCGGGGGCGCCGGTCAGACAGATGATTCGCGCGCCCACCCGTTTGATCGTTTCGAGCAAGCGCAGAATCTCGTTAGTCTCACCGGTGTGCGATAGCGCCACGACCACGTCGTCGCGCTGCACGACGCCCAAGTCGCCGTGCACCGCCTCGGCGGGATGGAGAAAGAACGCCGGCGTGCCCGTGCTGGCGAGTGTCGCGGCGATCTTCCGGCTGATGATGCCCGACTTGCCCATCCCGGTCACGATGACCCGGCCGGCGCAGTCGTCGAGTGCCCGGACCGCCGCCTTGAACTGGTCGTCCAGCCGATCGATGAGTCCCGTGATGGCCGCCGCCTCAATCTCCAGAACACGACGGGCGAGGCGTACATCGATGTCGGTGTCGGAGGACGAGGGGTTGCAGTCTGTCATCGGTGGTCACCCACGCGTGTGATGGCGTCGATCCGCAGCAGGCGATCAAGTAGTGGCGCCAGCCGGTCGAGTTGCAGAGCGTTCTGCGCGTCGCTTCTGGCCCGTTCTGGCTCTTCGTGGATCTCGAGGAAGACGGCGTCCACACCGGCGGCGACGCCGGCCGCGGCCAGGGGCTCAATGTACTCAGCCTGACCCGCCGTTTCACCGTCCCCGCCTCCGGGCAGCTGCAGGCTGTGGGTCACGTCGAACACCACGGGCGTCCCGAGCGCGCGTAGTTGCGGGAACCCGCGGAAGTCGACTACGAGGTCGTGATAGCCGAAACTGACGCCGCGCTCGGTGACCAGGACGCGCGTGTTACCGGTGGCGATCGCCTTGTCGACGGCGTGGCGCATGTCGCGGGGCGCCATGAACTGGCCCTTCTTCAGATTCAGGGCGCGACCGGTGGACGCGGCGGCAACAATCAGGTCGGTCTGCCGGGACAGGAACGCGGGGATCTGCAGGACGTCGGCCACCTCGGCGACCGCCTGGACCTGGTGGCATTCGTGAACGTCGGTCAAGACCGGGATACCGTGCGTTTGCTTGACCGCGGCGAGCGCCGCCAGCCCGGCATCGAGTCCGGGGCCACGAAACGACGTGCCGGCGGTGCGATTGGCCTTGTCGAACGACGCCTTGAAGATGTAAGGCACGTCCAGGCGCTGTGCCACCTGGGCAATCGCGCCGGCGAGCGAGACCGCATGCGCTTCGCTCTCGATAACACAGGGGCCGCCGATCAACACCAGCCGCGCGCCATCTCCGACTGGCACGGCGTCGACACGCACTTGAGGCATGGAACCATTATAGAGAACCCGACGGAGACAGGAGACAGGAGAGAGGAAATCAGGGGTGCCAGGTAAACCGATCGGATCAGGTCACGGGCGACTCCGTCGAGGACCGGGTTCCGACCTTGTGTTCGTAGCTGGCACGAACGAATTCGGCGAAGAGGGGGTGGGGCGTGAGCGGTTTGGAGCGAAATTCTGGATGAAACTGGACCGCGATGAACCACGGGTGCTCGGGTAGCTCGATCGTCTCGACAAACTTTCCGTCCGGCGATTGCCCCGAGATGACCAGCCCATGTTCGGTGACCACTCGCTCGTAGGCACGATTGAACTCATACCGGTGCCGGTGGCGCTCTTGGACCTCGTCGGTTCCGTAGACGCGCTGCGCTCGTGAGCCTGGAGTCAGCCGGCACGGATACTTGCCGAGCCGCATGGTGCCGCCCAGCTCGTTCACCCCGAGCAGATCTCGGAGCTTGTAGATGACCTTGTGGGGGGCATCCGGGTCGCACTCCGACGAGTCGGCCCCTTCGAGCCCGCAGACGTTGCGCGCGAACTCGACGGCGGCCCACTGGAAGCCGTAGCAGATACCGAAATACGGGATTCCCCCCTCGCGGGCGATACGGGCGGCTCGCATCATCCCACGACTGCCGCGATCGCCGAAGCCACCTGGGACGAGCACCCCGTCGGCTCCGTCCAGTAGATGGGCACCGTCATCCGACTCGAGCGCCTCGGCCTCGACCCACTGGATGTCGATACTCAGCCGATGTCGGAACCCGCCGTGGTACAGCGCTTCGTTCAGGCTCTTGTAGGAGTCTTCATAGCCCACGTACTTGCCGATGACATGAATGGTCAGCCGATCGGTCGGGTTCCGAATTCCGTCGACCAGCGTCTGCCATTCGTGCATCGTACGTTGCGAGTCTGGCAGCCGCAGCCGTCGGAGGATTTTGCGGTCGAGACCTTCGTCGGCCAGGACCAGCGGGACCTCGTAGATACTCGACACGTCTTTGGCGGTGATCACCGCATCCTCGTCGACGTCGCAGAACAGCGCGATCTTGCGGCGGATTTCAACCGGCAGGAATCGGTCGGTGCGGCAGAGCAGGATATCAGGCTGGATCCCAATCGAACGAAGGTCGCGGACGCTGTGCTGGGTTGGCTTAGTTTTTAGCTCACCCGCCGCGCCGATGAACGGGACCAGCGTGAGGTGGACGTAGAGCGTATGCGCCCGTCCCACGTCCTGCCGGAACTGGCGGATTGCCTCGAGGAACGGCTGGCTCTCGATGTCGCCGACGGTCCCCCCGATCTCGACCAGTACGATGTCCACGTCGGTGGCGACGAGGCGGATAGAGTCCTTGATCTCGTTCGTGATGTGGGGAATGACCTGCACGGTGCCGCCAAGGTAGTCGCCCCGCCGCTCTTTCTGGATGACCGACAGATAGATCTTGCCTGTCGTCCAGTTATGGTTCCGCGTCGTGACCGTGTCGGTGAAGCGCTCGTAGTGCCCGAGGTCGAGGTCGGTCTCGGTGCCGTCGTCCGTCACGTAGACCTCACCGTGCTGATACGGGCTCATCGTGCCGGGATCGACGTTGACGTAGGGGTCAAGCTTCTGCAGCGTGACGCGATAGCCGTGTCCTTCCAGGAGGCAGCCGATCGAGGCCGCCGCCAGTCCCTTTCCGAGCGAAGAGACGACGCCTCCGGTAACGAAAATGAACTTCACGGGACGACCGGCATTGTTGAGAATCCCTTCACTCATACCGGCGCTCCGGCAGCGACCAGACGGCGTACGCGTTGGAGATCCGCCGGTGTGTCGACCCCGATCGGGTCATACTCAGTTTCCGTGGTCATAATGCGATAGCCGTGCTCAAGGACACGCAGTTGCTCGAGCCGCTCGGCGCGCTCGAGCGGCGTGGGCTCCAGCCGGCTCAGGGCCAGCAGAAATGGACGACGGTAGACGTAGAGACCGATATGCTTTTGTACTGGGGGTGCGGCGAGGTCGTGTCCAGATGTTCGGTCAAGGCCGATCGGGGCCCGTGAGAAGAAAAGCGCGTAGCCGTTCCGGTCCACGGCGACTTTGACGACGTGGGGATTCCGGAAATCCGTCGCATCCCGGATCCGGCAACGCAGTGTCGACATGACGACCGCCGGGTCGTCGGTGCACGCGCCGACAGCGGCGGCGATCATGGCCGGTTCGACGAGAGGTTCATCCGCCTGGACGTTGACCACGAGGTCGCACGTGAGCGTATCGGCGACTTCGGCTAGGCGGTCGGTGCCGCTGTGGTGGTCGGCGCGGGTCATCCGCACCTGGCCGCCGAAGGCGTCGACGGCGCGCGCGATGCGCGCGTCATCGGTGGCGACCAGGACCGTGTCCACCGCCTCCGCCACGCGGCGATAGACGTGTTCGATCATGGGGCGTCCCCCGATGTCGGCAAGCGGTTTTCCGGGCAGTCGTGACGATGCGTACCGGGCGGGGATGACGGCGACGACTCTGGCGGCAGCTGGGGTAGATGTGCGCGGGAACCTGGTCGCAGGGTGCACGATGAATCCTAGCACATAATGTCGCGTCGCTTTACGGTACAACATCTTGGTGGCCTGGCGTCGGGTCGACCGCCGCTCAGAAATCGGTGCAACCGCATGCAGCAGCCGGCGCGTGGCGACGGCGCCCGTGGTACGATGAGGTATTAGCCCCGTATGACTAATTTGCGAGTGGCGGTGTTGATCGGTGGAGCGGGGTTGCTGGCGGCGTGGCTGTCGTCGGCGGCCGGGACCGTGCCAGCTCCGGTGACCGATAGCCAGATCGGCGGCGGAACGACTCGGGCGCAAGCCGCGGTGCCGGCCGCAGCGCGGCTGGATGTCGACCGGGAGGTCGGGCGCTTGGCATCGCGGCTCGATAACGCGCCACGTCCCCGGCGACCGGCGCGGAACCCGTTCACCCTTACGTCCCTCAATCGCGCGACGAGTCCACCGCCTCAGGCGGCGACACTTCGCTCCGCGCCGGCTGGGGCCGACCGCGCGCCGGCTGTGTCGCTCGCCGGCATCGGCGTCGAACGTACCTCCTACGGTTTTCTGCGGACGGCGATTCTCGCCGCCGACGGCCGTGTAATCCTTGCAAGCATCGGGGACGAGGTGATGGGCCGGTTCCAGGTACGTGCCGTCACGAACGACTCCGTCGAGTTGTTCGACCTCCGGGACGGCACCGTGCTCCGACTCACACTCCCGTAACCGGGTCCTCTGTCACCACTACAGCAGGCTACGGCTGCCTGCGTTCGCGAGCACCAAGACGGGACCGGCCGGCGGCCGAGCTATTAAACGGTGTCTGTGCGCGGACAGGGCAGCGCGTCAGACGGCCACTAGACTCGCCTCCTGCACGGCGGACACCGTGCGAATCTCGGCGAGGATCTCATCGGTGATGGTGGCGTCGTCGGTCGACTCTCGGTCGATTTTCACCAACGCCACGGCTCCGTCCCGGCCGCGGCCGAGTGCGAACGTCTCGATGTTGATGGCGTGGCGCCCGAGGATCGTTCCGACCTCTCCGATGACACCCGGCTGGTCGTCGTTGCGGATGACCACGAGCGTGCCGTCGAGCGGCGCCTCGACCCGGACTCCGTCGAGCAGGACCAGCCGCGGACCGGCCTGCTCGAAGAGTGCACCCTCTACCCAGCGCTCACCGTGGCTAGTGTGGAGCTTGATCGAGATCAGGCTTGTGAAGTTCCGGGGGCGAGAGCTACGCGATTCGATGACCTCGATGCCTCGTTCCCTGGCGATCGCGCGCGCGTTGATCGGCGTGACGCTGGACGACAGCACTGTGCCAAAGAACCCAACCAACACTGCGCCGACCAGCATCTCATTATTCCCTTCGGCAAGCTCACCGTAGTACCGGATCGCCATGGTCTCGACCCGGGCAGTCGAGACCTGGCCCAGGAATGAACCCAGGCGCTGCGCGAGCACTGCGTACGGTTGGATCCTCTTCAGTTCCTCCGAATCGAGTGAGGGGTAGTTCACGGCGTTACGTACGATGCCCGCGTTCAGGAAGTCACGTACACACGTGGCGGTCTCGAGGCCGACTAGCTCCTGCGCCTCGCGCGTGGCCCCGGCGATGTGCGGCGTGGCGACGACTTGAGGAAGCCCGGTGAGCCGGGTGTTGGCGGGGGGCTCGGTCTGAAACACGTCCAGCCCGGCACCGCCAACGGTGCCGCTCTCGATTGCATCAGCCAGCGCCACCTCGTCGATTAGCGTGCCCCGCGCCGTGTTGATGATCCGTACGTCGGGCTTGCAGCGTAACAACCGTTCGGCGTCGAAGAGCGGCCGGCCGCCGGTCGACGGCATGTGGAGCGTGATGAAATCCGCCCGGCTGCACAGTGCGTCGAGCTCCAGTAATTCGACGTCGAGGTCGGTGGCGACCTGACTGGAGATGAAGGGGTCGTAGGCGACCGCCCGCAGACCGAATGCGCGGGCCCGGTGTACCACTTCGCGACCGATCCGACCGAGGCCGATGATCCCCAGCGTCTTGCCCCACAGCTCGGTGCCCATCAGCCCCTTTTTCTCCCAACGACCGGCCTTCATCTGACTGTCGGCGTGGGCGATTGATCGCGCCGATGTCAGGAGCAGAGCGAACGCGTGCTCGGCAACGCTGATGCTGTTGGCACCCGGCGCGTTGACGACCAGAATGCCACCGGCCGTGGCGGCATCGAGATCCACGTTGTCGATGCCGGTGCCGGCACGGGCGATCACCTTCAATCTAGGCGCCTTGGCGATTAGATCAGCATCGACATGGGTGGCGCTGCGGATGATCAGCGCGTCGGCGTCGGCGAGGGCGGCATGGAGCTCTGCGTGGGGGCGACCCGTCTGCGTGTCGACCTCCCAGCCCTGGTCCCTTAGCAAGGTGGTGGCGGACACCGGTAGCGGATCGGCGATGACGATCTTCATGGGTGTCGGGTTCCTCGGCATGTGTCTCGTCAGAGTCGTGCGTCCTCATGTTCGAAAATTGAGCACTTGGCTAGCACTCCGTCGAGCGCAAGATCGACTCGGAAGACCATACAGTATAATGGGCGACCGTTTGATGGGTCAGGTTCCCGCACGCATGCCGCACCACGATGGTGCAAACCGCTAGAAGTCCCCGGTTGGCGCGGCTCGCTCGCCGCGCGGGGGACATTTTCCCACAAGGTTTTCCACAGTTTCTGTGAAGATCTTGTAACTCGCCACAGGGACGTGCCCTAAAGCGAGCGTCTGGGTGGAGGTTGAGTCTGTGCCGAGCGTACCCGAAGAGGGAAGTGTCATCCAGTGGAAGGACGGCCAGCTCATCGTGCCGGACCATCCGATCATTCCGTACATCGAAGGCGACGGTATCGGCGGCGACATCTGGCGCGCGAGCGTTCGGGTGTTCGACGCCGCGGTGTCGAAGGCGTTCGATGGTGGCCGTTCCGTGGTGTGGTCCGAGGTGCTGGCCGGCGAGAAGGCGAAGGCGAGGACGGGGGAGTGGTTGCCGACCGAGACTCTCGACGCGGTACGCCAGCACAAGGTCGCGATCAAAGGCCCGCTCACGACACCGGTCGGCGGCGGGATCCGGAGCCTGAACGTGACATTGCGCCAGGTGCTGGACCTGTACGCCTGCGTCCGGCCGGTGCGGTATTTCCTCGGCACGCCGTCGCCGGTGATCCGTCCGGAGCTGATGGACGTCGTGATCTTTCGCGAAAACACTGAGGACGTCTATGCAGGGCTTGAGTGGGCCCGTGGCACCGCCCAGGCGGGGAAGCTCATCGAGTTTCTGTCGCGGGAGCTTGGCCGGCGCGTGCGCGAGGACTCCGGCATTGGGATTAAACCGGTCTCGGAAACCGCCAGTAAGCGCCTCGTCCGGATGGCGATAAAGTACGCCCTCGACAATGGGCGCCGCAGCGTCACCCTGGTCCACAAAGGGAACATCATGAAGTTCACTGAGGGGGCGTTCCGTGACTGGGGCTACGAGGTGGCCCGGGAGGAGTTCGCCGACCAGACCCGCACCGAAGATGACGCGGCGGACCGGCCCGGTCTGCTGATCAAGGACCGCATCGCCGACAGCGTGTTCCAGCAGGTGCTGACTCGGACCGGGGACTATGACGTCTTCGCGACCACTAACCTGAACGGTGACTATCTGTCCGATGCCTGCGCCGCGCAGGTGGGTGGGCTGGGCATGGCGCCGGGGGCCAACATCGGTGATGAGATGGGCTTCTTCGAAGCGACGCACGGTACGGCGCCGAAGTACGCCGGCAAGGACGTCATCAACCCGAGCTCGGTGATGCTGTCCGGTGGGATGATGTTTCGGTATATGGGATGGACGTCCGCCGCTGATCTGATCGATCAGGCCATCCAGCGTACCATCCACGAAAAGAAGGTGACCTACGACTTGGCGCGGCTGATGGAAGGTGCCACCGAGGTTCGGACGTCGGAATACGCCGACGCCGTCATCGCCAACATGTAATCTTGGGGCGCCGCCGCAGTGGCACACGGAACAGGCCACACGGCCCGCACTCGGTGTGGAGAGATGGACTCATCATGAATCGAAAAGTCACGATCATCGGATCTGGGCACGTTGGCGCAACCGCCGCGCGTAGCATCGCTGACAAGGAGCTCGCGGACGTTGTTCTGCTCGACATTCTCGAAGGGGTGCCCCAGGGCAAGGGCCTGGACATGCTCCAGGCCTGTCCGATCGAGGGGTCCGACTCGCGCGTGCTAGGCACCAACGACTACGCGGACACGGCCGACTCCGACGTCGTCGTGATCACGGCCGGGCTTGCGCGGAAGCCTGGCATGAGCCGGGACGATCTGCTGCAGAAGAACGCAGGGATTATCCGCGCCGTCACGGCTGAGGTCGTCAAGCACTCGCCCGACAGCATCATCATCCCGGTCACGAACCCGCTGGATGCTATGTGCCATGTCGTCTACCGCGAAAGCGGTTTCCCGCGGGAACGGGTCGTGGGGATGGCTGGCGTGCTCGATTCGGCGCGGATGCGAACCTTCATCGCCGATGCGCTACAGGTGTCAGTTGAGAACACGCATGCGTTCGTGCTCGGCGGGCACGGGGACACGATGGTGCCGCTGCCGAGGTACTCGACGGTGGCCGGTGTGCCGATCACGCAGCTGCTCGACCAGGCGACGATAGACGCCATCGTGACCCGGACGGCGAACGGTGGCGCTGAGATCGTCAAGTTGCTGGGTACCGGGAGCGCGTTCTACGCGCCGGGGTCCGCTGTCGTGGAGATGGTCGACGCGATTCTGAAGGACAAGAAGAAGATTCTGCCGTGCGCGGTCCTTCTGCGTGGCGAATATGGCATACGCGACCTGTTCGTCGGTGTGCCGGTTAAGCTGGGTGCGGCCGGGGCGGAGCAGGTCCTCGAGATCAAGCTGGAGCCGGAAGAGCAGGCAGCGCTCGACAAGTCGGCGGCCGCGGTAAAGGACCTCGTCGATATGCTCGGGCGCTGAGATTGACGGTCCTGCGGGAGTCACCGGAGAAGAGGCAGAGGGCCGCAGCGCGTCCGCCCCGTGGTTGGGCGAGGGGCAGTGGAGCGGACGGGTTTCCATGAACATTCACGAGTATCAAGGAAAGAAGTTGCTCGCGCGGCACGGCGTTGCTACGCCGCGGGGCGAGGTGGTCTTTTCTGCGGCCGAGGTTGCCGACGTCGCCCGCCGGCTAGGCGGTCGGGTGATCGTGAAAGCGCAGATTCACGCCGGTGGGCGGGGCAAGGGGGGTGGTGTCAAAGTAGCCGACGACCCGGCCGCCGCCGAGCGAATCGCTGGCGAGATGTTCGGGATGACGTTGGTCACGGCACAGACTGGGACGGGGGGGCGCGTGGTTTCTAGGGTCCTCGTCGAAGAGGCACTCGACATCGCGAGCGAGCTCTACCTTGGCCTGTTGATCGATCGAGCCCTGCGGCGGCCCCTGATGATGGCGAGCGCCGCCGGTGGGATGGAGATCGAGCAAGTGGCAGCGGAGACGCCCGAGCTGATCCACAAGGTGCAAATCAATCCCGGCATCGGGCTGGCGTCATTCCAGGCACGGCGCCTGGCGGATGCCGTCGGTCTGACGGGGCCTCCGGCTCGCCAGGCTGCGGCGCTGATGGAGCGCGTCTACACGGCATTCCGGTCTGTGGATGCGTCCCTCATCGAAGTCAATCCGCTGGTCGTCACCGCGGCCGGAGATGTCCTGGCGCTCGACGCCAAAGTGACGCTGGATGACAACACGCTGTTCCGGCACCCGGAACTTAGCGAGTTGCGGGACTTGGCCGAGGAAGAGGAACTGGAGATCGAGGCGTCGAAGTACGCGCTCAACTACATCCGGCTCGACGGCACGATCGGATGCATGGTCAATGGCGCCGGTCTCGCGATGGCGACAATGGACATCATTAAACTAGCCGGCGGTGAACCGGCGAATTTCCTCGATGTCGGCGGAGGTGCCGACACGGAGCAGATTCGCAATGCCTTCCGGATTCTGTTGTCGGACACCAAGGTGCGCGCGGTGCTCATCAACATCTTCGGAGGCATCCTCCGGTGCGACGTGCTGGCCGAAGGTGTGATCGGAGCGGTCACGGAGCTCGGTGTGGGCGTACCGATCGTCATTCGTATGGAAGGGACGAACGTCGACGAGGGGAAGCGGATGCTGCGAGAGAGCGGTTTAAACTTCACCACGGCCGACAGCATGGGCGAGGCGGCGCGCCAGGTTGTTCAGCTCGCGGCGAGGTGAGATGGCGGTCCTGATAGACAAACAGACGCGCCTGGTCGTCCAGGGGTTAACCGGTCGGGAGGGTTCGTTCCACGCGCGACAGGCCGTCGAGTACGGCACGCAGGTCGTGGGGGGTGTGACCCCTGGTAAGGGCGGTACCACCCACGAAGGCGTTCCAGTCTTTAACACGGTCGAGTCGGCCGTCCGCGCGACCGGCGCGAACGTGTCGGTCATCTTCGTGCCGCCACCGGTCGCCGCCGACGCCGTCATGGAAGCGGGCGACGCCGGTATTGGCCTGATCGTCTGTATCACCGAGGGCATCCCGATCCTGGATATGATGCGGGCGTTGGCCTTTCTCGACGATCGGGACAGTCGGCTGATCGGGCCGAACAGCCCGGGACTGATCTCGGCGGGCCAGGCGAAGGCCGGTATCATCCCCGGACACATCTGTCGAGAGGGACGGGTCGGGATCGTTTCGAAGAGCGGCACCCTGACCTACGAGGCGATCCATCAGTTGACCCTGCTCGGGCTCGGGCAGACCACCTGTGTCGGGATCGGCGGCGATCCCCTGATCGGCACGACCTTCGTCGACGTCCTGCGGCTGTTCGAGGACGACGAGGCGACGGCGGCGGTCGTGCTCATCGGTGAGATCGGCGGTACGGCCGAGGAAGACGCCGCCGCGTTTATCCGCGACCACGTGCGGAAGCCCATCGTGGGGTTCATTGCCGGTCAGACTGCGCCACCCGGGCGCCGGATGGGGCATGCCGGAGCCATTATCTCTGGTGGAAAGGGGACCGCCGCGGAGAAGATGGCGGCACTGTCCGAGGCTGGGGTGATCGTGGTGCAGAGCCCGTCCGACATCGGTACGGCGGTCGCGGTGGCCCTCGCCCACGACGTCGTGTGAAGGCAGGCCAGCGGGTCCACGGTTCCACCAGAGACCGCCCTAGGCCACGCCCTGTTTCATTTGCGAAACCGCAGAATGGCGATATGTAGGACAGGTGGTATCATTGCTCGAATTGGCCTGTGATTCGATTTAGGGACCCTACCATCACGATCTGAACTGACGAAGCGTTCCGACACCTGAGGAACTGAATGCCCGCGTCCGACGTCGCCGTCGAAGAACGTCCAACCGTATCGTCCGTCGAACCGGTTATCAACGATTTAAGTATCCAGGTCGCGACGGTCAACGGCTCCGGGAGTCAGACCGCGAACCTGGTGCTGTTGCGCTCGATCTTCCAGATGGGCGTACCGGTCTCGGGAAAAAATTTGTTCCCGTCGAACATCGCAGGTCTACCGACCTGGTTCACTATCCGGGCCAACAAGGACGGTTATGTCAGCCGGAAGAAGGAGATTGATGTTCTCGTCGCCATGAACCCGGAGACGGCCCGGGAGGACGTGCTCAGTCTCTCCGCCGGAGCCGCGGTCGTCTACGACACTCCTCTGGATCTGGCGGGTCTACGCAACGACTTAGTGTTTTATTCCGTGCCCTTCGACGAGCTCATGGTCGAGGTATCCCGGGATGTCAAATTGCGCAGGCGTGTTCGCAACATGATCTACGACGGTGTGTTATCGCGATTACTCGGCGTCGAGATCGAGCAGATGGAGATCGCGCTCCGCAAGAAGTTCGGGACGAAGGCGAACGTGGTAGCGGTCAACAGGACGGCGCTCGATGTCGGCTACGCCTTCGCGGAACAGCATCTGGAGAAGCGGGATCCCTATCGGATCCAGTCGATGGACGCGAACGCAGGGCGTATTTTGGTCGAAGGCAATACCGCCGCTGCGATCGGCTGCCTGATGGCTGGCGTGACCGTGGTCACGTGGTATCCGATCACGCCATCGTCGTCGTTGTGCGAGTCGCTGATCGACTATCTCCGCAAGTACCGGGTCGACAAAGAGACGGGCAAGGCGACCTTTGCCGTCGTGCAGGCGGAGGACGAGATCGCGGCTCTCGGGATGGTGCTCGGCGGTGGCTGGGCGGGGGCTCGGGCGATGACCGCGACGTCGGGTCCCGGGATTTCGCTTATGGGCGAGTTCGCCGGTCTCGGGTACTATGCCGAGGTCCCGGCGGTGATCTTCGACATCCAGCGGTTGGGGCCGTCGACCGGCTTGCCGACACGGACCGCGCAAGGCGACGTGTTATCCGCGGCCTTTCTGTCCCACGGGGATACCCGTCACCCGCTCCTGTTTCCATGCTCGCCGGAAGAGTGCTACTCGATGGCGATCGAGGCATTCGATCTGGCCGAGCGGTTTCAGACCCCCGTGTTCGTGCTGAGCGATCTGGACCTCGGGATGAACACTTGGATGTCGAACAAGTTCGATTACCCCGGCAAGCCGATGGATCGGGGTAAGGTGCTTGATGCGAAGACTCTCGAGCGGATCGGCCGGTTCGGCCGGTACCGCGACGTCGACGGTGATGGCGTGCCGTACCGGTCTGTGCCCGGGAGCACGTTGCCGGCCTATTTTTGCCGCGGGTCTGGCCACAACGAGTGGGGAAAGTACAGCGAGCGATCTGACGACTATCAGAATAACGTCGATCGGTTGACCCGCAAGTTCGAGACCATGCGCACGTGGATGCCGGCTCCGGTCGTGGAGATCAATCGCCGGGCGCGGATTGGCGTCGTCGCGTTCGGCACCACGCACTGGGCTGTGGTCGAGAGTCGAGATCAGCTCCGCGCCGAGGCGGACTTGGCGACCTCGTACTACCGGCTGCGGTCCTATCCGTTCCGGTCGGCGCTGGCGTCGTTCATCGAGCGCCATGACCGCGTGTATGTGATCGAACAAAACCGCGATTCGCAGATGGCAATTCTGATGCGGATTGAGCTGCGCGCCGAGCTGGCGGGACGGCTCCGGAGTGTCCTGCATTATGCCGGCGAGCCGATCGACGCTCGCAGCATCACAGACGACATCCTGATTCAGGAGGGCTACCGGGTCCAGTCCTCGGT
>CAUZDS010000033.1:0-28123 GCA_963578725.1 Vicinamibacteria bacterium
AGTCCGATCCCGCCCCGACCCCAGGTTTTACCAGGCATACGTCACCGGCGCGCGGCTGCGAGGGCCGGGGGTGCACGCGACCGACATCTGAAACTGGCGGTGTCGGGGCGACACCGGGGCTGCTCAGGGCAACAGCACCGAGCGGGTGAGCCACGAGATGTTGTCCCAGCTCAGTACGCGCTCGGTGCCATCGAACAACGCAGCATAGCTGCCGCCAGACCCCGTGAACGAGAATTCCGTCACGCGGTCTGGTGGCGTGGTCGTTACGTTCCGCAGGACCTCCAGCACCTGTTCCTGCCTGGAGATCTGATAGAAGCTCGGATCTTTCGCCGAATAGAACTTCACCTCTCGCGGCGGGCGTTTGTTGCCCACGCCCCGCTCGTACTTGATATGCATCTCCAGGTGCTCACCGGTCGCCGCTTCAAACACCCAATCCTGGGCGTCCAGGACGGTGCCGGTGCCGCTCGAACTGGATCGCAGCATCGTGTGGGTCCTGGCCGGGAGGTAGACGCCGAACGGACCGGGTGCATCCGTCGTATCTTCGGTCAACCCGCCAATGATGAGCTGGACGTTCTCGCCGGCTGGATTCGTCACCGGCGCTGCGAGGTAGACGAGACGGTTCGATCCCTTTCCGAGAGGAGCGCCATCCGGCCCGTTGATCGTCAGACGGTCGATGAAGATCGCACGCAGATTGGCATCCTTCGCGTTCCCGCGTGTCGACACGTTGAGCGTCCAACCAGGAGGCAGGAGCGCCTGCAGCGGGGCGTCTGGAACCTGCAGGTCCAGTTGAAACCGCGCTTCAGCGCTGTGTTCGACTAACGTCTGGGCGTTCCCAAGCCCGGCCAGTACGCCCAGAATGAGCCCGACGTGCGCGGTACTCAGAGCGGCAGTTCGTAGCACGCTTCCCTCCCAGTGATTTCGGCACATAGAACGGACGATACGCGACATCAACCGATACGCTACCCGTATTCAACATCGGTAGCGCGACATCGAGGCCGACCCTGCGGCGCCGAGCCTCGGGGCATGGACGACCTGGAGACTGGCCGATTATAGCGAGGCCGCGGCATTTTGGTCCCAGAATCGACGATGGGACGGCATGCCGCCGCGGTGACCGAGCTTGTGGTTGGCGGGGCCTGTCCATGCAACGTCGACGCTGATGATGTCGTCTGGGTTCGTTGTCCGCGCCGCCAGACCATACCTACCCACTCATCCTCGACGGCACGCCACACGAGACGTGCACCCCGTCGATACACACCTGCCACGGCCGCCTCTTCCTCGGTGGGGATACCGCTGAGCACCAGGTGTCCCCCGGCGTCGACTAGCGTCATGATGACCGGGGCCAGGCCGGTCAGGACGGTGCCCGTGAGGTTGGCGACGACGACCCCGACGGTGCTGGGTAGTTGTGAGACGCTCCCTTCACGTAAGTCGACACGCGGCGACACGTGGTTCGCCGTCACGCTCTCCCGCGCCGATGCGAGCGCATCCGGGTCTCGGTCGATTCCCATCGCCCGTCTGGCTCCCAGCTTGACGGCCGCGATCGCGAGTATGCCGGAGCCGGTGCCGAGGTCGAGCACGTCGCACGCATCCAGATCGAGCTGCTGCAGTCCCAGCAAGGCGAGTCGGGTCGTGGGGTGGTGCCCGCTGCCGAAGCCGAGCGCCGGACGGATGACCACCACGACCTCGGTGTCGTCAGGTTGTGGGGCGGGCAGGTCCCAGGGCGGCGCGACGACGACCCGACCTACCCGAATGGACCGCAAGTCAGCCTGGGACCGAGCCGCCCAGTCTTCGTCGGCAATCGAGGTCGCCGACGTCTTGGCAGACGGGCCACAGGTGGTCGTGACTGCCACCCGTGCGGCGTTCCGGTCGGATGCCGACGCGAAGTAAACTCGCACGGCGCTGGGTCCCCGCTCTTCGATCGCGAATGGAGAGAAATCGCTGACCACCGCTGCCACGGCATCAGACAGCGACAGCGGGGTCTGCGCCTCGGCAGGACCGCGCACGTCGAGCACTGGGTGATGCGGAATTCTGGACACTACCCGAAGATGTCTTTCACGCGCTCGAAGAACGGCCGGTCTTCGGCGGCGTCGGTGGTCAGCGGGTCCAGTACTCGTGCCGGCATCGTCTCATCGAGCTTCTCGATGAGTGTCGTTTGCTCGCGGTTCAGCTCGTGCGGCACGGCTACTTTCACCCCGACATAGAGATCGCCGCGTCCCCCCCCGCTCACGTTCGGCATGCCTTTGCCCCGCAGCCGGAAGCGTGTGTCCGGTTGTGTCCCCTTCGGGATCTGGATGTTGGCAGGTTTCGTCAGTGTAGGTACCTCGATCGCTCCCCCGAGCACCAGCGTCGGGTACGTAACCGGCACTTCGCACAGCAGGTCGTCACCCTCGCGGTGGAAGAACGAGTGTTCTTGAACGTGCACAACGACGTACAGGTCGCCGGGTGGACTACCCCGGCCGCCGTACTCGCCCTCGCCTGACAGACGCAGCCGCTGGGCGGTCGCGATACCGGGCGGGATCTTCACTGTCAACTTGCGTTCACGGGCGACCCGTCCGTGGCCGTGACACGTCTCGCACGGCTTCTTGATCACCCGGCCGATTCCCCCGCACTGCGGGCACGTTCTGGCTACGGTTAAGAACCCCTGCTGGAAGCGGATCTGGCCGCGGCCCTGACACTGGGTGCACTTCGCCGGCGTGCTGCCAGGCGCCGACCCTGAGCCCCTGCAGGTCTCGCACGGTTCCTCGCGAGGAAGCTTAAGTGTGGTCTCGAGACCGGTGGCAGCCTCCTCGAACGAGATCTCCAGGTCGTAGCGGAGGTCGGACCCTCGCTGCCCGCTACCCCGTCTCGCACCCCCGGCGAACCCGAACAGGTCGCCGAGCCCGCCGAGGATGTCACCGAAGTCGGCGAAGATCGTCGGGTCGAAGCCGCCCGCGCCGCCGGGGCCGCCGACGCCGGCATGCCCGAACCGGTCGTAACGGCTGCGCTTGTCCGGGTCGGCCAGCACCGCGTAGGCCTCAGCGGCTTCCTTGAACCGTGTCTCGGCGGTGGTGTCGTCCGGGTTGCGGTCGGGATGGTACTGGAGCGCCATCTTACGGTAGGCGCTCTTGATGGCCGCGTCGTCGGCCCCGCGAGGTACGCCGAGGGTTTCGTAATAGTCGCGCTTGGTCACGCCTTGGCCACCTTGACCATCGCCGGTCGGAGCAGCCGGTCGCGGAGGGTGTAGCCCCGGCGCAGCTCTTCGATGACCTCGCCGTCGCGGTGCGTCGTGCTCGGCTCGTGCACGATGGCCTGGTGCAAATTCGGGTCGAAGTCGGCGCCCAGCGCCTCGATGCCAGCGACTCCGCGTCTGGCCATCAGGTCGAGCATCTGCTTGTGTATGATCTCGACACCCCGGCGATAAGATTCGCCCTCCTGAGCGTCGGCCGCCAGCGCGCGCTCCAGATCATCGACCAGCGGCAACAGATCGGTAAGCAGATCTATCGCAGCGTGCTCGATCAGCTCGCGCCGCTCGCGCTCCGTGCGCTTGCGATAGTTATCGAAATCGGCAGTCGTCCGAAGCAGCCGCTCTTGACACAGGTGCTGCTCGCGTCGGATCTGGTCGAGCTCGTCCGTCGCGGACGGACCCGCACCACCACCGTCCTCCGGGGTGCCGCCGTGCGGCGGTGGCGCCGTCACATCCGGCGGAGCTGCATCCTCGGACCGCTCGGTAGTGGGTTCGTTGCGGTTAAACCGCTCCGTGTTGTGTTCGTCGTCCATCGTCTGCCGGCGGGGGGGCGTGGTTCACGAGCACGCGACTGACTGCGTGAGACACGCTGTCGACCGCCGCGATGGCTTGAGAGTAGTGCATCCGACGCGGACCGATCACGCCAACGGTGCCGGTCTGTCGGCCGTCGAAATAGGTCGAGGCGATCAAGCTGAGGGGTTGCAGATCGGCCACCGAATGCTCGGTGCCGATGACCACGGTCAGCCCGTCGGCATCAAGACATTCGCTGAGCAGCCGCACGAGCCGATGCTTTTCCTGCATCATCGAGAGGAGCGCGCGCATCGTCGCCAGTGGAACCGCTTCGTCATCGTCGAACACATCGTCGAACAGGAACGTCGCGCCGTCGATGAACACGCTCTCCTGAGGGACCATGTCTTCGAGGGTCGAGCTCGCCAGGCGTAGCGACCGAGACAGCAGCTTGTCGTACAGCACTTGTTCCTGACGCAGGCGCTCGACCACCGATGCGCGCACCTCACCGAGGTTCATACCGCGGAACTCCCGGTTCAGGTAGTTTGCGCCCTGTTCGAGCTCGCGCCATCGGACGCACTCGCCGATGTCGATCACCTTGTGGCACACCTGCTGTCCGTGGGCTGCGATCAGCACGAGAATGCGGGTGCCTTCGAGTGGGACGAAGTCGATGTGATCGAATCCCGCCACCTCGTTGGTCGGAGCCAAAACGAACCCGAGATGATGCGACACCCGAGACAGCTCGTGGGAGACGTTGGACAGGACGCCTTTGATCGACCCGGCCTGGCGGAGCCGCGCCTCGACCGCCGGTGTCGATCGGGCCGCCCGGCGGTGTTCGAGCAGCAGGTCCACGTAGCAGCGGTAGCCCAGGTCCGTCGGTACGCGACCGGCCGACGCGTGGGGTTGAGACACGAACCCAGACTCCTCGAGGCTTACCAGGATGTGGCGCACCGTTGCCGATGACAGCTCGAACCCGCCATGTTCGGCGAGCCAGCGCGAGGACACAGGCGTGCCACGGCCGATGTAGGACTGAATCAGCGCGGCGAGGAGTTGGCGGGTGCGCTGGGGGAGTTTTTTCCCCTGGTTTCCAGATGACACGGTCTGCTGGAGCATTACACCTGCCAGTATACCGTAGGCTATCCGCCGACCGCCGCTTCGGTCCCGCCGGGGGGAGTCCAGCGTAGCGATTGGGCCGGACGGTCCGCGCCCGCCGCCGCATCGGGACCGATCTTGCCGTATTTCACGCCGATTAACTCGGCGAGGATGCTCACTGCGATTTCCTGAGGGGTGACCGCACCCAGGTCCAGTCCGACCGGGGCATGGACGTGCCGGAGCTGTTCGGGTGGCACCCCCTCGGTCTCGAGCGCCTCGTAGATCCGCGCCACTTTGGCGCGGCTGCCGATCAGCCCGAGATAACGCAGCTGCTTCGGTACCAGCGCTCGGAGAGCGTCGAGGTCGTGCCGGTGGCCGCGGGTCAGAATGACCGCGAAGGCATGCACCGGCAACTCGGCCTGGGTCAGCCACTCGGGAATCGAGTCGACCACGATCTCCTCGGCGTCCGGAAACCGCTCGGCGTTGGCAAACTTCTCACGGTCATCGATGACGTGCAGCCGGAAGCCGACTGCGTGAGCGGCCCGTCCCAGGTGATAGGACACATGACCTGCTCCGACGAGATAGAGCGTCGGGGCCGGCTCGAGTGGCTCGATGTAGACCTCCATTTGACCTCCACAGATCAGCCCGGAATCCTCGGCGATATCGTCTGCCAGCTCGTACTTCGCGATTACCGGTTGCCGGGTCTCGATGGCGGTGCGCGCCTTCCAGAACGCCTCGTTCTCGTAGCAGCCGCCCCCGATCGTACCGACGGTCCGCCCGTCTGGAAAGACCAGCATCTTCGCGCCGACCCGCTGTGGCGTCGACCCCTGCGCGCGGATGATTGTCACGAGCGCGGCCTGGTCCCCTCGCTTCAACGCCTCCGCGACCGCTTCGAACACGTCCTCGTTTCGCATGATGTCGTCGTGTTTCCCGCTCTTCCGCCGAGGCGAGGTCGGGACCGTCTCCCGTCTGCTCCTTGTGGGCTCAGATCAAGATCTCGATATCACTCTTCGTTTTCAGCTTCTCGATGAACGCCGCGGTTTTTGCCTGCCGTTCCTGCTCTATCAGGAGTTCGCGGATCTGGACGCTGACCTCGGCGAACGGTAGGGTTTGCGATGCCTCGCGCTCGACCATCTGGATCACGTGGAACCCGAACGGTGACTCGACCACGTCGCTGAGCTCGCCCGGCTCGAGCGCGAACAGCGCCGTCTCGAAGTCCGGGACCGTCTGTCCGCGGACGACGACGCCGAGGTCGCCACCGTTGGCTGCCGACGCGGAGTCCTGGGAGTGGGTCCGCGCCAGCTCGGCGAAATCACCGCCAACCCTTGCTTCGCGAAGCAGCTGCTCGGTCCGTGTCCGCGCCTCGGCTCTCTCCTGGTCGTTCGCGGTCGGGCTGACACCGATCAGCAGATGACGTGCCCGTGCGCCGCCGGCCTTGGTGAACTGTGCGGGGTGCGCCTCGTAGAACTCCCGCGCGGCCTCGGCGTCCACGTCGATGCCCGGCAACACTTCGGATTCGAGGACACGCTCCACGAGCAGATCCCGCCGGAACTCCGCGTGGAGGGCCTCGAGCGTCGTTCCCCATGTGCTGAGTTGTGTCTCGAACGCCGCGTCGCTGGGGAAATCGGAGCGAAGGGCCTCGAGCTGGGTCTCGACTGCGGCGTCGTCCACGGAGATAGTGAGGGTCTCGGACTCCTGTGCCAACAGATGGAACGCCACCAGCCGGTCGAGCACCGACCGATAAATCTGATCCCGAAACTGCGTGGGCAGCGGCTGGCCGGCTCTGATCTCGGCGCTTCGGACCGCTCGCTCGAGCTCTTCACTCGTGACGGTGTGACTGTTTACCCGGGCCACGATCGCGGGCAGCTCGTCCGGCACCGGGTCGACGGTCGGCAGGGCCGGCGGCTCGAGCGCTGCGTCCGGTGGTGTGTCCGCTCCACCGGCGCCGCAGCCGACCATCAGCAGGAGAGACACCGGCCACATCCACCGGCCGGTTCGGCACCACTGTAGCATGAGTTGATTATACGCCCCTGCCACCCGACACTCGGGTCGTCGGTGGTGGTGGTCCATCTGCGTACGGCTGGCGTCGCCTCGTTCCTGGCGCTGCTGGCCGCTGCCCGGTTCGCTCCTCCGTCACGCCATGCAGGCCGGCCCGTTGTCCCCCTCGGCTCGACACGGGACGTCCGCCACGGACTGTGACGGCGAGGGCATCAGTGTAGGGTACATGCGGCACTCGGCTCGGTTCCGCGTCGAAACGACTCGGACAGCGTGTCCGGACACCGCGGCGTTGCACGCAATCCGTTCGCAGGGTCCACCTCGACGACTGTGATCCCCGGCGGTTGGCTGAGGTCGGGTGACTCGCGGCCGTCGAGGGCACGACGCATGAAGTCGGTCCAGATGGGTAGCGCCGCTTCGGCGCCCGTCAACCCGAGCGGGCTGCCGTCGTCCAGACCGACCCACACGACAGCCAGCAGGGTGGGGGTGAACCCGGCGAACCAGGCATCCCGTAGGCCATCCGTCGAGCCTGTCTTGCCGGCGGCGTCGTGGCCGAAGCCTTGCCGGCGGGCAGCCGCCGCGGTCCCGGCGTCGAAGACGCTCTCGAGCATGCGGGCGACGAGATAGGCGTTGTCGGCGGCCGCCACGCGTTGTGGGGTGTCGGTGACCAGCTCTCTGACCCGGTCGCGATCGCTGACCCGGCTGATCGCCCGCAGCGGCATGCGGACGCCGCCGTTGGCCAGCGCCGTGTATGCCGCGGTCACGTGCAGCGGGGTTGTTTCGAATGCACCCAGCGCCAGCGAGGGATACGCCGGCGGTGGAGCGCCGCCCGATGCCGCGGCCCACAGATCCGAGACCTCCTGGAAGCCCGTTCGCCTGGCGACCTTGACGGCGGCCACGTTGCGCGAGCGGGCCAGGGCCATCCGCGCGGTCACCGGTCCATCGTAGACGTTGCCGTAGTTGGCCGGTTGCCAGCGGCGTCGGTCGAAGACGAACGTTGTTGGCGTGTCGTCGATCAGCGACGCGTTGGTGAACTCGAACGCGGGGTCGCGCCGGGCGCGCTCGAGCGCTGCCAGATACACGAACGGCTTGACGATCGAGCCCAGCTGTCTGTGGGCGCTCTCCGCGCGATTAAACTGGGATTCCCGATACGATCCGCCACCGACGAGTGCGCGGATCGCGCCGCTCCGCGGGTCGACGGCGATCAACGCAGCTTGTGGCCGCTCGCCGGTTGTGCCCGCGCGCCCGGTCCCGATCTGCCGCAGTCCTTCGTGGACCGCCATTTCCGCGAGTCCCTGCAGGTGCACGTCGAGCGTGGTTTCGATCTGGTAGCCGGCGCCGCCTGCCGCTCGGCCGGCCAGCCCGCGCTCGAGCTGGTTGTGCACTAGGTCGACGAAGTAGGGTGCCTCGACGTCCGCCGTGTCGGCGACGACGTGCAGCGACTCACGCGCCGCAACCAACGCCTCGTCCGGTGTCACGAATCCGTGCTCCACCATTGCCTGGAGCACGGCGTTTCGCCGGGTCCGTGCCCGGTCAGGGTGACGGTCCGGCGCGTGCAGTTGCGGTGCCTGGATGGTGCCGGCCATCGTCGCGGCTTCAGCGAGGCTGAGGTTGCGCAGGTCTTTGCCGAAAAGCGAGCGCGCCCCCTGAGCCACACCGTGAATCGCGAACGAGCCCTGCTGGCCGAGGTAGACTTCGTTCAGATACAGCTCCAGGATGCGTGCCTTCGACAGCCGCCGTTCGAGCAGTACCGCGAGCGCCTGTTCGCGCAGCTTGCGAGAGACCGTCTGTTCCGCGCTCAGAAACGTGTTCTTGACGAGTTGCTGGGTCAGGGTGCTGGCCCCCACGAGATAGCGGTGACTACCCGTCACGTTCGTGACGGCCGCACCGGCGATCCGGACCACGTCGACACCGCGGTGTTCGAAGAATCGATGGTCCTCGGCCGCCAACACCGCCTGGATCACCGGACCGGGCATCTCCGATAGCGGGGTGATACGTTGCTTACGACGATCGCCGGGGAGGAGGGTCGACAGCAGCGGTGCGCCCAGCGCCAGCCGATCGGCCCGTCCTGCGGGGGGTATATCGATCGCCGACACATGCCAGCTGCCGGTGCCCAGGCTGAAGCTGACGCGAACCGTCCGACCCCGGTCTGCGCCGTCCACCTCGATGAGTGTGATCGTGTCGCGATCGACCGCGAACTCGCCCGCGCCTCTGGCCCGATCCCGTTTCGTGTAGCCCAGGTCGTTGAGCCAGCGAACCAGCTGAGCGGGGTCCAGTGCCAGGTTCGGGGAGAGTTCCAGCGGGGCGGCGAACAGCTGAGCGGGCGGCGGTGTCCAGTTGCCGGCCAGCCGCTCATCGATCTGTCGTGAGAGCGACTGATAGAAGAGTGTCCCGGTCGCCAGGGTCGCTAGAGCCAGGCTCCAGAACATGACACCGGCGTAGCGGAGCCAGGGTGGCTGTCTCTGGGTCCGTCGCCGCCCCCGCTTTCCCCGGGTCTGCCGTGCATGTGCTGACCCCACGCCTGAGTTATCGGACGAAGCGGTCCGTACACGCGAACAGCCGAAAGAGGGCGGCGCTTCAGCGAATCACGATTGATTCGCCCTACACCGATCACTAGATGGCAATCACCCAGTGATGGCGAGGGTCGAGGGTGGGATCCGCCAGGAGGCGATCGATCAGGGTGGGGCCGTACCGGTTTAGGAAGTAGACCATGCCGACGGCGCGTTCCTGGGGGCTGCCTTGGGGAAAGATCTGGGCCTGTGCTCGCGCGAACTGGCGGCGCAGCGTCTGGTCTCGACGTTTGGCCGCCTGTACGACCTTGTTCCGGAGGTTCCGCAGGTCCCGGTCCATGCGTCCCAGGGTGGACGCCGCCGCGCCGGACAGGGTCGGGTCCACCTCGGCGATCGCGGTAGCTACCGATCCCATGTGGTTGCGGACGGCGTCCTCGGCCGCTCGCATCGTCTGGTTCACCGTTTCGGGCAACTGCGCTCCGAGCAGCCGGTTTAGCTCGGACTCGTCTTGTGGCTGCAGCGTCTCCACGGCGACGTCCGTGCGACGAAGGAACTTGATGACCGCTGTGTCCACCAGCGTGGCGCTGAGCCGCAGGGCCACGAGTGGCATCGATACGCCGAAGTGTCGGTACACCTGCTTGAGCTGGGCCAGGTAGGCCAGCTCGTTCGGTCCGGCGATGTAGCAGACGGTGGGAAACAGGAGGTCCTGCACGATCGGGCGGAGCAGGACGTTCGGACTGAAACAGGCGGCGTCACGGTGAAGGCGGTCCAGTAGCTCGGTCGCGTCGAGCGGCGCGTCGCCGACCCGGAACCGGTCACCGTCCTGGCGGATACCGCGGCGCGTGCCGTCCAGCAGAAACAGCGCTACCGCACCAGGCGGCGGTTCCACCTGCGCATGGAATCCGGCTCCACGTAACCGTTCGCCAGCCGCTCGCGCAAGCCTCGACGCCGTGCCCGCGCTCGTGATCTCCCGTTCGAACAGTTCCGCGACCAGCGGCTTGGCCGCGGCGTCGGAGGCGTCGAAGACCACCAGCCCGAGGTCGCCGAGCAGCTGCTCGAGCCAGACCGCGAACGCGTCGACCAGGCCGTGTCCGCGCGCGTAGGCGCGCCGCAGGCCGGCCATCAGTTCGGGGGTGAAGTCGGTTTGCGGTAGCGTCGCGGCGAGCTGTTCGAGGACCACTTCGACCTCGGGTCCCAGTTGAACGGTCGAGGCCGGAGTGCCCGGTGCAGCCCGGTTCGGCAGCGAGACGGTTTCGAGCCGCAGGTCCGCGTCCAACACGCCGCAGTCGCGAATCTCATCGATGTCGTGGTCTTCCGCGTCCACCCAGAACACGGCTACCGCCGGCACGCCGTGGATCTGTTCGACCTGTCGCGCCAGTCGGATGGCCGAGAGCGCCTTGAACAGCGTGTAGAGTGGTCCGCCGAACAATCCAGCCTGCTGGCCGGTTACGATCGCGACCGCGCGGCTGGCGTCGAGGCGCTCGGCAGCTGCCATCGCCGCGGCCGGTGCGCCGCGCGCCTGCTGCTGCGCCCGCAGCAGCGGGGTGATCGGTGCCGTGGTCCCAGGCGACCGCTCTCGTGCGGCCACGGCGGCTCGCCACGCCGTCTCGTCGGCTGGGTCACCCGTAAAAAATGGCTCGAGCGCGGCGAAATTGGTCGTGTACTCGACGGCCAATCGCTTGAAGCCAGGAAACCGTCGGAGGTCGACGGTAACGGATTCAGGGAGGGTACTGTGGGTGCGCTCCGGAGACACGGATGATCACTGTCGCAGAGGGTGTCGGGGGTGTCAAGGCGGCGTCCTTCCGACAGACCCATACTCCGGTGTCGCAGCCGTTCGTGCGTTGAACGCCGTGGATCTGGCCTATCACGTTGAAAAATAGTGCACTTTCATGTTATTTTGTAAATCCAGTTGGAGGTACCGCCCCCCTGACATACGACGATTCGAGTTCGGCTAGGCCTCCCGGTGCGTTCGGCCCCTATCGGGTGATGCATCAGATCGGGGTGGGCGTTCTCGGACCGGTCTTCCGGACCTACGATTCAACCGGCGATCGGTTGGTGGCGCTCAAGGCCTTTCATCTCGACATCACACCTGAGCGGGCAGCCGCGCTCGCCGTAGCGCTGCGGGAGGTCGTGCAGGCGGCGCCGGCGCACCCGTCCATCGTGAGGCCGGTCGGCGCCGGAATCTCCGAGGGCGTGCCGTACCTCGCCTTGGAGCACGTTGCGGCCGAATCGCTGGACGTGGCCATCCGTCACTATGCGCCGGCGGCGGTCGACACGGCACTGCCGTTCGTGGTGCAGATGGCCGAGGCACTCGATGCGGCCCATGCCCGAGGCCTGTCCCACGGCGCGCTCCACCTGCGCGACATCCTCGTGATACCGGAGCTCGCGCGCGTTAGCGGGTTCGGCGTGGTGTCGGCGCTCGAGCGAGTCGGGTTGCGTGGCCCCCTGCGGCGGCCATACACGGCCCCGGAGCAGATCGCGAGTGTCGAATGGGGGCCGGCGTCCGATCGATTCGCCCTGGCGGCGATTGCCTACGAGCTATTGACCGGGAAACGGCCGCCGGGCACTGGCGGGGACGCCACCGACCACCTCGTCGGTGTGCCGGGCGCAAGCGATGCCACACGCCTGGCGCGCATCTTCGAGGCCGCTCTGGCTGACGACCCGGAAGCGCGACCGGCGTCGGCACGCCTGTTGGCCGACCAGCTTGCGGACGCGGTCGGGTGGACCGGGGCCGATGCGGTCCGGCAGGTCCTAACCAAAGTGGACGGTGATGCTGGTGAGCGGGCGTACCAGGGTGCGGACCAAGACCCGGTGATTACCGCGGCCGGCGTTTCGGGGCGCCCGGATGCACGCCTCGAGACGACCGGAACCGAGGGGGCGGTTCTGGCAGTGATGAAAATGAAGGAGTCCGGGAGTACGTCGGAAGATGCGTTCGACTGGACCGAGCACCGGCTGCACCGCGGTGAGTCGGATGAGCTTCGCAAGTCGGAGGGCTACCAGCCGGGTCCGGTGGGAGCGCCGCGGGAGGGCGAGACCCGCCCGCATCGGAAGCAGGCCGCCGCGGTGGCTGGCGACCGCGGCGAGGTCGTGGACGACGCCACCGTAGCTGACCTACACGCCGCTCCGCCGCCGGTGGAGACTCGGCGGCGGTCTGTCGATCCTGGGCTGCCATTACCCCAGACTGCGTCGCTGTTCGACCAGCTCGAACCGGAACCGGATGATGCTGATGACGATGAGAGTCCTGTGGATCTGACCGTCATCGAGGCCCGGTACCGGCCCGCCGACGCCGGTTTGAAGACATCGAGTGACTTGCCCGACACGCAAGTGGTGAGAGTCGTCGCAGCGGCCGCGCCAGGCGATCTGTCGAACCGGTCTGACAGTGCGCCCCGATCGGTGCTCGAGGAGAACGAGGAGAACGAAGACGTCGCGACGGGCGGATACGAGGACCAGCCGGTCTTGCCGGAATCGCCGGACGATGACACGGAGCGCGACGATCTCTCGTTCCTCACTGCCGCTGACGGCATGTATGAGTACGGCGCGGACGACGACCTCCAGGGCGGTGTGGTCGCCTCCGACTGGGCCGGTCGCTCTCGCAGGTGGCCGCTGGTGCTTGTCGTGCTGGTCATTGCCGTTACCGCGTTCGCCGTGGGGTTCGGCTGGTTGGGTGGGACCGGCGGTGTCACGACCGGTGCGCCGGCGCTGTCAGAGACGATCGTGGCGGGGGGGCTCGCTGATGCCGGTGAGGTGCTCGAGCCGGCGCCGTCGGAGGCGGAGAGTGACGCTCTGGCGGCCGAGGCGCCGTCGGAGGCGTCGGCTGAGCCGGCGTCCGCCACGCCGAATGGCGAGCCCGTGCCGTCGGCGGCCGGGCGTGTGGAATCCGACCGACCCGTACGTTCCGACACGAACGACGCGCCCGGTGCCCCGGTGCCGCTGGCGGTCGCGCCGCTCGCCTGGGAGCCAGCGCCGGCCAGCGGGCGGCTGCTGGTGCGGTCCATGCCGCCGGGGGTCGGCGTAGTAGTGAACGGCGAGCCGCGCGGGATCACGCCGCTGACGCTGGGCGACCTGGCCTACGGCGACTATGACGTCCGGCTCACCTTGGAAGGGTACGAGCCGCAGGAGCGCAGAGTCGCGATCTCGCCGGACGATCCGATTGCCGCGATCAGCGCGGAGCTCGCCGGTGTCGTCGAGACACGAACCGCGTCGATTGGGGTAGGATCAATCTACGTCGATACGCGGCCGCGTGGCGTGGACGTGTGGCTCGACCAGCGGCTGGTAGGCGAAACACCTATGCTGATCCCACAGGTTTCCACCGGTGCCCACGAGGTCAAGTTCACACTCGAGGGGTACCGCGCGTGGGCGACGATCGTGCAGGTCGACCCATCCACGCAGGCTCGCGTGACCGCGTCGCTCGACCACGCCGGCCGATGAACGCCGTCCTTGCCCTCGAAAACGGAAATTGGTATCGCGGTGCGGCAACCGGCGCGTCCGGTGTTGCGCACGGCGAGGTCGTGTTCAACACCAGCATGACCGGTTATCAGGAGGTGCTGACCGACCCCTCCTATGCGGGGCAGATCGTCACCATGACCTGTCCCCAGATCGGAAACTACGGCGTGGCCGTTGAGGACGTGGAGTCCGGCGGGCCGCAGGTAGCCGGATTCGTGGTTCGAGAGACCTCGCCGATCGCAAGTAACTGGCGGTCGAATGGGACCCTTCGGGAGTATCTGGAGGAGAACGGCGTGGTGGCGATCACCGGTGTCGACACCCGCGCGCTGACCCGGGTGTTGCGGACGGCGGGGGTGATGCGCGGCGTCATCGGCACCGGGCACGTCGATCCGGACGAGCTCGTTGCCGAGGCGCAACGGGTGGCGCCGATTGAGGGCCGCGACCTGGTCCGTGCCGTCAGCTGTACTGAGCCGTTCGACTGGCCGGCGCCCGGTGGCGATGGTGACGGGCTCGAACCACTGGGGTTTCGGCCGGCGCCGTCGCGACGCTCGAGTCGGCCGCTGCGGATCGCGGCCTACGACTTCGGGCTGAAGCGTAACATCCTCCGGCGTTTGACAGCGCACGGCTGCCAGGTGCGGGTCTTTCCGGCCGAGGCGCCGGCGAATGACCTACTGGCGATCGCGCCGGACGGCGTGTTTCTCAGCAACGGACCCGGGGACCCGGCGCCGCTCGACTACGCAGTGGCCAACGCGAAAACCGTGCTGGAGGCCGACGTGCCGGTGTTCGGTATCTGTCTGGGCCATCAGGTGCTGGCCCTGGCGATGGGGGGGACCACCTACAAGCTCAAGTTTGGTCACCGCGGCGGCAATCATCCGGTCAAGCAGACCTCGACGGGACGGGTCGAGATCACGAGTCAGAATCACGGGTTCGCCGTCGACCCGAAGTCGCTTCCGGATGACGTCGAGGTGACCCATCTAAATCTGTACGATGGCACGGTCGAGGGGCTGCGACACACGCGTCATCCTGCGTTCTGCGTGCAGTATCACCCCGAGGGATCGCCCGGACCACACGACGCCGACTACTTGTTTTCTCGCTTTCTCGACGAGATGGAGCGTCGCGCCGTCTAGCGGCTGGATTCGCTGGCGCCCGACACTGCCCCATGCCACGCCGTCCGGACCTCACTCGGATTCTCGTGCTCGGTTCAGGCCCGATCGTGATCGGGCAGGCCTGCGAGTTCGACTATTCGGGGACCCAGGCGTGCAAGGCGCTGCGCGCCGAAGGGCTCGAAGTGGTGCTGGTTAACTCGAACCCGGCGACCATCATGACCGACCCCGACGTGGCGGATCGCACCTACGTCGAGCCGCTTACTTGGGAGGTCGTGAGGTCGGTGATCGAATGCGAGCGTCCCGACGCGTTGTTACCGACGGTCGGCGGCCAGACGGCGCTGAACCTGGCGGTCGAGCTGGACAAGCACGGGGTACTTGAGGAGTTCGGGGTCCAGCTGATCGGCGCTTCGATCGACGCCATCATGGTGGCCGAGGACCGGTCGAAATTCCACGAAGCGATGCAGTCGATCGATATCGATGTTCCGGATAGCGCCTACGCTAAGTCGCAGGATGACGCACTGAGCGTCGTCGAACTCCTGGGGTTCCCCTCGATCATTAGACCCTCTTTTACCCTGGGAGGGGTGGGGGGCGGCATCGCGTACAACATCGAGGAGTTTCGTGAGGTCGTCGCGCGCGGGATCGAGCTGAGTCCGGTTCACGAGATCCTCATCGAGGAGTCGGTCATCGGTTGGAAAGAATTCGAGCTCGAGGTAATGCGCGACGTCGCCGACAATTTCGTGGTCGTGTGCTCCATCGAGAATATCGACCCGATGGGTGTACACACGGGCGACAGCATCACCGTCGCGCCGGCGCTGACGCTCACCGACAAGGAATATCAGCGAATGCGCGACGCGGCGCGTCGGATCATCCGCCGAGTTGGCGTCGAGACCGGAGGGGCGAACATCCAGTTCGCCGTGGATCCGGCCGACGGTCGGATGGTGGCGATCGAGATGAATCCCCGTGTGTCGCGTTCGTCCGCGCTCGCCTCGAAGGCGACCGGGTTTCCCATCGCGAAGATCGCCGCGAAGCTGGCGCTGGGTTACCGGCTCGACGAGATTCCAAACGACATCACGCGTCTGACCCCCGCGTCGTTCGAGCCGACTATCGACTACGTGGTCGTCAAGGTGCCACGGTGGACCTTCGAGAAGTTCCCGCAGGCCGATCGCACGCTGACGACCCAGATGAAGTCGGTCGGCGAGGCAATGGCAATCGGCCGTACGTTCAAGGAGGCGTTTCTCAAGGGATTTCGGTCGCTCGAAATCGGCCGGGACGCCCAGCTCTTCACGCAGGCGACGGGCGTGCACGATGAGGAGGAGGACGCGGCGCTGCAGCGGCAGCTCGTGGTGCCGACCGACCGCCGCATGGTTGCGGTGTTCCGGGCGCTGGAACGTGGCTGGAGCGTCGATCGGGTGCACGATCTGACCCGGATCGATCGGTGGTTCCTCACGCAGTTTGCGGAGATTGTCGAGCTGCATCGGTCGGCGAGACTCGTCGGGCTGCGTGGGATGTCTCGGGACTTGCTCGGCGTCCTGAAGCGTTCGGGGTTCGGCAACGAGGAGCTGAGCGTCGGGCTCGGGGTGGAGCCCGCGCTGATCCGAGACCGGTGCCGTGAGGCGGGTCTCAAACCAGTCTATAAGCGGATCGACACGTGCGCGGGCGAGTTTGAATCGTTTACGCCGTATCTCTACGGTACCTACGAAAACGAATGTGAGTCGGCCCCGACCTCCCGTCGCAAGGTGGTCATTCTGGGCTCCGGACCCAACCGGATCGGGCAGGGCATCGAGTTCGACTACTGCTGTTGTCACGCGGCGTTTGCGCTCAAGGACGAAGGGCTCGAGACCGTGATGATCAACTGCAATCCCGAGACGGTGTCGACCGACTACGACTCGGTCGACCGGCTCTACTTCGAGCCGCTCACCTTGGAGGACGTCTTGGCGGTGATCGAGACGGAGCAGTCCGGCGGTGGTGACGTCGCATGCATCGTCCAGTTCGGCGGGCAGACGCCACTGAAGCTGGCGCTGGGGTTGCAGCAGGCCGGGGTCACGATACTCGGCACGTCGCCTGATTCAATAGACCTGGCCGAGGACCGCAAGCGGTTTTCTACGCTGCTGTGGGAGCTTGGGATTCCGCAGGCACCGAGCGGCCTCGCTACCTCGCACGAGGAGGCGCGGGAGGTCGCGGCCAAGATCGGGTACCCGCTCGTCGTACGGCCCTCGTACGTGCTCGGTGGCCGCGCGATGGCGATCGTCTATGACGCCGGTGCGCTCGCGCGGTACATGACCAGTGCCGTGGACGCCTCGCCGGCACACCCGGTGTTGATCGATAAGTTTCTTGAGGACGCGTTCGAGCTCGACGTCGACGCTGTGGCGGACGCGGCCGGCGCCGTGGTCATCGGTGGCGTTATGGAGCACATTGAGGAGGCCGGCATTCACTCCGGCGACAGCTCCTGCGTCGTGCCGCCGTATCTGGTCGCCGACCGGCATCTGGCGGCGATCCGGGACTACACCCGCCGGGTGGCGCGGGCGCTCAAGGTGGTCGGGCTGGTCAACGCGCAGTTCGCAATCAAGGACGACACGGTCTACGTGCTCGAGGTCAATCCGCGCGCGTCCCGAACGGTCCCGTATCTGTCGAAGGCCACCGGCGTGCCGCTGGCCAAGATCGCGGCGCGGGTGATGACCGGGAAGACTCTGAGCGAGGTCGGGCTAGTTGACGATCTTGAGGTGACTGGTGTGTTTGTCAAGGCACCGGTGTTCCCGTTCGTCCGGTTTCCTGGCGTCGACACCATCCTGGGTCCGGAGATGAAGTCGACTGGCGAGGTAATGGGCGGGGCCGCCACGTTCGGGGCGGCGTACGCCAAGGCGCAGCTGGCCGCCGGACAGCGGCTGCCTCACGATGGCACGGCGTTCATCAGCGTCAATGACAAGGATAAGGCGAACGTGGTGCAGATCGCCCTGGACTTAACCGGTCTGGGGTTCTCGTTGCTCGCCACGCACGGCACTGCCGCGTATCTGCGGGCGCACGGTCTCGAGGTCGAGCCGGTCTACAAAGTGAACGAGGGTCGCCCCCACATCGGAGATCGGCTTTTGAACCGTGAGATCAACCTGGTCATCAACACCCCGCTCGGGCGTGAGTCGTTCTTCGACGACCGGACGCTGCGTCGTATCGCGACGGTAATCGGCGTGCCCTGTGTCACGACGCTCACCGGTGCGGCGGCGACCGTCAGCGCCATCCGCGCGCTCCAAGAGGAGGCGCTCGAGGTCCGTCCGCTGCAGGACTATCACGCCGAGATTGCTCGGACCTGATTTTCCTCCGCTCGCATGGCCAGACGGGCGGTTGAACGCGGTTAAACAAAGACAGCCGACGCCTCGTTCCTCACGAGATCAGGAGTCATTCGCCGGCAGGAATCGCGGTAGCAGGCGTCCGGTTGGTATCGACTCTGTCAAGGGTGACGTGATGCTCAGGCCGGTCCCTTCCTGACCGCCGCACCTATGGGTTGGGCAGCAGAGTGCCTCCGCAAGGCGGCAGAAACCACATCCGTTGACGGCCGGTGGGATCGCAGGAACCCTACTCCATCGCTGAGAGGACCCGGTTCCCGGACGGGGCGAGCCCGCGACGGCTCTTGCATCCGGGGTCGGGGTGAAGACCCCGGCCGCGCTGTGGCGATGCGACTGACGGCGGGCGGCGTCCAGCTCTCGATGAGCGCCCGCCGGTGGTCGGATCGGCTCGCCGGCTGGCGTGCCTGGCGGGTCGTGCGTATACCCGACGCTCCGGGAGCCGGCGACTTATCGGAACCCGGGTGTGGCGGTCGTCAGCGCCGGGCAGGCGAACACGTTCGGTCATCCGGCGCCGGAGGTGGTGCGGCGGTCTCGTGCGGTACCGCGTCGGCGGTCGGAGATGTGAACACCGGCCCTCGTGAGGACCGGGGCACACGGTGCCCTCACGCGTCTCCGGTTTCTGGCCTCCCCGCCCGCGCCCGCCTGGGATGATCGCCAGACCGACGCCGAGCTTCGGGCGACGGCGGGCTGACGTCGGTGGCTTCCGTCCCGGCGGCCTTGACCACCTGCCACTCGCGTTCGAGCTCGTCGGGTGTCGCCTCGTGCAGCGAACGTCCCTGCTTGGCGAGTCGCCGCTCGATAGCCCGGAAGCGCCGCGTGAACTTGCCGTTGGCCACCCGGAGCGCCGACTCCGGGTCGACTCGCAGCTTGCGGGCGAGGTTGGCTACGGTGAACAGGAGATCGCCGAGCTCTTCCTCGATGTGCGCGACGTCGCCGGTCGCGATCGCCTGCCGTAGCTCGTTTAGTTCTTCGTCGACTTTGTCGACGACTTCGCCAGGTTCGTCCCAGTCGAACCCGACGTTCGCGGTGCGTGCGCCGATCCGCGACGATCGGAGCAGAGACGGCAATGACTCGGGGATGCCGTCGAGCAGCGTCGCACGCTGGGGCGTCCCGGCGCGCTCACGGGTCTTGATTCGCTCCCACTGTTCCTTGACCTGAACGGGGGAGAGGTCGCGACGATCGGTCGCCGCGGTGCCGCTCGCGTCGAACACGTGCGGGTGACGCCGGATCAGCTTGGCGGTGACCGCCTCGGCTGCGTCGGCGATTGTGAAGGCGCCTTCCTCAGCGCAGATCTGGGCGACGAACACCGCTTCGAGCAGCAGGTCGCCAATCTCGTCGCAAAGCGCACTCCGGTCATTGCGGTCCATCGCATCGACGACCTCGTAGGCCTCCTCCAGGACGAATGGTCGCAGCGAGGCCAGTGACTGTTCACGGTCCCAGGCACAGCCGGTGGGCGACCTGAGTGTCCGCATGATTTCCACGAGTCGGTTGAAGCGGTCGCCCGGGGTGCCGGCCAGCGCCGGGCGGGGAGCATTTGTCGGTTCGGACATGATGAGTGCGCCTGATATAGGTATGTTAGTGTAAGGCCCTCAGAGGTGGTTGGCATTCGGTCGCCGCTCGTTGCGCCTGGTCGGCCGGGCAGCGGTGTCCTCGGTGCACACGCGGTCGTCCGCCCGCGATACGGGCACTCACTGTGGTCTGACTTCGGCCGCGGACGGATTCATGGCAGCGCAACCGGAGATCTCGTTCACCGCGCTGGTCGTGTCGTTGGCGACCTCGGCCGCGGTGCATTTCGGCGACGCCGCCGACCCGTCGTCGGGGCAGCGGGGAGTTCCCAACCTGGACGCGGCCGGGCACATGGTCGAGCTAGTCGCGGTGCTGGCCGAGAAAACGCGCGGTAACCTGACTCAGGCCGAGGAGCAGTTTCTGACCCGGGTGCTCTACGAGCTCTAGATGCGGCTAATCGACGCCCGAAAGTCCGAGGGACGCGCCGGCGCGCCCTGACCGTTGTTGGCCGGCGGGCGCGGAGGTGTCATTACCGCGCCCCAGGTCTGGTCCCTGATGCGTGTCACTTTCCTGGGAACCGGAACGTCGTCCGGGGTGCCGGTCGTCGGGTGCGACTGCGCCACCTGTCGCTCGGATAACCCGCGGGACCGGCGCTGGCGCCCGTCGATCTATCTCGAGCTCGCCGATGCGACCCGAGTGCTGGTCGACACCTCGCCTGACCTCCGAATGCAGGCGCTGGCCTTCGGCGTCACGGGGCTGGACCTGATCCTCTTCACGCATCATCACGCCGACCATGTCATGGGGCTCGACGACGTGCGGGCGTTCAACTACCGTCAGAGTGGCTCTATTCCGTGTCTGGCAGACGCCTCGACCCTCACGGCGCTGCGACGGATGTTCTCCTACGCATGGGACCCGTCGGTGCCCAGGGGTGGCGGGGTGCCGCGGCTGCGTCTGTTCGAGCTGACTGGTCGCTTCTGTGTGGGACGTTACGAGGTGGTGCCGGTGCCGGTTCATCACGGCACGCAGCCGATTCTTGGGTACCGGTTCGGCTCCTTCGCCTATCTCACCGACTGCAATGCCATCCCGGAGGCCTCCTGGCCGTTGCTCGAGGGGGTCACCGTACTGGTGCTCGATGCCCTGCGCCATCGACCGCACCCGACGCATTTCACCCTGGGCGAGGCGGTCGAGGTGGCGACCAGGGTCGGCGCCAGCCAGACCTATTTCACCCACATGTGTCACGACCTGCCCCACGCCGAGACTTGTGCCGCGTTGCCGCCCACCATGGCTCTGGCGCATGACGGCCTGGTGATCGACGTCTGATCCGGCGCAGGCGACACGAGCACGCCGGACCAGTCGTCCGACACCGGTCCGGTCTCCTGACGTATGATCAACGGCTGATCGATGACACACGAGACTCACAAGCTGGACCCGGTCGCGATCACCCACTTTAACGATCGGACGCCGCCGGCCTGGCACCAGCCGGTACTGGCTCTCGGCAACTTTGACGGGCTTCACCGTGGCCACGCCAAGATCATCGATCAGGTGCGACGGCGTGCCGACGAGCGTGGGGCCACGGCCGCGGCGCTGACCTTCGACCCGCACCCCTCCCGTATCGTCCGCCCGGGCAAGGCGCCGCCGCTGTTGATGACCCACGCCCAGAAGACCGTGGCGCTCGCCGAGGCCGGCATGGCGGGGATCGCTGTCGTCCGATTCACGCCGGAGGTGTCGAGTTGGGAGCCGGAGACGTTCGTCCGTGCCGTTCTAGTGGAATGGCTGCGGGTCGACGAGGTGTGGGTCGGCGCGAACTTCCTGTTTGGCCACGACCGCACCGGGAATTTCTCGGTCCTGCGGTCGCTCGGGGCGCGTTATGGCTTCCGAGCCGAAAAGATCGATCCGGTCCGATATAAGGAGTTCGTGGTCAGCAGCACGCGGATCAGGCGCCTGATCGCTGAGGGAAGGGTCGACGAAGCGGGCGTGCTGCTCGGACATCATTACATGCTCGAGGGCACGGTGACTCGCGGTCAGGGCCGTGGGCGCCAGATCGGTTTTCCGACCGCGAATCTCTCGACCGACAACGAGTTGTTCCCCCCCAACGGCGTCTATGCCACGGCCGTGGTGGTCGACGGCGAGATCCACGCGTCGGTGACCAATGTTGGCGTCCGCCCGACATTCGGGACGTCGTCCGGTACGGTGGTCGAATCCCATGTGTTCGACGTTGACCGCCAGCTGTATGACCACGCGATTCGGGTGGCGTTTATAAAGCGGTTACGCGACGAAGTGGCATTTCCGGATGGCGAGGCACTGCGCGCGCAGATCACACGGGACTGCGACCAGGCCCGCGCCTTGTTCCGGCAGATTTCACTGTAGAATTCGGGCAGTGATGGGAGACGCCGAGAACCCGGTCCCGATGGCTTCGTTGAGTCTCGACGTGACGGTTCCATGTGAGCCTTGGTATCTGCCGTTGCCACGGCGGCTCACCGAGCGCACGGTCGAGTACATCGGCTATCACGAAGCGTTGTGCGAAGAGGTGGTACAGACCATCGACCACGCCGTGCACGGGTGGTCGAGACGGACTAGCGCCCCTACAACGTCGTCGAGCTGCGGCTGGCCACGACCGCCGACGACATGCTCGTCCGGATCAGGTATTTTGGGGCACCGGTCGGAGGCACGGGTCAGACGGCGACCGAGTAACTACTCTCCCGCCCGGACGGCGACGAGGTCCCACTCGCGTGTCTGCACTGCCGCATGAAGACGGTGGTGCTGGGCCGCGGGTCGGGGACGGACCCGCCGATTTCTGTGAGTTGACCCGGCAGCTGTCCGAAGTTCCCTGAGGGCTCCCGGCGCGCGTCGCCTGCGATCCCTTTAGTTCATGCGTCTCCACAACACCCTCACACGTCGGGAAGAGGAGTTCACGCCGCTTCGCGACGACACGGTGCGGATGTACACCTGCGGGCTGACAGTTTATGCCCGGGGGCACATCGGCAACTTCCGCACCTTTGTCGCGCTCGACGTGCTGCGCCGGGTCCTGACGCACGTCGCCGGGTTCAAGGTCCGGCAGGTGATGAACTTCACCGACGTGGACGACCGGACGATCGCCGAGTCGAGGGGGGCGGGGGTGTCGCTGCGCGACTATACTGACCGCTATATCGCCGCGTTCCGCGAGGATGCCGCCGCCCTCGGGCTCGAGCCGGTGGAGGAGTATCCCCGGGCGACCGACGAGGAGAATCTGCGGTCGATGGTCGAGATGATCCAGGCGTTGGACGCCAACGGCCACACCTATCGGAGCGACGGGTCGGTCTATTTCAAGATCGGGACGCTGCCCGACTACGGTAAGCTCGCCCGGCTCGACCCCGAGGGGATCCAACCGGGCGCTCGGATTGACTCGGATCGCTACGAGAAGCAGGACGCGCGCGATTTCGTGTTGTGGAAGGCGACCGCGCCGGACGAGCCCACCTGGGATCTCGGGGTCGGCCCGGGCCGGCCCGGCTGGCACATCGAGTGCTCGGCGATGGCGCTACGTCTGCTCGATGGAGCGCCAATTGACATTCACGCCGGTGGTGTCGACCTCGTGTTCCCGCACCATGAGAACGAAATCGCCCAGGCCGAAGGGGCCACCGGGACGACCTTTTCACGCTTCTGGGTGCACGTCGAACATCTGCTCCTCGGCGAAGGTGTCAAGATGTCGAAGTCGCTGGGCAATGTCCTCACCGTTCAGGACGTGCTGGCACACGGCTACCGGGCATCGGCGCTACGGTATGGGCTGCTGTCGGTCCACTATCGGAAGCAACTGCGGTTTACCTGGGACAGCCTCGACCAAGCGGAGGAGGCGCTGAAGCGGCTAATGGGCTGTTTGGTCCGGCTCGAGGCGGTCGAGGGTGGCCAGGCGCACCCGGCGCTCGCCGACCGGGTCGCGACGGCGCGCCGCGCCTTCGGCGAGAAGCTCGAGCAGGACCTGAACGTGCCGGGCGCGCTCGGAGTGCTGTTCGAGTTGGTGCGGTACGTCAACACGGCCATCGACGACGGGGAGCTCGGGGCGCCCGATGCCGAAGTCGTCAAGCACGCGTTTGACGGCTTCGATCAGGTGCTGGGCGTCATCGCCCTGCGCCGAGCCGAGGAGGCGACGCCGGACGTGCCGGTCGAAGAAATCACACGGCTGATCGGCGAGCGCAAGGCCGCCCGTGCCCGTCGTGACTTCGCGGCGGGCGACGCCATCCGCGACGACCTCTACACCCGAGGCGTCATCCTCGAAGACACCGCCTCCGGCACTCGCTGGAAACGGAAATAACGCGGCCTCGGTCTTGCGTGTGCTCCACGCAGGACCATGACCCTCGCACGCCTCAGTCTCGAAAAAAAGGACGAATATCTCGCGTTTCGCGAACTGCGGCGTCGCGGGCACGTAATTCTCCAGCGAAGGTTTCGTACGCGGTTTGGCGAGATTGACATCATCGCGCGCGACAGTGACACCCTGGTGTTCATCGAGGTCAAGACCCGCTGGAGCGGCCGGTTCGGCGGCACTGTAGCCGCGGTCTACTTCCGGAAGCAACGACGGTTGATCAACATGGCACGCAGCTACCTGATGGGGCTCCAGGGGATCGAACCTCCGTGCTGGTTCGACGTTGTGGGAGTGGCCCTGACGACAGTTGCGCGACCGCTCGTCGACGTAATCGTCGATGCCTTCGAAGTCAGCTAGTCGGGGTGGTTGACGCCGCGTCTGAGTGGTTCTGTGCCGGTTCTGTTTTAGAACCTCCCCTACGCGTGCTGTAGGGGCCGGTCTGAACCCAGCGCAGCGCAACTGGGGACAGCATGCCTGTCGATCTGTCCGTCAAGAAGTTTCCCGATGACGTGTCCGAACAGCTTTGCGCGCAAGCCAGGCGCCACCACCGGTCGCTGCAGGGCGAGCTGCTGTCGATCCTCAAAGAGGCAGCGGGTCCTACCAGCCCCCTGACAATCATCAACGTGCTGGAGCATGGCCGTCGAATCGGTTTGCGAACGGCCGACGAGTCCGTCCAGATGATCCGGGAAGACCGCGATGGTCTCTAGGAGCGTAAGAGTGGCCGATGCCTCGGTCCTGGTGCCGCCGCGCGCCCCTCGTGACGCTGGATAGGCACTTGGCGGCCGCCGCTGCCGAGATGGGGCTGTCTTGATGCAGCCTGGGCCGTGTGCTACGGTATTTTCCAGCAATCGCGTTCGCAACGGCGGATACCCCGAAGGCGGCGAGTGCCAGGCTGCCGGGGCGCAACGACCGATGACGTGTCACGCCGGCCGTGTGTTGGCCTGATTGCGACCGGGCTCACTCGGGTGGGTGCGAGCGGGAATAACTCAGTGGTAGAGTGCGACCTTGCCAAGGTCGAAGTCGCGGGTTCGAATCCCGTTTCCCGCTCCAACTTCCTTCCTCCAATGCGTCCCACCGCATCTTCCGGTTCGGCCGGCCAGGTCGTGGCGCCTGTCGGCACACGTTCGAGCGGCGCCGTAGCCAAGTGGTAAGGCAGAGGTCTGCAAAACCTCCATCCCCGGTTCAAATCCGGGCGGCGCCTCCAATTTTTTCTCAGCAGAATCGCTGATCACGTCTTCGCCCGTTGCGGCGATCGGCTGGACTATGCCCGGAACTATGTCCATCGCTTCGTCGAGCTTGGCGGCGGCCTCCCGCAGATCGCCGTCGCTGACGATGTTGTAGTGCTGGAAGACAGAACGGGTCTTGTGCCCCGTCATCTGCATCGCGACTCGCTCAGGAATGCCGGCCCGAACCATGTTGCGGACCGCTGTGCGCCTGAGATCGTGAGGGATACATCCTGGGCGGCCGGCTTTGACGCACGCTGCCTGCCACGCCTTTCTGAGGCTTCTGATGGGCTTTCCGTCGCGATGGAAGAACCCACGGGCAGATCTTGCCGCGCTCGTGCCTCAGGGCCCTCGTGACCTCCTACTGTGCCTCGAGCAGCGCTCGTAGCTCGGCTGTCATCAGAAAGACTCGGCCCTCCGAGTTCTTTGTCGTTCCTGGGTCGAGACGAACCTCGCCGGTGGCAAGATCCACGTGTAACCATTGAAGGGTCAGGACTTCACTCGGGATTCGTTAGCCCGTCGTCTCGCGTGAGGCGGTATCCGTCCAGGACTCGGTCAGCCAGCGCGGCCCAGTTCACGGTGGTGTTTGTCGGCATTCAGGCACTTGTTCAGAAACCCGCCGTGCCGGCCAGCTCGTACACGACGAACGGGCCGACCGCGGTCGCCACCGGGAGGTCGAGTCGCTGCTCTGTGATGAGATAGTCGATGTCATAACGCCTCGCCAGGTTGCCGGCGCGCTCCACGGAGAGCCGCTCGAAGTCGCCGATGTCGTCGATTCGCCGAGCCACCCGATGGGCGATGTCCGACGAGTAGATCGCGAGCGCGCTGTCCTTGATCACTTCCAGATAGACGTCACGCCCGCTGGCGGCCCGCACGCTTGCGCCATACCGTGGGGCGTGCGCGGGATCGGCCAGGAAATGGGTGCCGACCGGCTGGTTCGACGCCCATGTCATCAGCTTGGTCCAGTCGCTGTCGGCTAGCCCGACCTCGATGACCGGCCGCTCCGGACGCTCGACGAAGCCGCGATATCCGCCGCGCCACAGGGCCAGCAGCGTGACGACGACGACCAGCGCCCGACGCGGGATCGCCGAGTCGCCCGCGCCGGGGGCGCGGCCGGATGACGGTCTTTCGAACAGCAGCCACCCCAGCAGGATCACCCCCAGGGTCTCGATCAGCCAGAAGACGCGGTTGACCTGCAGTTGCACCGCCAGCGCGATACCGGCGATCGAAAACGGCGCCGACAGCAGAAACACCCCGAGCAGCAGCCCGCACCCCGCGACGAGCGCACCCTCGCGCGGCGAGGCGACACCGAGCGAACGTCGATATCGATAGAGGGCGAAGACGACGGCAGTGATGGCCAGATTGCTAAGCCACGCTTCGAGCGGCCAGTCGGCGACCACCAGGTAGTCCTTGAGCGCGAGCACGCCCAGCCACGTGGCATCCATGAACACGAGCTGGTCGCGCAGGGCGCTGCCCATGGTCCCGAGAACGCCCACGATCGCCACCACGGCCCAGGGCAGCAGCGTCCGGAGGGTGATCCCACCACTGACGATGGACGCCCCACCCACGAGGATGACGAACCAGGCCCCGATCGTCGGATGCACGAGGACGGTCAGGCCGGTGACCGCCAGCGCCAGACGGGTGCGACCCGACAGATACAGCGCCGTGGCCGACATGCCCATGGCGAAGGCGAGCATCCGCGGATGAAAATAGCCCTCGACCGAGTTAGCTCCGGTGTACGGAATCCGGTGGCGCACCGTCATGAGGACGACGAGCCCGCCGACCGCCCACCAGGTACGGTAGACCGCGCGCCCGATAGCCACGATGGCCCCGTACAGCAGCAGGAGGGTCAGGATCTGGGCCGCCAGGAACGCGACCGGCAACGAGACGCCGGTCACCTGCACGATCGGCGCAAACCAGTCGTCGAAGAAGAGAAACCGGTCCTGCGCCTCGATTAGCTCGGCGTCGTGGGGAAAGAGCCCGGGCTCGATCTGGTCGAGCACGACCGGGATATAGAACGCCTGGTCGGACGTGCCGTAGTGATAGCCGCCCGAGTTGAGGGTGAGCAGAACACAGAACCCGAGCGCGCCGGCGACCAGCAGCAGGATCCGTTTCAGCGGCACGCCACCCGGCGTCACTCGTCTCGTGCCGCCGCCTCCTCGGCGGTCAGCTCCGCCTTGTCCGACTGCCGGCCCGGTCGCTCGAGCGGTGTGAGGGTCGCCGAGGTCCAGACACCCTGCAGGTCTGGCTCGCCCCAGGGGGTTCGCGGCGTCGTCCAACCGTCCTCGGCCCCGGACTGGGCCATGGCGGCTGCGGGTACCAGGGCGAGCACCGCGACCGCCGGGCCGATCGACGCGAGTAACGTGCGGCGCATGGGACCTTCCTTCCTGTTCCGGACGACTTCAGAAGGATACGACAACTCGGCCTTGCGGACGTAATATGACCGGACCTTCGATTGTCGTCCTCGTCTGTCTCCGCGGCGGGAACGCCTACGGTTGATCGCACTGATCGAAGACTCCGCCGTGAGACGGCGTTGCTTGCAGCATCCGGATCCGCCAACCGAGATCCCGAAGGCCGGTTCCGCTCGGTCGCCCCCGATGCGTCTCGGCGAAATTTGGTCTTGACGTCGTCTTCTGATAGGAGCATTCTCGACAGATAGTGCCGAGTGCAGGCGGCACCTCGCTTGTTGAGGCGAGCGAAACCGGAGAGTCGTCCCGTCGGGGGGCGGGCTCTTGTGCCGTCGATCGTCGGACCGGCGATCATGGCCGGGCTCCAGTCGTCCTCGACCGTGGGGGCGTCAGCAGCGACGGGTGGTGGCTGAGAACCATGGGAGATTGCAGATGCTCAAGAGAT
>CAUZDS010000034.1:0-25583 GCA_963578725.1 Vicinamibacteria bacterium
TGTCGGCGTGCATCTGCCACATCCAGGAATCCTGCACCGGGAAGGCGAGCGACTTGCCGGCGCCGTAGCGCTGGAACGCCAGCACGACCAGCGACTCGTCGTTGCTCGTCAGCAGCGTGGTCGCGCCTGGCTTCACCTCGCGAATGGCGTTCACAAGCGTGATTGGCGGCAGCTCGAGCCACCGTGCCGTCGAGGCCTCCTCGGTGTCGGCGATTTGTGTGGCCGGATGGGTGGCACCTGCCCGCGTCGCGCGCACGTCGGTCTCGACGAAGAAACCGGACTCACCGTCGACGGCGCTCGCGTCGAGCACCACGGGCAGCACGTCGGCCACCGGCGTGCCGGCGTACCCGCCTTCGGCATATGATCGTTGGCTGCCGAGCATTAGCAGCCCGCCGCCACGTTCACTGACGAAGTCGGAGATCATCCGCAGTTGGTCGGGTGTGAAGTAGTTCGCCTCGATGCCACCCAGGATGAGCGCGCGATAGCCGAACAGCTCCTCGCGCGTGCGGGGAAACCCGCCGACCAGATCCTCGGCGTCCTCGACTCCCAACCGCATGAACTTGTTCTCGGCGGTCCGTTGCAGCACGGCGAGCTGGAGGTTCTCATCATCGGCCACGGCCCGTCTGAGGAATTTCACCTCCCAGCGCGGTTCACCCTCGAAGTAGAGAATCTTCTCGCGTTTGTCCTCGACGACGACCAAGGCGTGCCGCACGTTGTTCTGGATGACCATCTCGTCTGCCGCCGGCGCGATCCGGAAGCTGAACAGGCGCGGGCCGGCATCCGAGGCGGTGAAGCGGACCCGAACGGTGGTCGGCTCTCCGTCGTCCGGTAGGATCACCTCCTGATCGGCGACGATCCGCCCCTCGTCCTCCACCTGTAGCGTGGCGGTCTGCCCCTGATACCCGGTCTGCGCCACCACCACATCAACTACCAGCGCGGCTCCCTTGAGCACTGACCGCGGCGTCTCGACTCGGCTGAGCTGGATGTCCCGGGAGTACTCCTCGCGACCGAGCCCGACGGTGAACACCGGCACGGCGGCCGCTTGCAAGGGCAGTAGTGCGTCGGCCAGCGTATCGTCGGCGTTGTCGGCTCCATCGCTGACCACCACCAGCCCAGACAGCGGGACCCCGGCAAGCTCTTCGTGGGCGCGGGTGAGCGCCTGCGCGAGGTGGGTCCGAGTGCCGCCGAACGCGAGGTCATCGACCGTTCCGATCCGCTCGGTCGTGGACGAGAAGCTGAAGAGCCGCAGCGCGAACCGGTCCGCGAGCGAGGCCAGCAACGGGCCCTCGACGCTGCCGAACTGCTGGGTCACGAAGTCGGCGCGGGTCTCGCCATCGCGGTCCCCGATTTGCATACTGCGCGAGTCGTCGATCAGGACCCCCAGGAAGTTCTGCTGCGGTACGACCTGGGAGAGCACCAGCACCGGCCGGAACAGACACAACAGCAAGAGGGCCAGGATCGTGAGGCGGACGCCGGTCAGCACGGCGCGGTCGACGGGGCGGCTGTTGGCGCGGACACGCTGGTAGGTACGGAGGGTCACACCCCCGGCCACCACGACCACCACCGCCGCCAGATACGACGCGCTCGACGGCCGGAAGGCGAGATCGCCAGCCTCGAAGACGAGAGGCCGATACTTGAAGAGAAATGCGAACAGCGATTCAAACATTGAACAACACGAGCGGAAGGCCGGCACCGACGCCGGCTAACAGGCCAGCGTGCGGTCCCTGCGACCGGGCTCCGTGACCTTAGTGACTCATCGCGTAAACGATGATGTTGACGGTGATCTCGATCGCGTACGTCGAGTACCGCAACGGGTAATATGGGCTCTCGGCCCACTCCCAGGCGTCACCGATGTCCGTGTTCCAGTTGATGATGACCATCAACCGGCCGTGCTCGTCGAACATGCCGCGCACCTGTGGCTCGTAGCCGTCTTGCTCCCACGTCGGCCCCCCTTGCGCATTGTTGATGGACGGGACCTGGACGATTTCCTCGATGTTGTAGACCGTGTTGAAGACCGGATGGTCTTGGGGCACGTCGACGATCGGATACTCGGGCAGCACGCGCCTGATCTCGGACTCGAAGTTTGCCCACTCCCAACTACCCCAGAAGTCGTCGATCATTAGGAACCCGCCGGCTAGCAGATAGTCGCGGAGTCCAGCGACTTCCGCTCCCGTCATGTACATGTTCCCGACCTCGAGTGCATAGAGGAACGGGAACTTGCGAATACCGGGGTCGTCGAGCTGGACCGCATTCTCCCGCTCATAGACGTCGAGGTCGACGAGCCGGTCGAGGATCGTGAGAAACTGCCGGTCGGCTTTCGGGTAGTCGGTCGCCCAGGAACCCCACCCCCGGCGGCCGCCGCCGTTGTAGATGGCGCGCGTGAAGAAAAACTCGCGGGCGTCGGCGCTCGGGTTCCTGAGGGTTGGTCTGAAGTCTTCCCGGCGGATGACCACTTGTTGCGGGGTCTTCACCGCGGACCGCAGGCCAGGCGCCGCTCGCTCGGCTGCCCACAACACTCCCCATCCGACACCGATGAGCGTCGTCGCGATCACTCCCGCACGCGCAAAAAACCGTGGCCGCAAGCAACTGCTCCGGGGAATGGCCCGTCTGGAGCCGGCCGTGTCGGCGCGCCCAAGCGATGGTCCATGGGGTCGGCGTCAGCGAGGCACGGTTGTGGGAGCGCTACGACCTGCACCCGTGAGCAGCATAGCACAGCTGGAACGCCTGCAACGATCGGTCACGCTCCTATCATTCTGGGGACCCGCTCAGTCGACCGGACGGTCAGGGTGGTGTCCGTCGAGAGGCTCCAGCGGACGTGGTCACCACACGCTTCTGGCGCTATGACCATCCGAATCGAAATGCCGTGACGTGGTATTCCGGTCGGTCTCGCGTGGGGCGTAACGGGAGGCGGCGTCGATCACGTGCGACGCTGTGGCAGCGGCGGGCCCGGGAACGAGGCGCTGCCGTTCTGGCGGAGCGCGGGACCAGGTCAATACGGGCTATTCGACGAAGTGGACCTCGAACATCTTCGGCCACCACTTGCCTGTGATGTAGAAGGTCTCGGCGATCGGGTCGTAGGCGATTCCGTTCAATACCTCGGCACCGATACGGTCTTCGCCCTGTAACAGGCCCGTGGCATCGATGTAATCCGTCACTCTACCGGTCTCGGGATCGATACGGACGAGGAAATCCTCCTCCCAGACGTTCGCGTAGATTGCCCCGCCGACACACTCGAGCTCATTGAGATCGCGCAGTGGCTGCCCGCGCAGCCGCACTCGCTGTTCGCCGATCGGCTCGAACGTCTGCGGGTCGCGAAACGTGAGGCGGTCGCTCCCATCGCTCATCACGATCCTGGTGCCGTCGTAACAAAGCCCCCACCCCTCGCCCTGATACCGGAATGTTTCCCCAGGCTCGAACGTGTCGCGGTCATAGGTGAAGGCGCGCTGGGCCCGCCACGTGAGCATGATGAGGCGGCGGTCGACGAGCGCCAGCCCCTCGCCGAAGTACTGGGCCGGCACATCGATGCGCTGTTCCACCTGGCCGGTCTGCGGGTCCAGACGGCGCAGGGTGGACTCTCCCTCACGCCCCGTGCTCTCGAATAGTTGGTTGTTCCACCAGACGAGCCCCTGGATGTAGGCATCCCGCTCGTGGGGGAGCTCCCGTAGTACGTCGACCCGAAGCGACCGCACCACGGGCTGCGTCTCAGGCGCGCCGATGACTGACGCCGCATTGCTGAGAGATGCTGGGTTGTTGGGACGAAGCATCCAGATGCCGCCTAGGACCACCGCCGCGAGCGCCGTCCCGGCCCAGACCCGTGACGAGCGGCGGGCCGTGATCCGCGCGGGCGCGGCAGCCTGCGTCTTCGTGCCTTTGGTTCGTCGCGTGCGTCCCACGATCTCTCCAACCTGTGGCGAGGAACCCCGATTATACGCTCTGCCCTGGGACTGCCGACATCCTCCGGTTCCTGACGAACCGGAGCGTGCTGACGGCTATTTCCCGCGAACCGTCCGTGGCAAGCTGACCACGGACACAGAACATGCGTGCCGTCGCTCGGATAGCCACGGAGGAAGGCTTTGCTCCGTCGACGGGCACCGGTCCGGTCATGGAGAGCCGTTGTTAGACGCGCATCAGCACCGCCCGGGCTGGCTCGCCCGTGGCGCGCGCAACCATTCGCGCATAGAGCTGTACTTGACGGCGATAGACGTCGAGCGTGGCCTCCAGCTCGCGGTCGGTCTTGAAGTCTACGACGATCCAGGTCCCGCCCTCGTGAAACGCGAGGTCGACGACCCCCTCGACGACGGTGCCATCGTCGGCCTGCATCGTCACCGGCACCTCGCGGCGGCAGGCCCCAGCGGTGACGCAGCCTCGCGCGCGGGCGAGGATCGGGTGTGCCAGCACGGGGACCACGAGCGCCCCAGCCGCCGTTACCTCCTTATCAGTCGCGCCGAGAATTCGACCCTGGAGCACGGCGATCTCGCCGACCTGCTCGGCGGTGGCGTCGAGTGGTGTCACTGCGAGGACGGCATGTACGAGCGTGCCGAAGCGACGACCCGACGGCCGGTGTAGATCGCCGGGTAGTGCCACGATCTCCGGCTCGTCATCGTCGGCCGACGCCGGCACCCGATCGGCCACGAGCCGCTCAGCCAGTTCTGTGACCGTGAGCACCCGCAGACTGGGCGTCACCGCCTCCGCAACCGTCCGATCGCGCCGCTCACGCCAGGCGCGGTAGCGGGCCAAATCCTGTTCGACGACTGACGCCGGCGTGTCCTTCGACAGTAGCTCCGCCTGGCGGATGCCGAACCGGGCCTCGATGCCGAGATGCAGCGTCGGCGTGCTGGGATCCCACCAGACGACGGAATACCCTGGCGGTGATGGGGGAGCGGCGCCCAGGGGCCAGGCACGAGCGACCGGGGACCCCGGGTCTGTGGACGAGGCTCCCCCGTGAAATGGAAGGACCCTGGCCTGACCGTCACCGGCGTCATCGGCGAACCAGTGCAGCCCCGGGGCCACGGTGTCCGGCCGCGCGGGGTCGTGGTCGGGCCGGTCCGCCACGCTGTCGCAACCGAACGGCGGGCACCCCGGCGCGGGTGACGGTTGCCGGCGGCTGGTGGGCGGCGGGTAGATGGCTTCGTCGAGCGGTCCCAGCCATCCGTCCTGAAATGGCCCGTCACCCACCGCCGGCACCACCAGCAGGTCGCGTGCGCGCGTGGCGGCCACGTAGGCCAGCCGGATCCCCTCCTGACGATCCCGCTCCACCTCGACGGCCTCATGATCCAGGAGGTCCAGCGGCGACCACCCGGCGATGCGCAGGGCACACAACCCCTGCTCGGTATCAATGAACCGGCCGGCCGTCTTCCGGTACAGCTTGCAGGTCGGGTCGACCAGGATCACGACTGGAAACTCGAGCCCTTTGGCTCGATGCACCGTCATGATGCGTACGCCGTCGCTGCCCTCTTCGAGAATCGGCGCCTCACTCGCTTGACGGGCCGCCGCCTCGTCTTCGAGATGGTCGACGAACCCGCGAAACGACAGTCCGCCGCCCGCCTCGTAGCGGCGTGCCAGCTCGGCGATCTGCATCACGTTGGCCAGAGCCTGCTCGCCGCCCGGACGCATGACGAAGCCGGTGTGCGCACGCGTGGCTTCGAGCAGTCGCCCGATCGTCTCGGCGACCGGCACGTCGTTCCGCCGTCGGTGCGCGTCCCGCAACACGCCGAGCGCTTCGGCGATCGACGCCAGCCGCCCGGGCTCGGTGTCCGCCAACCCATCGGCCGTCCCGTCGCCGGCGCTGAGCCCGGGCGGAATGCGGAATGGGTGGAGGCGGCCGAACCGCTCGTGGTAATGGAGCAGCGTCGCATCCTCGATCGCGAAGAGCGACCCGCGTAGCGTCGCGAAGACGGAGAGCTCATCGTCGGGGTACTCTACGGCGGCCAATGCCGCCCGCATCGTCATGACCTCCTCGCGGTCGTGGAACGCCCGGCCGCCGACCAGCAGATGCGGCAGCTCTCGCGCCTCGAGCGCCTCGACATACAGGCGTGTCATGTCGGTGCCGAAGCTCTCGAAGCGGCGAAACAGGAGACAGACGTGACGCGCGGCGACCGGCACACCGCCGGATGGCTGGACCGCCACGGTGCCGCCTTCGCCCTCGGACAGCGGCAGACGCTCGGTGACGTGCCACCCGCTCTCGGTCACCAACCAGCTCACGAACGCACCGACGGCATCCGGCAACGAGCGTTCGATGGCCGACGCCGCGACCCGTCGCATCCCGTACGGGTGCGGCACTGGCAGGACGACGATGCTCGGCTGGTCGGTCATGTCGACGCGATCAGGCGACAGGGGCACGTATTCAGCTTGGGTCGCTTCGGGCGCCAGCGCCTGCCCGCGCGACCGGGACATCAGTGGAGCGAACGCTCGGTTCACCAGCTTTTGGATCGAGGTGCCGGCCCGAAAGCTCGTGGTCAGCGCCACCGAGGCAACACCCCGGTCCTGCAGGCGTGTCTTCACCTGTTGATAGACACCAACGTCAGCTCGGCGAAATCGGTAGATTGACTGCTTGGGGTCGCCAACGATGAACAGTTTCCCTGGTGCCGACCTCACCTGTCGCCAATTCCGCTCGGCCGGATCGTCCGCCGCCAGCAGCAGTAAGATCTCCGCCTGGAGCGGGTCGGTATCCTGGAACTCGTCGACGAAGATCCGAGTGAACCGCCGCTGGAAGTCCTCGCGCACCCCGTCGTGGTCCCGCACCAGATCCCGCGCCTTCAGGAGTAGGTCGACGAAATCCAGTCGGCCGGCATCCTGCTTCAGCGCCGCGTAGGTCTCCATCGGCGCGCGCAACTCGCCCTGCAGCACCGCGGCGAGATCGGCATCAGCCACCCGGCGGAAGTTCTGCAGCACCGTGGCGATCTTCCTGTGTTGCTCCACCACGGTCGTTCGCATGACACCCTCGCCGTACCGGGCGCCGGACCCCGTCCTCGCATTGACGAACGTGCGGTTGGCGGCCAACTCGATGAGTGACGCCTCGATCCCATCGTAGTCGCGCTGGCGCGGTCGCAGCTTGTCGTGGGTCCGGATGGCGCGCGCCACCAGCACCGCCGACTGCACGTCCATATATAGACGGTCACTGCGGCGATTCGACACTCGATCGGCCACTTCGGCAAAGTCGATCAGGTGCGCGACGATCTGGTCGATGATCGCTTTGCGCTCGAATGTTTCTCGGCGCCAGGGCGTCGGGAAGTCCCGCCACTCGGTGAGGTCGGCCGCGGCCCTTCGCAACCGGTCGGTCGGCCGCTCTTTGGAGTCCTGGTCGCCGAACCCACCGGTGGATCGGCGACGCAGCGCGCGGCGCACGCCATCCGGCGTGTCGGCTAGCGTCTGTTGGAGCCAGGCATCGAAGGCCTGCCCGAAGAAGCGCTTCGCTTCAGTTTGTGTGAGCACGTCGAACTGCGGGTCCACGCCCGCTTCGACCGGACGTTCGTGCAGCAGGTCGGCGCAGAAGCCGTGGATGGTGCTGACCTGCGCCTCTTCGAGGTGCGCGATCGCTTGCTCGATGCTCCCGAGACGCGGCCTGGGATCGTCAGAACCGCGATCGCCCGTGCCGCGTAGCTCATGGCGCGCGCGCTCCAACTCCTCGCGCAGCCGCAGCTTTAATTCGCCGGCGGCTTTCTCCGTGAACGTCACTGCCAGCATCTGGTCAACCCGCGCCCGCCCGGTTGCTAGCACGTTGACGATCCGTTTGACCAGTTCTGTCGTCTTCCCCGTGCCGGCGGCCGCTTCGACAAGCAGGCTTTCCTCCAACGAGGTGCGAATGCGCTCACGCTCGGCAGCGTCGACCAGGGCGTGCTCACACACGGGTCATCTCCGGTCCGGCGGCGTAGCCGAGGCGGTGGGCTGCGGTCGTCGGCTCCCGCGAGACCCATCCGGTCCGGGGACCTGGCATCGGCGTGAGGCGTGTTTCAAGGGTCACGGTGTCGATCCTGGGAAATGTCTAAAGGCGGCGCGACCGGGCCGGTTGCGCCTGCCTGTCGGGTGCGCGAACATCCACTATCTACGGCAGCCGCCGGAGCACTTTCAAGTCAACGAGCCTGGCCTTGTCCTTCCGCTGTACACGGGTTTCCTCCCAGGGCCCGCACACCGCACGGAAGTCGCACCAGGCGCAGGCGCCGGGCAGGGGGGCCGGTAGGATCACACCGGTCTCGATTGCCCGGTCGATGATGGTGAGCACCTCTCGTCCGTGCCGCCGTTCCGTTTCGCCAAGCGACACTGACCGCGTGGCGTATCCGCCGGCCACCGTCGAAAAGAACAGCCGCGATTCGCTGACCGGGCGCCCCAGTGCCTGCTCGACCGCCAGGCCATAGAGCACCGGTTGCAGCACCTCACCGTGACCGACGACCATGCGTTCGCGGGTCCGATCTCTGCCGGTCTTGTGGTCGGTGACCCGCAACTCTCCCCCGGCGGTCGGCCTCGCGCGCGCCTCGACGAGATCGACGATCCCGTGCAGTTTCCAGACACCATCGATCTGGGCCGGCTCGGACACGCTCCTGGGGTCGCGTCCCGGCGCCGGCGGGAACCCGAACCCGAGCTCGGCGCGGATGGGCACCCACTCCCCCTCTTCGTTGGCGACGTGACGCACCCACCCCTTGAGATCGGTCCGCATCGACTCGACCTCGTCGGTCCAGACTCGGTCGATCGCCGGCGCGAGGTCCTCGTAGTAGCGGTCGGCCAGGTGGTCGAGCGTCTGGTCGAGCAGCGCTTCGGTTTCTGCCAGCCGGCCGTGCGTCACGGGCAGCGCATCGCGCGACTCGAGTACCCGCACGAACTCTGTCTGTACCTCGTGGAATATCCGTCCTCGTGTCAGTGGATCCAATCTTTCCAGCGATTCCGTCTCCTCGCGTGGCCGCAGACGGAACACTGTGGCCAGCAGAAACTGGTACGGACAGACAGCGAACCGTTGCAGCGCCGATACCGAGTAGGCTCGTGCCGACAGGCGGTGCGCATCGAGCGCTTTCCGCGCCGCGCCAGCCGGCTGACACAGGCCGTCGTATCTGGTCCATGGCGGCTTCCAGCGGGCCCAGCGTGTCAGCAGCGACCGTCGGAGCCCCGGGTTCAGCCGCAACAGGTAACGCGCGCGCCCTGTCAGCTCGGGTGATACCCGCCGGCGCAGCAGCGGTCCCAGCACCGACAGATCGTGCTCGGTGTCGTCGATCGCCAGATCGGGTTCGGGTGGCGCCGGCCACACCAGGCGCGCATCCACCCGGTGGTACGCCTCACGCTCGGTAACGGCAAAGTCGGGTACGCGGCCGGTGCGTGCCCGTTCGAGATCGAGAGCGTAGAAGGACGGCACCCGCGGGCGCGACTCACCGAGTTGTAGCCTGGGGTAGGATAGATAGAGACGCCTGGTGGCCGCTCCGACCGCCAGTCGCAGCTGTAGGCGCTCCGCTGCCGCATGGTCGTCGAGCACAGGGAGCCCGAGTTCCACCGCTCTGGCGCTATCCGACGACGACATTTGGGACACGGCGTTGAGCGCGCGTCGGTGGTCGTCGAGCAGCAGCGGGTCCTGCCGCTGCTTTTGGGGAAAGATCCGCTCGGCCAGCCCCGGTACGAACACTACGTCGAAGACACGTCCGCGAACATGTTCGGGGCCGCCCACGAAAACACGGCCGTATCGGCGAGGCGGGGGGTCCTCCGGCAGTTGTGTGAGCCGTTCGGCGAGCACATCCTTAACCTCGGCTAGCGGCACCGGGCCGATACCGGCCATTGGTCGCAGTTCCCCGAGTACGGCGAGTACCCGGTCTGGGCGCCGCAATACCATCGGCGCCAGCGTCTCGAGCCGGTCGAGCCAGTCGCCCCAGGGTGCCCGGCTGGGAAAGGCCCCCATGCGGTTGATGATCGGGAGCGCGAACCGATGAAGGTGACCCAGGTTGACCAGATCGCTCTCGAGCCGCCGGACCCGGGACGAATGCGGATCGTCGTTTCCGCACTCCGCTAGTCGCAGTCGCAGTTCCTGTTCGAGCCCGGATAGTCGTCTCACCCAGCGATCGTAGCCGCCGATGACCGCCGCCTCGACCAGCAGCCGGTCCCACCGCCACGGGGTCCGAAGACCGCCGTCGACCACGGGGCGATCGTCGGCATCTGGACCCGTGTCGGTGGCCGACGGCTCGCTGTCCACCAGATCGAACAGCGACGGCTGCGGCGCCAACGCCGGTGCCGGCAGGACCTGGTTTCCCTCGGACGGCGGCACCCAGCGTCCACGGTTGGTTGCCGGCGCGCCCCGTGGGTCAGGCGGCGGCACCTGCCCAAGCGATAGATACTCGGAGAAGCGACGGGCTGAGAGCTGTTCGGAGGCGCAGGCCAGCAAGGCGAGGAAGGCACGGCCCGCCGGATCCGGAGCCCGGGTGCCTCTGACAAACCAGGCCTCGACTCCGGCCCGCCGCAGGGCTGTCTCGAGCAGCCCCGCGTAGAGCTGCGGCGCCCGAAGTAACACGGCCATCCGATCGAGCGGGATGCCGAGACGTGCCTGCTGCTGGATGGATCTGGCGATCTCCACGCACTCGCGTGTCTCGCCAGGTGCCGAGAAGAGTGAGACGTCGTCACCCTGCTCGCGTCCGGGTCCCGCCTCATCAGACGTGACCGTCTCGAACTTCTCGAAGAGCCGCTCGCGGACGCGCGTTAGCGGGTCGGTCACCGGCCGTGGCGCGACGATCGGCTCAACCGTTGCCAGCGGAAGACCGCCAAGCGCTGCTCGCGTCCGGTCGTCTCCAGCCGGCACCGTCGCCGCGAGGCGGGTGGCGCGAGAGGCCAACGCACCCACCAGCGCCAGCGTCGCCCTGTCCCGCACCGGCACATCGAGCAGTAACACGGGTACCTCGAGCGGTACGCCAACCGGGTCGGGCCCGGTGATCGCAGCTGCAGCCAGGCGATACAGGTCAGGGATGTCGATGAGGCGCGCCTGCTCGAGCTGCAGGGCATAGCGTCGCGCCAGCAGATCGACGTCGGCGCCGACCACGCCACAGACGTCGAGTCGGTTCGGGCTCACTCCACCGAGCCGCAGGTCCTCGAGTGTCGACGCCAGCGTCCGGCCGAAACTGCGCAGCCGCGCGATCGGAGCCAGATACCCGAGTGTGTCCTGCTCGAGTTCCTCAAACGCCGCGCGGGCAGCGACCGCCTCGGCGCCAAGCCGTGTTGCGGGTGCCAGACCGCGTCGGGCGAGCTGTGTCGTGGCGATCCGGCTGGCGAGTTGACGGAGACTGAACCGATACAGACCGAAGGTGGCGCCCCGGCGGGCGGACAGCTCCCGCGCGAAGTCGTCAACCGCGTCCCGCGAGGCGCCGACCAGCAGCGCGTTAGTCGCGGGTGACAACGTGTCCAGGAATTGATGCGCCGCGGCGAGCCGTGCCGCCCCCGCTGCGGACGGGTGAAGCGTGACCGCACCCATCTCAGGTATCCGAAGTGTCTCCCCCGAAGCCAGCCGCCGGGGTCTCCGCTTCGACAGCGCCACGCTGCCGTGGAGCGATGCTACCACGCGCCGCGTGCGGCCGAATAACCGCGCCGGTGGCACCGTATCTGGTTGAGGGAGGATTGAGATGCGCTGTGCACGCTGCGCGCGGGAGATCGGCGACGATTCGGCCTATTGCGCTCACTGCGGTGCGACGAAGCGAGCCCCTGGCGCCGGGAGGACACGGACCAGACTCGAACAATCGGCAACCGATCGTCAGATTGCCGGGATCTGCGACGGTCTCGGTCTGGATCTGGGGCTCGATCCGGCGCCATCTTCTTCGGGGTGGTCGCGTGCCTGGCGGTTTGGCTGATCGTTCCCGAGGCGCTGACCGGCGACACGGCGGCCGTCACCTGGCGCCGACTCAGCCGCTTGCACACTGACATGAAGGTGGCCGGGGTCCGAGGGGAACTGGCCGATTACTTCGAAGTCGACTCCACGCCGATCTGCCTACTATGGGTCGTACTCGCGATTTGCCCGGGCGCGATCATCGGCGGAGTGATCGCCTACGTGGTGGCATGGCTGGTCCTGCCCGTGTCGTCCCTGCGCCCCCGCAGGCACCCCGCCGCCGACCGAGCCTCCGGCAACGCCCGCGTCGGCCGCGGCCGTTCACGAATAATCCGGACTTCTACCCGAGGGGAGTCCGAGTCTACGCGGTCGCTCGAGCGTGGTACAACGTGCGTGTTCCGCACGTGAGGGGTTCTTGGGTTACGGACGCGAAGTGTTGTGTGAGCGCCGCTTCGACCGCCGCCTGGGAATAGTCGACGTGCTGGACATCGCGATGGCGCAGCAGGCGTTCGACCATTGGGTCCCCGCGGCCCGCGAACTCGACGACCAGGTCCGCACCGAACCCGGCGAGCCATTGGATTAATTCGCCCAGCGGGATGTTGCTGCCGATTACCAGATGGTGAACGAGGGCCAGGCACAGGATGAGCTCCGGGCAGCCACGGTCGACCAACGGCCTCCGCTCCCGGCCCCGCCAGCCGAGTCCGGGTGACGGGTTCGCGATGTCGCCGACCAGGGGAAGGATCGAGGTGTTCCCCTCCTGCGCCAGAGCGCGATACAGCCGATCGACGACCAGATGATCGACGTCGAGCGCCAGCACGTATTCGGCATGCTCACTGGCCAAGCGAGCATAGGTTCCGGTGTTGCACCCGAGATCCCACACGATCGACCAGCGGCGCGGTGCCAGCACCCGGCTGACGAAGTCGGATTTGGCCTGCAGATCTTCTGTCTCGTACTTGTGCTCGTGCTCGTACTCCGACCACGTCGAGCGCGCCGGGCTCCAACGGAGCCGCTCGACGATCCGGCGGAGGCGCCCGACATTCTTCTTGATCAGTTGCGAGCTGAAGCCCGCGACACGGAGATCTTGCTTGACGTTGCGATCTGATGCCTGGAACCGTGCCTGCGCCTTCGCATGTAGGTAGACGTCACCCAGCACGGCTGGTCGCACATAGTCCCGCAGCGATAGCAGTGCCAGACATTCTTCGGCCTTGATGCCCTCAACGCTTCCTCTCAGCCAGGGATGGAACGGCACGTTCCGGTAGGCCTGGAGCAGCAGCGGGTAGAGGAACTGCTCGCAAAACTGCCGATATCCGGCCCACGGCTCGCCTGGCTCGTACGCCGTGAACGATCCAATGTCGATGAAGGTCGGGCGCGACCCGATCCACTGAACGTTGAACGGGGTCGCATCCTTGAGTGTCATCCCCTCGTCGAGCGATGCCAGCATCAGGTCGAGCTGCAGCAGCGCAGCATCTCGGAGCATGCCGAACGACCACTCGTACGGGTAGGAGATCATCGGAATCCGTTGATGTTTGAGGACGGCAGTCCATTTGGGCCCCAGATCCGGCAGGCCGGTGTCGTCGACTACCTGATCAGTGGGGATCAGGCGGCCCTGCCCGGTGAATCGGGCATAGAAGTCGGTTGCGGCCAAGCGCATCCAGTCGGAGCGCGCGCGCTCCGTGAGGCAGCGGAAGACCGCGCCGTTGTGGTGGAAGACCCTGGTATCGGGATCGCGGAACGACCCGGCTTCAAAATTTGGCGCGGAGCGTCTGACGCTCATCAGCGGCGCGAAGCTCCCCGGAGACTAGCGGCGGTCTCTGTCCCGTTCCTCTCGGCGAAGGATGGACGTTAGCCGGTGCCAATAGAGCTTAGCCATGACGCCAATGGCCGCGAAGCCACCCAGAACGACCTGGAGCAACATGCTCCCGCTGCCCGGATCGAGATAGGCGTCGACCGGAACCTCGACCACGAGCACTCCGATCAACACGAGCAGAGCGACAGGCGTGCACGTCTCGTTTGTCGCGTGGCCAGACACGTCCCTAGGCCGAGGAGCAATCCGCTCTCGCCAAGACTTCGGCGAGACCTGGCCATGGCCCGCATGGGAACAGGTCTGGCGGCGGCTGGCACCGTCCAGGCAGGATGCAGCGCCGGTCGATTGCAGTAAGGCACTCACCACAGGCGCTCAGGCTAACAGAATCGTTGCGAATTAGACAGGCGGGCGTCAGGTGGTGTGCTACGGTTCAACCGGTAGGTTCTCGACGAACTCCCAGCCCCCAGCTCCGAGCCGGTACTTCGAGAACTTGCCATCGAACTGCCGACTGTGGGCGTAGAAAACTTCATCTCGCGTCTTTGGCACCCGCGGAATTGTCGTGCCGTCGTAGGACGCGGTCGCCGCCCCGAAGTGAGAGAGGATCGTTGGCGCGATGTCGAGCAGCTGAACGGGACGCGTGTCCTCCGAGTACGCGATCGTGTGCGGGAACTTGACGAGTAGGAGTGCTGACGAAAATACTTCGACGGCGATCGACCGCCATTTGGCGCTATCCCCATTCTGCAACTCGTCGAACATCGTGTCATCTTGATACGTGGAATCCGGCTCCTGGTAGCGTCTGGCGACTGGGTCCAATGCGAAGGCCGGGTCAGTTCCATGAGGCGATTGCGGTCGTATCAGAAATTCCGCGTCGCCGTGATCTGAGTGGACGATGATGAGCGCGTCGTCCAGGCGTCCCAGTTGGGCCAAGACGTCGACGAGACGCGCAACCATACGGTTTGCACAGCGAGCGAAATCAAAGTACCTCGCTGCTGTGTACTCATCGCTCTGGTGCGGTTCACACCGATCGTCGAGCAAGTAGAGGGGGTGCGGGATCAGCGCGTGATAGTAGACGTACTGGCCGCGGGCCGGCCTGGACGGCTCGTCGGCCAGGAGCTGGTCGAACTGTTTTAGATTGAAGTATTGCCCTGGGTTGGCGCTGATGAGCGGTGAGGCCGGCGCACGCTGGGGCGTCTCCCACCCGAGCCGCGTTCGCAGAGTTGCCGTGAGGGAGTATCCCACGGCGTGTCGCTCTTCTCCCTGCGCTGCAGACCGAGTACTGAGCACGCGACGCACCGACGCCGGCATCAGTCTGAGCACCCAGAGATCGATGGTCGCGTCCAGCGCGAGCGTCGCCTGCGCCTGCTGCTCGACGTCACTGCTGGCAATGCAGGCTGCCGCATAGTCCGGGCACAGCCAGCGACCGTATGGATAGACCCACACCCCGAGCCCCGCCGAGTCGAGATCTCGCCAGAACCCTTCCCGAAGCGCTATGTTGGGCCATTCGCTCACCGAGATTCCCGGTGTCGGAAGGCGTCCGTGAAGCAGCGCTGGTTCCGACGACGAGGTTCTCGGGAACTGGGCATTGAACCGAGAAAAGAAGGTAAAGCCCGCCAGTCGGTCGCGAGTCTCGGTATCGGCGAGTGAGGCGTACGACTCGGCGAGATAGTTATCTAGGAGGATGTGGTACACGTTGCCTGGCGTATTTGCGCGGGGAACCAGACGGGGTTCGGGGGTCCGTTCTACCGGGCGGTTCGCGATCAAATCCGGGGCGAGTCCCCGGATGAGCGCCACATGGGTCATCCCGGTCATGATCATGAAGGCCACGGTCGCCAAGGTGGCCACCGTCTGGAGCTCACGCCACGGCACGCGGGCGGCCAGGACGACGACGGCGGCGATGACGAGGGCATCCACGATCGCCGCGAGGCCGATCGGCGACGCCTGCAGGGCGGCCCCGACCACGTCTAGGAGCAGCACAGCCCAGGGCATCATTAGCCACAACCGGGCTGGCATTCGCGGACCGGAGCGACGAACGATCCAGACACCCGCACCCGCGGTCACGACGGCGACAGCGTGGAAGGACCGGACGAGCTGCGGTTGATAGAGCAGCTCGCGGACGTTGGTCGCCACGACATCGTCGAAAAGCACCACGAAGACAACGAGCGGGGCCAGCGCACCACTGCCCACGTCGAGGACCGACTGGGACCACTGGCGCCAGGCCGACCGTAATGACGTGCTTAGCCAGACGAGCGGAGCCAACGCAGCACTACCCGCGTCGAGGGCCGCTTGGGACCACCGGCGCCCGGCCGACCATAGTGGCGCGAGCGACATGGTAGGGACCCTGAAGAGGAGCTTCCACCGTTCAGGACCCATCCAGGTGAAGAACGCGGCGGCCACGATGGCGAGCAGGCTCGACAAGGCCAGGAACCCGGACAGGACGAACAGCGGCGCAGGCGGAGGTTCGCTGAGCTCGAACGTCGCTCGGTCGATCCAGTGGGTATCCTCGGCGGCGGGATCCTGAACCAACCGCCGAAGATTGTCGGTCGACGTATCGAGGATCGCGTACGACCAGGTCCGGCCCTCTTGGTGATCAGGTTCCGTCAGGTGGTAAGTGGCTTCCACTGTTCGCTGCTGTAAGGAAGTAACATGCGCACTCCACCGGACGTTGATTCGCGGGGCAGGCGGCGCTTCGTAGGTGACGTAGGAAAACGCCAAGGAGGTGGAGAACACCAGCACAAACGATGCCGCGAACCGCCGTTTCGCTGTTTCGTGGATCATGCGAGTCGTCCGTCAAGCCCGCACCGCGCAGGGGCGCCGACGAGGGCGGGATCCCAGGCGGCGCTCAAGACGAAGGCTGTCGGTTCTTCTTACCGGCGCACGTCCGGCGTGTGCTGTGGGCCGCGGGGGAGCATCCGCGGTGTCGGTCCTCTCGGCGTGAGCGCGGATCTGATACCAGTAGCGCGTTCTCAATCAGTCGCCATCCTCCACCCGCCTGGCCCCGCGGGGATTGACCCTTCCAACGTAGCTATCGCTGTCGAGACCGGCGACCTCGCGGAACCGCGCCGCCATACAGGCGGCGACATCCACCGCCTGATCGTCCGACAAAGTAAAGGCGAACACCGAAGGACCCGACCCCGACAGCGAGCACCCGAGCGCACCGGCGTCGAGCGCCGCCCGCTTGACCTCGGCGAACCCGGGGACGAGCGTCGCCCGGATCGGCTCCACGAGCGCGTCGCTGATCGCGCGGCCTAACAGCTTGAGGTCTCCGCGGTGCAACGCTGTGACCAGCGCGCCGAGCTGACCGAGGTTGGCAACGACCTCGGTGATTTGGAACCGGTGGTCGGCTACCAGCCGTCGCGCCTCGGCGGTCACCACCGAGGCGTGCGGGTGTACGACGGCCACCCGCAGTGCGGCGGGCACCGGCAGCGATAACAACTCCATCGGGGTGTAGCTGCGGACCAGGATGATACCGCCCTCGACGCACGCCGCCACGTTGTCGACGTGCGCGCCACCTGACACGGCGCGTTCCCCCTCCAGCGCGCACGCGATCAGATCGTCCCGGTTGAGCGCGCCGGCAAGGAGCTCGCAGACCGCAAGCGCCCCACCGACGCTGCTGGCGGCAGAACTACCGAGCCCACTGGCAAGGGGCATCCGCTTCTCGAGCCAGAGGCGAACACCGGCCGGCCGGCTGCCGATTGCACGCGCGTCGAAGGCCCGAAGCGTGGCGGTCGCGGCTATCCCGACGACGTTCCGGGTGGGGTCAGTTGTGAGCTTACCCCCGTCTCCCCGCACCTCGACAATCTCGACGCCCGGGCTATCCGACCACTCCGCTTCGACGTAGTCCCCCGGCCGCTCGATCGCCAGACCCAGCACATCGAATCCGGGACCGAGATTGGAGAGCGTGGCGGGGGCATGCACGCGGACCCGCGCGGTCATCGACATGGATATCACGAGGCGCCAGACGCGGCAACGCACCGGGCCCAACCGACCGCCAGTCCCTCGACTCAGTGGTCAGCCCCGCCGGCATCCTCCCGACTCCGGCCCTTCGGGTTCTTCGCTAGCCTGCTAGTTCCCGCTGGGCTTGCACCGCGTTCTCGAGGTCCTCCAGTCCGGTCTGACCGCCGTGAATCGGCAGAATCGTATCGACCCGAAGCTCCCGATCCTCGATGTTTCTCAGCAGCACCTCTGCGAACGGCGCCTCCCGCGAGGTCGGCGAGAACGCGTCGGCCTCGATCAAGATTCGCTCCTGCGGCAGATAGACCATCACCATTCCGTCGCTGTGCGGGTCGTCCACGATCCGGTAGATCTGCAGCGTTCGGCTACCGTCGGTCAGCTCGTACGTCTCATCCCCGGTCACGGTCTCCATGGTGAGCGGCCGCGGGTTCCGAGCGAGAGCATCCTGCTCGATCGTGTGCGCCCGCGCCACCATGTCCTCTAAGAACGAGCCGTTTACCTGGTGCGTGATCACGGTCAGCCCCTCCGACACGGCGGCGCGGATTCCTCCGGAGTGGTCGAAATGGTGATGGGTGTTGACGACATACTGCAGCGGCTTGTCCGGCTGCAGTTCGCGTGCGCGCTCGATCACGGCCAGGGTCCGCACGTCGTTCTGCGGCGCTTCGACTAGCGCCAGATACTCCTCGAACTCGATTAGCACGCTGTGGTGCGACTGGCCGGTCAGATACCAGACCCCGGTGGCGACCTCCTCCACCTCCACGGTCGCGCTAGCCATCGCCGGCGTGGCCGACTGCACTTCCGCTGGTGCCGCCAGGTTGTCGAGCTGTGCGTCCGGGGTCGAGGTCACCCGGTATGTAGAGACCGTGAAGCTGTCGACATTGGTCGTATAGACGCGCGGGAGCGTCAAGCGGGCCCCGAATCCGCCCAACCCGCCGGTTTCGGCGTAGTCCTCGAACAGCGTTTCAACCACCACGTCACCCAGGTTGGAATCATAGGTCGAGGAGGTCACCTTGCTCGGTAGCCCGGTGTCGACGTCGACCTCGAGCGTGAACTGGGTCCCGTCGGCCGCGGCGATGTCGACGACCCGCTGCCCCGCCTCCTCGCGCAGGTTGCTCACGGTCGAAGTCTCGTCGAGCCCCAGCAGCAAGATGCCGAGCGGGTTGTGATACATCTGGGCCCGGCGGTCGCTTGCGACGCGTGCGGAGGCGCGCACGGTTCGCTCACCTACCTCGTCATACGCCACGTCGCCGTCCAGCCCGTAAGTCTGCCGCGTCCCGAAGAGGGGGTTGCCCGTCAGGAAGGTCGAGGTGCGGTCCTGACGCAGCCGCCAGCGATCGTTCGCAAAATCGATCGCCAGTTCGTAGTTCGCAATCTCGTAATACGGCAGGTCCGAGCGCGGACCCTGGTTTTGGCCGAGCCGCCACACCCGCCCCTGGCCATCCGCAATGACCAGGGTCGCCGTATCCCTCACGGCGCGGAGGCTTCCCAGCGCCTCGGCCGTGTCCTCGATAAACTGCAACTCAGGCGTTGCTGCCCCTCCACAGCCGACGACCAGGACGGACGACAAGATCAGACAGCGCTGCCATCTCCCCATGACTCCTCACTCCCTTTGTCCGGACACCTGACACAATGATCACCGCCGCTCAGCGGCATCAGGCAGCACCCGATTTGTGGCGGGTCTGCGAGTCTCAGTTTTTCACGACGACGGGAACGGAAGGACCGGGCCAGTTGGCTGGCTGGCGCGTCCACGGTAATAGGGCACCACCCGTGGGACACTGCGCCAGTTCAGCGCGGTGACGCCTTACCGGCGCATTGTGTCGTACCCTACGTTAGGGCGCAACCTTGGGTCGCGGCTTTCCGGGTGGTCCAGCGAGTCTGTCCTGGATCGAAGGGCTGGCCGTCAAACATCCCGACTCGAACTGGGAAGAACTGGAGCTGGTGGCCGGAGCCAACGCGGCGCTGGAGAATGCCAAGAAGACGGGTCGCAACCGCGTCGCCGCCGCCGAAGGCAAAGGCGAACCGACGGAGGTCCCTCGCTGAGGTTGGTCTTACAGCAGGCCCAGCTGCAGCTTCGCCGCCTCGGACATCTTGCTCATGTCCCAGGTCGGTTCCCACACCACATCGACCCAGGCGTCGCTGACGCCGGGTACGGCCTTCGCCTTCGCCTTGACCTCTGCGGGAAGCGACTGGGCGGCGGGGCAACCGGGCGACGTCAGCGTCATGCGGACACCCACCAACCCGTCGGCGTTCACATCCACGTCGTAGATCAGGCCCATCTCGTAGATGTTGACCGGGATTTCTGGGTCGTAGACCGTCGATAACGCCTCGATTAACTTCGGCTTAAGCGCGAGCGTCTTGAGCGGGTCCGGTTCGATCGGGTCGTGCGTCGTCACGGGCGGTGCCGCACCGGACTCGGTTTCGATCGGGTCGTGCGTCGTCACGGGCGGTGCCGCACCGGACTCGGTCGTTAGGATCCCGCGCGGCGGCTCGAAGTGCGGCGGTGTCATCCCGACCGCCACCGGTGCTGCCGGAACGGGCGTTGTGTCGTCGGTTGACCCCGGCGTCTTTTCGTCGACGCGCTCAGGCGGCGTGTTGAGCTTGAAGATACCCATGTCTTACTCCGTTGACACCACCTCGCGCCGGTCGTCGACCGCCGCGCGCAGCGTGTGCCAGGCCAGGATGGCACACTTGACCCTGGCCGGGTAGTCGCGCACGCCGGCGAAGACGGCCAGCTTGCCGAGCGCGGGGTCGTCGACCGGCGCGGTCTTGTCGGTCACGAGCCGGTGAAAGCGGTCGAAGAGGGCGCGCGCCTCGTCGACCGTTTTTCCCTTGATCCGCTCGGTCATCAGCGAGGCCGAGGCCCTGGAGATGGCGCAGCCCGAGCCCTGAAACCGCACGTCGGCCACGACCCCGTCGGCAACCTTGACCGCAATCGACAGCCGGTCGCCGCAGATCGGGTTGTTCCCTTCCGCCCGCCCATCGGCGTCTTCGAGCGGCCCGAAGTTCCGCGGGCTCCGATTGTGGTCGAGAATGACCTCCTGATACAGGTCGCGCAGACTCATCGCTTACGTGGGGCGTCGCCCCACACCTCGGCTTGGTTGCTTGCGGAGCCCATTGCCCCGCGCCTCTCGCTAGCAGGCGCACAGTTACACACCGTACCCGATATACGTCGGGTTCTGCCCGAGGTCTACCCAAAGACCTCCCGCACCTTGGTCAGCGCCGCCACCAGTTGATCGATCTCCGCGGCCGTGCTGTACATCGCCAGCGAGGCGCGGGCGGTGGCCGGCACGCCGAACCGATCCATCACCGGCTGCGTGCAGTGGTGCCCGGTCCGGATGGCAACACCCTCAGTGTCGACGATCGTGCCGATGTCGTGAGCGTGCACGCCCTCGAGCACAAACGACAGGATACTCGCCTTTTCCCCGGCGGTGCCAATCAGTCGCAGCCCCGGTACCGCCAGGAGCGCAGCGGTGGCGTAGTCGAGCAACCGCTGCTCGTGATCAACGATCGCCTCGAATCCCACGCTCGCGATGAATTCGACCGCCGCGCCCAGCCCGATGGCACCCGCGACGTGCGGCGTGCCCGCCTCGAACTTGTGCGGCACCACGTTATAGGTGGTGCGCTCGAAGGTCACGGAGCTGATCATGTCGCCACCGCCCTGGTAGGGCGGCATCGCGTCGAGCCAGCGGCGCTGCCCATACAGCGCGCCGATGCCGGTCGGGCCATACAGCTTGTGCCCCGTGACCACGTAGAAGTCGCACCCGATTGCCTGCACGTCGACCGGCATGTGATACGCCGCCTGGGAGCCGTCGAGTAACACCGGGATGTCCTGTGCGTGCGCGATCTCGACCACCTGCCGTACCGGGTTGACCGTCCCGAGTGAGTTCGACATGTGGACAATCGATACTAGCTTCGTCCGGGGCCCGAGCAGCGACACGAACACGTCGAGCATCAGCTCGCCGTCGTCGGTGATCGGCACCACCCGCAGACGCGCCCCCTTTTCCTCGCACAGCAGCTGCCACGGCACGATGTTCGAGTGGTGCTCCATGGCCGAGATGACCACCTCGTCGCCCGCGCCGACCCGCTGGCGGCCAAGAGTCTGGGCCACGAGATTGATCCCCTCGGTCGCGTTGCGTGTGAAGATGATCTCGGCCGGCTCGGCCGCGTTGAGAAACCTTGCGATCTTGCCACGCGCGTCTTCGAAGGCCGCGGTGGCGTCCTGGCTCAGCTGGTAGACGCCGCGATGGATGTTCGCGTTTTCGGCGGCGTAGTAGCGGGCCAGCCGGTCGAGCACCGGCTGCGGTTTCTGGGTCGTCGCGGCGTTGTCGAGATAGACCAGCGGCTTGCCACCGATCGTGCTGCCGAGTATCGGAAACGCCTGCCGTATCCGCCGCACGTCGAGCCCGCTCGCGGGTCTGGTCCGGGCCGTCTGCGCACCGCTGGTCATGGGTGATCTTCCGGATAGCGAGGTCTCAAGCCCCCACCCTGACCGGCAGCCGTTCGAGCAGCAGCGCGTCGAGCTGTGCGCGAATCGCGTCGATCTTGATATGCCCCAGCAGGTCGGCCGCGAACGCGTGAATCAGTATCTGCCGGGCCTGCTCCCGAGAGAGCGCGCGTGTCCGCAGATAGAACAGTGCGTCCCCGTCGAGCTGCCCGACCGTGGCGCCGTGCGTGCACCGCACGTCGTCGGCGAAGATCTCGAGCTGCGGCTTGGTCGTGATCTGGGCGTCCTCGGACAGTAGCAACGCCTTGTTCGACTGTTTCGCGTCAGTTTTCTGCGCGTCGAGTCGGACGATGATCTTGCCGTTGAACACGGCCCGGCTCCGCCCGTCGATGATCCCCTTGTAGAGCTCGTGGCTGTTGCAGTGCGGCTGCGCGTGGTCGATCGTCGTCTGGTTGTCGACGAGCTGCCGCCCGTTCGCCAGGTACAACCCGTTCAACGTGCATGTCCCGCCCTCGCCGCCGAGCACGACGCTCGCCTCGTTGCGCACGAGCCCCCCCCCCAGCGTGATGGTGTGCGATGAGAATGTGCTGGCCCGACCGAGGGTGGCGTGCAGACTACCTACGCGGAACGCCACCTCCGCCTCTCGCACGAGGGCGTAGTGGTCGACGACTGCGTGGTCGCCCGCGAAGATCTCGCTGACGGTGTTGCTCAGATACGGTGCCTCGCTGTGGCCCACGTGGCTCTCGACCACCCGGACCTGGCTGTGGGCACCGACCCGCAGCAGCACCCGGGGCTGGCTCAGCACCGGCTCGGCGCCGTTCGTAGTGACGAAGACCAGATGGATCGGCTTCTCCACCACGACCCCGGACGCAATATCGACGACGGCGCCGTCGCGCAGGAACGCGGTGTTGAGCGCGGTGAACGCCTGGCGATCGACGCGTGCGAGACGTCCGAGGCACGGTGTGATCCCCTCCGCGTCGTTGGCGATGACGGCGGCCAGGTTCTGCGCGCGCGCGCCTGCTGGCAACCCGTCGGTCACCGATAGCGCGGGCGCGAAACTCCCGTTCACGAACACCAGCTCCGGGCCGCCGAGTCGGGGCAGCCGCAGGGCGTCGAGGGCGGCGCGGGAGTAATCGGCGGCCGACGTCGCCGCCACGAAGGTGGTCGCGGCGATCGGGGCGACGTTGGTGAAGCGCCAGTCTTCGAGTGCTGTGGTGGGAAACCCGAGACGATCGAAGCAGCCGAACGCGTCATCCCGCAGCGCCGCCAGCGCCACCGGGAGCGTGGTCTGCTCCGCGAAGCGGGCGAACTGCGTGGCGTAGCTGTCTGGGCTGGTGGCGACCTGGGTCATCAGGGTTCCCCTAGACCGCCGCCGCCGGCTCATCCGCAACCCAGCCGTAGCCCTTTTCCTCGAGTTCGAGCGCCAGTTCTTTCCCGCCTGACTTCACGATTCGACCGTCCGACAGCACGTGGACGAAATCGGGGACGATGTAATTCAACAGTCGCTGGTAATGCGTGACCACTACCATTGCCCGCTTCGGGCTCCGCATCGCGTTCACGCCGCCGGCGACGGTCTTCAGCGCGTCGATGTCGAGCCCCGAGTCGGTTTCGTCGAGAATCGCCAGCGCCGGTTCTAGCACCGCGAGCTGGAAGATCTCGTTTCGCTTCTTCTCGCCTCCGGAGAACCCTGCGTTGACCGGCCGGTTCAGGAGGCTGTCGTCCATTCCCAGTAACTTCATCCGCTCGCGGATCAAGGTCATGAAATCGATCGCGTCGAGCTCCGGCTCGCCGCGATGCTTCCGCACCTCGTTCAGCCCCGCTTTCAACAGATAGGCATTGTTGACACCCGGGATCTCGACCGGATACTGGAACGCGAGAAACAGTCCCTCGCGAGCGCGCTCCTCCGGTTCGAGCTCGAACAGGTCCTGGCCCTTGAACAAAGCGGAGCCCGCGGTCACCTCGAGCCCGTCACGACCGGCCAGAACCCCCGCCAGCGTGCTCTTGCCGGAGCCGTTCGGCCCCATGATGGCGTGGACCTCGCCGGCGTTCACGGTGATGGTGATCCCGTTCAATATCTGGCGGTCACCCGCCGTGGCGCACACGTCGCGAACTTCGAGCATGAGTCGTCTCTCGTGTTCCCTATCCCACACTGCCTTCGAGGCTGACGCCCAGCAGCTTCTGGGCCTCGACGGCAAACTCCATCGGAAGCTCGCGGAACACTTCCTTACAGAATCCGTTGACGATCAGGTTGACGGCATCCTCGGTCGAGAGCCCCCGCTGGCGACAGTAGAAGATCTGATCCTCGCCGACCTTCGACGTGGACGCCTCGTGCTCTACCTGGGACGAGGTGTTCCTCACCTCGAGATACGGGAACGTGTGCGCGCCACACCGGTCGCCGATCAGCAGCGAGTCGCACTGCGAGTAGTTCCGTGCGCCGCGCGCCCCTTTGGCGATGCGCACGAGGCCGCGGTAGGTGTTCTGTCCGAACCCGGCTGAAATCCCCTTCGACACGATGGTGCTGCGGGTGTTCTTGCCCAGGTGCACCATCTTGGTTCCGGTGTCCGCCTGCTGGTGGTTGTTGGTGACCGCCACCGAGTAGAACTCGCCGACCGAGTTGTCGCCCTGGAGAATGCAGCTTGGATACTTCCAGGTGATCGCCGAGCCGGTCTCGACCTGGGTCCAGGTGATCTTGGCGTTGGCGAGCGCCCTGCCCCGCTTGGTCACGAAGTTGTAGATACCGCCCTTGCCATCCTTGTCTCCCGGATACCAGTTCTGGACCGTCGAATACTTGATGGTGGCGTTGTCGAGCGCCACGAGCTCGACAACGGCGGCGTGCAGCTGGTTCACGTCGCGCTGCGGCGCGGTGCAACCTTCCAGATAGCTGACCTGGGCTCCGTCGTCCGCGACGAGCAGCGTGCGCTCGAACTGACCGGTGTTCGCGGCGTTGATCCGGAAGTAGGTCGACAGCTCCATCGGGCACTTCACCCCCTTGGGGATGTAGGCGAAGGACCCGTCGCTGAACACCGCGGCGTTGAGCGCTGCGAAAAAGTTGTCCGAGTACGGCACCACCGTGCCCAGATACCGCCTGACGAGATCCGGATGTTCGAGTACCGCATCGGAGAACGAGCAGAAGATGATGCCGAGTTCCGCCAGCGTGTCCTTGAACGTCGTGGCGACCGAGACGCTGTCGAACACTGCGTCGACGGCGACTCCCGAGAGCCGCTTCTGCTCGTCAAGCGAGATGCCCAGCTTGTCGAAGGTTGCCCGGATCTCCGGGTCCACCTCCTCGAGGTTCTGAAGCTGTGGCTGCTTCTTGGGGGCCGAGTAGTAGCAGATCTCCTGATAGTCGATCGGGTCGTAATGGACGTTGTGCCACCGCGGCTCGGTCATCGTGGACCAGACCCGATAGGCGTTGAGCCGCCATTCGAGTAGCCACTCCGGCTCCCGCTTCTTGGCCGAGATCTGGCGGATGACGTTCTCGTTGAGCCCTTTGGGGATCGAGTCGGCCTCGACGTCGGTCACGAACCCGTATTTGTACTCTTGCGTCGCAAGCTCTTCGATGGTCTGGGTCTGGGTGCTCATAGCGCTTCTGATGTTTATTCTATTTC
>CAUZDS010000035.1:0-23947 GCA_963578725.1 Vicinamibacteria bacterium
CTGTGCGGGGCCCTCGACGCGGTGCGCTACGCGGTGACCCGGCTGAGCGAACGCGTCGAGTCGCAAACCGGCCGGCCGGCGGTCGATCTGTCGGAGGTCTTCGCCACTCCCCCGCCGGCTAACGGTCAACAGGCACCGCTGCCACCGGCTTCCGCCTTCTTTCTTGACGAGCAGTTCGCCAGCCATCGGTAGACGCCGGCGCCGGTCTCCCAGCGGAGCCGCGAGGAAGGGTCGGTTGCCGTGCCGCCTACCCCTGGGATGCCGCTGCGCCCGCTGGCTCCTGCAAAGTGAGACAGTGCAGCGTGCCCAGGCCAAGGACCAGGTCGACCGCATGCAGGCCAACCACCTCGCGATCGGAGAACAGCGTTGCCAACCGGTTGAGCGCAACCCGGTCGGCCACGTCGTTGAAAGTCGGCACGAGCACCTGCCCGTTGGCCACATAGAAATTAAGGTAGCTGGCTGGAAGCCGCTGGTTTCCGAACCAACGCGGTCTTGGCATCGGAATCGGAACCACGGTCAGCCGCCGACCCCTCACCTGGACCCGCCGCAACCGACGAAGGTTCTCGGCGAGCGGCGCGTGATTGACGTCACCGGGATCAGACTCGACCGCCGCCACGACGGTATTCGGAGCGACAAACCTGGCGATATCGTCGACATGGCCGTGTGTATCGTCGCCGGCAATACCGCTCCCGAGCCAGATGACCGTGTCCACGCCGAGCTGGTCGTGGAGCGCGCGTTCAGTACCAGCTCGTCCCAGTCCAGGGTTCCGTGCCTGCACCACCGGATCCAGCAGGCACTCCTCCGTCGTCAGGGCTGCACCCTCGCCGTCGACATCGATGCTGCCCCCTTCGAGCACAATCGGACGCCCCTCGCGAGTGCGAGCACTGTACCGCCGCATCCGCCGGGCTGCGGCAATAAGCGTCGGTAGCCGGTTGTCCTGTGACCAGTCGGCATATTTCGCCCAGGCGTTGAAACGCCATTGCACCAGCGCGACCTCGGATTCGCCCTCCTTGTTGCCCCCACGCGCCACGAAGGTCGGTCCGGCGTCCCGGATCCAGGATCGGTTCGTCGGAAACCGGTAACGCTCGACCCGGTCGAGGTTGACGCCGGCCTTGGACAGGCGTCCGAGCGCGCGCCGCTCCTCAGCAGCGGTCCCGAACACGATGGCGACCCGCTCGCCCCTGGTCAGTTGTCGGACCAGCTCCACGTAGCACCACCGAACCGTTTCGAGCTTCCCCGGCCAGTCGGTACGATTGGACGGCCAGATGATCCAGGTCGCACGATGCGGGGCCCACTCGGCCGGCATTACGAACCGGTCCTCCGCCGGGGTGACGGGCCACGCGCCGGAACGGTGACGTGAGCCCTGGCGTGCAGATTCGAGGCAACGAGTCATCGGTCGTCGTCCGACGGCCTGGGACCCCCGGTCGACCCATCGAGCAGTCTGGACGACAGCCCGTCGTAGCTGTCGACCCGCCGGTCGCGCAGAAAAGGCCACCCGCGCCGCTGGCGCTCGATCCGCCGACGGTCACACACGGCGAGCACGACCTCGTCCCGATCCACTGAGCCGACCTTCAGAACCTGGCCCGACGGATCGCAGACGAAGGATTGGCCCCAGAAATCGAGTCCGCCGTCCGGCGGTCCCTCGTGTCCCACACGGTTGACAACAGCGACGAAAACGCCGTTCGCGATGGCATGTGCCCGCTGGATGGTGCGCCACGCATCGTGCTGCGCCGCTCCCTCGGCTGCGCGCTCGGAGGGATGCCAGCCAATGGCGCTCGGATAGACCAGTAACTCGGCGCCCGCAAGCGCGCTCAACCGCGCTGCCTCTGGAAACCACTGGTCCCAGCAGATCAGCGTGCCGATACGTGCGAAGCGGGTCTCGAAGACCGGATAGCCCAGGTCGCCCGGGGTGAAATAAAACTTCTCGTGGTAGAGCGGATCGTCCGGAACATGTGCCTTGCGGTAGCGCCCCAGCAGGACACCATCGGCATCGACCACGACAAGACTGTTGTGATAAACGCCAGGCTCACGCCTCTCGAAGATGGGCACCACCAGCACGACACCCAGGTCGCCAGCCAGGGCGGCGAACCGGGCGGTGGTGGGCCCAGGGATCGGCTCGGCGAGCTCAAAACAGGTGGGGTCCTCGCGCTGACAGAAATAGCGAGACGCAAAGAGCTCTTGCAGGCAGATAACCTGCGCGCCTTGATCGGCGGCCTTCCCGATGAGGGTCGATGCGGTGTCGAGGTTAGTCGAGACGGCCTCGCCGCAGGCCATCTGTACCAGGCCGACTGTGAACTCGGCGATTCCCGCCCCGGCGTCGGACATGCTGTATGCGCGCGGCGATGATCCAGCGACTAAAGCAGCGCCAGGTTCTCGGATACCACAAGATCCCGCGCTAGGTTCGCGCCGCGCTGCTCGCTTGGCCGGCTCACCCGCCGGCCCGTGACGACGGCATACGCGGCATTGATCTCGACGGCCATCGACGCCACACGGGGCGTTACGATTTCGACTCCAACGCCTCGTGTTTGCCGATCACAAAGACGTTCCGGGTGGAGCATCCCGGCGGGGCGGCGTTGCGCCAGATCGCCCCTGACCCGATGTGCTCGCTCGACACGTCCTGCCAGCCGAGCGTCGCGAGCCGGTAGTGTAGTCGAGACGTGTACCGGACACACCGCTAACCATCTGTCCGCAGTGCCTGGAGCTCACGATCGGCGTCGGCGAAGTAGAGCGAGGCTGGGAACTCGTCCATCACCCGCTGGAAAACCGCCTGGGCCTCGGCCAACCGGCCAGCGAGCCCGTAGGCTTGCCCCAGCCGCATCAGAACGCCATCGACCGGGAGGTCCGTGACCGCGTCCGGGCCCGACAATTGCGCCAGCAACCCTATCGCCTCGTCGTACGCGCCACTCGCGATCTGCACATCGGCCAGCCCCAGGGTGGCCATACGGCCATAAAGCCCGCCCCCATCTTGCACGATCACCTGCCGGTACTGGTCGGCCGCCTCGTCGTGACGTCCGAGTGCCGCCATCGCCGCGGCAGCTCGATACCTGGCGGTGATGCCGGACTCGGTACTCGGATAGGCGTCGGCGACCTCGACGAGCTTCGGCAGCGCCGCCGACAGCTTCGCCTCGATCGTCTGGTAGCTGCCTGGCGGTTGGACGAAGTCGGCCGGTTCGTCGGCAGGTGCAGGTACCACCGGTGCATCCGCCAGCGCCAGTGCGTCGGCCAGCAGCACTCCCGCCTGGGACGTCGTCCGACTCGACCACCATGAATAGCCGGCGAACAGAAGAAGGGCACTGAGCCCGATCGCCGCACCGAACATCAGCGTACCGCCCCACTTCCTGACCTGCGTCTGCAGCCTCGCGATCGCGACCGCGAACGTGTTTTCCTTCAGGTGATGTCGCTCGCTGCGCTTCATGAATCTCTTCTCGTATCTCTCTTTAACTGTCCCAACCGCAAGAGTGTACCAAAGAACGCCGCGACGGTCGCCGCGGCTCCGCCGCCCGAAATCGCCCGGATGGGAACGATACGCGAGCCCGGACTCAAACCCGGCCACCGCTTAGGAGGCGACGGTGAGTTACAAACCCTGTGCTCTGCCCAATGTTTCCTGGCCTTCTTGTTTCTAGAATACCGGACTTATGGATCCTAAACCCCACGTGCCCTGAAAATTATTGCACAAACGTTGCGCACAGCTCGTCAGGCCCAGATGAAGCTCGTCATCAGATGTCCGGCGATCGAAGTCAAGCGCTGGCCGAAGAACTGCACACATGGATCCCCATTATCATCCCAACCTGTCGACTGCTGGCGTCAGGCATCCAAGATGGGCTCGGTGGGGTGACATTATCAAAGCATCGTCTAAATTCGGTAGAAGCTCGCATCTTCGCACTCTCAGACCGCCCCACCGCTGACGACCCGAGAGAGTTGGTGACCGGTTCACTAGCTGAGGGACGCGTTATGTGTATTCTTATGAGTTATGTGTCTTTTCGGGAACTTCTCTTTAGCGACCGCCCTGTCATGGGGCACCATGTTTGTCAGACTGATGTTCGTTGTCTGTGACCTGCGCCCCGCGACCGTGCCAATTGTTAAGAGATGGCGAGCCGAATAAGAGGGCAACTTCCAAGTCGCCTGGAACAGGCCCTTCAGGGAGAGACGCAGACTCCTCTGAACCCTATTTTTGTGCGAGACAGGGGTGGTGCGCGTGCCCGGATTCGAACCGGGGGCCTACCGCTTAGGAGGCGGTCGCTCTATCCAGCTGAGCTACACGCGCGTGTCTGAGTCAACCCTCGACACTGTAATGTCTCACGGAAAATCAACACAAAAGCCATAGTTATCAGGACGACAGCGTCCCAGGCGGCGGAAGGTTGTCGCGAGTCCGACCATAAATCCATGCTTCGAGAGCGCCAGAATCTGCAAGTCGCGCCCCGCTGTTGAAGCCGCGTGGACAGCCAGGATTGATACAAACGAACGCCGACTATGGCCAACCGAGCCATGAGCCCAGATTTCACCTTAGATCTCGTGGACCACGTCTTCGACCTTCACGGCACGCAACCAGTATTTTGGACATTGACCGACGACGTCAGTCGGTCTGTTCATAAAAGGAGATAGCAATCCACAAGTCATAATCGCGCATCCAGACCGCTGCATCGTTTCTCCAGCTTGCTGAACATTTTCCCCTGGTAGATAGTGCCAAACGTGTGCGCAGGATTGGCACGTAGCCCTTTCGGTGCCTCCTGGATTGTGACGCAGAACGGAGACGTCTTCGTGGTGCTCCTGCTTTGTCTTGCCGCTGCCGGCCACACCGATCGGTGCACTCACAAGCAGTTCATTCCCATCCCGCAGCGCTGCAGGCCGCTCTGACCGGCTAGGGCTGGACGGTTTCGTGACTACCCACGACGGCAGCGTCCCGATAGCAGTCGTATCCCCACCGCTGGACGAGATGGTAAGCCATGCCCCTTACGGCTTGCAGATCCCACACGATCGATTCGAGGTTGGTCCGTAGGATCGACGATCCCGACACCCACGGGATCCGTTGAGGCAGCTGAGACGCCGGCCTGGAAAAAGCGGCTGTTCCAGCCCACGGTCAACGTACTGACGACCTTGGGGGCGGCCGACTACACCGCCCCGTAGGCGAGCATCGCATCTGCCACCTTCACGAACCCGGCAATGTTGGCGCCGTTCACGTAGTTCACGCCGCCCTTGCCATCGTCGCCATACTCGCAGCACTTTTCGTGGATCTCCGACATGATGTCCCGGATTCGCGGGTGCACCTCCGCGCGCGACCAGCTCATGCGCAACGCGTTCTGACTCTGCTCAAGCCCGGACACCGCGACGCCGCCGGCGTTCGCCGCCTTCCCTGGGGCGAACAGCACCCCGGGCCGCCAGAAACGCCTCGGTTGCCTCGAACGTGCAAGGCATGTTGGCCCCCACAGCCACGGCCTTAACATTGTTCCTGACCAGGGCGGCCGCCGCCTCAGCGTTGATCTCGTTCTACGTCGCGCACGGCAGGGCGACGTCGCAGGGCACCTCCCAGGGGAGCTCTGCCTTGCGATACTTACAACCGTACTGCTCCGCATATTCGGCGATGCGTCCACGCCGCACCTCCTTCAGTTCCTTGACGAACGCCAGCTTGTCCTGGTCGATCCCGTCCGGATCGTGGATAAATCCGCCCGAGTCCGAAAACGTCACGACCTTTCCTCCGAGATCAAGCGCCTTCTCCACGGTATAGATCGCGACGTTTCCAGATCCAGAGACGACACAGGTCTTTCCGTAGAGCCCGTCTCCCCGATGAGCAAGCATGTTCTGAACGAAATAGACGCAACCATAACCGGTCGCCTCGGTGCGCACCAGGCTGCCACCGAACGCCAGCCCCTTACCAGTCATCATGCCAGTGAAGCGGTTATTGATCCGCTTGTACTGCCAGAAAAGGCAGAAGGTTTCACGCGCTCCGACCCAGATGTCTCCGGCCGGGATGTCCACATCCTCGCCGATGTGCCGCGCCAGCTCGATCATCATCGAGTGGCAAAAGCGCATGACCTCAGCGTCGCTCTTCCGTCTAGGGTTGAAGTCGGATCCACCCTTGGCGCCCCCATCGGGAGCCCGGTCAGGCTGTTCTTGAACGTCTGCTCGAACCCGAGGAACTTCAGAATCGACAGCGTGACGTTCCGGTGAAAACGGAGTCCTCCCTTATAGGGGCCGATCGCGTTGTTGAACTGCACCCGGTAGGCGCGATTCGTCCGGATGTTGTTGTCATCGTCGAGCCAGCACACGCGGAAGATAATGACGCGACCACCTCCCGCACCGCCTGGTGGAACTCACGCTCGCCAGGGGTCCGGCGAGCCAGTCCGCGCCTGAAACCGTCGAGCTCGAGTTCGGCCATTCGCACGAGTCCTCAGGGTCCTAAAGCACCATCACCAACTAGCGCGTAGCCGCTGCGCCTCGTTTAGACGCTGCAGCTCATGTCTTCGCCACAGCACATCGGCGACTTGACCTTGCCATGGCCGTCGGGGCATTTCGCGATATCAACGGAGCTGCCGTTCTCGAGCTGCAGCTTGTCGTGCACCAGCTCCTTCTCACACTTGCCGCAGGTCATGGTACCGACGCTCATTCCGCATTTCGGACAGGTGTAAATCGCCACTATGGTCTCCTCTCGAGGTGACTGGGTCCGCCCGCCTGGTGATCGATCCACCGGACTTCGGCACCACGCCGATGGGACTGCCTCAGCCGGTCGGATTCTATCATCGGCGGAAAGGGGCGGAAACGAGACGCCGATCTACATCGGTCCGAGGTGCTCCCTGCCGTCGGTATTCTGCTGCACCTGGCCTACGCTTAACCAGGTTCTCCCCCACCCCGCTCGCTCGACGTGGAACCGGTCAGCTCGCTCAGCGAGCGCGAGATGCGAACGTAATCCTCGTATCGACGCTGATACCGCCCAAGCTTCTCCCGCTCCAGGGCCTCGAGGACTCTCCGCGATGCAGCATCGGTAGACGGCCCATTCTCTGTTTCGAGGATCTCGACCTGCTGTCGGTGCTCCGCGTCTTGATTTACTTCCCATTCCAGCCAGTCGGCGGTCCACCTGGCATGAGCAGCCTCAACCTCTCTCGGGCCGAACGGAAACCGACCAGGTCCGTCCTGCTCGATCGCCGCGAACGACTCGGGGAACGCCATGCGCGCCGCCTGAGCGACCGGATACCAGGCCAGCAGGACACGGGGATCGGATCGGGCCCGCTCGACCACTGGGCCAAAAGTGGCGAGCAGCTCGAGAACCTGCGCATCCCTGCGCCGCCCGCGGAGCGTCGTCACGACGAGCAGACCGACCACGATACAGATTGCGGCAAGCACCGCGAAAGTGAGAACCGTGATTGGAAGAGATTCTGGCATTCCGGTACCTGGCAAGCACGAGTCTGACCTGCCCACTCACGCGCTGGCCCGAGACTCCTGTGCTTCTTCGTCGTGCCCGGTCGGGGCCGTGTGGCACCGATCTCGGCGGTCCTTGACACACAGCACAACCGTGCGATCCTTGCCACCAGTCACGTTTTGTACCGCAGCGCGACGAACAACGCCTCGTCCCCCAACCGCGCCCGACCGTGCAGAAACTCCAGCTCGACCAAGAACGCCAGGCCCGCGACCTCCCCACCGGTCTGCTTCACTAGGTCTACGGCGGCACGCGCGGTGCCGCCCGTCGCCAGCAGATCGTCGACGATGAGCACGCGCTGCCCTGGCTCGATCGCGTCACGGTGGATCTCGAGCGCATCGGACCCGTACTCCAGATCGTAGGACTGCTGGAACGTATGGGACGGCAGTTTTCCAGGCTTACGCACGGGGACGAACCCGGTACGCAGGCGGTCGGCAACCGCCGCGCCTAGGATGAACCCCCGACTCTCGATACCCACCACCAGATCGATCTTCTGGTCCCGGAACGGCTCGGTCAGCCCGTCGAGCAGCTCGGCCAGCCCTACCGGGTCACGAAGGAGCGTGGTGATGTCGTAGAAGAGAATTCCTGGCTTCGGAAAGTCCGGTACGTGTCGGATCTTCGATTTCAGGTGCTCCATGCCGGCTACCTCATCCCTCTGGCGCGCTGACGAGCTCATGCGATGTCGATGCTGAAGGCCGGTGGCCGCCCCTCGGGCACCAACTGACCAACTCCCACGTGAGCGACAATTGACTGGGGTGGCCCCTGATGGAGTGCGCGTTCGAACCGATCGAGTCCGGTCTGGTCTCCCTCAGCCTGCACTTCGACGCGCCCGTCTTGCAAGTTGCGGACGAAGCCCCCGAGACCCTCTCGCTCAGCGACAGTCTGGACGAAGAACCGATACCCAACCCCTTGAACGAGCCCGGAGATAACATATCGTCTCGCGACCACCACTGCTTCCCTCCACCCCACGCAACCACCAGCGAGCTCGATCACAAGATTATATCTGACCGCTTCTCACGAAGCTGATTCCTGCTCAGCCGAATGCTACCGGTAGCCCCAGCCTCGTACCGTGCCTGCCGTATCGCGCGCCGGCAATTCCGTCAAGACATGTGTGTAACAGGCTACTAGAATACCGACATACCCATGCCAGCACCGCCCAAAGCCGTGCCCGTCCGAATCGGTATCGACCTGGGTGGGACGAAGATTGAAGCCGCCGCCATTTCGCCCGATGGGGTCATCCTTGCCCGGTACCGCGAGCCGACACCAAGTGGGGACTATACGCGCACGCTGACGGCAATAGCCGACCTGGTCGAGCGGTTGGAACGCCGCGCGGGACCGGCGGCGTCGGTTGGAGTCGGCATGCCGGGGACCTCTCACCCGCGACGGGACTGGTAAAAAACGCGAACTCGGTCTGGCTCGTTGGTCGTCGGCTAGGCGACGACCTGCAAGGCCTACTCGACCGGCCGGTCCGTTTCGAGAACGACGCGAACTGTTTCGCGCTGTCAGAGGCTCGGGACGGCGCCGGGCAAGGACACCGGCTGGTGTTCGGCGTGATACTTGGCACCGGAACAGGCGGTGGCATCATAGTCGACGGGCAGGTCTGGACCGGCCTGAACGGAATCGGCGGTGAGTGGGGGCACAATCCGCTGCCTTGGCCGTCGCCTGCAGAGTTTCCGGGGCCGCGCTGCTACTGCGGTAAGACTGGCTGCATCGAAACCTTCCTATCAGGGCCCGGTCTCGCGGCCGATCACGAGCAGGTCACCGGTCAGCGGCAGGAGCCGGCCATGATCGTGGCCGCCGCGACCGCCGGCGACCCGGCCGCCGAGGCGACACTCGTCCGCTACGAGGACCGACTGGCGCGATCACTCGCCGGTCTCATCAATGTGCTCGACCCTGAGGTCATCGTACTTGGCGGTGGTCTGTCGAATCTCGAACGGCTCTATGTAGCTGTCCCCATCTGTGGGATGCGTATGTCTTCTCTGGCCAGGTTGCCTCCACCCTGGTACCGCCCGTTTATGGCGACTCCAGTGGCGTGCGTGGCGCAGCCTGGCTTTGGGACACCGGGTGATAGAATCAAAGTGGTCCGAAGTTACGAATACCGAACCACGGAGGAAGCCCTGGCCTATGTGCTCCGCCTTCTGGAGCGTGCAGGGGTGGATGTCTGGTGTACTGGGAACAGTCCATCTTCACCGCTGTTCGAAGCGGACAAGCTCAGTCGGCGACCTCGTGATCGCCGGTGGTACAAGATGTGGACCATGTCGCGCACGACACTCAACACCAGGGCAGCGCTAGACCACGCGATTGCCGAGTTGCTTGACCTACCCTACAGTTTCTGGCGCACGGTGGTAACCGAGCGCTCGTCGTTCTCCCGACCGTTGCCCACAGGTTCAGGCCGTCTCGATGTCGATGCGAGTTGGCACGCAGGTAGTCACAACATTCAGGTCACGATCGCCATCAAGCGGGGCTGGCGACGCCGTGTCAGCGACGGCTTCATCATTACCCCGACGAACAAGTTCCGCTAGGCGCCGCTCCTTGAGCGATTTTCGGCGGAGCTCGGGCCGACCGGGACCGTCCACGCTGGGGAACTGGATGCAACTCTCACACGGCGATGCAGATGATCGACAAGGGGAATCTGGACCTGGATTCGTCGAGCGTCTCAGCGCGGAAGATCCCAATAGACAGCGTTCGGTTCCTGCAGAATTTCGGAAGTGGAAACACGTTTCTGGGCATACAGGCAGGCAACTTCACAATGACGGGAACGAACAACACAGCTGTGGGTGAGGATCGCGCTTCAGAGCGTTACGGCCGGCGATGATAACACCGCGCCCGGCCACGCGGCCGGGCCGAATTAGGCGACGGGCAGCGACAACATCTACATCGACCACGCCGGGGTCGCGGCCGAGAACGACACGTCGCGCATCGGAAACGACGACTAGACCAGGACGTTCATCTCCAGCATTCGCAGGGTGACCACAGTGACCGCCGACGCAATTACCGTGCTAATTGACTCGAACGGTCAGTTCGGCACGCTCTCGTCGTCCCTGTGCTACGAGGACGTCCGGGAGATGGGTATCCAGAGCGCGGACCTGATGCGGCTACGCGCGGTGACGTTTCGGTACAAGCAGGTTGTGAACCCGATGCTGCTGAACGAGGTGCAGAAGCAGCACCGGCAGATTGCAGACCACACGGCTCGACGAGCCGAGCTCGGGTAACTCCTGGGCCAGACGATCTAGACTCGGCGGAGTCTGCACGGCCGCCGACCGACGACCCGACGTTCGCCGAAGTCGTGCTGGCACCGAACTGGTGGATCTGGCACGAAAAATACTAAAGAATCGGCGTCTATGGAACGAGATGAGCTTGCGACCTGCTCGTGTTCCGGCGGGAAGAAAGTGGTCGGGGCGAGAGGATTTGAACCTCCGACCCCTCGGTCCCGAACCGAGTGCTCTACCAGGCTGAGCCACGCCCCGACATAAGACGCTATTCTACCCCAGCGGGGGTCTCGACGGTCAGCGGGTCCACCGCACCCAGCGGGACCTGCGGCGGCGCCTTAGCCGCCGGCTGCCCCGGTCGGTAGCATACGACCGAACCCGCCCCGAGTGTCGCCGTCGGCTTGGGTAAAAGGCAAGCGGGACAGTATCATCGATCCAGGTGTCGATCACCACTCCCACCGCCAGTCCGTTCGACGCCGTCCTGCTGATCAGCTTCGGCGGGCCGCAGGGCCTCGACGACATTCGCCCATTCCTGGCAAACGTGTTGCGAGGACGACGCGTCCAGCCTGCCCGAATCGAGGAAGTAGCCCATCACTACGAGCTCTTCGACGGCGTCTCTCCGATCACAGAGTTGACCCTCCGGCAGGCGGCCGGTCTACGGCAGCGCCTCGAGCGCGACGGTCCTGCGCTGGCGGTCTATGTGGGCATGCGCAACTGGCATCCCTATCTGGTCAACACGCTTCGTGAGATGGCTGGTGCGGGTGTCCGCCGCGCCGTTGGGCTCATTCTGGCACCGCACCGTTCCTACTCGAGCTGCGACCAGTACCGCCGCAATGTGGTTGCCGCCCGCCGCGAGATCCGAGGCGAGGGGATGGCGGACGTCGATGTCACCTATGTCGGGGACTGGCACACGCACGAAGGATTTATCAGCGCCTGTGCTACACGTATCGCATCGGCGCGCCAGGCCCTCCCGAAGACCGCACGGGACCGGGCGCGAGTCCTGTTCACAGCCCACAGCATCCCTGTCAGCATGGCCGAGGGCAGCCGGTACCAGCGCCAGCTCCAGGAATCGGCCCAGCTCGTCGCCGAGCGGCTGGACCTCGTCGACTGGGAACTGGTGTTCCAGAGCCGAAGCGGCCGTCCCGAGGATCCCTGGCTGGAGCCGGATATTTGCGACTACCTGCGCGCCGAGGGTAGGCGCGGACTCGAGGCTGCAGTGATCTGCCCGATCGGCTTCGTGGCCGACCACGTGGAGGTGCTCTACGACCTCGATCACGAAGCCGCCGCGGTATGCGCGGACGTCGGGATCGCAATGCAGCGGGCGGCAGCGGTCAACGACGACCCACAGTTTCTCGACCTGCTAGCCGACGTCGTCCGCGCCGCCGTCAACCGTTACCGTCGCGGTCGCCCGCTTCCGATCTGCCCAGAAACAGAAGTCTTCAGCGCGTGATCGCCCGTCGCGGTGCGGACGATCACGCGTATGGATCCCATCTAATCCGTACTAGCCGGTAATCGCTTCATTCGCGCAGTGCGTGTCGAACGCCTCAGTCAGCTGCGCCGCGATGGTCGCGGCTTCCTGGTTCTCGATCTGATGCCGTTCCATCATGAAGATAAGCTTGCCATCCTTAAACAACGCGATCGACGGTGACGAGGGTGGATATCCGGTGAAATATCCTCGGGCTCTTTCGGTGGCTTCGATGTCCGCTCCGGCGAACACCGTCGTGACCTGGTCGGGTTTCACCTTGTGCTGGAGCGCCAGGGCGACTCCGGGTCGCGCCTTTCCAGCGGCGCAGCCACATACTGAGTTGACAACGACCATCGTCGTGCCCGGTGTCTGGGTGACCGCTACCTCGACCTCCCCCGCCGTCCGCAGCTCACGTACGCCGAACCGAGTCAGCTCCTCGCGCATCGGCGCGATCATGAATTCTGGATACACAGTGACATACTCCTTTCCATTTCCATTCGATCCCGATCCCAGGGTAGCATACGACATGTAGATGCCGACGCCACTCCACTGCCGGTGATGTCGCGTCGCCGCGCACTGACACAGCATCTCGCGAAGCCCTTCGGCTCGCTCCTGGTTCTCGATTTCCGGCTACTGGTGTCTTTCTAACCGGGCGGTTAAGTCGGCGCGCGGAGACTGGCAGCAGCGATCCGTCTATTGAACGCGACCAACAGGGCCAGGGCGAATCCCCACTGTAACAGGCATGTGCCGAGCGAGAACGTACGGATCGGGTGCCACCATTCGCTCGGGTTGATCACAGCGACGGCCTGATAGATCCACCACCCGAACATGACGGTGAACTCCGCCGGCACGAGGTAGCTGAGTACCCACTCGTACCCCGAACCAAGGTGCACCTCGTTCCCCGGTACGTTGACCAGCTCCTCTCTGAATCGCCGCACACCGAAGCGCGTGGCACCCAGCGCCACGAACAACCCGCTGATCATCAGCGCCAGTCCCCAGACCCAATCCTGGTTCTCGAAGATCGTCAGACTCACCGCTGACGGCGCGCCGCCCACTATCGTCGCAGCCGCGACCCATCGCACGGCGGTCACACGTGCCATCCCACCGTCCATCAGGATCCGGGTGGCCAGCTCGATCATCGCGATCAACGATGACAGCGCAGCACAGAAGAGCGCCAAGAAGAACAGTGGCAGAATTACGTCACCCCACGGCACGCGATCGAAGAGCTGGGGAATCCAGATAAACGTCAGCCCGGTGTTGCCCGCGGCCATCGCCTCGAGTGCCTGACTCTCAGGAAGGATGGCGAAGGCGGTCGGTACAATCGCCATCCCGGCCAGCACCGATACGGCGTTATTCCCCAGACCGATCGCCGTGGCGTTCACAACGACATCCTCGTCGCGCCGCAGGTAGACTGCGTAGGTCAGAATCAGTCCCCAGCCTGCGCCTGTGGACCAAGCGGACTGCGTCAACGCCTCCAGCCACGTGCGGTAGCTCCAGAGCAGCGAGAGGTCGGGGTTAAAAAGAAAGCCCAGCCCGCGCCCCGCGCCGGGCAACGTCACCGCGCGCACGACCGCCACGATGAGCAGCCCCAGCAGCACCGGGATGAGCACCTTGTTCGCGCGCTCGATCCCAGCCACGACGCCTCGACTGATGATGACGGCGGCGATCAGCACCGACACGGCATGAAACCCGAGTGGCTGCCAGATTGAGGCGCTGTAGCGGGTCCAGTACTGCTCGGCGCCTGCTCCGTCGAGCTGACCGGCGAGCGAGGCAAGGACGTACTTCAACGTCCATCCGGTGACGACCGAGTAATAGAACAGGATCATCACGCTGGTCACCGCGATGAACCCGCCCATCCAGGCGTAGCGTCGCCCGATCAGGTCGGCGAAAGCACCGACCACGCCACGCCGGGCGCCGCGACCCATACCGAACTCCGCAATCAGCAGCGGTACCGACCAGGTAAAGAGAAAAATAAGCCAGGGGATCAGGAAGGCCGCGCCCCCGTTCTGAGCCACAATTCTTGGGAATCGCCATAGGTTGCCGGTGCCGACAGCCATACCCAGGCCGGCGACAATCAGACCCCACCGCGAAGAAAACGTTTCACGTCTGACCATGAAAAGAAGACGAGCAGCGCCTTGTCGACCGGGGGCACGCTTTACCGGGATCACGACCCCGATTGCAGAGCCTCTCTTCGACAGGATGCAGTGTAGCGCAGTGGACTCCCAACTTGACACATAAAGCATCAATGCCCATACTTAATATGACGCAACTTCGTCAGATTAGAGCGGGTGTCGACCAGACTAAGCCAAGCCTCGAGAAGGGAGTCTGCCGGGTGACACAGGAGATCATCTTCATCAGCGTGGCAGCCCGTAAAATCGGCCTGCACCCGCAAACGCTCCGTAAGTACGAGCGCCTCGGTCTCGTGCAGCCCTCCCGTACGGTTGGCAGCATGCGGGTCTACTCGCGCGAAGAGATCGCGCGTCTACGGCTCATCAAGCGGCTCGTCGACGACCTCGGCGTTAATCTGGCCGGTGTGCGCCAGCTTTTGTCGATCGCGGAAGTGGCCGAGCGAATGCGTCCCCTGATAGACGACGAGCGCGACGACGCCAGAGCCAGGGACGACCGCCGTCGCCGGCTCGGGCGTGAGCTCGACCGAATCAGCCGTCTGCTGGGAAGGTAGACACATGAAGTTCAAGGACTACTATGCCGCTCTCGGCCTCAAGAAAGGGGTTAGTCAGAACGAGATCAAGCGCGCTTTTCGAAAACTCGCCCGTCAGCATCATCCTGACGTCAACCCGGGTGACGTGGCCGCCGAGCGTCGCTTCAAGGAGATCAACGAGGCCAACGAGGTGCTTGGCGATCCGGAAAGACGGGGCAAGTACGACGAGCTTGGCGCCAACTGGCGCATGTACGAACAGGCCGGGACCGGCGGTGCGTCACCGTTTGGTAGCGGCGCGCCATTCGGCGCGAACTGGCCGGGTGGAAGTCCCCGAGGGTTCCGGAATATGTCACCCGAAGAGGCGGAAGAGATTTTCGGTGGTGGTAGTCCGTTCTCCGACTTCTTCCAGACGCACTTCAGCGGCGGCGCACCTGGCGGTGCGCCTCGCCGCCAGCGCGCGAGACAGGGCCGCGACCTCGAGCATCCGATTTCCCTAACCCTCGAGGAGACCTACGACGGGACGACCCGGCGGTTAAGCCTCGACGGCATCGAACGCACGCAGCGTGTCGAGGTCAAGATTCCACCAGGGGTCAATGATGGCGCACGCGTGCGCGTCGCTGGCAAGGGCGAACAGGGCACGGGCAACGCGGCGGCTGGAGACCTGTTTCTGAGGGTGCAGCAGACACCACATTCGAGATTCACGCGGCGTGGGCAAGACCTTCATCTCGGCGTCATGGTACCCATTCCGACGGCGGTGCTCGGGGGAGGCGTGCCGGTGCCACGGCTGCGGGGCACACCGTTGACCCTGAAGATCCCAGCTGGCACGCGGGGGGGGCAGGTCTTCAGGCTGAAGGGGCACGGAATGCCGGCATCTGATGCGCCCGAGACGTATGGAGACCTCTACGCCACCGTGCAGCTGCGGGTTCCGGAGCGCCTTACGGCGTCGGAACGACAGCACTACGAGGCGCTCGCGGCGCTCGACGAAAGGTCAGACTCCTGATGCGGAGCACCTCCGGTGGCGGGTCGCGAGCAGCACGAAGAATGGTAAGACCATGAATCTCAATCGCTACACGGAGAAGGCACAGGGGGCGGTGCTGGCGGCGCAGCAGCTCGCCGAACGTTCGTATCACCCGGAGCTCGAGCCCGAGCATCTCCTACTCACATTGGTGGAGCAACGAGACGGCGTCGTCCCCAGCGTGCTCCGGCAGCTGGGTGTAGAGCCCACCCGCATTGTGGAGAAAGCTCGGGACCTGCTGGAACGCCAGCCTCAGGCCCATGGTGGCGCCGAGGCCGGGCCATCGCCACGGTTCCGGGCCGTCCGAGCCTCGCCGAGAGCAAGGCGAAGCACCTGAAAGACGAGTACGTCAGCACTGAGCACCTGCTGCTGGCGCTGACGCTCGAGGGCGACCACGCGGCCAGCGCGCATCTGCTCGCCAGGCACCGTGCGACCACCGACCGCATCTTCGAGGCACTCTCGGCGATCCGGGGGAGCCAGCGTGTCACTGATCAACACCCCGAGGGTAAATATCAGGCACTGGAGCGATACGGGCGCGATCTGACCGAACTGGCCAGGCAGGACAAGCTGGACCCGGTGATAGGCCGGGACGAGGAGATTCGACGAATCGTGCAGGTCCTGTCGAGACGGACTAAAAACAATCCGGTTCTCATTGGCGAACCGGGGGTTGGGAAGACCGCTATCGTCGAGGGACTCGCCCGTCGCATTGGGCGTGGCGACGTACCCGGAGGGCTCACGGACAAGCGGATCATCAGCCTCGACCTTGGGGCTTTGGTGGCGGGGGCCAAGTATCGCGGCGAATTCGAAGAGCGACTCAAGGCCGTCCTTAAGGAAATTTCCGATTCGGCCGGTCAGATCGTGCTCTTCATCGACGAGCTGCACACCATCGTCGGTGCGGGAGCAGCCGAGGGGGCGATCGGCGCCTCGAACCTGCTTAAACCTATGCTGGCGCGCGGCGAGCTGCACACCGTCGGGGCCACGACACTCGACGAGTATAGAAAGTACATTGAGAAAGACGCCGCTCTCGAGCGACGGTTCCAGCCGGTGCTAGTATCCGAGCCGACGGTCGAGGACACGATCAGCGTTCTCCGGGGACTGCGCGAGCGCTACGAGATTCACCACGGCGTCAAGTTCAAGGACGCCGCGCTCGTGGCGGCCGCAGTGTTGTCCGACCGCTACATCGCCGACCGATTTTTACCAGACAAGGCGATCGATCTGATCGACGAGGCGGCGTCGAAGCTTCGAACCGAAATTGATTCGCTACCTGTTGAGCTCGACGAGGTCGCACGCCGGCTGATGCAGCTCGAAATCGAACGGGAGGCGTTACGCAAGGAAGAGGACGCGGCCTCGGTCGAACGGCTCGAGCGGCTGGACCGCGAGCTGGCCGAGCTCAAGGAGAACCGGACACGCCTGCACGCACAGTGGCAACAAGAGAAGGCGTCCATCCAGGCGACCCGCGGATTGACCGAGCAGCTCGAGCAGGTGCGGCTGGCGATTGAGCGGGCGCAGCGAGACGGGGACTACGCCAAGGCCTCCGAGCTCCAATATGGCCGTCTGCCGGCGCTCGAGCAGCAGGTCGCAACCCAGACCGAGTGGGCCGAGACCGCCGGTGAGGATCGGATGCTCAAGGAGCAGGTGGACGAAGACGATATCGCCGAGGTAGTTAGCCACTGGACCCACATCCCGGTCAGCCGGCTCATCGAAGGAGAGATCAAGAAGCTGCTCGAGATGGAGGTGCGACTTCATCAGCGGGTGGTGGGCCAGGACAAGGCGATCGCCTCGGTCTCGAACGCCATCCGGCGCGCGCGGTCCGGTCTAGGAGACCCGAACCGTCCGATTGGCAGCTTCATCTTCCTCGGTCCGACCGGTGTCGGCAAAACCGAGCTGGCCCGCGCCCTGGCGGAGTTTCTCTTCGACGACGAGCGGGCGATGGTGCGGATCGATATGACCGAGTATCAGGAAAAGCATACGGTCTCACGGATGATCGGAGCACCACCCGGGTACGTCGGCTACGAGGAAGCCGGACAGTTGACCGAGGCAGTCAGACGACGTCCGTACTCGGTCGTGCTGTTTGACGAGGTGGAAAAGGCTCATCCGGAGGTGCACAACGTCATGTTACAACTGCTCGACGATGGCCAATTGACGGACGGTAAAGGCCGGACGGTCGATTTTAAGAATAGCGTCGTCGTCATGACGTCGAATGCCGGCAGTGAGTTCATCGCCGAGCACGCGGAACGCGGCTGCGACATCGGAGACGTGTTACGGCGTCAAGTGACCGAGGCCTTACGGGCTCACTTCAGACCGGAGTTCCTGAATCGGGTCGATGACATCATCTTCTTCCACTCGCTCGGACGGGCAGACATCCGCGAGATCATAGGGATCCATATTGCGCAGCTGAGCAGGCGGTTGGCGACCAGGGGGATCGCGATCGCACTCTCCGGCGCCGCACTGGATTTCCTCGCCGAGACCGGCTTCGATCCAGCCTACGGAGCCCGACCGCTCAAACGGACCCTGCAACGGCTGGTGATCGACCCGCTAGCGACACGGATACTCGAGGGACAGTTGCTCGACGGCGGGACCATCCGCGTCGACGCCGTAAGCGGCGACCTTTCGTTCGAGATGCAGCAGCCCGTGACGGTGTAAGACGAAGGCCCGGCCGTCTAGAGCTGGACAACACCGATTGACGTCATCAACCACCGGCTTGGGTGCGCCGGTGAGGCAAATGGCCATGGGAACCCTCCCGGAAGGGCGCTACCCCTTCTTCTGCATCGAGGCCAGGAACTCCTGATTCGACTTGGTCCTGGACATCTTATCCAGCAAGAGTTCCATCGCTTCCACCGCCGACAACGGATTGAGCACCTTACGCAGTACCCAGACCCGGTTGAGATCCTCCGGGTCCAGCAACAGCTCCTCTTTCCGCGTGCCGCTCTTCTGGATGTCGATGGCTGGAAACACACGCTTATCGACCAATTTTCGGTCCAGGTGAATCTCCATATTTCCGGTGCCCTTGAACTCCTCGAAGATCACGTCGTCCATACGTGATCCGGTGTCCACGAGAGAGGTGGCCATGATCGTCAGTGAGCCACCCTCCTCGATGTTCCGGGCTGCTCCGAAGAACCGCTTCGGCTTCTGCAGGGCGTTCGAGTCAAGCCCCCCGGACAGGACCTTCCCGGATGGGGGAATCACGGTGTTGTAGGCTCGTGCCAGCCGGGTGATCGAGTCGAGCAGGATGAACACGTCCTTCTTGTGCTCGACCAGCCGCTTGGCCTTCTCAATCACCATCTCGGCCACCTGCACGTGCCGTTGCGCCGGCTCGTCGAACGTCGATGAGATGACCTCACCGTTGACCGACCGCTGCATGTCCGTCACCTCTTCCGGTCGCTCGTCGATCAGCAGCACGATGAGATAGACCTCCGAGTGGTTTGCGGCGATCGACTGCGCGATCGACTGCAGCAGCATCGTCTTGCCGGTCCTGGGCGCGGCGACGATCAGACCTCGCTGCCCCTTGCCAATCGGGGTCATCAGGTCCATAACCCGTGCGGACAAATTGTCGGAAGTAGTCTCCAGGGTGACCCGCTCCTCCGGGTAGAGCGGGGTCAGGTTTTCGAAAAACAGCTTGTCGCGCGCCTGGTCCGGCGACTCGAAGTTCACCGCCTCGACCTTAATCAGCGCGAAATACCGCTCCCCTTCCTTCGGGGGGCGGATCTGACCCGACACGGTGTCACCAGTCCGCAGGTCGAACTTTCGAATCTGCGAGGGCGAAACATAGATGTCGTCCGGGCCCGGAAGGTAGTTGTAGTCAGGCGCCCTCAGGAACCCGAAACCATCAGGAAGGACTTCCAGGACCCCCTCCGAGAAGATGAATCCGCTCTGCTCCGTCTGCGCCTTCAGGATCTGGAAAATGAGCTCCTGCTTGCGCATGCCGGTCGCGCCCGCCACGTTCAAGTCCTTGGCAATCTGCGTGAGCTTGGCGATGCTCATGTCCTTGAGCTCGCTGATATTCAACCCTTCGGCGGCCCGTCGACTCGGCTTCGGGAGCTCCGCGGGAACGGCGGCCGGTGGGGCGGCGTCTGATGGCGGGACCTCAGACGGCTGCGCGTCCGGCGGGGCGGCGTCCGGCGCTACGGCAAGCGGGGGCGCTGATGTGCGCTTCGGGTTCGTTGGCATAAGAGAATCAGCTTGGGGGGTTGAGGTTTGGAAGGCTATGCGCTCTCGGCGGGTACACCGAGGGGTAGCCTCGTGGCGAAGGGGGATTAGCTATCGGCCCGAGTATAAGCAGGCGCGCCTGGCCTGTCAACCCGTCGCCGGCGACCAGCTGACTGCGCCAGGCGACGTCCAGTTAGTTCCCGCCCGGGCCATGGCCCGGTCTAGCTGACGCCTGGCGAAGACGGACTTCTCGCCGACCGGATTTTGCCAGGCTGTTCTCTTGTCGCTTCTTGTCAACCCTTCGCCACACGCCGGCAATTCGGTCAAGGCACGTAAAAAGACACACCCTAGGTATATTAGGTATATGAGGTGGGGCTCTCACCGATCCCGATGATGCTGCAATCCAGGATGGGGTCCAGACCAAGCGCACGAGCCCGCGCGACGACGCGAGCGTCGTCGGCCCCAGGGTTCAACCAGAGCTCGCCGATTCCCTTACCGGCGATCTCCTCCATGAGCCGCTCTCCTGTCGCCGGCTGGACATAGACGGTCGCCACGTCGATCGACTGTGTCACATCGAGCACCGACGCGTAGGCCGGTATACCTTCGATGACGCCACAGGCCGGGTTGATCGGCACGACATCGTAGCCACGGTGGCGGAAGGCCCGCACCGCCTTGTTTCCGAATTTGGCCCGATCACTCGACGCACCGACGACGGCCACCACACGTGCCACCGGCTCAGTATATCGAACGACCGCGCCGGTGGTGACTACAAAACGACCAGCTACCGCCGGGTGGCCAGTTTTACGTCCTGGCCGGAACCCTGGCGCGGATCTCGGTGCCGCCGCCACCTGGTCCAACTTCCCGGACCCCGCTGTCCCCGGGGTTGTGTATACAATCGCTCGGTGCCATCCCTACGCATGTCTCTGCTGGTGCTGTTGTGCGTCCTGACCTTCTTCACTGGACTGGGCCGGCCGGCAATCACCGATTCGGACGAGGGGTTTTACGCCGAGGCGGCGCGCGAGATGGTCGAGACCGGCGATTGGCTCACCCCCCGCTACAACGATCGGTACCGATTCGAAAAACCGGTGCTCTATTATTGGCTGGCGGCAGTCGGCCATCAGGTCGCCGGCGCCAGCGCTCTTACAGCCCGTCTCCCATCGGCACTGGCCGGCCTGGTGCTGGTACTGACCACCTTCGCGTGCGCTCGACGGTGGTACGACGGACCAACAGGACTGCTGGCCGGGGCGATCGCGGCGACAAGCTTCGGCTACGTGGCGGTCGCCCGCCAGGCATTGCCCGATCTGACGCTCGCCTGCTTCGTCACGCTGGGCACGTGGGCCGCCCTCGTCGCCCTCGTGACCCCACCGCTAAGCGGGACCGACCCTCCTCGGTGGCGCTGGCTGCTCCTGGCCGGCGGCGCGCTCGCCGGAGCCTTTCTGACGAAGGGGCCCGTGGGTGTCATCCTGCCGGCGATCGTGGTCGGACCGCTCGCCCTCTGGCGGTGCTGGTCGGCATCGTCGTCTCCAGCCCACGCAACCCCGGTATCGGTACGGCAACTGCTGGGCGACGTCGGACTGCTGATCGTGGTGTTTCTGCTGCTGGCAGTACCCTGGTTCGCCGCGATGACCGCCACCCATGGACTCGCGTATCTGGATCGCTTCTTTATTGGGGAAAACCTGCTGCGATTCGCCACCGACCGCTACAACGCACCACGGTCATTCTGGTACTACCTACCGATTCTCGTGGGCGGTCTGCTGCCCTGGTCGCCTCTGATGTTGGTCTGGACCGGACCCTTGCTTCGAGTTGTGCGGGGTGTGCGACGCGTCCAGCCCGTGGAGATCTGGCTCGGCGTCTGGGCCATCACGCCGCTGCTGTTCTATTCAGTCTCTGTTGGCAAGCAGGCACGCTACATCTTGCCGATGCTACCACCGCTCGCGGTGCTCCTCGCCAGGGCCGTCTTGAGCCGGTTCGCACGGTCAGACCGCAACGCGGACGGGCCGCGCCGCGACAGGCTGCTAGCCCTCGCGGGCGTGGTCTCCGGTGCCCTGTTGATGCTCTTGGGTATCTTCGTCCATCGAGCCCAGAGCCTGCTGTACGGCGTGCCACCTGGCGCGGTATTGACCGGAGTCGTTGCGCTGACCGTCTCTGGGCTGGGGGTGGCGCTAGTCTCCGTCTCGGCTCGGCAGCGGCTGATCCCAGCGGCGATCGTCGTCGCCTCGGTCGTCTCCGCCCTGAGCCTGCAGTATGTAGTGCTGTCCCGTCCCGGACCGGAACCCGTAGAGGAGATGGCGGCGCTCATCGAAGCAGCGGGGCCGGAGGCGCTGCCCTACGGCAACTATCGAGTGTTCGTCCGCAATCTCATCTTTTATACTGGCCGGCCCCACGTCGACCTCGCCTCCGAGGAACAGGTCCTGACGTTTCTGCGGTCGACCGAGCCCGTTCTCTGCGTGATTGCCGAGCCAGATCTGCAACGGATTCGTACACGGGGGATCGCGACCCACGAGTTGGGTCGCGTCACCTACCTCAATACCGGTAACCTCACCTTGCGCACCCTGGTGTGGCCAGATCCGAACACCGATCTGCAGTCGGTCGTGCTCGTCACGAACCAGAAGCCATAAGACTCGGCGGATAGGTCGGCTGCTAGACCACCTGGTTGCCTGCCCCTGGCTTTCAACCAACGCGCACCAGTAGCAACCCCCTCACGCCAGGAAGCGTTGAATCCGTCTCCAGGCTTCTTGGAGGACGTCCATCGAGGCCGCGTAGGAGATCCGCACGAAACCGGGCGCATCGAACGCTTCGCCTGGCGTCAGCGCCACGTGGGCGTCTGTCAGTAGCGCTTGCACAAGTTCGGCCGACGTGCGACGACCGTCTGGTGACAACAGCTCGGACACGTCTGGAAACAGATAGAACGCCCCGGTCGGTCTGCTCACGCGAAACCTGGAATCCGCGTCGACCCAGGAGAACAGGGCGTCCCGCCGCGCCAGATACTGCTTGCGCATCATACTCACGCACGCCTGTGGACCGGTAAGCGCCGCCAGCGCCGCGCACTGCGTGATTGATGTCACGTGCGACGTCGAGTGGCTCTGCACGACGTTGCAGGCCGCCGCCACCGCCAGTGGAGCCAGGATCCATCCGCATCGCCATCCGGTCATCGCATAGCTCTTCGAGACCGAACCGACCAGCACGGTCTGATCGGCCATCCGGTCCCAGAGCAAACGCGGCAGATTGGACGGCGTGTCCTCGTAAGTCAGCTGCTCATAACAGAGATCAAGAACGAACCAAATATCACGACCCACGAGCCCGTCGACCAGCCTTCCAAGCTCCGACTCACTCATGACCGCACCGGTCGGGTTACCCGGACTATTGATGACCACACCGCGCGTTTGGGGCGTCACCGCGTCGAGGATCGGATCGGCCTGTACCTCGAACCGGTGCTCCGCCCACGTACGTACCCGAACGGGCTCAGCGCCAGCCAGCTGCACCTGCTCGATGATGGACGGCCAGCCTGGCACGTGTGTGATTACCTCGTCTCCAGGTCCAAACAGTGCCATAGCGGTGTTGTAGAGGCCCTGCTTCCCACCGGTGGTTACGACCACAGCCTCGGCGTCGTACGTCACACCGTAGCGATCCGCGTAGTGTCTGGCGATCGCCTCACGCAGCTCGATGATCCCAGCGCCAGCTGTATATCTCGTGAAGTCGTCCCGGATGGCCGCCGCCGCCGCCGTCTTGACGTGCTCGGGAGTGTGAAAATCCGGTTCGCCGGCCCCGAGGTCGATTACGTCCACTCCCCGCCGCCGGAGCTGCGAAACCGCGACCGTTACCTGCTGGGTCTGCGATGGAAACACCTTCGCGAGGCGGTCGGCAAGCCGGATCGTGTCAGACACGCAGTCCGCTCCCGACACCGGCCTTCTCCGCCAGTCGGGTCTCCACCATGGCCGGCACCAGCCCCCGCACCGATCCGCCGAGCGCGAACACCTCCTTGACGAGCCTTGAGCTGAGGTAAGTGTAGGACTCGGCAGGCATCATCAGTACCGTTTCGATCGTG
>CAUZDS010000036.1:0-20880 GCA_963578725.1 Vicinamibacteria bacterium
CCCCTCCCCGCCCCCCCGCCCCCCCCCCGCGCCGCCCCGGGCGGGCCGCGGCCCGGCGCCCCCCCCCCCCCCCCCGGCGACCACCGTGCCGAGGGGCATCAGTCACGAGTGCACGCATCTCGATTCCCGCCCGAGACCATCAGTCACACCATTCGGCTATATCGGCGCAGGAAGAGCATCGCGCGGAGATCCCGGATCGACCGATTCGTGATTTCGAATCGACCTGTATATCACCGTGCGGCCTTGCTGGCTGGTGCCGGCGCTCTATTCCGGGTTCGTGCTGGCCACGCTGTCTGCGTTGCCACCGCCGGACAGGTTCGATTGTCGTAGAGCCACGGTAGCAGGATTTAGCGCCTCGATGGACCCACCGATCGTTTTAGAATGGGTGTCTCCGGTCATGGTGACCGACGGATTTACTGCACCGGTGAAGCGACGCGAGCTGCTGGCCTCGACGATCACTCCCGACGGGATGCGGATGACCCTGTCGCTGCACGCCGGGGACTACTACATCGAAGTCGACGGCCGGCCGTTGATGTCGACTTGGGCACCGGGGTCGGAAAAGGCTCTGGCCGATCTCGCCGCGCAGGAATTGACGGACAATAGCCATCCGCGGGTGTTGATCGGCGGCTTGGGGCTTGGCTTCACCATGGGCGCGGCACTCGACGTGCTGCCCCGTGGGGCGTCGGTGGTGGTGGTCGAGTTCTTCGAGACGATCGTCGACTGGAATCGCAAGTTTAGTTTTGAGTCGGCGACCGATCGACTCGCCGATCCGCGGGTGATCGTGGAGGTCACCGACGTGGTGGATTACCTGCGGGATGTGAAGCGGCCCTTCGACGCGATCCTGCTCGACGTGGACAATGGTCCGGATGCCTGGTGTCTGGCATCGAACGCACGTCTGTACGATCGCGCCGGGCTGACTCGTATCAGACGGGCGCTGAAGCCTGGCGGCCTTCTCGCCGTCTGGTCTGCGGGTGGATCGTCGGCCTTCGAGAACCGGCTCGCCGAGGTCGGTTTCGTGGCACGCAGTGAGACCGTGCGTTCGCGAGAACGCAAGGGCAACCGACACACGATCTTTCTGGGGCTGGCGTAACTACTGCGTGCCGCCTCGGCGTCGATGAGCTGTCCGATGCCGCCGATCATGCTCGATTGACAGCCCGATCGATCCCGAGATGACCGACGTTGCCCTCGATGGCGCCGCGCCGAGTGTGGAGAAACCGGATCTGCCGTGGTCGCGCTTCGGTCCCATCCTCGCGATTAACTTCCTGGGCACGCTCGGGTTCTCGCTGGCGATTTCCTTCCTCGTCTTCATCGTCACGGACCTCGGCGGCGCGAGTTGGACGTGCGGGTTGGTGGGTGCGATTCTGACGCTGCCGTTGCTGCTCATCTTTACCGCGCGCGCCCTCGATGGAGCGACCGGTGGCAATATCTCCATGGCCAACGTATACGTTGGCGACCGTACCGCGCGCTGGGCTATCGTCCTCCTGCGCCGGAGGCCGTCACGCCAGCTACAGTCGACGGGCTACATGCGAGCTTCGCTCTCTCCTAACAACTGGCACGGTTGCAGGGGGTAGGTCAGTGGCGAACGACACGAGGTCGGTCCGGGTTTGGACCGGCGGGGTTGATCAATCCAGGCGTGGGCCGGCCCAGACCTCTCTGGGTAGCGCGACAATGCCGAGCGGCCCGGGTGACCGCCGAGCGCACCGAACGAAGGCCCGCCCAAGCTCTCGCTCAGGCGGGCCTTTGATTAAGGCGTCAATCGCTCAATTTCGCCAGCAACGGACACATTGCTACTGGCCAGAGGTCGTCGGCCACAACACGCCCTGTTGCGGGCTGGGAACGGGGCCTAGCCCCTTGAACACAAACTTCTGCACGCGCTTTCCTTCGAAGGTCTCGGTTGTGTAGAGGTTGCCCTGCGAGTCGGTAGCGATGCTATGCACGCCGTAGAACTGTCCGGGCTGACGCCCGCCGTCACCGAAGCTCGTCAACTCCTCCATCGTTTCACGCAGGAAGACGTGGATCTTGGAGTTCGTCGCATCGGCCAAGTAGAGGAACCGCTGCTCCGGATCCTGCGAGAAGGCGACGTCCCAGGCCGACGCCCACCCTGGCTGGCTCTGGATGAGCTTCTCCGACACGAACTCGCCGTTCGGTCTGAATATCTGAATCCGGTTTTGTGGGCGGTCGCAGACATACACCAACCCGTCGTTTGACAGATCGGCGCAGTGTACCGGAGTGCCGAACTGTTGGGGTGGCGGCGCGAGCAGATCGTATCGTGCGGCAGGAGCGTCGTCAGGCGTGTTGCCGTACGCACCCCAGTGGCGTTTCATCACGCCCGTCTCGCCGTCGAGCACGGCGACGCGTTTATTGAGGTAGCCGTCAGCGAGGTAGGCTTCGTTGGTGGCCGGGTCGACGAAGATTTTCGCTACTCGCCCGTAATTCTCGGTGTCGTTGCTGCCACCCTCGTAGCGCGGATCTTCGCCGGCGGCGCTGACGAGACGCGCATTCGGCAGACCGAACTGCTTCAAGAACGTGCCGTCTTGGGTGAACTTCAGCACGTGGGAGTCTCCACCACCGTTCCCACCGATCCACACGTTCTCCATATGATCGACGAAGATCCCGTGGTTTGACTGCGGCCAGTCGTAGCCCTCTCCCGGACCGCCCCAGTGCCTGAGAAGGGTACCGTCCTGGTCGAACTCGAGGACGGGTGGGGCCGGGGCGCAGCACTCGCCGCTGGGTGGGTCCGACACCAGGCGCTGTTCGCCGGCGGACAACGTCGAGGCCCGATGGATGATCCACACGTGGTCCTGGTTGTCGGCCCACACGCCGATGGTCGATCCGATGACCCAGTGGTTCGGCAGTGGCTTGGGCCACAGGGGATCCACTTCGAACATGGGCGCCTGCACTCCCTGAGCAACCGCCGTTTTCTCGAGGGTGGCTTGACCGACCCCGAGGGCGACAATAAGCGTAACCAAGGCGATTCCAACACCAACATAGCGCTTGCGCGTCATTCTTTTCCCCCCGTCGGATGCAGATTGGCTCACACGGAACCCGACTCGTCGGTCGCAGTCTACCACTCCGGACCCCGAAGCGCGACACCAAGCTATTTTTCGATTGAAAGGCGTCCCCGCGGGCTCAAAGTCGACATGGTGGGCAAGGCGTGCGCGCACTCACCGGAGTCCTTCCGGCGAGAAGACTTCAAGGAGGCCGACGGATCGCCACGTCAGGAATGGGCGCGAGATGGTAGTATCGCCGCTACGCCCTGTTTCGTTGTCGCGCCTGGCCTCGTGGAGGCTGTCCCGAAGGGGCTTCACCCAGGACTAATGCCAATGATTCCCAAGCTCCGGTCACTCGCCGCGGCCCTTCTCTTTACGACTATTCTCGCTCCCGCGGTCCATGCCGACGTCTTGTCGGTCGAGATCCTGGAGCGTCGCCTCATGGACGACGGTCGCCGGTTCGGCGACACCGGCCAATATGAAGAGATCGTAGGCAGGATCACGTTCGAGATCGACCCGGCCGACCCGTTGAATCAGGTCATCGTGAACCTGGGCCGTGCCCCACGGAACGGGACCGGGATGGTCGAGGCTACCGCCGATCTGGTGATACTGACACCCGCCGACTCGCAGCTCGGGAACGGTGTAGCCTTGATCGATATCTCGAACCGCGGCCGCCGGACCGCGCTTTCATTCAACCGTGGCGGCACCGGGCCGTACGGCGACGGGTTCTTGATGAGTGAGGGCTATACGGTCGTCTGGGTCGGCTGGGAATTCGACCTTCCGCCCGAGCCCGTTCGGATGCGGCTCGACGTACCCTCGGTCGACGGTTTCCCGGTGGGCGGTCTCGGCTTCGCTGCGGTTCGTGACACCGCGTCGTGGATCAAGTACGACCCCGAGGCCCTGGTCAGCGCAGAGCACACACTGTCGTTCGGCTCGTCGCAGAGCGGCCGCTTCCTGCGGACGTTCCTCTACCTGGGCTTCAACACGGACGAGTCCGGACGGCAGGTGTTCGACGGCATGATCCCGCACATCGCTGGGGCCTCCCGCCTCGATCTGAACCAGCCCGGCGCCGAGCCGGTTACGCAGGGCATGTTCGACGCCACATCGTTCCCGTTCGCCGACGCGGCGTTGCGAGATCCGGCCACGGGCGTCGTCGACGGCACGTTGGGCAACGACCGGAGCCGCGAGCGCCAGCCACGCATCTTCTACACGAACACGGGAGTCGAGTACTGGGGTGGCGGCCGGGTGGCCGCGCTGGTCCATTCGACACCCGACGGTGCGGAGGATCTCGCCTTGCAGGACAACGTCCGCTTCTATTTTCTCGCTGGCACACAACATGGCCCCGGCCGGTTTCCCCCACCGCCAGCGAGCAGCGGACAGGAAATGCGGAACCCCACCGACTACTGGTGGAACATGCGGGCCCTGTTGACGGCCATGAAGGACTGGGTCGTTGACGACGTCGATCCGCCGTCCAGTCGGCACCCCCGGTTCGCCGACGGCAATCTGGTGCCGCCGGCGGATGTCGATTTCCCGGCGATACCCGACGTACGGTCCCCCCGCGATCGTACCGCCGGAACGCAGGTAGTGAATCCATGGCTGGATGGCGGCGATGGCACGGGGACGTCGTTGCCGATGTTCGTGCCCCAGGTCGACGCCGACGGCAACGAAACCTCCGGCATCCGTCATCCGGAAGTCGTGGTCCCGCTGGCCACCTACACCGGGTGGAATTTCATGAATCCCGACCAGGGAGACCCCGACACGCTCGTCGCGCTCGCCGGCTCCTACATCCCGTTCCCCGATACGCGGGCGACGCGTGAGGATGCGAACGATCCGCGGCGGTCGATTGCGGAACGCTACGATTCGCGCGCGGACTTCCTGGCACGGATCGAGGCGGCGGGGCGGGAACTCATCGGCCAGCGCTACCTGCTCGAAACCGATCTGCCTCCTATTCTCGACCGGGCCGCCGAGCACTGGGATCTGCTGATGGGCGGCCAGTAGCGGCTCCCGCCGTCCGGCGTCGGATGTCCCTGGCCCGGTGCTGCGGCCGCTCGGCCGGCCCGAGCAGGGTCAGCGGCTCCACACCCTTTGAGGGCGTGTAGTTGCGTCCGGGCCACGTCACCCTCCGAGCATCGGTCTTCGCACGCGGTGAGGTCGTGGGCGGCACGGGCCGCTGGTGCCGGCACGTCAGGTCGTGCCGTAACCGCTTCCCGCTATAGTGGACAATCCACTCTTGAGGAGGCTGCTGAGATGACGTGTTCCAAGCCGGTCCTGGTCGCCTTCACCGCTGTACTCTCGCTGTCGTTGTCATTGGTGGGATCCTCCCGCGTGATCACGGCCGCTGGCTCCGCGCAGGAGGTTGCCGAGGTTCCGCAGAATCCGATCGCAATGTCGGAGGAATCGATCAGCGCCGGACGTCAGATGTATGGGCGATTTTGCCGATCCTGCCACGGGACGGCGGCCACCGGAAATGGGGTGGCGGCGCCGCCGGACTCGATGCCAGCCAATCTCATCGACGACGAGTGGGACCACGGGAGCACCGATGGTGAGATCTTCACGGTGATCAGGGACGGGGTGCCCCCGGACTACGACATGGATGCGTGGGAAGGCCGGATCACCGACGACGACATCTGGAACGTGGTCAACTACCTGCGTGATCTGGCGTCCCAGTAGTGCCGTGTGATCGCGTCGGCGGTGATCCGGATCCGGGTATGACCGCGGCGCGTGGACCGTGGTCGGCATTCCGTCGCCAAAGACGCGGTTACCTCTTGACCACACACGCGATCGCGGCTGCCGTCGATGGATCTGACGCCGATTTCACGCTTCTACCGAGGTGATGGGCAACCTACTTAAGCAGGGGAAAGATCGTGTGGCGTTTCGTCTCGATGGTGACGCGGCCACGGGCACCGTCGTTCAGGGCCGGCTGGCCCGCGTGACAAACCGCTTAGCCGCTGGCAGGTCCCATGCCGCCGGCTTCGGGACATGATCCGCACCAGGTTCTCAGTCTTCCTAGCCCTCGCCTGGGTCGCGGCGCTCGTCGCGCAGCCGCGGTGTGGAGGGGTGGCGATGCCTGCACTCGAGGTCGATGAAGGGGTGTCCCGGGTGCTGGCCGAGCTGCGCACCCGGACCCTGTCGGATGTTCGCTACCGCTATCGCCTGCGAGTGCCGCGCGCCCGGGAGACACCACTCGAGGGCACGCTCGTGGCGGACTTCCGCTGGTCAGACGCACGGGCGAACTCGCTGGTCCTGGACTTCAAGGATCCGGACGACCGCGTGAGGGCCGTGCGGGTCAATGGCGCCTCTGTCGACTGGGCGGCGCAGTACGACCATGTGGTCGTGCCCGCGAGCGCGCTGACCGCAGGTGCACCTAATCGAGTGGAGATCGAGTTTGAAGCGGGCGACGAGGCCCTGAACCGGAACGACGACTTTCTCTACACCCTCTTCGTACCGGATCGGGCGCATTTCTCGCTGCCGCTTTTCGATCAGCCTAACCTCAAGGCGCGCTTTTCGCTGACACTGGACGTACCCGACGGCTGGGTGGCCGTGTCCAACGGCGGAGTGACCGATACGGTGGTGCCGACGGAGGCCGGCGGGGCCACGATCCACCACTTCGCCGAGACCGAGCCGATCCCCGCCTATCTCTTCGCCTTCGCGGTCGGCGATTTTCAGATTGAAGCGGCGGAGCGTGCGGGCCGTACCCTCAGGATGTTCCACCGAGAAACCGACGTCGAGAAGGTCGCGCGCAACCGGGAGGCGATCTTCGATCTGCACGCGGTCGCGCTGGAGTGGCTCGAGGACTACACGCAAATTGCCTATCCGTTCGGGAAATTCGACTTCGTGTTGATTCCGCCGTTCCAGTACGGCGGCATGGAGCATCCCGGTGCGATCTTCTACCGCCAGGCCGGCCTGATGCTGGATGAATCGGCCACTCAGGCGCAATACCTTGGTCGCGCGAGTCTCATCGCCCACGAGACGACCCACATGTGGTTCGGTGATCTGGTCACCATGACCTGGTTCGACGACGTGTGGATGAAGGAGGTGTTCGCCAACTTCATGGCGGCCAAGATCGTCCACCCGTCCTTTCCCGAGGTGAACCACGACCTGCGGTTCTTTCTCGCGCATCACGACACCGCCTACAGCGTGGATCGGACGGCAGGCGCGAACCCCATCCGGCAGCCTCTGGACAACCTGAATGAGGCGGGCAGCCTCTACGGGCCGATCATCTATCAGAAGGCGCCCATCGTCATGCGTCAGCTGGAGCTGATGGTCGGGGAGACGTCGATGCGGGACGGGCTGCGTGAGTATCTTCAGACCTATCGCTATGGGAACGCGACCTGGCCTGACCTCATCCGCATGCTCGACCGGCGGACCGCGGCCGATCTGGCGGCGTGGAGCCGGGTCTGGGTGGAAGAGCCCGGCCGTCCGCTGGTGACGACGCAGGTGCTGGACGACGGCGTCGGTGGCCTGGATCGGCTCGTCGTGTCGCAGGAGGACCCGCATGGGGGCGATCGGATCTGGCCGCAGCAACTCGAGCTCCTGCTGGCCTACGACGCCACCACCGTCCGTGTACCCGTGCGACTCGACGGTCCCACCGCCTCCGTGGACACCCTGTCCGGCCGACCCCGTCCGCGCTTTGTCCTGCCCAACGCGACCGGCGTCGAGTACGGGCATTTTCGGCTGGACTCGCGCAGCGTCGATCATCTGATGGCGGCCCTGCCCGACGTCGAAGACCCGCTCGCCCGAGGCATCGCATGGGTCACGATCTGGGATGGCGTGCTCGAGGGCGAGATTTCCCCGACCGCCTGGTTCGAGCTCCTGCTGCGCGGGTTCGAGACTGAGACGGTCGAACAGAACGCCCAGCGGATGCTAGGGTATCTAGGCACCACGTTCTGGGCTTTCCTGGACGACGACCGGCGTTTGGAAGTTGCCCCCCGTGTTGAAGCCGCGCTCTGGTCGGCGCTTGCAGGGAGCGACACCCCTACCCTGAAGGCTGCCTATTTCCGTGCCTGGCGAGGGGTCGTGCTGTCTCCAGACGGCCTCGAACGGATGCGGCGGATCTGGGCGGAAGAAGAGGATGTGCCGGGTGTGAGTCTCTCGGAGCCAGACTTCACAGCGCTCGCAGAGGGGTTGGCCGTGCGCGGGGTGGCCGAGGGCGAGGAGATTCTGGATCGGCAAGCCGGGCGGATCGAGAATCCGGACCGGCTGGCCCGATTCACCTATGTGCGGCCAGCCCTCTCGGCCGATCCGAAGGTGCGAGAAGGCTTCTTCCGCGGACTCGCCGACCCGGCCAACCGGGAACGCGAGCCGTGGGTGCTCTCGGCGGTGAGTTATCTGCATCATCCTTTGAGGGCCGCGCACGCCCGCCAGTTCATTCGCCCCAGTCTGGAGATGGTGGAGGAGATCCAGCGCACCGGCGACATCTTCTTTCCCTCGGGCTGGCTCGACGCGACGTTGGGAGGCCACAACTCGGCTGCGGCGGCCGAGACCGTCAGGGCACTCCTCGATGTGATGGGTCCGGACTATCCCCCGCGCCTGCGCTTGAAGATCTTACAGTCGGCCGACATGGTGTTCCGGTCCGTCCGTCTCTCCGGGCGGTGAAGGTGTCTGCGGCGAATCCCGTCGGTCAAGGGCTTCCGACGCTGCGCGAGGCACGGGCGGAGGCACCGTAGGGCAACCGATCGGTCCGTACGGATGACCGGTGCGACGTGGCGCTGGTAGGATGTACGCGTGTGTAGATACGAATCTGTGGATGGAGGGTGCTGATGGTGAGTCTGACAGGTCTTTCGCTCATACTCTCGCTGGCGGTGGCCCAGTCCGTGCCGCCGGGTACCTACGCTAGCGGTGCGGCTCTTGACCAGGCGCTGAAAGATCAGCCAGTGTCGCCCATGGTCGTTGCCCGCGTCGACAACACCGACCTGACGCGGGTGAATCTCATCCACCGCACCGTGCCGCGGAATGCGATCGTGCATGCGACGGGCTGGGAGGTGCATCACATCGTGAGCGGCAGCGGCACGGTCGTCACCGGTGGCACGGTGGTTCGGTCGGTCGACGGCAGTGGCGCGAACGTCGCCAAGATAGTGGACGGGGAGAGCCGCACGGTCAGCGCAGGCGACGTGATCGTGATTCCCGCCGGCACACCGCATTGGTATTCGGAGATAGACGCCTCCGTGACGTATCTCGAAGTCCGCTACGATCCGGGAGCCGATTAGACACATTGGGCAAGCGGGCGATGCTGGCCCTGAGCTGGGCGGATTGAGGCGAGGCGTTGCTGCCGTCCGGTTCAGACAGCCAGACCGCTACAGCCAGAGGTATCAGGGGTCGGCGGCCACGACGCTCAGGATGCTGGCTGACCCCGACACGACGCCCCCCCCCGCGTTCCGCCTGGGGCGTGTGCCGATCGTCAACCGCGTCGCCTGATCCATCCTCACGCTACAATAGAGCCGCGGATCGGCCTGCCTGTCCGGTCGACACACCAAAGGGGAGAGACAGGAATGCGTAGCTGGTTGCCGTTCGTCGTCTTGACCGTGTTGAGCTGGGGCACCTACATCCCGACGCTGCACAAGGGGCAGCTTGCCCTGGGTGGAAGTGGGGTGCATGCCTTTCTGATGGTGGGTGTGGCGTATCTGCTCGTGGCGATCCTGATTCCCGGCACGATAATCGCTCGCGCCGGTAGCTGGGAGCTGTACACCGCCGGGGGAATGGGGTTCACGATCGCGGCTGGCGCGTTGGGCGCTTTGGGGGCCCTGGGTATCGTGTTCGCGCTGGTCAACGGCGGTCGGCCGACTGTCGTGCCGCCGCTGGTGTTCGCGGGCGCCCCGGTCGTCAGCGTCTTCGTGGCGATGCTCTACAATCCGCCGCAGCAAAGCCCGTCGCCAATTTTCTTCATCGGCATCGTGATGGCAGCGGCTGGGGCAGGGCTGGTGCTGGCGTATCGGCCGGGTTAGTGGCCTGCGTTCGCCGGGTGGGTATCCATGTGGCTAGATTGCTCTCTGGTCGAATACTACCGGCGTGCTCCCGCGTCACGCCTGCCCAGCCGGGCGACCGCGCGACGGAAGACTGCGGCTCACATGCACGATATCGGATGCAGGAGATGCCTAAGCCACTCCCGCCGACGGGCGTCGAGGCCGCAAGCGGGCCAGGTTCGTTGTTGGTCCACGTGCATCGTCGGGACTACTTATGGGGACATAGGGTATGCTCGTCCAAGAGAGGACGTTAACTATATGGAGGGAGGAGCCGTGCGCGTAGAAGGACAGAACATTTTGAGACTCAAGGGGGTGCTGGCGCTGGCCGTGCTCGTGACCGCCGGCGCGGTTGCATGTGGAGGGGGGTCGTCCGGGCCTGATACCGCGGCGGAGCCGGCGGCGGCCGTCGACGTTCCAACTGCGACGCCGCGGGTGTTCTTCGAGACACCCAGGAACGAAACCGATCATCCAACCGAGGTGCCCCTCGGCATCACGTTCGGCGTCGAGAACTTCGAGATCGGTGCGGTGCCGGAAACCGTATCGACCCCGCGGCCGAGCGTCGGGCACTACCATCTCGGCGTCAATGCCGACTGCCTGCCGGCCGGCGAGATTATCCCCGCGGCCGATCCCTGGATCCACTTCGGGGATGGATCCGACGGCATGGAAATGCAGCTCGAGGGGGGCGAGTATCGGTTAACGGTGGGGATTGGTGACGACGAGCACCGGACGATCGCGGGGCTCTGCGAAACAATTGTGATCCGGATGGAAGACGGCATCTGATCACTCTGGCGTCTGGGAGCCTGTGGCGGAGCCCCGCGTTGCGCCGAGAACGGCGCGTCGGCTGGTCGTACGATGCGGGTCATGGTCGTTCGAATTCTAGGGCCCTGCCGCGGGCTCCATCCTGGAACCTGCCGTCCCGGTACCGCAGCTCGCCGTTGACCCAGGTCATGCGCACTCGTGAACCAAATACGACGTCGTTGAACGGGCTCCACCCACACTTGGAGTAGATCGGCGTGTCACGCGAGCGCGAGGTCGGATCGACCATCACGAGATCGGCCCAGTAGCCCTCGCGGATGAAGCCGCGCTCGACGATGCCGAACAGCCGCGCCGGTGCGTGCGCGGTCTTCTCGACCACTTTCTCGACCGAGAACGTGCCGGCGCGCACGTGCTCGAACAAAGTCAACAGCGCGTGTTGCACCAGTGGCAAGCCGGAGGGTGCCTGCGCATAGGGCCGGGCCTTTTCTGCTGCGGTGTGGGGAGCGTGGTCTGTCGCGATCACGTCGATGCGGTCGTCGTTGACTGCCGTCCAGAGCGCCTGCTGGTCGGCCGCCGACTTGATGGCCGGATTACACTTGATGCTGGCGCCCTTCGATGGGTACGCCGTGTCATCGAAGAACAGGTGATGGACGCAGGCTTCCGCCGTGATCCGCTTGTCGGCCAGGTGCCCAGCCTCGAAGAGGTCCAGTTCCCGCGCCGTGGTGATATGCAGGACGTGGAGCTGGGCGTCGTGGCGTTTCGCCAGCTCGACGGCGAGGTTCGACGATCGGTAACAGGCGTCCGCGGAGCGGATGTTGGGATGCTCTGTGAACGGGACATCGTCTCCGTACCTGGCCGCTGCGGCCGCCTCGTTCGCCAGAATGGTGGGCGTGTGCTCGCAATGGGTGGCGATGAGGATCGGCGACGCCGCGAAGATGCCGTCCAGCGTGCGCTCGTCTTCGACAAGCATGTTGCCGGTGCTTGCACCCATGAAGATCTTGATACCGCACGCCAGCCGCTGATCGACCGCCCGGATCGCCTCCAGGTTGTCGTTGGTCGCGCCGAGGTAGAAGCCGTAGTTTGCCGTCGACCGCGCGGCGGCGCGGGCGTGCTTATCCTCGAGCGCGGTTGCCGTTACCGTCTGCGGGGCGCAGTTCGGCATCTCCAGGTAGCTCGTGATTCCGCCGGCGACGGCGGCGCGTGATTCGGTTTCGATTGTGGCCTTGTGCTCGAACCCCGGCTCGCGGAAATGCACCTGGTCGTCGATCATCCCTGGCAGCAGGTAGGCGCCGGCCGCATCGATGACGTCGGCGCCGGGTGGTGCTGGGACGTTCACACCGAGGATGCGCCCTCGGGCCACGGAGAGGTCGCCCGTGCTCACGGTGCCCTCATTGACGAGCCGAGCGTTGACGATGTGATAGCTCACCGGTGCGGTCCAGACGCGTGATGTTCGCAGATCGCCGGCTTGAGACGCTAGCAGTCCGTGGTGAACGTCTCGCGTCGCGCCAAGACCCGCTGTGACCGATGCCGCGCTTGGCCAGTGCACGGCGCGACGGTGGAGTATACCGGCAGTATTCGACCGAAGAGACGCTACGAGCCGGGACGCAGCGGCGGCCGACTGTTGGGATGTTCACCGCCGGTTGCTATCTCCACGTCGCGGGAGTGCCCCGAACGGCGGTCCGGACGTCTGTCGGTCGCACGCCGAGCGTATCGCGGTCTCGCCGTACCACCTCATGGCAGAAGATTCACGGCCGCCCGGAGGAGCGGCCCGGCCCGGTGGGTATCCTCAGCCGGTGTGGTTCACAGGACAGGGTGCCAGCCCGAATTCGGGTGGGGTGGGAACTCGGGATGCGGGCGCCGGCCGGTGGTTGTCCGGCCACGAGTATCGGTCCGAACTTGGGGGCAGGGGGCTTCCCGCCTCCGGCCACCGCGGACAGGTGGAGGTGATATCCTGCGAGTTTGTGGGCGGCGAACGGCTGCCTGGAGACTGACGTGTCTGACGAAACCCGCACGCTCAAGAAACCACCCGAAGACTGGCGCGTGCTGCTGTCCCAGGCGCAGTACGCCGTGCTGTTCAAGGAGGCGACCGAGGCGCCGGGGTCGAGCGAGCTGAATCAGGAAAAGCGCGCCGGGACCTTCGTGTGCGCGGCCTGTCATCTGCCGCTCTTCGAGTCGTCTGGCAAGTACGAGAGCGGTACGGGTTGGCCGAGCTTCTTCGAGCCGATCGCGGGCAATCTAGCCATGCGGCGTGATTTTACGCTGCTCCTGCCGCGCACCGAGTATCACTGCGCGCGGTGTGGCGGGCATCAGGGGCACGTCTTCAAGGATGGACCAGCGCCGACGGGCGAGCGGTACTGCAACAACGGCGTCGCCCTGCGGTTCGTGCCCGAAGGCGATCCGCTACCGGAGCCGCGAGTCTAGGGTTCGTACTCTGACCCAGACAACCGCGGCGTCCCGCCTCATCGACCCGCACACAGCTGCTTGCATTGAGCATGCACCCTCCGCGATCGGGATCGTCGCGGCGAGAGTCATTATTTTAGATTATGAAACGGTAAGAATTATAAGCTTGAGGCGCGTTCCTGACCCACGCTAGAATGTGAGACTGTGGTGGCTGTATCAGCGATGTCTCGTTCGCACCTCTGCCCTGTCGCGGTCGTTTTTCGCAGCGTCGGCGGCCTGATTACGCCGACGGCCAGTGGATGATGCACCCGACTCACGAGAAACACCCACAGGGCCATCATCTGCATCGGATGATGGCCTTTTTTTGTGTAGGACATCCATGAGCGCAACACCAGGCAAGACACGGAGCGGCGCCATCACCGACGGGCCCTCCCGGGCGCCGGCGCGGGCTATGTTGAAGGCGGTCGGCTTCGACGACGCGGCGCTCAGCCTGCCGATTGTCGGGGTGGCCAACACCTGGACCGAGATCGGACCCTGTAACTTTCATCTCCGGAAGCTAGGCGAGCGTGTCAAGGAGGGCATCCGGACGGCGGGCGGCACCCCGATGGAGTTCAACACGGTGTCGATTTCAGACGGCATCACCATGGGCAGCGAGGGGATGCGGGCATCGCTCGTCAGCCGCGAAGTGATCGCCGATTCGATCGAGCTCGTGGCGAGAGGGAATCTGTTCGACGGCCTCGTGGTGCTGGTCGGCTGCGACAAGACGATTCCGGGCGCCGTCATGGCGCTGGCGCGGCTCGATATCCCGGGTCTGGTCTTGTACGGCGGGTCGATCGCGCCGGGCCGTTGGGAGGGGCATGACGTCACGATTCAGGACGTCTTCGAAGCGGTCGGCGCGCACGCCACCGGCAAAATGACCGACGCCAGGCTGACGGCACTCGAGGACAGTGCCTGCCCAGGCGCCGGGGCCTGCGGCGGACAGTTCACGGCTAACACGATGTCGACCGTTTGCGAGTTGATCGGCATTTCGCCGATGAGCGCCAACGCGGTCCCGGCGCTGGACGAGGAAAAGGACGCGGTCGCGCGCGAATCCGGGAAGATCATTATGGACCTGGTGCGCGCCGGTACGCGGCCACGGCAGGTGATAACGCGGGAGGCGCTCGAGAACGGCATTGCGTCGGTGGCCGCCTCGGGTGGGTCGACCAACGCCGTGCTGCACCTGCTGGCGATTGCGCGGGAAGCGGAGCTAGACCTGAGCATAGACGACTTCGACCGGATCAGCCGCCGGACCCCGTTGGTGGCCGACCTGAAGCCGGCGGGGCGGTTCGTCGCGACCGATCTCTATCGTGCCGGCGGCAACCGTTTGCTAGCCAAGCGTCTGAAGGACGCCGGAGTGCTCCACCCGGCTCCGATTACAGTCACCGGGCGGACCATCGGTGAAGAGGCGGACGCGGCGCGGGAAACGGTGGGGCAGGAGGTGGTGCGTCCGGTGTCCGACCCGATAACACCAACAGGAGGGTTGATGATCCTGAAGGGAAACTTGGCGCCAGACGGGTGTGTCGTGAAAGTGGCCGGCTGCGAAACCCGACAGCACAGCGGGCCCGCCCGGGTGTTCGACAGCGAAGAGGCGGCGTTCGCTGCAGTAGAGGAGGGCGTGCTGCAGCCCGGCGATGTCGTGGTCATTCGCTACGAGGGGCCGCGTGGCGGGCCCGGAATGCGCGAGATGCTGGCCGTGACCGCCGCCATCGTCGGCGCCGGTCTGGGCGACTCGGTCGCCCTGCTCACCGACGGTCGCTTCTCCGGTGCCACCCATGGGCTCATGGCCGGGCACGTGGCGCCGGAGGCGGCGCTGGGTGGGCCGATCGCGGTGGTGCGGGACGGCGACATCGTGGGGTTCGATCTTGGAGCGCGCGCGTTACGGCTCGAGATCTCGGACGCCGAGATTGCGGCGCGACTGCGGGACTGGCAGCCGCCGCCGCCGCGATGGACGACCGGGGTGATGGCCAAGTACAGCAGACTGGTCACCTCGGCGGCCGAAGGCGCGGTGACGTTGGCGTGACGGTCTGCTCGAGGAGGCAGGAGACAGGAGGCCGTAGTCGGGGCGAGACAGCGAGTGAAGGCGTGTTATGGGACAAATGAGAACCGGCGCGCAGATACTGTGGGAGTCCCTGGTGCGGGAGGGGGTCTCGACCGTGTTTGGGTATCCGGGCGGGGCGATCCTGCCCGCGTACGACGCGTTGCTCGAGTACCCACTCCGGCATGTGCTGGTGCGGCACGAGCAAGGCGCGACTCATATGGCCGATGGGTACGCACGGGCGAGTGGAGAGGTCGGGGTGGCGGTGGCCACGTCCGGGCCCGGCGCCACCAATATGGTGACCGGCATCGCCACGGCCATGCTCGATTCGTCGCCGATCGTGTGCGTCACCGGGCAGGTCGGTAGCAAGCTGATCGGGTCGGACGCGTTTCAAGAGACCGACGTCACCGGGGTGACCCTGCCGATCACGAAGCACAACTATCTGGTCTCGGACGTCTCCGAGGTGGCACCGACGATCCACGAAGCATTTCACGTGGCGAAGTCCGGTCGCCCCGGCCCCGTGCTGGTCGATATTACGAAAGACGCGCAGCAGTCGACGGGCGAGTTTGTCTGGGATCCCAGCCCAGTACGGCTCCCCGGTTATCGTCCCGATCTGCGCGCGACGGAGGAGGAGTATCGGCGGGCGGTCCGGCTGATTAACGGTGCGAAGCGGCCAATCATCTTCGCCGGGCACGGAGTGATCCTGTCGGGTGCCATGGACCTGGTGCGCGAGTTCGCAGAGCGCGCGAACATGCCGATCGCGATGACCCTACTCGGCATCGGCTCTTTCCCGGCGCTGCACCCCCTGAACCTGGGGATGATGGGGATGCACGGCGAGGCCTGGGTCAACCAGGCGATCCAGGAGGCGGACCTGCTGCTGGCATTCGGGATGCGCTTTGACGACCGGGTCACCGGCAGCCTTAAGAGCTACGCGCCAAATGCCCAGAAGGTCCACATCGACATCGACCCGGCCGAGTTCAACAAGAATGTTGTCGTCGATGTCAGCTTGGCCGGCGATCTCTCCAGCGTGCTGCGCGACCTGCTGCCGAAGGTCGAGCGCGGCGACCGGGGCGACTGGCTTGCTGCGATCACGGAGATGAAAGGGGACTCGGCGGTCCTCGACATCCAGAACCTCCCGGACACCGGGCATCTCTACGCGGCGCACGTCATCAACGACATCTGGCGGTTGACTGAGGGACAGGCGGTGGTGGTGACCGACGTTGGCCAGCACCAGATGTGGGAAGCGCAGTACTACCACCACCAGGAACCCAGGTCGCTCATTACCTCTGGTGGGCTGGGCACGATGGGGTTTGCCCTGCCGGCCGCCATCGGGGCCAAGCTGGCGCGGCCCGATGCCGAGGTGTGGGTGATCGCGGGTGACGGTGGATTCCAGATGACATCGTGCGAGCTGGCGACGATCGCGCAGGAGAAGATCAAGATCAACGTGGCCATCATCAACAACGGTTATCTGGGAATGGTGCGACAGTGGCAGGAGTTCTTCTACGAGCGGCGATATGCGGCCACGCCGTTGTTTAGCCCGGATTTCGCGAAGCTGGCCGAGGCGTTCGGGCTACGGGGGGCCGCGGTGTCGCGGCGTCAGGACGTGGTACCGGCGATCGAGATGGCCCGCGCCGCGCCGGGCGCCGTCGTGATCGACTTCCAGGTCGAGCAGGAGGACACCGTCTACCCGATGGTGCCGGCCGGCGCCGACCTGGACCAGATGATCCGGCGTCCGAGTCCGAGCCCGATCGTCGAGACGGCGGATGACTGAGCGGGTAGGGTTCTAGAAGGGCCACAGGCAGCTCGAGGCTCGTCACGGCGCGCACGTGTACGCGTCTCGCGGGTGCGGCGTGTTGCTGGGGTCTCCGCAGAGCGCTGGCGTGGGGTTCTGGGCTCAGCCCCGACTGAGAAGTCTCTGGATGTGTGGCGCAGCCCCACTTTGAAAGATGATGCGACATACCTTTGTCGTCCACGTTGAGGACAAGTCCGGGGTGCTGAACCGGGTGGCATCGCTGTTTCGCCGTCGAGCGTTCAATATCGAATCACTCACGGTCGGGCACACTGAGACCGACGGCGTGTCCCGGATGACGATCGTGGTGGACACCGACGCCAACGGCGCGCGTCGGATCGAGGCGAACCTGTACAAGCTGGTGAACGTGCTGCGCGTTACCGATCTGACTGGCGCGGCGGCGGTCATCCGGGATCTGACGTTGATCCGGGTTGCGGCTACCCACGTTACCCGAACCCATGTCATGCAGATCGTTGACACGTTCCGCGCCCGGGTCGTCGACGTGGCACCAGACTCGCTGATCATCGAGGCGACAGGCACCGAGGAGAAGATCGACGGGCTGCTGAGCGTGCTCCGGCCGTACGGGGTGCTTGAGATGGCCCGCACAGGTCGGGTGGCGATGTCACGCGGTCAGCAGAGCGTGGCGGTCGAACCGACCGGCGGATCGACGCTAATCGAGACCGACGATAACGTAACTTTTTCCGTCTGACGCGCTACGCATCGCATCTTCTAACCCGGTTGCACACCCGGGCCATCTTCAACCACGAGGCAGACCCACATGGCAACGATCTACTACGACGACTCGGCTGATCTCTCTCTCATCCAGGGCAAGAAGGTGGCGATCTTCGGGTACGGTTCCCAGGGGCACGCCCACGCCCTGAACCTGAAGGACAGCGGCGTGTCCGTGCGGGTGGCACTGGCCGATGGGAGCCACTCGCGCGCGAAGGCCGAGGCGGACGGGCTCACGGTGACCAGTGGGAGTACAGCGGCTGAGTGGGCGGACGTGGTGATGATGCTCGCACCGGACACCAAGCAACGGGCGATCTACGACGAGTCCGTCGCGGCCAACCTGAGACCGGGGAATATGCTGATGTTCGCGCACGGATTCAACATCCGGTTCAAGACGATCGCGCCGTCCGCCGACGTCGACGTGACACTGATCGCACCGAAGGCACCGGGCCACCGTGTACGGGAGGTGTTTCTCGAGGGTGGCGGCACGCCCGCGTTGGTCGCGGTCGAGCAGGATGCGACAGGCGGCGCGCGCGACCTCGCGTTGTCCTACGCCAAGGGGCTCGGCGTGACTCGTGCCGGGGTCATCGAGACGACGTTCGCCGAGGAGACCGAGACCGACCTGTTCGGCGAGCAGGCGGTCCTGTGCGGCGGCGTCAGCGCGCTGATCAAGGCGGGGTTTGAGACACTGGTTGAGGCCGGGTATCAGCCAGAGGTCGCGTACTTCGAGTGCATGCACGAGCTGAAGCTGATCGTCGACCTGATTTACCGTGGTGGCCTCAACTACATGCGTTACTCGGTCAGCGATACAGCCGAGCACGGCGACTACACGGGCGGTCCGCGGGTGGTGACAGATCAGACCCGCGAGGCAATGCGGAGCATGCTGAAGGACATCCAGACCGGCGTGTACGCTGAGCAGTGGATCGCCGAGGACAAGGTGGGGCGACCGTGGTTCATGGCGCAGCGTCGGGCGGGTCAGGCACACCAGATCGAGAAGGTGGGCGCCGAGCTGCGCAGCATGATGCCGTTCCTCGACGCGGTGACCGTGAAGGAGTCGGTGTAGTGGTCGTCTACACCACCGTTTGTGCCCAGCGCACGATCTTGTCCATGACCGTTGCGTAGACCCGTTCCCTGGGCGGGGCCGATGTGCGGCGGATATTGAACGAGTGGTCGCCGCCCTCAACGACATGCAGCCGGGCCGCCGGCAAGCGGGCGAGCACCGGTCGCAGTTCGTCCGGGGTGCCGAAGCTGTCCCGCGATCCCTGCACTACCAGCATCGGCACGCCAATCCGCTGGAGGTGGGCGTCTCGCATCCGGTCCGGCCGTCCGGGCGGGTGCAGCGGATACCCGAGCAGGACGAGGCCGGCGACATCCAGCTCAGAACCGGTGCCGGCTGGGTCGTCGTCTGGCGTCGCCGCGATCTGCGAGGCGATCCGCCCTCCCATCGACTTTCCTCCTATCAATAGCGGTCGCGTGGCCATCTCCGGGCGGTTGGCGCGCGCCGTCTCGACCACCGCCCGGTAGCATGTCTCCAGCCGCGGGGTGCGGTTCGGGGCCCGCCGGCCCTGCTCGGTGTACGCGAAGTTGAACGTGATGACGTCGAGTCCACGCGCCGCCAGGCCGGCGGCGAAGCTCACTATGAACGGGCTCGTTTGACCCGCGCCGGCGCCGTGCGCCAGCACCAGCGTGGCCCAGACGTTCGCAGCCGTCCGGCTGGCATAGGCAAGGGCGGTGACCGCACCGGCGTCGCCGGTAGGTACGGAGAAGCGGTCTGGCGTGACGAAAACCTCCAACGAGCGGGTTGGGAGACAGAAGGTGCTGGCCTGTCTGCCGAAGCCTTGGCGAAGCTGGAAGGCCGTTGCCAGCCTTCACGTTAGTCTAGCGCCGGCGACATGACGTGCCCTTTGCTGCCCGTTCGGACCCGCTCGAGGAAACGGCCGGCCATCCGTTAGAAGTCCGCGTGACACTCGTGCCCGCTGTCGAAGACGACCGTGCCGGCCGCGACGTGGCGCGATTCGAGGAACGCCAGGTCGGTGCGAGCCTTCGTCTCCGTGTGCCACTCGTCGCTCGAGCCGCGGCCCAGCAGTACCGGCGGCCAGCGGTCGGCCTGGCTCATCGTGCAGCTCCGGTGGGGACGTCGCCTGCCAGCACGATGAGCCCGGCCACGACATTCCAGACGTACGCGACGTTGTCGCGGATCGCTTGCATGCGGTCCAGACCCGTTATCCAGGACCCGACAACCTTGCCGCTCCGCGTTTAATAGAACCGGTGCAGCTCCTGGACCGAGGCGACGCGCCACTGGTCGACGCCCGGGATAGCCCGCAGCGCCTGCAGGTTCCGATCGGCGTTCTCACCATATCCGTGGAAGCCTACCAGCAGCGGTAAGAGCTCGCCGTCCGCCGCTGGTGCCACCAGATAGCGCCTAAGCGTGGTCGCTTCGACCGTGTACACGACGGTGTCCGGCACGGCTGTCATGGGTCTCTATTGTATGGCAGTCGCGCTGGGCAGGGCTGGACCGGTCGTTCGCGCCGCCCGGTCCGGCGCTCGTGCGATAATCGACAGATGCCACGAGTGTCATTTGACGCGCTGCCGCCGGACGCCCGCCTGTGGATCTTCGCCTCGGAGCGTCCGCTGTCTTCGACCGAGCGCGTGCGGGTACTTGACGAGGTGGATACCTTCATCGAGCAGTGGGCCGCTCACGACCTGCCGCTGACGACTGCCCGCGATCTACGATACGACCAGTTCATCTTCGTCGCGGTGGACGAGCGGTCAGCCGGTGCCTCCGGCTGCTCGATCGACGCCCTGGTTCGGCGGATGAAGGCGTTGCAGACCGAGTTGGGGATCGAGCTCGTGAATCAGGCGCCGGTGCTCTATCGCGACGGATCCGCCGTCGCGCGAGTCTCACGCGAGCGGTTTGCGGCCCTCGTCGAATCAGGGTCGGTCAACCAGGAGACCGTAGTCTTCGACAACACGTTGACCAGCGTCGGCGCGGTTCGTGACGGCAGTTGGGAGTTGCCCGCGGCGGGGTCGTGGCACAGTCGGGCGTTTTTTTAATCTTAGGTGGGGCTCCGCCCCACACCCCGGCTCGTTGCTGACGGGGGCCCAACGCCACGCGCTGTAGGCGTTCTGCTGGGGCTGTGTCCCACACCCTGGGGCGGCCGCCTTCTCAGGGCGCCGCCAGGA
>CAUZDS010000037.1:0-12626 GCA_963578725.1 Vicinamibacteria bacterium
TCGATCTGATCGGCAAGTGGTCGATGGCGGATGTCTTCGTCGTGGGGGTGTTCCTGGCCTTTCTGGCTACGCGAGACCAGGCCCAGGCCAACAGCTTTAGCGTGCCGGTCCTGCTGCAACAAGTTGAAGTAAGGATGCAAACCCATCTGATGTCTACGCTCGGGCCAGGCTTCTACTACTTCTTGAGCTATTGTTTGTTTTCGGTCTTCTGGACGCAGGTGATGCAGTTGAAGCATCGGGGCGCCGCCTGATCTTGCGAACACGAGGCTGGCGAGGCCTGGTATGTTGTGCCGAGAGCCCCGCGGCATGCGGCCGGCCGCGAACGACTTTTCAGGGTAGGAGGTGATACGATCGCCGCGAATAGCGCCATGTGGTTGCATGGCTGTGTCATCGATCCCAGAGAGGAGCCACTTGTTATGTCGTTTCGTGCTTTCATCATCCTCGGGTTGACTGGTCTCGCGGCGGTTCTGCACGGCTCGGGCGCCTCGGCCCAGAACAATCAGACCGTCGTGATGGAGACCAGCATGGGCGCCATCACAATCGAGCTGTTCCCGGAGCAGTCTCCGATCTCGGTTGAGAACTTCCTGGCTTATGTCGACGAGGAGCACTACGACAACACGATCTTCCACCGGGTGATCGAGACCTTCATGATCCAAGGCGGCGCCTTCTCGCCAGATATGCAGCGCAAGCCGGGCCGAGACGAGATCAAGAACGAAGCGGCCAACGGGCTGACGAACGACAAGTACACCCTGGCGATGGCGCGCACGAGCGAGGTCGACAGTTCTACCGACCAGTTCTTCATCAACACTGCGGACAACGCCTTCCTGAACCACATGGTGCGGGACTTCGGCTATGCGGTTTTCGGACGGGTCACTGGCGGCACCGACGTGGTGGATCGGATCGCGGAGACGCCGGTCACGAACACCATACCGGATGAACCGGTCGTCATCCAGTCGGTCCGCCGGCAGTAACAGGTCCTCCCGCCTGACGACCGACCCTCGGCCTCGCGAACGTTGGTTCGATGCCGCTCGTCTCCCTCGAGCAGGTCTCGATCGCGTACGGACGCCTGCCCCTCCTCGATGAAGTGACCCTTTGGCTCGGGCCGCACGAGCGGGTCTGCGTGATCGGACGTTGCTGCTCGTTAGCCACGACCTGGCGTTATTGGAGAACATCGTGACTAGCAGACTTTCGTTCGGGGGGGTGGACGGGTGACTGAGTACGTAGGTGGGTACGAGGATTGTCTGCGGTAACGTTATCCCGTCCCGGCGGATCTACCGTCGAACCGAGGACTGTCGGGGTCGGCGGCCGGCTACGCCACGGGGACGACGGCGATCGCACCCGAGCCAGCGCTCGCGACGCGGTTGTCGTACAACGAGCAGCGCGAGCTTGCTGGGTTGCCAGAGCGGATTGAGGAACTGGAATGGTTGAAGCGCGACAGATCAACACGACTGCTGCGGATCCGGATTTCTACAGGGAGCCGGCGAATGCCATCCAGACGGCGCTGGCGCGACTCGTGTGGGCGCAGGCGACGCTGGATCAAGCATGCCCGTTGGGGGAATTAGAGGCACTGCGCGGAAGCTTTCGCGGCTGAGTTATCTTGAGGACGGTGAGATCACAAGAATCGAGAGTCGCCTCGGGGAGATGATTGTACGGGGCTGTGCTTCATCTTCTCTCGTCCGCTCGAGGTGCGTGGTGACTGATGCGAGACCAATGGTATGGCGACAATCGCGACATCGTAAAATGGAGCGCGCTTGTGCACCTGGCGAGACGGGACGGGGTTTCCGCCATCCTCCATGTCGCGATGTATCGTCCCGACCGGCCACCAGAACCACTCGCCGGGGTGCGCGGCGAGGTGCCACCGGCGGTAGAAGTGATCCGGCACTTTCGAGATCTGGACGACATTCAGCGGCTCGCCTCGGCCACCGGTTTCAGGATTGAGGTCTTGAAGGATTTGTTTACCGATCGCGCCGCCTATTTCACGCGGGTGTGTGAGCTGATCCAGGCGCGTGACGATCGTCCTGTGCTGGTTTTTCTTGACCCGGACGTGGGGTTGGCTACGGAGTCCCCTGGTCCGGAACACGTGTCATCGGCCGAGGTGGCGGCGGTCTACGAGGCGCTGCGACCGGATGACATGCTGGTCTGCTACCAGCATGCCAGGCGGCAGAAGGATTGGCGCGGCCGGGCACGGCGCGCGTTCGCGAACGCGCCGGGGCTACCGTCGTTTCAGGTTGAGGTGCTGCAGTGTGACCTGGCGCGGGACGTGTTGTTGTTCGCTGTGAAGAAAGACCCCGCCCCGAGCGCGGGTCAGCCCGAGAGCGAGTGAGCGGCGCGCCGCGCGCAGTCGTCGACACACGACGAGGCCGTGTCGATGTGGCCGGCGGTATGACCAAATGACATCTGGACGCGCACATCAATAACGCCACAGCCTAGGCACCACGACCATGATCGCGACCGACACGACCTGATAGCCGGCATCGATCAGCCATAGGCTGAGCGGCTTGTCGGAGAAGCGGTTGTGGGTCGTCAGACCTGGGCGTAGAATCAGCTGTGGCCTTGCTATCACTACATATTCCCGCTGGGCTCGTGGTCGCCGCGTTGACGGCTGTGGCGGTCCCGTTTGCGCACTCCCTCCAGACCGACTTCTGGTTCGCTGCTGATCTGGCACCCTACAGAGCGCTGATCGACGCCTATCGGGACGGGCGCGAGTCGGAGGCGATCGACGGCTTGCTGGCGTTCGAGGGGGAGTTACTGCACCAGATGCTCGACTCGGTGGGCGACCGGGACGCCAGGGCGATCGGGTCTGGCCACGACCCTGCCCTGAACGAGCTGCTGTTTCGCTCGGCGGCGATGCTGCACCTGGACGCGGCGGACGACCTGTGGTCGACCGGGCGAGCGGACGCAGCGATGTCTCAGATCGAGGTCGCGGTTCGCTGGGCCGATCTCGGGGCGCGAAACCCTGAGCCGGATGGGTCGTTCCGGCGGCGCTGGTATCTTGGCGTCACGCTCCTCGTATTCGAGCGTGGTGGCTGGTGGGACGCACTGCGCTTCGTCGATCGGGTTTGCGAAGCCCTGCCGGATGATGTGCCGCTGCTGACCACTGCTGCTTGGTTGAGTGAGCAGGTCGCGCTGGCGCCGGTCCGTCTGGGTGATGCTGGCGTGGCCGGAGTACGGGACGCGCAGCGCGCGAAGCGCGACGGCCTCGGGGACGCCGCGCGCCGCGCTGGTGCGGCCCTGGCGATCACGCCAGACGCGATCGAGGCGGCGCTCCGGCTGGCGCGTGTGCGGATGCTGCTGGAGGAAGATGGGGAGGCGGGGGAGTTGTTGCTGGGGCTGATCGGTCGCACCGATTTGCCGACCCCGCAGGCCTACTTGGCCAGGCTCTTGCTGGGTCGTCTGGCTGCCAAGGCGGACGACCCCGAGCGCGCGGAACGACTGTTCCGCGAGGCCGTCGACCTGATGCCGGAAGGACAGGCGGCACGGGTCGCGCTCGCGCGGTTGCTCGACACACAGGGGGACCGGCGGGGGGCCGCGGTCGTACTAGAGCCTGGCCTTACCGCCGAACCAGGTGGGTTCATTGACCCGTGGGTCGACTACCGGCTTGGGCTTGGAATTGGCCCAGACCTGCGCGGAGCCCTCCGCGCCGAGTTGCGTCAATGATTATTGGTAACCGGCTAGGGGGCAGTCTGGCGTGGGTGGCCATGCTCATGGTTACGCCGGCGGCAGCGCAGACGTTCACAAGCGGCGTAGAGGCGGTCGCGGTCGATGTGCTGGTGACGCGCGGCGGCCAACCGGTCACCGGTCTGACGGCCGACGACTTCATCGTGCTCGACAACGGCGTGCCGCAGCAGATCGAGTCGGTGCTTCTCGACGAGGTGCCAATCACGCTACTGCTGGTCCTGGACACGAGTGGTAGCGTGCGTGGCGCGCCGCTGGTACAGCTGCGCGCGGCAGTCGAGGCGGCGGCCGAGGCGCTGCGCCCGGACGATCAGGTCGGCCTGGTGACCTTCTCTCACAACGTGCGAATGGTGGTCGAGCCTCCATCGCCGCGGTCGAGTTTGCCCGATGCGCTAGGGCGCCTCCGGGCCGGTGGCGCCACGGCGCTCTACGACGCCACGTTCGCGGCGTACGCCCTGCGCGAACGAACGGTGGGCCGGACCCTGGTCCTCGTGTTCAGTGATGGCGATGACACGGCGAGCTGGATCGACCCGCGTGCGGTTCTCGATACGGCGCAGCGCAGTGATGTGGTCGTCTACGGCGTGAGCCTCGACCCGATCACACCGGACAACCGGATGGACAGGCAAGGCCGGATGACGGCTCGCCGTTGGTTTCCGACGGAGCCGCAGCTGTTCGGCCGGGAGTATCTTCCAGTCCTGGTCGAGGAGACCGGCGGGGCGGTGTTCGTCGCCGAGGACATCGGGCGGTTGAGGGCGGCGTTCTCGCGGGTGGTTACCGAGTTCCGAAGTCGATACCTGTTGACGTATTCACCCATTGAGGTGCAGGCGGCGGGATGGCATGCGCTCGAGGTGCGGGTGGCGGGCCGGGGGCGCTCGGTGCAGGCGCGTCGCGGGTATGTTCGCTGACCCGGGTGATCGACGGCTGCGTCCAGTGCAGTTACCTGTGCCATCCCGCACATGACGCGCCATCAGTTCGTGCCTGCGCGAGCTCCCCGTCCAGCCTCGTTGGCACCGCCGGTACGTTGGCCCTGGGCGAGGTTAGTGGGTCGGTCGGTAGGGCGTCGCTCGTTCGGTCAGGCTTGAGCGCGTGACCTGCGGCCGCGGTCGGCAGCACGGCGTGAGAAGTGGGACGCGTCTGCCGGTCATCGTTTGATGTACTTCTTTATGTCGCGTGGTCCGAGCTCAGCGGCGTAGACATTACCGTCGCCGTCCACCGCGACACCCTCAGCCGCGCTCGAGTCGCCCCGTTCCGCCGGGTCCGGGATAAAGCTGGCCACCGTGCCGTCGGCGGCGTTGCCGATTCGGATGCCGCGTCGGACGTTAGGGTTGTGTCCGTACCCACCCTCGTTATGGCGCGACTCGGCGTCCGCCACGTAGAGCATGTCGTGCTGATCTATGAAGAGCCCACTCGGTCGTCCGAACTGCGTCCAGGAGTCGAGGAGTGTCCCGTCCTGGTCGAAGATCTGAACTCGGTTATTGGTCCGGTCGCCGACGAAGAGTCTGCCCTGCGAGTCCATGGCGAGTGCATGTGGTCCGTCCAGCTGGTCCGGTCCGGAGCCATGTCGCCCCCACGACCTGATGAAGGTGCCGTCAGAAGTGAACCGGACGATCCGGGCATTGGTGCTCGAGCTGTGACCATCCGCGACGAAGATGTCGCCGGTCGGTGACACGAGGACGTCGGATGGTTGATTGAAGGTGTAGTGTCCGGTGCCAGCTACCCCGGCGCGTCCCAGCGTCATCATCACCTCGCCCTGTGGGTTGAACTTGAACACCTGGTGGCCTTTGCCGTTGGGTGGGTCGACCCCGTGGTCTGTGACCCAGATATTGCCGTCGGCGTCGACATGCAGCCCGTGCGGGGAGTTGAACAGGCTGGCACCGAAGCTACCCAGCAACCGGCCCGAGGTGTCGAGATGCAGAATCGGGTCAAGGTCCGAGCCGACGCAGCTGTCGCCGCCGCACCAGTCGTGGCACCAGATGGTGCCATCTGGCGCGATGTCGATACCGACGGTCGAGCCCAATTGGCGATCCGTGGGGAGCTTGGCCCAGTTCAGCACTGTGACGTAGTCGTTCGGCAGGTTGTTCGGAGGCGGGTCACCGTCCTGGGCGCCAGCGGTGCCGGTCCACATCAGCCCGAGGGCAGCGACCGCCGAGACGATCAGGGGACGTGGCATGCGTTCAGGTGTCATCGAACTTTCGACAGGTTCGGCGTGCCAGACGGCACGGTCGGACGCCAAGAATACCGTCTCCGAGCCGTTTTGAATTATACCGGCGCGAGGAGAGATGCGAGCAGCTCCGCCGGGTGGCGAGCGCTGACGCCGGCCAGGTCCAGCACCTGGTGCCGGCAGGAGACGCCGGAGGCAACCAGCACCTCGTCCGGTGCGAGCGTGCGGGCGACCGGCAGCAACCGGCGCTCTCCGATCTGCCGTGAGAGCTCGAAGTGCTCATGCGCATAGCCGAAGGATCCGGCCATTCCGCAGCAGCCGGCGTCGAGGTCGACAACCTCGACGGCCGGGATCCGCTCGAGTAGCGTCCGGGCGGGCGGCACCAGCCCAAGCGCCTTCTGATGGCAGTGGCCATGCAGCAACAGTCGACGGGGGCCGGGCTGAAACGTCAGGTCCGCAGCACCGGTGTCGAGCGCCCCTTCAAGCCACTCTTCGAAGAGCAGACACGCGCCGGCCACTTCCAGAGCCTGGCGTTTCGCCGCGCCCCGGAGCAGACTGGGCAGGTCTTCCCGCAACGCCGAGAGACAGCTCGGCTCCAGCACGACGATTCGCTTGCCGGTGGCGGCGAGTGGGTGCAGCTGCCGCACGGTGTCGGCGGCACGGCGTCTAGCCTCGTTCAGCAGGCCCTGGGAGATTAGCGGACGGGCACAGCAGACATTGGGCCCGAGCTCGACCCCCACGGCGGTGGCGTCGCAGAGCGTTGCCACCGCCAGCCCGATCTCGGGGTGGTAATAGTTCGTGAACGTATCGTTGAACAGCACTATGGATGCCGGGTGCGTATAGGCCTGGCGTTCGCGCCACCGCGCCGCCAGCGTGCGGGTCGTCCAGCGTGGCAGGCTCCGCCGCCGGTCCACACCAAGCAGTCGCTCGTTCAGAGCCCGAAGCCAACCGTTCGCGAGCAACGGATTGAGGAACCCAGCGAAGGGGCTCGCCCAGGCCGAGAGCTCGTGGATCCGGCCCAGGACTCGTGCCCGGAGCGGGGTCCCGTGCCGGCTCCAGTAGTCGGCGAGAAATTCGCTCTTGAATCGGGCCATATCCACGCCGACCGGACACTCCGCCTTGCAGGCGCGGCACTCCAGACAGAGGTCGAGCGTGTCGAACACTCCGTCGTCCCCGAGTCCGCTCTCCCCCAGGCGGCCCGACATCGCCAGCCGGAGGGCGTTGGCGCGGCCGCGGGTCGAGTGCGCTTCGTCGCGGGTCGCCATGTAGGAAGGGCACATGGTGCCATCGAGGGTCTTGCGGCAGGCGCCGATACCGCTACACATCTCCACGGCGCGTCCCAGCCCGCCATAGGCGTCATAGTCGAAGAACGTGGATGGCTCAGGCGTGCGGTAACCGGCGCCGTAGCGGAGGTTCGTCGTGAGCGGCGGTGAATCGACAATCTTGCCCGGGTTGAGGAGACCGGTGGGATCGAAGGTCCGCTTGATTGTGCGGAACGCGGCGTAAAGGTCGGCGCCGAACATCCGTTCGACGAACGGCCCGCGCACGAGCCCATCGCCATGTTCGCCTGACAGCGCGCCGCCAAACTCGAGGACCAGCTCGGCGATATCGTGGGCTATCGCCTCGAACTGACGCACGCCCGCCGCGGTCTTGAGATTGACCACCGGACGCACGTGCAGGCACCCGACTGAGGCGTGGGCGTAGACACCGGTGGTGCTGCCGTGGTGCCGTACGATGTCGAGAAACCGCGTGATGTAGTCACGTAGCCGCTCCGGCGCCACCGCCGTGTCTTCGACAAACGACACGCTCTTAGCGTCCCCCTTCATCGCCATCGAGAGTCCGAGCGCCGATTGGCGGAGCCGCCAGATCCGGGCCTGGGCTGCCGGGTCGATGGCGCGCGAGGTCCGCCCCTCTATGCCGCGGCTGGCGAGGTCTCGCTCGATCGCTTCCAATCGGCCAGGGAGCCCGGCGGCGCTGTCAGCCTGGAGCTCCACGCACAGCAGTGCGCCCGGGGTGTCCCCCTGCAGCACCTCGCGGCGCAGCCGATCGAGAGCCGGGCTTTCCCGCGTATGGTCCAGGATGAACCGGTCCATCACCTCGACGGCCGACGGATGGTGTTCGAGGATCGCCGGGGTGGCACCGAGCGCATCGAGCAGGTCGTCGAACTCGATCGTCAGCACTGCCTGAGCGTTCGGCAGCCGCACCAGGTTCACCCTGGCCTCGACCACCAGGCCCAGTGTGCCCTCGGACCCGACGATCAGGTTGGCCAGGTTGAACGGGCGTGCGGGATCGGTGAACGCGTCAAGGTTGTAGCCACCGACGCGTCGCAGGATTTGAGGATAGCGGCGGTTCACCTCGGCCTCGTGCTCGCGGCCCAGTCGGCGCAGCGTTCGGTAACAGCGGCCTTCGAGCGTGTCGGTGGCGCAGACCGAGTCGAGCTCGTCCGGCGTCAGCGGCCGCAGGTGGACGACGGAGCCGTCGCTTAGCGCTACGTGGAGGTCGAGCACGTGGTCGATCGTCTTGCCGTAGAGCACGGATCGTGCCCCGCTGGAGTTGTTGCTGATCATGCCGCCCACGGTAGCCCGGCTGGAGGTGGAGATATCGGGGGCGAATCGGAGCCGGTGCTGGAGTAACCGGGCGTTGAGCTCGTCGAGGACGATGCCCGGCTCGACTCGCGCCCAACGTCCAGCGGCGTTTACCTCGAGTACGCGGTTGAAGTACTTGGCCGTGTCAAGCTGCAGCCCGGCTCCAATCGCCTGGCCGGCCTGCGACGTACCTCCGCCACGCGCGGTGATCGAGACGCCATGCCGGCGGGCGATCTGGATCGTTCGAACGACGTCCTCCCGGGATCGGACGATGACGACCCCGGTGGGTTCGATCTGGTAGACGCTGGCGTCGGTGGAGTACAGGGCGCGGGTGACGGCGTCGAAGCGGACCTCGCCCTCTAGCGAGCTGTTCAGATCGCGTCGCAGCTGCTCCGTCATCGAGGGAGTATAAGTGATAGATTAGCGGCGGTTCGGCCGGCGGGTGGGCTGGGTGTACTCGAAGCCTGACGACCGACGGCTGACGCTAAGGATACCGGAACTTCTCATGTCATACCGCGCGGGGCGCCACTTCCTGCAGATCCCGGGGCCGACCAACGTGCCTGACCGGGTGCTGCGGGCGATGGCACGACCCACGATCGACCATCGCGGGCCTGAGTTTCAGGCGCTCGGACGCGAGGTGATGGACGGCATTCGCGTCATCTTTCGGACGGAGCGACCGGTCATCATCTATCCCGCTTCCGGTTCTGGTGCGTGGGAGGCGGCACTGGTCAACACTTTGTCGCCCGGTGACCGGGTGCTGATGGTCGAGACTGGACATTTCGCAACCCTGTGGCAGCAGATTGCGCTGAAGCTTGGGCTCGTGGTCGAGCTGATGCCTGGGGACTGGCGTCATGGAGTCGACCCTGGCGCTGTCGAGGCCCGACTGATCGAGGACCGCGCGCAGGACATCAGGGCGGTCTGCGTCGTGCACAACGAAACCTCGACTGGCGTGGCGAGCCAGATTCCGCTCGTGCGCCGCGCGATCGACCGCGCCCGGCACCCTGCGCTGTTCATGGTCGACACGATCTCGTCACTCGGCTCGATCGACTATCGACATGACGAGTGGTCGGTCGATGTGACTGTTGGCGCTTCCCAGAAGGGCCTGATGTTGCCGCCTGGGCTAGGGTTCAATGCGATCAGCGACACGGCGCTCGCGGCTCACGCCCAAGCGACTCTACCACGGGCCTACTGGGACTGGAGCGCAGTGCTGGCGGCGAACGAGCAAGGGTTCTTCCCGTACACGCCGGCCACCAATCTGTTCTACGGTCTGCGTGAGGCGCTCGCGCTGCTCCGGGCCGAAGGGCTATCGAACGTGTTCGCGCGGCATGCGCGTCACGCCGAGGCCACGCGCCGGGCGGCACGGGCCTGGGGCCTCGCGATCCTCTGCGCGAACCCCGACGAGTACAGCTCGTCGATCACGGCCGTGATGACTCCGCCCGGGCATGACGCGGACCGCCTGCGTGCAGTTGTGCTGGACCGCTTCGACTTATCGCTCGGCGTCGGGCTGGCGAAGTTGGCCGGGTCCGTGTTCCGGATCGGCCATCTGGGCGACCTCAATGACCTCAGCCTGCTGGGGACCCTCGCCGGTGTGGAGATGGGGCTGGCGCTGACCGGGATCCCGCATGCGCCCAGAGGTGTGGATGCGGCGATGCGCTACCTGGAGGGCGAGTGCGCGGCAGTCCTGCATGAGATCGGAGGCGGGGGCTAGGGAGCGGCAGCACCCTGATCCGGCCGGCGAGTTACGTATGACGGGCGCTCGGGAAGGCGGTTACAGGCTCGTGGCATTCGATTGAGGAAGAGACGAACATGCGTGTCAGGCCAGCGTGTCTGTCAGCACGCTGTCGGAAGCGCCTACTCACTCACCGGCCAGCTCCCTCTCCAGTTGCAGCTGTGCTGCCCGGGCGCAGTGTTGCATCACCTGAAAGTACCGCTGGACCCAGTCCTCACTAATCTCGTACGGGTGGGGTCCGTCGCGCCGGCCGGCGTGCCCTGCGCGAATCCCTGCCCGGTGGACAGGCCGGAGATGACCGCAAAACCCACGACGAACCTGACTGTGTGTGAGCGCATGATTTCCCTCATGAACATTGACGGTCAGGGGCGGAGTCCTACGTAAGCTAGAAGCGGAAGAGGCGGTTGACCTTGACGACCAGCGCACGGTTCTCGAGCGCCGGGAACCGCGGGGTCAAGCTGTTCCGTTCTTCCGTGTAGACGAGAAAGAACTCGCTCCCCGGTACGTACTCCCACCGCAGCCGCACGTTGGTGCTGATCGACGCACGGGAAGCGTTGTATTGCAGCAGGGCACCGATGAACATTCGCGGGGTCACGGAGTAGGTCGTGCGCGCGCTCACCAGCCGGGAGGTGAACGACCCCTCCGGCAGGTTGACCCAATCGAACGACACACCCGGCTCGATCGACAGCTGCGGAGTCAGCCCGACCCGGCCACGGCTGATGCCGACGCTCGTCCTGTCACCGCTGAAAAAGCTGCCGCGCGAGAAGGATAAATTGCCCGCCACCTTGCGCTGCTGGCCAAGGGTGTACGCGAGCTGCCAGTCGTCGAAGCCGTACCCGCCGACCGGAATTGTCACCCCCGACCTGATCGCGAACGGCTCAGCCAGGAATTCATAGTTGCGTGTGTAGCCGGCGCGGAACCGGTCGTTGTTCTCGAACTCGATACCGAATCCACCTACGACCGTCCGGGTTTCGAGACGGCCTGCGCCGTTCGTGATGTAGTCCACCGACCCGTCCCAGGAGAGCTTTCGGATCGCCGCAATGGCGCGCGGGCGCGGACTGAACCGCACCGACCCGAAATTGCGGTGGAAACCGGCACGCCGCACGAATCCGACTTCAGGATTGAAATGTTCTCCGACCACCAGCCGCTCCACCTGCAGGCCGTACCGATCCGCGTTGTAGTCGAGCTGGGCGCGGTAGCTCAGGTCGTCACCGTTGAGCCCTGGCGTGGCGGTCCGCGCAAGCGAGGTATTGATGTCAAGATTGTCGTAGAACGAGAAGGTCCCGTCCACGCCGTAGGTCTCGTTCGAGCCGGCACCGAACTCCGACACCGACCGGCGCGTGATCAGTGCGCCGATACTACTGCGGCGCAGGATGTCACGCTTCAGTCGTAGGACGTCGAAACCAATCTTCGGCGCGCCGGATACCGGCTCGGCAGCGGTTTGGATGTGCAACGCCCCGACCATGAACGGGCCGACCTTCCCCGTGAGACGCCCCCCAACGTCGATCGGAGCCACTTGTCCTTGACTGAGGCCGATGCGGCGACTGAAAAACAGAATCGGGGCCAACTCGCTGCGGCTTCCGGCGCGGCTTCCGGCGCGGCCTCTGGATGAGCGAACGCCGCCGAAGTCGAAGATGCCCTGGCCCTCGAGGAAAAACTCCCGCTTTTCTGGAAAGAACAGGCTGAAGCGGGTGAGGTTGACCTGCTGCTCGTCCGCCTCGACCTGCGCGAAGTCGGTGTTGTACGTCAGATCGGCGGTGAGGCTCTCGGTGACACCGTACTTAAGGTCGAAACCGATATCGCCGCCCGGGTCGTTGTCGATCGTGGGGGTCGCAGTGCGATCGGTCGTCACATCGGAGATCGCGTAGGGCTTGATCTCGATGTTGCTCGAGGCGCCCGGTACTTCGAGCCCGACGAGCGTGCCGGCGTGGGACGCCCGGAAGACGGCTCCCATGCCGAACGATGCGGGGACCGGGTTGAGATACGACACTTCGTTCTTCCAGCGGACGATCCGTCGCATGTTCACCCCCCAGATCTGCGATGGGCCCGGTCGGTAGCGCAGCGACTTGAACGGGATGACGATCTCAACCGTCCAGCCCTCATCGAATCGCCCGGGCTTCACATCCCACACGCCGTTCCAGTCGCGGTTCAACTCCGGCCGGATGTCGGCGTCGAACATGCCCCCGAGCGGGTTGGCGTGAAAGAGAAATCCGTTGCGCCGGTCGTAGTACGTGTCCAGCATCACCGCGAAATTCTCATTCTGCGATGTTGAGCGGTCCCGCCGCATCTCGTTGGCGATCATCCGCTCCGGATGGGAGTCCCAGCAGCGGGCCGAAATGTAGAGATTGTGGTCGTCGAAGAAAATCCAGGCCTCGGTCTTCTCGGTGGCCGGGGCCCCCTCGTTCGGCTCCTGCTGTATGAAATCGCTGACCGCGGGCACCGTCTCGTAGAAGGGTTCGTCGAGCTGGCCGTCCAA
>CAUZDS010000038.1:0-11748 GCA_963578725.1 Vicinamibacteria bacterium
GCAAGAGGTTCATCGTTTCGTTGCCGAAGGCGGAGAAGGTGGTGAAGCCGCCCAGTAGCCCGATGATGAGAAACGCGCGGGCTTCGCCGGTGAGGAACGGCTCTGCCTCGAGCAGCTCGGAGAGTCCCCCGATCGCGACGCACCCCGTGACGTTGACCACGAGGGTGCCGAGCGGAAACGAGCCGGCCCAGGCACCCTACAGGAGACTCACCATGAGGTACCGCACGATCGACCCGAGAAAGCCACCCATACCGACGAAGAGAACCTCTGCCATCCGTGTGCCACGCTGACGCTAGCGAAGGCCCGGATGGTAGCACGCGGTTCATCCGTCGACGCCGGCGCGGGCCGCCGCGACTTGATGAACATCCCGAGGATTGACTATGCTCTGAGTGCGCTTCGTGTGTCAGCATCGCGCCCTTGACCGAGGGTGGGGTGCTCGCCATCAAGTTGGACAGAGTGGGTGCCGTCGCGGTCATCCGGCCCTGTGATCTTCCGGGACACCGGGCGCGTCTCCCAGGCCGAACGTCGCCGAAGACCAAAGGCAGAAAAGCCGACCGGCACGTGTCGGCACCGAGGTCGTCGAGGTATATCGACGTGGAGCAGGAAACGGCGGTGAACGTAATCGAGCCGGCACCGGTGTCGTCGGGTCCGGGCACGATGATCGAAGCGCACGGCCTCAGCAAGTACTACGGGCCGTTCGTGGCGGTGCACGATGCCTCGTTTACGATTCCCAAGGGCCAGATCGTCGCGTTTCTCGGACCGAACGGGGCCGGTAAGACCACGCTGATGCGCATGCTGACCGGGTTCCTGGCGCCCAGCGCCGGCCGGGCGGCGATCGCCGGGTTTGACGTGCGCGAGCAGCGCATCGAGGCCTCGAAGCGGCTCGGCTACCTGCCGGAGAGCGGACCGCTCTATCCCGATATGACCCCGCTCGAGCTCCTGTGGTTCTTCGGCGAGGCACGGGAGCTGCCGCCGGACACCTTGCAACGGCGTATCGACGCGGTGGCGGACATCTGCGCGCTGGGGTTGGTGCTCGAGAAGCCAATCGGGAAGCTCTCCAAAGGGTACAAGCAGCGGGTCGGGCTGGCGCAGGCGCTGCTGCACGACCCTGAGGTGCTGATCATGGACGAGCCGACCAGCGGGCTCGACCCGAATCAGATCAAGCAGTTCCGCGACAACATCCAGCAGCTGGGCCGCACCAAGACGCTGTTGATCTCGACCCACATTCTCAAGGAGGTGGAGGCGGTCGCCGACCGCGTGTTGCTGATCAACGGCGGCCGGCTGGTGTATGACGGTGCCCTCGCCGACCTCGAGGAGAACGGGTCGATCGAGGAGCCGTTCTACCGGCTCACCCGTGAGCCGCCGGCCGTCCCGGCCGCCTGATAGGAGACGACGCACCGAGAATGGGCGGCAAGATCAACTTCGCGATCGTCCGGGCGCTGGCCAAGCGAGACCTGCGGCTGTATTTCAGCAGTCCGTCTGGCTATGTCTTCATCACGCTCTTCATCTTTCTGAGCGCGGCCGCCGCGTTCTGGCAGGATCGCTTCTTTCTCGACAACCTGGCCAACCTTGACCAGCTCAACTGGGCGTTTCCGTTCCTGTTGCTGCTGTTCATCCCGGCGCTGACGATGGGGGTCTGGTCTGAGGAACGTCGGCTCGGCACCGCCGAGCTGCTCTTCACGTTGCCGGCCACCGACCTCGAGATCGTGCTCGGCAAGTTCGCCGCGACGCTCGGCATCTACAGCGTCTCGCTCGGGCTGTCGCTGAGCCACGTGCTGGTACTCTTCTTTCTCGGCAGCCCTGACCTCGGGCTGATGTTCGGCAACTACGTCGGGTACTGGCTCGTGGGCGCCGCGCTCGTGCCGGTCGGGATGCTGGCGTCGTTGCTGACCGTGAACGTGACGGTGGCATTCATCCTGGGCGCCGTGTTCTGCGGCGCCGTCATCTTCATCGACACCGTCGTGGGGTCGTTCAGTGTCGACGTCGCCCAGCTAGTGGCGCCGCTCAGCGTCTTCAGCCCGTTCTGGGATTTCTCGAGGGGCGTGTTGACTCTCTCCGGGTTGCTCGTCTTCGTCTCGGTGGCCGGCTTTTTCCTCCACCTGAACACCCTGGTGGCCAGCCGCCGGCACTGGCCGCGCGAGGCGGACGGCTACCCGATGTGGTTGCACCACGCGGTGCGCGCCGTGGCGCTGGCGGTGGCACTCGTCGCCGCCAATGCCGTGATGGCCCGTGCGACGCTGCGGCTCGACGTGACCGCCGAGCGGTTGTCGTCGGTGAGCGACGAGACCCGCCGGCTACTCGCCGCGCTGCCGGACGACCGGCCCGTCTTCGTTCAGGCGTTCCTGAGCCCGGTGGTGCCGGAGCCGTTCGTGCAGGCTCGGTCGAACCTCATCGGGATCCTCGAGGAGGTCGCCGCGCTAGCCGGCCCGAAGGTCCAGGTGCTGATTACGGACACCGAGCCGTTCACCGAAGCCGCGATTGAAGCCCGCGAAAAGTTCGGGATCGCGCCGCGCCGGATGCCCGCCCTGAGCGGCGGGCGGGCAGAGATTACGGAGGTGTTTCTCGGGGTGGCGTTCACTGCCGGCGCCTCGCATCAGGTGATCCCGTTCTTCGATCGCGGGCTGCCGACCGAGTACGAGATCGTGCGGACGATCCGGGTCGTTGCCGGGAGTGCACGGAAACGGGTCGGGGTGGTCGACACGATGGTGAAGCTCTTCGGTGGGCTGAACCTCGTCGGTGACCAGCAGATGCCGCAGTGGTCGGTGGTCAACGAGCTGCGGAAGCAATACGAGGTGGTGGAGGTGAGCGCCGAGTTTTCGCTGCCCCCCGACCTCGATGCCATTTTGGTGGCGCTGCCGTCGTCGATGCAAACCGATCAACTGATCAACGTGGCCGACTACATCCGGCAGGGCAAGCCGGCGATGATCTTGGTCGATCCGATTCCGGCGGCGAACCCGACGCTGGCACCCGCCGAGTGGGCGGGCGACGGCAACCCGTTTACCTACCCGCCCGGCACCCCGCGGCCAGGACCGCGTGGTGACGCCCGCCGGTGGATGCAGGATCTGGGTGTCGACTGGGAGCCGACCCGGATTGTCTGGGACAGCTACAACCCGCACCCGGAGCTGTCGTACATGCCGTCCGAGGTGGTGTTTCTCGGCGCCGGAAACGGGAACCCGGCGACGTTCAATCCCGCCGTGGACGTGACGAGGGACCTGCAGGAACTGGTGTTTCTGTATCCCGGGTTCCTGGAGCCGGCCGATGCCCCGGGCATAGAGTTCGAGCCGCTGCTGCGGTCTGGTGTGGTCTCTGGACAGAGCGGCTACTTCACGCTCGTGCAGCAGACCGTCTACGGACCGTCGATGGTGCTCGATCCGGCGCGGCAGCAGGACGAGCGGGACTTCATTCTCGCGGCGCGGGTGCGCTCGGCGGGCGGCGGTGAGCCGCCGGCCACACCGGAAGATCCCGACGAAGGTGGAGACGGCCTGCCCGGCTCGCCCTGGACCAGCTACGGCCCGCTGAACCTCGTGGTGCTTGCGGACCTCGATTTCATCAGCGAGCAGTTCTTCCAGATTCGCCAGCTGGCTCCCGGCACTTTGAATTTCGACAACGTCACCTTCTTTCTCAACGCGATGGACTCGCTGCTCGAAGACGATTCGTTTATCGCGCTCCGCAGCCGGCGCGCGCGGCATCGCACCCTGACGCGGGTCGAGGCCCAGACCGTCGAGTTCGTCGAGCAGCGGCGGCTCGACGAGCAGCAGGCGGAGGAGGAGGCGGAGCAGGCGCTGGCCGGCGCTCAGCGGCGGCTCGACGAGCGTATGGCTGCGGTGGAGAACCGCACCGACATCGACGCGCAGGCCAAGCAGATCATGGCACGCAACCTCCAGGAGGTCGAGAATCGGCGCTTAGCGGTGCTGTCGGCCAACATCGAGACGGAGAAGCAAACGAAGATCCGGGCGAGCCTCGAGCGGATGGAGACCCAGACCCGACGGATCCAGAACACGATCAAGGTGTTCGCGATTCTGCTGCCGCCGGTGCCGGTGTTCGGGCTGGGCGTGTGGATCTTCGTGCGACGTCAGAAACGCGAACGGGAGGGCGCGTCCGCGGCGCGCCGTCTACGTGAATAGCTGCACCGGTATCCAGGCCTTCGGGGCCGTTTGGGACGCGCCATGAGCGAACTGAGGAAGACCACGGTGTTCGGCGGCGCTGCGGTGGCACTTGTGGTGCTCGCCCTGGTGACCGCGCCTCGTAGGGCGGCCCCGGACGCGTTTTTCGACGTCGGGGATCCGTTCTTCCCAGAGTTCACCGACCCGGAGACCGCAACCAGCCTCGAGGTGGTCGAGTTCGACGAGGACACCGCTGCTGCAGCGATTTTCCGTGTGACGAACCGGAACGGGTTGTGGACGATCCCGTCGCACAACGACTATCCGGCAGACGGGAAGGAGCGTCTGGCAAGCACGGCCGCCGAGGTGATCGCGATCATCAAGGACGACTTCCGCTCCGACAATGTGACCGACCAGGAGGCGTTTGGCGTGATCGATCCGCTCGACGAGCGCGCCACCGCCCTTCGGGGCCGGGGGCAGCGGGTGACGTTCAAGGGCGCAAGCGAGCAGGTGCTCGCCGACCTGATCATCGGCAACCCGGTACCGGGACGGCCTGGCCTGAACTTCGTGCGGGTGCCCGACCAGAACCGGGTCTATGCCGCGCGCACCAACATCAATCTCTCCACCCGATTCAGCGACTGGATCGAGACGAACCTGCTGGAGGTCGAACGCGCCGACGTGAAGCAGATCGTCCTGAACGAGTATCAGCTCGACGAGGGGACCGGCGCCGTGGTTCGGCGCGGCGAGTTCATCGTCGACTGGGTGGATGAGGACGTCTGGACCGCCAACGACGTACCGGCCGGCCAGGAGGTCGATTTCATCCAGGTGAACCTGCTGGTCGGTGGCCTCATGGGGCTCGAGATCGAGGGGGTGCTCCCGAAGCCGGAAGGGCTCTCCGGGAACCTGCGGCAGGCGTTCGAGGCCCAGACGATCACCACCGACGACCTGCAGACGATGCAGTCACGTGGGTTCTACCCGACTCAGACCGGCGACATGCTGTCGAACGAGGGCGAGCTGCTGGTCCGAACGGAGGAGGGGGTGCGCTACACGCTGCGCTTCGGCGAGATTCTCTCCACCATCGGCGCTGTCGTGGCGATCGGCGACGAGACCAGCGATAACCCGGAGACGGGCCCGGGTGAGAATCGGTATGTCCTGATCAGCGCCGAGTTCGACCCGTCCAGTCTGGCCGAACCGCCGCAGCCGGCGAACCGCGACTTCGAGACCCGGCCGGAAGCGCAGTGGACCGACGCGGACCGCGACAACAAGCAGCGGGCGGATCGCCATGCCAGGTGGGAACGTCTCACCGAGACCGGCCGGCGCCGCGCCGAAGAGCTGGCCGCCCGCTTCGCGAAGTGGTACTACGTTGTGTTGGGCGGTAGCTACGACCGGGTCCACAAGGCTCGCGAGGATCTCCTGAAGCCGATCGAGGAAGAACCCGCCGCGCCAGCCACGCCGCCGGCATAGCCCGCCTCGTTCCCCATTGGTGACCCGCCGCCGGGTCGAAGCCTCGTAGCCAGACGACTGGGAAAATACGACGCAAGTAAACTCGAATCAATAGTTTGTGTTGGAACGAGTGGTGGCGTCGATCGGGTCTCGGCCGGACGTGCCACGACATCTCCTGGTGGTGGCCAATCTGGTACAGTAGTTCCTGCATGGGCAAGACGCTGCTGCAGAAGGTCTGGGACCTGCATACCGTCCGCACGCTGTCGACCGGGCAGACACAGCTTTTCATCGGGTTGCACCTGATCCACGAGGTGACGACGCCGCAGGCCTTCGATATGCTCCGGGCCGGCGGCATCAGGGTGGCGTTCCCGGATCGGACGTTCGCCACGACCGACCACATCGTCCCGACGCTCGACCGGACCCGGCCGTTTCAGGACCCGCTGGCCGAGGCGATGCTGTCTGCTCTCGAGCGCAACTGCGCCGAGTTCGGCATCCCGTTCTGGAACCTCGACAGCGACCGGCAGGGGATCGTGCACGTCATCGGGCCGGAGCTCGGTCTGACACAGCCCGGAATGACGATCGCCTGCGGAGACAGCCACACCTCGACCCACGGAGCGCTCGGCGCCGTGGCGTTCGGCATCGGCACCTCGCAGGTGCGTGACGTGCTGGCGTCGCAGTCGCTCGCGATCGATCCGCTCAAGGTGCGGCGAGTCGCGGTGAATGGCGAGCTGGCCGATGGCGTGTTCGCCAAGGATGTCGTGCTCGAGATTATTCACCGCCTCGGGGTGCAGGGCGGGGTGGGCCACGCGTACGAGTACGGCGGCACGGCGGTCGAACGGATGAGCATCGACGAGCGGTTGACGATCTGCAACATGTCGATCGAGGGTGGCGCGCGCGTCGGCTATGTCAACCCGGACCAGACGACGTTCGATTATCTGCGCGGTCGCCCGTTCGCCCCGACCGGTGCCGCCTTCGACCGGGCGGTCTCGTGGTGGCGTTCCATCGCATCGGACGCCGATGCGAACTACGACGATGTCGTTGAGATCGATGCGGCAGCGATCGAGCCACGGGTGACCTGGGGTATCAATCCCGGGCAGTCGGTCAGCGTTAGCGAACGGATCCCGTCGGCCGACGGTCGGTCGAACGGCGCGGTCACCGAGGCGTTGGCGTTCATGGGGCTCACCGGCGGTGCGCCGATCGAGGGCACGAAGATCGACGTGGCATTCGTCGGCTCCTGCACCAATTCCCGGTTGTCGGACCTGCGCGAGGCTGCGCGGGTCGCTCGGGGTCGCCGGGTCGCGCCGCACGTCACGGCGTTGGTGGTGCCGGGGTCACAGATGGTGCGGGCCGCGGCGGAGCGCGAGGGGCTCGACCAAGTGTTCCGTGATGCCGGGTTCGAGTGGCGAGGCGCTGGCTGCTCGATGTGCCTGGCGATGAACCCGGACCGGCTGGAGGGGCGGCAGGTGTGCGCGTCTTCCTCGAACCGCAATTTCAAAGGACGGCAGGGTAGCCCGACCGGCCGAACACTGTTGATGAGCCCCGCGATGGTGGTTGCCGCTGCCGTTGCCGGCGAGGTCGTGGACGTTCGAAACCTAATGGAGCGCCAGGTCCCGGCCGGTGTGCATTGAGCGCCTCGGGTTCAGAACGCAGAGGAGAGAGGCAACCCGTGCCGAGCCGCATCGACCGCATCGACCGCATCGAGGGCACCGGCATCCCCGTGCGCGGCGACAACATCGACACCGACCGGATTATCCCGGCCCGGTTCCTGAAGGCCATTACCTTCGACGGACTCGACGACCACGTGTTCGAGGACGACCGGGCGTCGATGCCGGATCACTCGTTCTCGAACCCGGTGTATCAAGGAGCGGGTGTCCTGGTGGTGAACGGCAACTTCGGGTCCGGTTCGTCGCGGGAGCATGCGCCGCAGGCTCTGAAGCGCTGGGGTGTTGATGCGTGTGTCGGCGAATCGTTCTCCGAGATCTTCAGGGGCAATGCGCTGGCCATCGGGCTGGTCTGTGTCACCGCCGCGCCCGACGACATCGAACGGGTGATGACGCTGGTCGAGGCGATCCCATCCACGCGGTTAGCGCTGTCGCTCGCCGACCGCGTGCTCGACGCAGGGGGACGCCAGGTGCGGGTCGATATCGAGGGACCCATTCGCGACGCGTTCCTTGCCGGCACATGGGACGCCACAGGGCTGTTGCTCGACGACTTCGAAGTTGTTCGCAGGGTCGCGGCGCGTGTCCCCTACATCCATGGGTTCTGACTTCCGTGGGGCGCTGCCCCACACCCCGGCTCGTTGTCGGCGCGCACGCCGTGGCAATCGCCAGTGTCCAGAGCGAGTACACCAATTTTCGGTTAGGGGTCCACGGCTTGGGCCTGCGACGCGTCCAAAAACGCACTGGCGGCGTGAGACAGCTCACCGGTGCGTCGGTAGACGAGACGCAGCGTGCGCGGCACCCGCAACTGCGGGACCCGGACGGCGGCGAGCTGCCCGCGCGCGATTTCCGAGAGCGCGCAGCGGCGCGGCAGCAGGGCCACACCCAGCTCCATCTCAACCGCTCGCTTGATCCCGTCGAGACTCGGTAACGACATCTGAATGTTGATCGGCGCGTGCTTTTGCTCGAACAGCCGCAAGACGCGCTCCCGGCTGGGCGACGGATCGTTGTGCGCGATGATCGTCTGTCGGCCGAACTCCTCCATCGTGATCTGGCGCCGCCGCGCGAGCGGGTGCTTCGGGTGGGTCAGCATGACCAGTTCGTCAATGCCCAGCGGCACCGAGAGTAGGCCGCGCTCGCCGGGCGGAAACGTCACCAGGCCGAAGTCGAGTCTGCGGCCGAGTACCTCGCCGGGGATCTGCCGGGAGGGGACTCGCCGCATCTCGACCTGCGCGCCGGGATGCGCTTCGCGGAACTGCACGACAATTGGCAGTAACACGTGCACGGCCGCCTCGTTCACCCCGATGACCACGCGGCCGCGTCGCAGCTCCTGCAGCTCGCGCACCGCCCCCTCCGCTTCTTCCTTCAGCCGCGTCAGCCGTTCCGCGTAGTCGAGAAGAATCACGCCAGCCTCGGTCAGTCGTCCCCCTTTTGACGACCGGTCGAACAGCCGTTCGTCGAGCTCCGTTTCCAGTCGTCGGATCGCCTGGCTGACAGCCGGTTGGGTTCGATGTAGTCGCGCCGCGGCGCGCGAGAAGCTGTGCTCGGCCGCCACCGTCTGGAACACCTGTAGTTCGCTCAACTCCATCGGATCTCAACACTATAATAAATATTTATAAAGTCGTAATAATTATAATCTTGACTTAATCTCGAACTGGTCGTGAAGTACACGACAGGCGACGCGGTGCGCGTCAGAGAAGAGGAGAGGTGCCGTGGCGGGCGACAGGCTGATCATCTTCGACACGACCCTACGGGACGGCGAACAAGCGCCAGGCTTCTCGATGAATACCGCTGAGAAGCTCCGGCTGGCACGTCAGTTCCAGGCACTCGGGGTGGATGTCCTGGAGGCCGGCTTCCCGATCGCGTCGCGTGACGACGCCGAGGCGGTGCGGTTGATCGCCTCCGAGATCAAGGGACCGGTGATTGCCTCTCTCGCGCGGTGCACCCAGGCCGACATCGAGTGTGCTGGCGAGTCGGTGCAGCCGGCCGAGCGCGCCCGTATCCATACGTTCATCGCTACGTCCGACCTGCACCTCGAGCGCAAGCTGCGGCTCTCGCGCGAGGAGTGTCTGCAGGCGATCGTCGACAACGTGACCCGCGCGCGCGGGTACACCGACGACGTGGAATTTTCGGCCGAGGACGCGACCCGGACAGATATCGACTTCCTGTGTCGGGTGGTGGAGACCGCGATCGCCCGCGGCGCCACTACGATCAATCTGCCAGACACGGTCGGCTATTGCACGCCCGACGAGATCGAGCGGTTTTTCACCGACATCATCGGCAGGGTGCCCAACGCCGACAAGGCGGTGTTCAGCACCCACTGTCATGACGACTTGGGGCTGGCCGTGGCGAATTCGCTGGCGGCGGTGCAGGCGGGATGCCGTCAGGTGGAGTGTACGATCAACGGGGTCGGCGAGCGGGCGGGCAACGCGTCGCTCGAGGAGATCGTCATGGTGACCCGGGTGCGCGGCGACCGGATGCCCTACACGACCCAGATCGACACGACGGAGCTCTTTCCCACCAGCCAGCTGCTGACCGAGCTGACGCACGAGCCGGTCCAGGCGAACAAGGCGATCGTCGGCCGAAACGCCTTCGCGCACGAGGCTGGCATTCACCAGGACGGGGTGATCAAGGACTGGCGCACGTACGAGATCATGCGACCGGTCGACGTCGGCGTGGCGCACTCCACGCTGGTGCTCGGCAAGCACTCGGGGCGGCACGCCGTGAAGCAGCGGTGCGCGCGGCTTGGGGTCGAGCTGAGCCGGCTCGAGCTCGACCGGGTGTATCGCGCCATGATCGATCTAGCTGATCGACGGAAGACGATCGAGGATGTCGACCTGTCGGTCATCATCGAGGAGGTGCGCGCCAGGCCACCGAAGGGTGCCACCCAGCCGGCCGGCCAGCACGTCTGATTCGGTGCGGCGCGGCGCGGCGAGACGGGGGTGGCGCCCGCGGGTGTTCACTGTAGCCTGCCGTGTGACATAGGCATCCTGATGCACGCGACCATCGTATTGTTGCCGGGCGACGGCATCGGCCCGGAGGTGACCGGCGCGGCCGAACGGGTGCTGCGCGGGGTGGCGGACCGATTCGGCCACACGTTCACGCTCAGCTCTCATCTCATCGGCGGTGGCGCGCTGCGCGCCGGACAGCCACCCCTGCCGGACGCCACATGCGAGGCCTGCCTGGCGGCCGATGCGGTATTGCTCGGGGCGGTCGGCGATCCGGCCTTCGACAGCGGCCCGAGCGAGCGGCGCCCGGAGACGGCATTGCTGCAGCTGCGACAGGTGCTCGGGGTGTTCGCGAACCTGCGGCCGGCGCGTGTCTGGCCGGGTCTGGAGGATGGCGGCGCGTTCAAACCGGAGCGTGTGGCCGGTGCCGACATGTTGATCGTGCGGGAGCTGACCGGTGGCATCTATTACGGCGAGCCCCGCGGCGTGGCCGAAGACGGCCAATCCGCCTTCAACACGATGCGCTACTCGCGGCCCGAGATCGAACGGATCGCCGAGGTCGCATTCCGCAGCGCTGAGACCAGGCGGCGGCTCGTGACTTCGGTCGACAAGGCCAACGTGTTGGAAACCTCACGGCTCTGGCGCGAGGTGGTGACCGAGGTGGGGGCGCGGCATCCTGGCGTCACGCTCGAGCACCAGTATGTCGACTCCTGCTCCCTGCTGATCGCGACGAACCCGACCCAGTTCGACGTGGTGTTGTCCGGCAACCTGTTCGGTGACATCCTCTCGGACGAGGCGGGCGCAGTGGTCGGGTCGCTCGGGCTGTTGCCGTCAGCCAGCTTGGGCGGACGCGGTGGGTTGTTCGAGCCGGTGCACGGCTCGGCGCCGACCATCGCCGGTCGCGACGTCGCGAACCCGATTGGCGCGATCGCCTCGTCCGCCATGCTGTTGCGGCACGCGCTCGGGGCCGGGCCGGAAGCCGATGCGGTCGAGCAGGCGATCGGCGGCGCCCTCGGCGCCGGGCTCCGTACCGCCGATCTCGCGAGCGGCAGTGGGTTGGCGTCACTGAGCGGTTCCGCCATGGCACAGCAGATTCTCGACCGCGTCGTTGACCCGGCATCGGTCTGATGCCGCTCGAACGGCGTCAGTCTCGGCCATCTCTAGCATCGGTCGGCGGATCCTGTCTCGCGACGGCGACCGTTTTAGTCTGATAACCTTTTAGTCTGATACCCTGAAGTGATCCGCGGGAGCGTAGTCCGGTCGAAGCCATGGCGCCGGCCAGATGATTCCCGTATGTGACACGTGACCCGCTCTGCCGCGGTGTGTGTGCCGGCACGGCGACGGGATGCGTGCGTAAATGCTTGGAGCGGCAAGGGCGTCTCTACGTACGGCGCTGGTGGCTCGCCTTCTGGCGGTGCCGCCGACGTTCTGGAACCGGTGAGTTGCTAGAAGCCCGGGGCGCGCCGCGACGCTTCCCACTACGTCTTTTCCCTGCGTTTCGTCAGGCCTGGAGCACGGCGGTTGCACCGTCCGTGTAGCCCGCCAACCGAGATCGAATGCCTATCCGTTTGTTTGTCCCGCTGTCCGGTCTGCTGCTAT
>CAUZDS010000039.1:0-11660 GCA_963578725.1 Vicinamibacteria bacterium
CCTAGTAAGGTGCTCGCCCTTCTCAGACCTCCTCCGCGAACGAGTCGCGCAGGCGGTCGAACAACGCGTAGCCCGTCAGGAACAGCACCACGCCCGCGAACGCCAGAGCTAGTAGCCATTTCCAGTGCCCGAACGGGCCGTCGTAAAAGAGGATCTCCTGGTAAGAGATCACCAGGTGCGCGAACGGGTTGAGGTCCATGAGCGCCCTTCCACCCGCCGGTACTGCCGACATCGGGTAGATGATCGGCGTGATAAAGAACCAGAGTGTGAGGACGTTGGCCAATAGGTCCTTGATGTCGCGGAAGTGCACCGTCAGCGCGGCCAGCACCGTTGCTAGCCCCAGCGTCAGGATGAACTGCACCGACAGCAGCAGCGGGAACCAGATCAGCTCACTCAACCGCAGCGGAACCGAGTAGAACAGGAGGAACGCGAACAAGATAGGCAGCCCGAAGAGAAAGTGCACCATGTTCGACACCACCGCCACCACGGGGAGGATCTCGGCGGGGAACAACACCTTCTTGATCAGATTACCGTTAATGATCAGTACGTTGGCGCCGTCTGACAGGGACGACGAGAACCAGGTCCACGGCAGCAACCCGCAAAACAGAAAGACCGCGTAGGGTTCCAGGTCCGCGATCTCGCCGCGGGGAATGATGACGGTGAACACGAAGCTGTAAACGAGCAACAGAAGCAGCGGGTTAATGAACGACCAGAAGAAACCGAGCACCGACCCCCGATACCGAGCCTTGAGCTCGCGCGCGACGAGGGTCTGGATGAGGGCCCGATGGCGGAACAGTTCTCGCAGATTAGACAGCATCGACTTCGAGCACGACCGCGGTCACGTTGTCGGGACCTCCCACGTCATTGGCCCCCTGGATGAGAGCCTGACACAAATTGTCGAGGTCGCTCTCGCGCCGGAGCACCGCACCAATCTGGTCGTCGCTGAGCACCGTAAAGACACCGTCCGAGCAGAGCAGCAGCCGTTCCCCCGGCTCCAGCGACACCTCCTGGATGTCCACCTCGACGTCTTCCGACCCCGACATCGCCCGGGTCACGATATTGCGCCAGGGGTGCTCGCGAGCTGCCATCTCACTCAGAGCCCCGACCCGGATCTGATCCTCCACCCAGGAGTGGTCCCGGGTCAGTCGTTCGAGATGCCCGTCCCGCAACCGATAGGCGCGGCTGTCGCCGACATGGCCGAGCGTGCCGACTCCGCCGTCGATCAGCATCGCCAACGCCGTCGTGGCCATCCCGCGCAGCGCGTCCGACGACGCGATCTGCGCGGCCAGCTGCCGGTTCCCCATCCGGAACCCAGCGCGCAGGCGGTTCGCGTTCACGCTCTGCTCGGGGTCGAACGGAATGGGCCAAGTCTGCCCCGGCGACATGATTGCCGTCGCCTCCACGAACGCCACGATACCCTCGACCGCAACCCGCGAGGCGACCTCACCGCCCACGTGCCCACCCATGCCATCGGCCACGACGAACAGCCCCAGATCGTTGCGGACCGAAAAGCTGTCCTCGTTGGTCGGCCGCCGCAGACCCGTGTGGGTGGCCGAAGCGGAAAAAACACCCATGGCTCGTGTCCTGTCACACGATCGGTGCGTGTGCGCTCGGCATCGGGCGACTCTCGGTCCGATCGTCGCCGACCCGTCAATAGGCAACCCTGTGTCCGCCTGGATGACGGTCGCGCGATAGCCGCGTGGATCCTGGCTCAGCCGCCCGGTCTGCTCACCCGGTTACCTCCGGGCCCTGGCCCTCGCGACTTGCAGCCGAACAAGGGATTTCAGCAACGCCACACGCGCACGCTCGAAGTCCATCTCCACCATCGGTTGCGACAGCCGATCCTGCGCGCGCTTCCCGGCGGCTTCGGCGCGCGAGACGTCGATTTCCTCGGCCGACTCGGCGATCTGCGCCAGAATCGTCACGCGGTCGGGGAGCACCTCGGCGAACCCGAACGACACCGCCACGGAGGAAGTCTTCTGCCCCTTGCGATACGAAAGCTCGCCAACCTGCACGGTGGCCAGCAACGGCGTGTGCCCCGGCAGCACCCCGAACGAGCCCTCCGTGCCTGGAACCTGCACTTCGTCGACGCGCTCGCCGACGATCGCACGCTCGGGCGTCACGATTTCCAGGAACAGATGATCTGGTAGGGACATGGCGTTCGCTGACCAGGACGCTGCGCTTCTGGTTCAGGCCTACGCAGCTTCTTTCGTCATCTTCTCGGCCTTCTCGACCGCTTCTTCGATACCGCCGACCAGATAGAACGCCTGCTCGGGCAATTCGTCATGCTTGCCCTCAACAATCTCCTTGAACCCACGGATCGTGTCGGCGATCGGCACATACTTGCCCTCGAGGCCGGTGAACTGCGAGGCAACGAAGAACGGCTGCGACAGGAATCTTTCGATGCGCCGCGCGCGCGCCACCGAAAGCTTGTCCTCTTCCGACAGCTCGTCGATGCCGAGAATCGCTATGATGTCCTGCAGATCCTTGTAACGCTGGAGCACCTGCTTGACGTCACGGGCCACGCCGTAGTGCTCGTCTCCGATGACGTTGGGGTCGAGGATGCGCGACGTGGACGCCAGCGGGTCGACCGCCGGGTAGATGCCCTTCTCGACGATGGCCCGCGACAGGTTGGTGGTGGCGTCGAGGTGCGCGAACGTGGTGGCCGGCGCCGGGTCGGTGTAGTCGTCGGCCGGCACGTAGATCGCCTGCACCGAGGTGATCGACCCCTGCTTGGTGGAGGTGATCCGCTCCTGGAGTACCCCCATCTCGGAGGCCAGCGTCGGCTGGTAGCCGACGGCCGACGGCATCCGACCGAGCAGCGCGGATACCTCGGACCCGGCCTGGGTAAACCGGAAGATGTTGTCGATGAAGAGGAGCACGTCCTTCCCCTCTGCATCGCGGAAGTACTCCGCCTCGGTCAGCGCGGTCAGCCCGACCCGTAACCGGGCACCAGGCGGTTCTGTCATTTGACCGTAGATCAAGGTGGCTCGCGATTTTTCCCTATTCTCGGTGTTGATAACCCCACTCTCCCGCATCTCGAGCCAGAGGTCGTTCCCCTCGCGCGTCCGCTCGCCAACACCCCCAAACACCGACACACCGCCGTGCTTGAGCGCGATGTTGTTGATGAGCTCCATGATGATGACCGTCTTGCCGACACCGGCACCACCAAAGAGCCCGATCTTCCCCCCGCGCAGATACGGTTCAAGCAGATCAATGACCTTGATCCCCGTTTCGAACATCTGCAGCTCGGTCGACTGGTCCACCAGCGAGGGCGCCGGCCGATGAATCGGCCACCGTTCCTTGGTCTTCACAGGTCGGTCCGGAAAGTCCACCGGTTCGCCCAGCACGTTGAGCACGCGGCCCAACACTTCCGGCCCGACCGGCACCGAGATCGGCTCGCCGAGGTCGAGCACGGCCATGCCGCGTTGCATCCCGTCGGTCGGCTTCATGGCGACGGCGCGCACCCGGCTCTCGCCGAGATGCTGCGCGACCTCGGCGATGATGTCGATGTCGACGCCGCTCTCGCCTGACTTGATGCGTAGCGCGTTGTAGATGGCGGGCAGGTCTCCTTCGAACTCCACGTCGATGACCGGTCCGATAATCTGCACGACCTTCCCCGCATTCCGTTTCGTAGCTGGTTCGTTCATCATGGTTCTTCTGAATCCCTGGGGTGCCGTACCCGACTGGACACGACGAAACCCTCCCGCTTTTCCGATCTCCCGCTACAGCGCCTCGGCGCCCGAGACCACCTCGATGATCTCGCGCGTGATTGTCGCCTGCCGCACCTTGTTCATGTACAGCGTCAAGTCCTCGATCATGTCGGTCGCGTTGTTACTGGCCGCTTCCATCGCCGTCAAGCGGGCCGCGTGCTCGGCCGCCGCCGATTCGAGCAACGCCCGATAGCACTGGATCTCCACATGCCGTGGAACCAGCGTGTCGAAGATCGCGGCCGGGCCAGGCTCGTACAAGTAGTCGGGTAACCACTCGGTGGCGTCGGTCGAGCTTTCAAGCGGCCTGATCGGCAAAACCTGGTCGACCACGACCCGCTGCTGTAACACGCTCTTGAACTCGTTGTAGACGAGCTGGACCGACTCGACCTCGTCTCCGGTAAACGCCTCGATCACAGCCCGGGCGATCGCCTGCCCGTGGCTGTACCTCAGCTGTCCGAAGATGTTGATCAGCTCGAAGCGGACGTCGAACCCCCGCTTTCCAAAGAAATCGCGGCCCTTCCGACCGACCAGCCCGAGTGACACCTCGGCACCGGCGCCGCCGGTGATGACCCCACCGGTTTCCTTGATGATGTTGGTGTTGAAGCTGCCGCACAACCCCTTGTCCGCGGTCACGACTATCAGCAGCGTCGGGCGCGCCGGCGCGTCCGGGGCGCGCCGGGAGAACAGCGGATGGGCTGCCGTATCCACGCGGGCTGCCAACCCACTGAGCACGCGGCGCATCTGGACGGCGAACGGTCGGGCGCCCAAAATCCGGTCCTGCGCCTTGCGAAGTCTGGACGCGGCGACCGCCTTCATCGCCCGGGTGATCTGCTGCGTCGACTTGACCGCGCGGATGCGTCTGCGAAGGTCGAGTAGAGATGGCACGTCTCTCTTCTATGGCTGCGGCATCGGACGTCCTGATGCGGGACTAGGCGGCCGCGGTCTTCCGCGCGGCGAGGAACTGTTCAGTGAACTCCTTCAGCACGGCCTCGATCCGGATTTTGAGATCGTCGTCGATCCGGGCCTGAGCCATCAGGTCGGTGAACAGCAACGGTTCACGCCCCTCGACGAACTGATACAGCTCGATCTCGTAATCGCGCGCCTGCGTTTCGGAAACGGCGTCGAGGTGGCCGTTGGTGCCAGCATAGACGATGAGCACCTGTCTCTCGACGGCCAGCGGCTCGTATTGCGGTTGCTTCAGCACCTCGACCAGCCGCTTGCCGCGGTTGAGCTGGTCCTGGGTCGATTTGTCGAGGTCGCTGGCGAACTGCGCAAACGAAGCAAGCTCCCGGTATTGAGCCAGATCGAGTCGCAGTGTCCCGGCCACCTGGCGCATCGCCTTCACCTGAGCCGAACCGCCAACACGCGAGACGGAATTGCCGACGTTGATGGCCGGCCGGACGCCCTGATGGAACAGGTCGGACTCGAGAAAAATCTGCCCGTCGGTGATCGAGATGACGTTAGTGGGGATGTAGGCAGACAGGTCGCCGGCCTGGGTCTCGATGATCGGCAGCGCCGTCAACGATCCCCCACCCAGTTCGTCGCGCATCATCGCCGCACGTTCGAGCAGGCGTGAGTGCAGATAGAAAACGTCACCCGGATACGCCTCGCGGCCGGGCGGGCGACGCAGCAGCAACGAAATCTCGCGGTACGCCTGCGCGTGCTTTGACAGGTCGTCGTAGATGCAGAGCGCGTGCTTGCCGCTGTCGCGGAAGAACTCGCCCATCGCGCAGGCCGCGTACGGACTGATGAAAAGGAGCGGCGCCGAGTCGGACGCCGCAGCGGCCACGACGATCGTGAACGCCATGGCGCCCGCGTCGTCGAGGGTCTTGACGACCTGGGCAATCGTGGACTGCTTCTGGCCGATCGCGTTGTAGATGCAGACGACGTCCTTGCCACGCTGGTTCAGGATGGTGTCGACGGCGACCGCCGTCTTGCCAGTCTGCCGGTCGCCGATGATCAGCTCCCGCTGTCCGCGACCGATCGGCACCATCGTATCGATCGCCTTCAGGCCGGTCTGTAGCGGCTGCTTCACCGGTTGGCGGTCGACGACACCCGGCGCGATCCTCTCGATCGGCGACGTCTCGGTCGCAGCGATCGGTCCCTTGCCGTCCACCGGCTGCCCTAATGCGTTAACGACCCGGCCGAGCAGTGCCTCGCCGACAGGCACGGAGATGATCCGGCCGGTACGCTTGACGGTGTCCCCTTCTTTGATCTGGGTGCTCGCGCCGAGCAGGACGGCGCCGACACTTTCCTCTTCGAGGTTCAGCGCAATGCCGAAGATACCATTCGGAAATTCGAGCATTTCGGTCGCCATGACACGCTCGATGCCGTGGATTCTCGCAATCCCGTCTCCCACCGATACCACGGTCCCGACCTCAGCCACGTCGACGTCGATCGTGTAGTCGCCGATCTGGTCACGAATGATCTTGGTGATTTCGTCCGCTTTGATGGTCATCGCAAAAAACTCTTCGTGGGGTGTCTACCGCTCCAAAAGGGCGTGTCGCATCCGTTCGAGATGACGTGCGATGCTGCCGTCGTAGACCGTCGTACCGAGCCGCGCCACGACGCCGCCTAGTATCTCCGGATCGACGTCCGCGATCATCCTGACCTCGCGACCGCTCGCCCGGGCGAGGCTGTGCTCTATGGCGGCGGCCCGTTCCGGAGTCAGCGGCTGGGCCGTCGTGACCCGCGCCTCGACGACACCCAGGTGATCGAGCAGCCGGGCGTGATAGGACCTGCCGACGTCCGGTAGCAGGGTCAGCCGACCGCGCTCGGCCAGCAGCGCGACAAGCCTGGCCACCGGCGGGATTACATCCCCGAGACGGCGCAGCAACGCACCGACGACGGCCCGCTTGTGTACGGTGGAAATGGCGGGATTGAGCAGCACGCGACTCAGGGTCCCGTGCTCGGCGATGAGATCGGCGACACGGGCCAGGTCAGCACCGACATGCCGCAGGTCCAGGGTCTTGACGCTGACATCGAAAAGGGCGCGGGCGTACCGCGCAGCGGCCGTGCGATCTGTCATAAAGTCCGCGTGGCCGCTGCATGACGGCCGGGCGCGGGAAGGCGTTCGATCGGCGCCCAGCCGGAACTGGCCAAACGTTGAATTTTACCATGCCGTTCGAGGCGCCAGCAAGCCAGGCTCAGGAGGTCGTCAACTGTGCGAAGAGACGTTGTAGCTCGTCCTCGGATGCGAAGTCGATCTCGATGTGACCCCGCCGGCCCGTCCTCACGATCCGGACGCGGGTGCCCAGGGCGGTGCGCAGGCGGTCTTGCGCCGCCTGGGTGTGCACATCGAGCCGGGGGGAGGACCTCGGCTGAGGCTGCTCCGAAGGTGGTCTGCCCAGCTGCTTGACGAGCCCCTCGGTCTCCCGGACAGAGAGACCACGCCCCACGACCTCACGGGCCGCGCGTCGTTGGGCCGATCCGTCCGTCAGGCCGAGCAAGGCGCGCGCATGACCCATGGCGAGCGCGCCGGCCGCCACGTCGGCCTGCACCTCGGCCGGTAAGCCGAGCAGGCGTACGTAGTTGGCCACGGTGGCACGGTCCTTTCCGACCGCGGCCGCCACCTCCTCTTGCGTCAAGTGATAGTCCGCGATCAGACGGCGAAATGCCTCCGCTTCTTCGATCGGGTTCAGATTCTCGCGTTGCAGGTTCTCGATCAGCGCGATCTCCAGCAACTTGTCGTCCGGTACGTCCCGCACAATGACCGGCACCCGCAGTAGGCCGGCCTGCTGGGCGGCGCGCCACCGACGTTCGCCGGCGACGATCTCGAACATGTCGCCGTCGAGGCGGCGCACGACGACCGGCTGGATGACGCCACTGTGCCGGATGGATCGGGACAGTTCCTCCAACTTGGATGAGTCCATGACCATCCGCGGTTGAAGGCGATTCGGCGTCAGCCGGTCGAGGTCCACTTCGGTGGGACCCTCTCGCGGTTGCGTGGGCGGTGTCTCCGGAATGAGGGCGCTCAGACCGCGTCCCAGGGCCGGTCGTGTCTTCGCCATGTGGCCTGCTCCTGCCATCTCTCGTGCTGTCCGAGGTCACGCCGCCCACGATTGGGCGGCGAGTCCGACGTTTTCCCGATCCTTATCCCGGGTGCAAAACCTCTTCAGCCGGCCGCGAGCCTGTCGCGCGCTGGTGCGAACTAAGGCTGCCCAGCGAGGCGGAGCCAGCCTGGGCCCAGGACGGTTTGTGGCGACGCCTCGCTAGCCACTGGTGTCGGGCAGTTGCCGCGCGCTGTCGACGAGCATTTCCCGCGCGAGTGCCAGGTACGCCTCCGCCCCGGTGGACCGGACGTCGTAGAGGATCGCCGGCACGCCATAGCTGGGAGCCTCCCCGAGTCGGACATTCCGGGGAATGGTAGTCGTGTAGACCTTCTCCCCGAAGTGCTGCCGGACCTCCCCCGCCACCTGTTGCCCAAGCCGCGTTCTCCTATCGGTCATCGTCAACAGCACCCCTTCGATCTCGAGTGCCGGGTTCAATCCGGCGCGGACGCGGCCCACCGTGGCAATCAGCTCAGCCAGGCCTTCGAGGGCGAAGTACTCGCAGTTGAGCGGAATGAGCACCGTGTCGGCCGCCACGAGAGCATTGAGCGTCAGTAACCCTAGCGACGGTGGGGTATCTATGAAGATGTAGTCGTACCGTCCACGGGCCTGCCGGAGCAGCGGACGCAGTCGACTCTCGCGGTTGGGTAAACCCACGAGCTCGACCTCGGCGCCGGTCAGATGGCGGTTCGCAGGAATCACATGGAGACCGGAGACCGCGGTCGCTACCTCGAACTCGGCCGTGTCCGGCGCGTTCATCGTCGTCAGCGCCTCGTAGATCGTGCGCCCGACCGACGCCTTTTCCTTCAGTCCGATGCCGCTGGTGAGATTAGACTGCGGGTCTAGGTCGACTAGCAGCACAGTGCGATCGCCCATTACGAGCGAGGCAGCTAGATTGATGGCGGTCGTCGTCTTACCGACACCGCCTTTCTGATTGGCGATCGCGACGATCTTCCCCATGTGTCGATCGAGGTATAAATTTGGCTATACGACCAATTTACTACATCTGCGCCTGGTTGTCACCCATACTACCCTCTGTTTGGACTGGAGTGCAAGTGCAGTCCAGAACAGATGTTCCACGTGGAACATTTTGCATCCTATCGAGCGGCCGCTGACCCTCTCGGCCCCGATCTCTTGTGCTGTGGTCCGACCGGTCCTTGCGGCGCGGTACACGACTATCCGATGTCATGGGGCGCAGACGCGCATTGCGACGACGGTCGGACGGACCATCGGTGATCCGCCGTGCGACGCTCAAATCTCCAGAGCCAGACCGTCTCGTATCTTGGGCTACGTTGAGGCTGGTAAGACCCTGACTCGGTAAGGTTGCCGTGATGGACCGCTGGAGTGCCCTGGCACAGGCCAGCCCGCCGCCATGACGAACCCGTCTACTACGTCAAAGAGTCATCTTCCCCCAATTCTGGTCGTTCCTCGGTCCGGTCAGGTCCCAGAACGGTCGCCTGGTAACCTTCGCAGAGCGAACCGCGCGCGACCCGGTTCGCCAGCCAGGAAGTCCAAAGAACCGGGGCAAACGTGCCAGGGCTCACGTGGCGCGACAAGATCAACAACCAGCCGGGATACCCAAAAGCGTCCGAGTGATTCAAACGTTGACGATTAAGGCGTTGCGAATTCAAGCCGAGCAGCCCGCAGGCCTCCGCCAGCCTTCGGAACACGGCAGCACTGAACCGACGATCTCCTTCGGTGAGACAGAAATTGCGGGACTGGCCTTACGTCTTCTGCAGAACCTCAAGCCGACTGCCGCTCGACTCCACCAGCGGGTACGTCGCCTTCCACCGCATCGGCGGCCGCACAGCGTCCGCCACGTCCACCTTTGCACTCCCCCTGAATAGGAGGAGTCTTCCCCCGACCTTCAACAATCCCTCCAAGAGATGCGTCTCGACCCGGACGGCACGTGCCGTCACAACGTCTGCCGCCTCACGCAAGTCCGGTCGCCTCAGCAGCTCCTCATAGCGGCAGGTCTCCACCACTACGTCCTCCAGGCACAGCACGCGCACGACTTCCCGGAGGAACGCCCCCCTTCTCATCCTCGGCTCGACCATCCGCAGCCGCAACCCGGGCACAGCCAACTTCATCGGCACCGCTGGCGATCCTCCACCCGACCCGATATCGACGATCGAACAGACACCGCCTCCCAGTATCCCCGCCGCCACCAGCGGCTCCACGACCAACCGATCCAACCCCTTGTCGTCATCGGAGAGCCCCGTTAAATTCATCCGTCGGTTCCAGCGCAGCAGCAACTCGACATAGCCCGCCAGCGCATCCATCGCACGCCCATCGATCGCCACACCAGCCTTCGCCGCCCGCACTCCGATTCGACCTGCCAGGCCCAGACTTTCCATATCGGTTTTGCCGACCCAGCCTCTCCGCGGCCTCTATTTATTCGTTTTTAATTCGCCCCACCGCTTCACATACGCGCCCAGCACCGCCACCGCCGCCGGTGTCACCCCGGGCACCCGACCCGCCTGGCCCAGTGTCTCCGGTCCCACCTCGCTCAGACGCTCCACAACCTCCCGCGACAACCCCGGCACCGCCGCGAACGAAAATCTGGCCGGGATCAGTCGGCGCTCGTCCCGCTCCCGCCGCGCGACCGACGCCTCCTGTCTCTTCAGATATCCTTCGTACTTCACCACCGTCTCCACACTCGACATCTCCACCGCCGCACTGTCCCGAACCGTCTCAAGCTTTACCACACCCCGATCCGCCAGCGACGCCAGCGTCACCCCTGGTCGTTTTAGCACCTGCGACGCCACGACTGTCCGCCCGCCCTCGCGCACCCTCGCACGGCGTACCCGCTCCACGTTGCGCTGGTACCGCGACCGCCGAGCCACGAACCGCTCCCAGCGCTCATCATCCACCAGACCCACTTCCCGGCCAACTGCGGTCAGCCGCAGGTCCGCATTGTCAATCCGCAGCAACAGCCGGTGCTCAGCACGTGACGTGAACATCCGGTACGGTTCGAGACATCCTTGCGTCGTCAGGTCGTCTACCATCACCCCGATATACGCCTCGTTCCGGCCCAGCACCCATCCCCCCAACCCTCTCGCCGTCCGCACCGCGTTCACACCGGCCACAAGTCCTTGCCCTCCCGCCTCCTCATACCCGGATGTCCCGTTGATCTGTCCGGCCAGATACAACCCTTTCACTAACCGCGTCTCCAGTGTCGGCCTCAGCTCGGTCGGCTGGATGAAGTCGTACTCCACTGCGTAGCCCGGCCGCAGCATCACCGCTGTCTCCAGGCCCGGCAGGGCACCGATCACCTCCTGCTGCACCTCCTGCGGCAGGCTCATCGAACAACCGCTCACGTAGATCTCCCGAACATCCACCCCTTCCGGCTCCAGAAACACCCGATGCGCCGCCCGCTGCGGAAACCGCATTACTTTGTCTTCAAGCGACGGGCAATAGCGAGGCCCGATCCCCTTGATCTGCCCGTTGTAGAGCGGCGACTGGTCGCGGTGCCGCCGCACCAGCTCATGAACCTTTTCGTTCGTGTGCAGAACGTGACAGCAGATCTGAGGCCGCTCGACCGGGCCGGTCATGAAGGAGAACGGTACCGGCGGCCGATCCCCGGGCTCTTCCTCAAATGCGCTGAACTCGATGCTCGCCCGGTCCAGTCGCGGCGGCGTGCCCGTCTTCAAGCGCCCCCACACCAGGCCGAGCCCCTTCAGTGATTCCCCCAGCATGCCCGACGCCGCTTCGCCGACCCGCCCCGCCCTGTACTGCTCCCGACCGACATGAACCAAGCCGTTCAAGAACGTCCCAGTCGTCACCACGAGCGCCCGACAGCGGTACCGTTCCCCTCTCTCCAACTCCACGCCCTCAACGCGACCGCCCTCCACCACCACAGCCCCCACCCGCCCGATGATCCACCCGATGTTCGGCT
>CAUZDS010000040.1:0-8515 GCA_963578725.1 Vicinamibacteria bacterium
TCCCCCCCGCCGCCCCCCCCCCCGCCCCCGCCGCCCTGTGACTGGGCGGCGCGGAAGTCGCGTCGAAATGCGCGAATCTGCACGAAGTAGAGGTCGCTCTTCACCACACTATCGGTGCCCGACTGGTTGTCCCTGGCGCTGCCGTAGTAGGACACGAAGTCGCCCGGCTCGAGCTCCAATTCTTCGAGGAAAAAGGTGTGTCCGGCCGAGATCTCCTTCAGACTGCCCTCTTGGGAGTTGAACAGGCTGATGGTCTCCTCCGGTCCGCCGTTGACCGAGTAGGTCAGATCAAGCGACCGGACCCCGAAGTCGTCGTCGGCCCGCGCCTCGATGAACACCTCCTCGATGGCGCTTGCTGTGGTGTCGCGACCCGGCTTGACGAACATCACGGACGGTGGCTGGTCGGTCAGCACGTCAACCGTGAACTGCGGCGACGCACTGACCAGGTCGCCGCCAGGGCCCTCCAGCTCGACCTGATAGAACCCGTCCTCCTCGACCGTGAAGCCGGCCGTGAGTGTCCCGTCCTCCCCGCGGCTCAGGTCGGTCGCTGAGGTTTCATCGAACACCAGCCGGCCGGCCGGCGTGCTCATCGTCGGGAACGCGCGCAACCGCACCTCGGTGCCGCGCAGGACCGCGATGTCCCCACCCTCCTGGATCAGCCGTGGCTCCAGTCCGGTGTAGGCGGGGAAGTGATACTCGAGCTCGAGGTGTTCGACATACGGTAGGTCGATGACATCAAGGGTGAAGGTTTCAGACTGGACGCCGACTGCTTCGACGAAGTAGCTGGTCTCGTCACGTACGTCGAACAGCACCGTCTCGAACCCGGCGCCGACCGCCCCGTCGCCTTCCAGCGGGATGAGCGGCACCCGGTCGTAGGGCGCGCTCGGACTCGTGCGCATGAACAGGTCGACGTCGCCCGAGTCGAAGCCGAGCAACTGCGCGGTCACGGTCAGATCGGATCCGCGCGCGATGGTCGCGTTGCCCGGGAGCACGTCGATCTGGTACGGGCTCGCGGCCTCGACACTGCCGGTCGGGGTCATCAACGCGGACGCCCCGTGGCGCAGATAGGACGGTCCCAGTATGAACGCCAGCAGCGCCGCTGCTGACACAACGGCGAGATAGCTGGACGAGTGCCGGATCTTCTGGCGCTCTACGGCCGACCCCCAGTCGAGCACGCGGCAGTGCTCCACCGCGGTCTCGACGAGCCGCTCGACGAGCGCCGGCGAATAGTCCGGGCTCCCGGTTCGCTCCCCGCGCTTGGTTTCTTCGAGCGCGCTTAACACCGCCGCCTGGACCGACGGGTCATGCTCTTCGAGATAGAGCGCCACCCGTTCGTCCGGAATCGCACGCGTGAGCGGTCGGAGCAGGAACCAGAACACCAGTCCTGCCAGCGTCAGATAGGTCAGGAGCCGGAAGGCGATGACGGACCCGGCCGAGAACTTGAAGAACTCGAGTCCGTATGACGAGATCAGGAACGCTGCCAGACCAGCTGCCAGCACGACCGCGATTCCACGCAGCATCACACGGAGCCGCCAGCGGTTGCGCACGCGCTGGATCACGGCGAACAGGTCCTCACGTCCGCCGGATAACCAAGGGTGACTCAGCATGGTTAGGCCTCACCTGCCAGGAATGCCCTCATGTTATCCCAATTCGTTCGGCCGCCAACGATTCGGCCTTCCGGATTCAGTCGTCCACGTCCAGTTCCGTCCGCGACAACCGGTTCGAGACGACCGTCTCGGTAATCAGGAACCCGAGCGCGCCGACCAGCAGAAACCACCAGAGCGTTTGACGCCGCTCCAGGTCTTCTGGTAGCAGCTCGCGATCGCTCGTCACCGATCGATCGCCCGCCGCGCGCCCGGTGGCCGCGGCCACCAGTTCCTGCGGGTCGACTCGCTCCAGATTCGACTCGGCCAGATCAACGTTGACCGCGATCGTCACCGACTCGCCGTCGGCGGCGTCGGTGTCACGGATCTCGTAAAACCCCTGCTCGCGCAGCTCGATAAACCCGGCTCGCTCGTCGCTTTCCACGGGCACCAAGTCCTCCAACGGGTCGCGCACCATCAAGTTGCTGGTCAGGTTGAGATGCGCCGCGCCCGGATACTGCGAGAGATCGACAACCTGGCCGGCGGTTAAGTAGGGCGTCGGCGGGCTGTACCCAGCCAGGTACTCCACCAGCCTGTGCACGAACGGCAGGTAGATCGGCTTGAGCGCGAAGTTGTTCCAGAAGCTGTCAAGGGTTGACGTCCACAGCAGCACGCGTCCGGCGCCGACCGCGTGCTCGGCCATTGCCGCCTCGCCGTTGTCGAACCGTGCGAGCACCGTGGCGTCGGGATGTGGGTCGAGCGGTCGATACCGGAAGAATCGAGGCGTCGTCAGATCGCCGCTCCGCGGTGTGCTGAACACCTCGAACACGGGATGACTGTAGTCGACGAACCCGAGCGCACCGCCGCGGCCGTCCCGGTCCGCCGGCGCGTCGAACGTGCCGGGCAGCAGGTCGAGCGCGTCGCCCGGCCAGCGCACCCGCTCACCCAGGGCGACCAAGAGTCCTCCGCCGTCCTCGACGGACCGAGCGATCGCGGCACCGATCTGGCCACCAGGCAGCCCGACGTCGTTCAGCACCACCACGGACGCCGCTGCCACGTCGTCGGTGGTCACCTGGTCGACTGCGCGAACCGTTACGCTGAACGATGGGCTCGACCCGATTGCCAGCGCGCGTTGCAGATACAGGTTCGCGTCGCCCGCGCCCGGGCCGCCAACGATGAGCACCGGCACGACGTCCCCCGGCGTTACGGTGAAATGGAAGACGTCATCGAGTGGCAAGGCGTCCGCCGCGGCGCGTACCGAGACCGGCATCGCGACATCTTCGAGGGTGAACGGCGCGAACGTTATGGTGGCCGAGCTGTTGGCCTCGACGGTCACCGGCAGTGACTCGAGCTCGCGCCCGCTCAGCTCGAGTGACACCTGCAGGTTCGTGACCGGCGCGTCGCCGCGGTTCGCAAGTCGCGCGATGACCGCCGCGCGCTCTCGACCGGAGAATATGTCGCGTTGCACCGTGGCGCCGGCGACGCTGACGTTGACGATCTGGTCCTCGTCCGCCACCGATACCGGCGTCAGCACGGTGCCGGGTGGCAACAGCACGTTCGCGGCGCTGTCGACCCCGATACGCTGAAAATCGCTAATGAGAAACGCCTCGAGCCGTGGCTGGTCCGACTCCTCGAAAATCCCCTGGGCGACCTGCAAGGCGGGACCATACCGTGTCGTGCCCGCGCTGAGTTCTGCCGCGTCGACCGCCGCCAGCAGACTGGCCCGGTCCGTCGTCGACCGCGCCCCAGACTGGGCACCGCTGTCGAAGAAGACGATCGTGGCGCGGTCGTCCGGCAGCAGGTTGCCCAGCACTCTCCGGGCGGCATCACGCGCGCGTTCCCACCGGGTGCCGTACCCCATGCTGTAGGACCGATCGACCAGGACCACGACTTCCCGAGCCCCACCGGTCACCGCCGCGAGCGCGTTGGAACTGAAGAAGGGGCGTGAGAACGCAGCGATCAGCAGAGCCAGTGCGGCGCATCGCAGCAGCAGCAGGACCCAGTGTTTGATCCGTTGACGTCGCAACGAATGAAACGGGATCTTGCGCACGAACATCAGCGACGGAAACTCAATGACCTCGGTGCGCTGGCGCTGGATCATGTGGAACAAGATCGGCGCGCCGAGGGCGGCGAGCGCCGCGAAAAACAGCGGGGCTAAAAAGGACATCAGCGCACCTTCGTCAACTTGTGTCGCATCGCCAGATACTTGAACAAGGCGTGATCCAGCGGCTCTTTGGTGTTCAGAAACGCGTAGTCGATCCGGTTCCGGCCACAGAGCTCGGTGAGCGCCTGGATGTGGTCCTGCACCAGCTGGCGATACTGCTCACGAAGCTTGTCGGGCACCACCGGGATCTTCCGGCCGGTCTCGAGATCCTGAAAGCTAGTCGAGTCGTCGTACGGAAAACCGACCTCGGCGGGGTCGAGCACGTGAAACATGATCACGTCGCTCCCGGCGAACCGCAGTGGTTTCACAGCATCGAGGACCTTCTCCGGCTCGTCGTAGAAGTCGGAGATGATGACCAGGATGCTACGTCGCTTGAAGAACTCGGTCGCCTTGTAGAGCGGCGGCCCCAGCGTCCCCGGACGTCCCGCGTCCATCTGGTCGAGTGTGTGCAGCGTCACGTCGAAGTGCTTCGCCGAGGGGGGCACGCGCTCAACGATATCGTCGTCGAACGTCACGATCCCGACGCGATCCCGCTGCTTGGTGCTGAGGTAGCAGAGACAGGCGGCGAGAAAGCGTCCGTAGTCGAGCTTCGTGACGCCCCGGCTGCCGAAGCTCATCGACTTCGACACGTCGAAGAGCACCGAGAAGTTCGTGTTAGTGTCCGCCTCGAACTGCTTGACGTAGAACCGATCCGTCCGCGCGTACAGTCGCCAGTCGACCCGCCGGATGTCGTCGCCTGGCATGTAGCCGCGGTGCTCAGCGAAATCGATCGAGACGCCGAGATATGGCGCCTTGTGCATACCGTTAATGAAGCCCTCGACGACCCACCGCGCGACCAGCTCGAGGTTGCCGATGCGACTCAGTACATTCGGATCGATGAAGCGCGCGCCTGGCGAGAGGGTCGAGATCGTAGCCATGGGCTCGAACGGCTACATCTTGGACGTCGGCACCGGCACGAGCCCGAGCAGCTCATCGATGATCTGATCCGTGGTGACGCCTTCCGACTCGGCGTGGAAGTTGAGCAGTACCCGATGCCGAAGCACCGGATGGGCCAGGGCGCGGATGTCCTCGAAGCTGACGTGATAGCGGCCCTCGGTGAGCGCCCGAGCCTTGCCGCCGAGAACCAGATACTGCGCGGCGCGGACACTGGCGCCGTAGGCGACCCACTTCCGGGTAAACTCTGGCGCGTCATCCCCCTTCAATCGGCTGGTCCGAACGAGGCTCAGGGCGTAGCGCATCACCGCTTCCGACACCGGCACCTTGCGCACGAGCTGCTGGAACGCGATCAGGTCGGCGCCGGTGACCGCATGCTTGTACTCCGGTGCGGCCAGCCCGGTCGTCGTCCGCACGACCTCCAGTTCCTCTTCCTCGGGTGGATGCTCGATGACGATGAAGAACATGAAGCGGTCGAGCTGTGCCTCCGGCAACGGGTAGGTGCCCTCGAGTTCGATCGGGTTCTGCGTGGCGAAGACGAAGAACGGCTCCTGCAGGGTGTAGGTACGCCCCTGGACCGTCACACGGTGCTCCTGCATCGCTTCGAGTAGTGCCGACTGAGTCTTTGGCGGCGTCCGATTGATTTCGTCGGCCAGCAGTACGTTGGTGAATACCGGCCCCGGCGCGAACACCATCTTGCGGCCGCCGGTCTCGGCGTCCTCCTGGATGATGTCGGTGCCAGTGATGTCAGACGGCATCAGGTCGGGTGTGAACTGGATGCGGGCGAACTTCAGGTCGAGCACCTGCGCCATCGTCTGGATGAGTAGGGTCTTGGCCAGCCCGGGGACACCAATGATGAGGCTGTTGCCGCCGACGAACAGTGTCAGTAACGTCTCGTTGATGACCTTCTGCTGCCCGATGATTCTCTTACGTATCTCCGTGAGGATCTCCTCGCGGCCGGCTCTCATGCGGTCGGCCAGCGCGATGTCGTCCTCGTTGTCCAGTTCGGTCGGTCGGGTCTCGAATGGGTCCACGGTCGGGCTCTCCTTACCGGTAGCCGGGCCCGTCAGGGCCGTCGTCGTCCTGCTCTGATCCGCCTGTCCGCGGGTCTTCAGACTCGCGACACCCAAGATTCATGGGTCTCCCCGAGCGCTCTAATGTGTCAGCGCATACATCACGTAGTTCACGCCCAGCTTGTACGCCTCGTTTGTAAGGTCGATCGGCAGGTACCCCGTGTCGGAGTACTCCCAAAACTCGCCGATGTCGTTGTTGTGGTTGGCCACCGAGATCAATCGCCCGTTCGGGTCGTTGTCCTCGAACAGCCCGTAGAAGATCGGGATGGCAGGGATGTACACGGGCTCGTACTCCAGTGAGTCGATGTCGAAGAACGAGTGATACACCGGGTGGGTCGCGTCGAGCTCGATCCATCGCAGATCCGGAAACACCTTCTGCATCTGCGCTTCCAGGTTGAACCAGTGGTCGTCGTGGAAGTCGTCGAAGATTAGGAACCCGCCTTTGCGCAGGTAGTTGCGCAACCCCACCGTTTCCGCCTCCGATAGGTCCCAGTACCCCGGCTCGGACATATAGGCGAACGGGTACATGGGCAGGCTCGGGTTGTCGAACATCAGAATCGTGCCGCCGTCCTCTCCCAGGTAGGGGTCGATAAAGGTGATCGACTCGAGAATCCGCATCAGGTTCCGCTCGGCCCTGGGGTAGTCGTGAGCCCAGGGTAGATCCTGACGATACGCGAAGCCGCCACCGGCGTAGTCGTCGGCATACCGGATCCGCGCGAAGACGAACCTGCCGTCGTACTGTTTCGGGCCGGAGACCGGGTCGGCTTCGTCCCCCCCCCCCACCGCCGCGATCGCGCCGCCAACTAGCAGCATGGCGGCCACAAGGGCGGCCCAGCAACGTTTCATGCTCGGGGTCATCATTTGTTCGTCAGCGCTCAGCACGGTGGCTCGGGAGTCGCAGCCTCCAGGACGCGAATTTCACGGCTCTTGAGCGCTATCGCGACGAGCAGCTTTTCCATCTCAACCTGGTACCTGGCCTCGTCCGTCCCGCCCCGGGTAGCCTGGAGTGCTTCGATCTGCTCCTGAATCTCGATTCGCTCCACGTAGAGCGCCCGCGCCGCCGGGTCGTCTGGCAGTCCGGCGATCCAGGCGCCTTCGCCCGTGGTAATGAACATCGTCCTGGCCATGGCGCCGTCATTCGTCAACGGGTCCGGTTCCCGCGTGCCGTCCCCGTCGCCATTGTCGTCGAGCAGTGCATGCTCGGTCTGTAGCCGCCCGTCCGACTCGTATGCGCGCGCCACCTGCGTCACCGCATACTCGAACGCCTCGAGCACCGAGACCCGCCCATCCTTGTTCTGGTCGGACTGCTCCTCGCCATCGGCGAACGCCTCGACGAAGTAGCCGCCGAACACCGTTTCGTTCCACTGCCCTCCGCTGCGCGTGGCCGTCACCACCGTGCGACGCTCGCCGGAGAGCGCCTCGATGAACCCGCCGCTCGCCGTCGCCGTGTTCACGAACGCGACCTGCTGCGATCGCAACGGCTCGAGCAGCCGTGCGTAGTCCCCGGCGGTCAAGTCGCGGCCCGGCAGGTTGAAGCGGGACTCGCCGTCGCTGTAGCTGCCGTGGCCAATCAGCACGACGATCACCTGGTCGTTCGGCTGCGTGCGTCTGGCGATGGCAGCAAACGCCTGCTCGACCCCTTCCCGGGTCGAGCGATCGTCGATCCGCTCCGGGTCGAGCTCCGTTTTCTCGGCCAGGTAGGTCACATTCTCGGCCGGCAGCTCGTAGCGGTCGGTCGCCGCGTCAATGAGCGTCGTCGTCCACTCGTGGAACTGCTCCGCATAGGCTGGGTCACCGGCGAGGCCGGTGATGACGAGGATGTGGGTCTGCTGCGCCGCCACCGGCGTGGCCGACAGTGTCGTCAGGATTGCGAAGACCAGGGTCCCACGACGGCTCATGCCAGACCTCGGGTGCGGCGATAGCCCCACTCGCCGACCGCCAGCACAACGAAGAGCAGCAGGAGCGCCGGCATGTCCCACAGGTCCCGTTCCTCGACCAACGTTATCCCGCCGCCGACTGTCTGGATGTCGTCGACCAGTGAATCCACGCTGTCGGTGGTGTAAAACCGGCCCCCGGTCTCCTCGGCGACGCGCGCGAGCAGGGGCGCTCGCATCGTCGAGTCGTAGAACTCCGAGTCACTCGGCGAGACACGGAAGTAGGCGGTGTCGTCACCCAGCAGTTCGCCCTCACTGGTCGCCTCCACACGCACCTCGTACAGCCCTTCCTTGCGCGGTGTGAGGCTCGAGCCGTACTCGCCGTCGCGGTCGGCGGTCCAGTCCATCGGCACCTCGAGGAGTTCCCCGTCCGGGTCCGTGATCCAGGCCGACACCTGACTGGTGTTGATCTCCTCGTAGTTGGCGTCGTCGACCTCGGCGCCGAGCGACACCGTTTCGTCGACCTCAACCTGGTCTTGGGGCACGTCGGCGACCACCTGGTCTGGGACCCCGTCGACCAGCCAGCGCAGCAACCGTCGCCACAGGATCTCGTGGGTCTGGTCGTCGACCGGGATGTCGGCGTGCATCTGCCACATCCAGGAATCCTGCACCGGGAAGGCGAGCGACTTGCCGGCGCCGTAGCGCTGGAACGCCAGCACGACCAGCGACTCGTCGTTGCTCGTCAGCAGCGTGGTCGCGCCCGGCTTCACCTCGCGAATGGCGTTCACAAGCGTGATTGGCGGCAGCTCGAGCCACCGTGCCGTCGAGGCCTCCTCGGTGTCGGCGATTTGTGTGGCCGGATGGGTGGCACCTGCCCGCGTCGCGCGC
>CAUZDS010000041.1:0-8172 GCA_963578725.1 Vicinamibacteria bacterium
GACCGCCCAGTCACGTCCACGATGGTCGATGTGGCATTGCACGCAGGCGACTTCCTGGGTCGCGTCCGTCTTCAACGCGTTGGCGCTGCCGAACAGCACGTGCCCCGCGTGGGTCAGCCGCTCCGACCCTCCAATGTCGTGACATCGTTCGCAGCGCAGATCCATCACACCGCCGCCGGTCAACCCTGTCGCGTGACACTGGGCGCACTGCAGATCGACGGGCGCGTGCTCGGCCGCGAGGTCACCCGGGGAGAGGAACCCGGTGGCTCCCGCGAAGTAGAGCCCGGTCAGACCGAACAAGAGGACCGCCCCCGCTAGCCCTGCCAGCATCCAGCGCCGCTCCATCGCGGCGGGGAGGACGTAACGCTTCGAGCGCGTCGGTGTGCCGGACGGAAGGATGCGCGCCATCAAATGGTCTCAGACTTTTCCAGGTGACCTCGGGTTGCTGACGAAGCTGACGAAGCCCTCAGCCCCCTCCTCGCTCCTGTATGGCAGTCCTCACAGATACAAGACCGCGAAGATATGCACCGCGAGCAGCCCGAGCAGCACGATCGCCGGGAACAGATGCAGCGGGAGCCAAAGACGCAGCGCGCGTTGCAGGCTGTACTGCGCGTCGAGCTCGAACTTCTCGGTCACGATCGCCTCGAGATCCTTCAACCGGTCCTGGTCGTCTTCGGACACGAACTGCGCCACGTTCCGGAACGGCGTCAACCGGCGTTCGCGGTCGCCAGCGAGGCCTACCAGAAACGACCAGGACGGGGCGACCCCGGCGAGCGACGGACGGATCTCGCCCGAATAAAATCGCTCCAGCAGGTCCGAGGCGCCCCGGGCCACGGCGTCCGCTTCCGACTGCAGCCGGTCGGCCATCTCCGGGATCCGGTCGTAGAGTGCCTCGACGCTGAGCTGGCTCGCCAGCACTGTCGGGATCCACTTCTGGAGCCACACGCCCACGAGACCGGAAACCACCGACCACAGGGTCAGCCCGAACAGCCACCACCCGAACTGCCCGTTCGGCAGACTGAACCCAACGTGAATCAGCACGAACAGCAACGCCAGCGCACCGCCGTAAATGTGGAACTGTAGCCAGCGCTGGGCAGTGCCGAATGGCCAGCCCATCAGCCGTCGCCGCAACGGATACAGACCATCCAGCACGAACACCACGGCCGCCAGGGTTCCGAAGATCAGGCCCCAGAATCGACCGGGCGACCACGGCGCCGACGAGGCCAGTACGGCGAACAGCGCGACGGACCCCGTGCCGACCGAGACCGAGCCGATGAACCAGGTCCGGCATTTGGGGCGCAGAAAGCTCCGGGACATCGCTCAGGGCATCTCCTCGGCGGATAGCGTCGTTGTCACGGTCTCGAGGTCCTTGAACGAGATGCGTGTGGCCGACCCGTGGGGGCACATCTGCACGCACGCCGGTCCCTGCGTGCGACCCAGACAGAGATCGCACTTGGTGGCCAGCTCGATGTCCCGGTTGATCGTCGGGCTGCTGTAGGGCACCTCGATGATGTTGTCCCACGGGCATCGCTTGACGCAGTTGTGACAACCGATACAGGTGTCCTTATTGATCGTGACTTCGAGCGAGCCGATCGGTCTGGTGATGGCGCCGGTCGGGCACCCGATCATGCAGACCGGGTCGGTGCACTGATAACACGCGGTCGGGATCGACCACTGCCGGAACCGCGTGCCTTCCCGGATGAAGCGCGGCGTGCCGCCGTGCGTGTCGGCGCAGGCACGGACGCAGTCGTCACAGCGTGTGCAGGTGTTGAGGTCGATCAACAACACGCTCTCACCGTGGATCAACCCGGTGTCCATCGCCATCTGCAGATACTGGGAGGACACTGGGCTGCGCAGCGCGACACCGCGTTCCTTCAAGCGGACGACCGCCGACTGCCACAGGAGGTCGCGCACGGTGTCGTGGCTGGCGACCACCTGGTCGAAGTCGGCACGGGAGATCTTCACCATCTCCACGTGCTCAAGCGCGAAGAGCGAGTACGGCCACGGCTCGTCCATCAGCAGCGACAGCTCACCGGCGTAATCGCCCTTGCGGAGATAGGTGATCGCGAGCTGCGACGGGCCGGCGCGCACCGCCACCTTCACATAGCCGCCGCGTACCAGATAAAAGGCATCGGCGGACGAGTCCTGTTCGATGATCTGTGCCCCGGGCTCGAACGACACCAGCTCCGCAGACCGCTGGAGACCGGCGATAATCGACCCGTCGAGTTCGGCGAATAGCTCGACGTTGCGCAGATGCGTCGACAGACTCCGTGTGCGGTAGCGCTCGTCGACCATCTGCTTGAAGCTCGCGAGGGGTTTCTGTTTCAGCAGCATGCGGAGCGCCGGGGTGCGGATCAGCAGGCAGCGGGTCTGGGTGCAGGCGACGACGTCGGCCGAAACCGGGTACCGCGACAGCGCGCTGAGCTCGCCGAAGATCTCCCCGGGTTCGAGCAACACCCGCTCGCCGGGCCGTCCGCCAACCGGCATGTCGCCCAGGATGACCGTGCCGTCGGTGGCGCGTCCGCCCACCTGGACCGCCCCTTCGAGCGGTTCCCGCGCGAAGATGTGCCGTAGCCGGGCGGCGAGACCCTGTGGCCTGGCCCCGGTTACCGGTGTCGGGGCGACGCGCGGCGCCGGATCGTCTTCGCTCCCGGCGTTCACGGCCGAGATTCTGACCTCGACAACGCCGTCGGCGATGAAATACGCGGCGTCGTTGTAGTCGCCGAGCCGCAGGATGATGTCACCCGGCGCGTAGCTGCGCTCGATAAGGTTCGGCTGGAGCTTTTCGAGGATGCGCTGGTTGACCTGCTTGAGAAACGGGTAGGTCTTCAGCCGCTCGATCGACGCTGGTTCGTAGCGCGGGAGCCGGGCGATGAGCGGATTACCTCCCGGATTGACAGGTTGGTCGGTCGTCGGCATCGGTGGTTATAACCAGAGTGAAGTTTATGGATCGGGTACCACCGCCACCTCGTCATCGGGGAAGGGCGCGGTGCCGAGCGCATCGAGCGCGAGCGCAAGAATCTCCTGTTGTAGCCGCAGCAGTTCCGCGTCAGCGCCGCGATACTCGGTCGTCGGCTCCGGCGGTGTAACACGCACTGGAGCGCGGCCTTCGCGACGCAGCAGGCGATCGAGCAGTGCGATGGCGCGGCCCTGAATCGACGCGACGACCGCCGCCGGCGAGCGTGGCAGTACCGGAACCTGCTCGATGATCACCACCGTCTCCGGTTTCGGCCGCGCCGGCGGCGGCGGTGGCGCCGCTACGGGTGCTGGCGCAGCGGGAGCTGGCGCAGCGGGGGCCGGTGCTACGGGGGCTGGCGCAGCGGGAGCTGGCGCAGCGGGGGCTGGCGCAGCGGGAGCTGGCGCAGCGGGGGCTGGCGCAGCGGGAGCTGGCGCAGCGGGGGCCGGTGCTACGGGGGCCGGTGCTAGCGGTGCTGGCGCAGCGGTCGCGGGCGCTGAAACGGCCGGAGTCAGAGCAGAAGGCGCCGGGGCAACCACTGACGGCGCGGCGGTGTTCTGGGTCAGCGCCGGCGGGGCCGACCCGCGACGCGTAGCGAGAATCTCGCTACGCTTTGCCTCCCCAGCCATCATGACCGCCTGACCTTGATACTCGTTGCTCCAGTGCCGGCCAACGACATCGAACTTGTCAGCCAGCTGGAACTCGTCACCCGACGGATGCCCCGCGTCGATCAACCGCTGGTCGTCCATGACGTGGCAGGTGACACAGTCGCTGGCCCAGTTCTGAAGGCTTCCGATGACGTCGCGCATGCCCTTGCTCAAAGAATCCTGATAGGAGTCGTCCTCCTGGTGGCTGTCGAGATACGCGCTGCCTGGGCCGTGACAGGTCTCGCAGGAGACACCGGCGTTGGCGTCCCCCTTGAAGACTGTGGAGTGACAGGTCACACAGCTGCCCTCCAGGTCGTACACACCGTCGAGGCTCGCATCGAGGCCGACCGCCCCCGCATACTTGGACGAGTCGACGTTTTCCATCTGCTTGAGCGCGTTGATGTGCCCGTCGGGCGGCGGGCCGTCCTCCTTCTCCCACCACTCCTTTTCGTCGTCGTGGTCGTGACAGTTGATGCACTTGTTGGGACCGAGATAATCGAAGGTTTGGGCTGCCGCCGGTGTCGACAGGAGGAATGCCCCGAGCGCGGCGGAAACCACGCTGCGGTGGATGACCGTTGTGGGCATGCCCGGTCTCGTGTCGTCGAGTAATTCCTGCATCGTTCTTGTCACGGTGAGGATTACAACGTGCAGGTCAGCGCTGCGTCGGGTTGCGGGGGAACTTCAGATACGGCAGCCGCACTTCCTCGCCGCCGCCGACGCGGATGACGCTGTTGTCCACCCGCAGTTCAGCGGGCGGCTCGAATCCGGCGGCGCCCCCGGCGGTGACCAGATCGTTCTGCTCGATCCCGTCGCCGCTCACGCCGAGGCCTCCAACGAGTTGGCCGTTCTTGTACAGCGGGACGCTGCCTGGAAACCAGGTGATGCCGTTCTGGTTCAGGAACCGAGGCTCGCTGCCGCCCCGGGCCGGGCCCTCGGTGCACGGGTTCAAGGTGTCGTACACGAACAGGTCGAACCACGGGCCTCGGGTCGGAGGCTGCTTCTCGAGGTCGATCCCCGGCGGGAACAGCGGCTGGCCGCCGAACCCGATGGTGCGACTGGTCAGTGCCCAGCCCTGCCCGTCAGGCGGCGCCGGTTCCCAGGCGTAGTCGTCGGCGGTGCTGCTTTCGACGTAGCTTAGCAGCAGGCTGTATCCCTCGTGTGTGCTGAAGTAATACGCGTTTCGCGCCTTGGACGGCACCACGTCGACTGCGTCGAACAATGCGTCCGCCATCCGGTACTCGGCGAGGACGGCGCCCACCTGATCAGTAACAGCGATGATGACCTTGGCGGTCTGTCCGTAGGGCAACCGCACCTGCGACCGGGTGATGTTCGCGGTGTCGACCGCCTGGGTAATGATCCGCTCGACGTCGGCTTGCGTCAGGGGCCCGTCATTCAGGCTCGCCCGTGGTCCGATCAGATACCCTTCGGGCGCCTGGTTCCCGTCACGCGCCATCACCAGCATCGTGCCCTGAGAAAAGGTCCCCGGCCCGCTGCCGCTAGGCCGGCGGTCGGCCTCGGCCTGGATACAGGTCAGATTGGTGCCGCACGAACCGTAGAACGGCAGCCGGATGCCGTCGATGAAAATGGCGCCCGGTGTCGGCAGCGGGCTCGGGAAGTCAATTGCCGCCGTGATGCCACGCCCGTTTGCAGCTGCCGCGACGAGCGCCGCGTACTGGGCCCGGTCCATCGACACACCGGACACCCCGACCCCGCCGATGAGCTTGCGGTTTCGGTAGAGCGAGATGCCGCCGGGGTTGACGTCCTCGATATCGCTCCCGGTGGCGCCGAAACGGCTCGGCGAATCCAGCAGATTTGGCTTGCCGGTTGTGATGCCGAACGACGTTATCGGCGAGCCGTCGAGTCCGGTGATCGGTCCACCGACCGCGCACCCGCTAGTGTCATTCGGGTTACACGGCAATGGTAGGCTCCCGGCGCTGGTGCCGAACACACCGGCGATCGACTTCGGTCGTGGGACATCAACGCCAGGGTTGAACGGGCCGAGGTCGCAGCCGCGGTTGATGTTCTCGACGCCGTAGAGCGCCGCGGGTGGCGCGTTTGGAACACCCGCCGGAAAATGAATGCCGCTGATGAAACGCACGGTGCGGGAGGACAGCGGCGCCTGGTCGTTACTGAAGAATGCGGTGGTCCGGGCTAAGGTCACCGCCACGTCCGGGGCGAGCGGCGTCGTCTCCGGCCTGCGATACACACCCAGGATCGTCCCCCTGCGGTCCACGACCGCCACCGCAAGGGTGTTGTCGCTCAGCGCCCCGGCGGCCGCCGTGATGACCGCCGTGACGTCGTCCGCAGTCAGGGTCTGGGCGACACCGCCGATGCTCTGTGTCCGTACCGGCTCGCCAGGCGTCAGCCAGACGGCCAGCAGCATGGTCAGCCCGGCGAGCAGACGCCGAATAGCGCGGGACGCGCGCCGGGGCCGGAGGGAGAAGCGACGATCGACACTGTGGTTGCGCATGTCGGGTGTCAGCGCGGCCCCGGGGCGTCCCGGCGACGATACCGGTCGCCAGCCTTGACGACCGCGGGCGGGGCACCCAGGCTGCCAGCCCGCCTACAATAGTCGATTGCCGCCGTGAATGAAACCGGCGCTGCCATACCGGACCATCGCGCGACGGGCCACTCTCGAGCACGCGTCGTGCTCGCTATCCAAGGTCCTCGAGACTAGCCGTCGACTTCGAAGACCTCCACCTGATCCGACCGGCCACGCAGGCTCACCTTCCCGAGCGGCCGCGCCGAGACCTGGTCCCGGACCCGGTCGAACGTGGCGCGGCCGATCACGATCTGACCGGGCGCGGCCACCTCAGATTGCATGCGCGAGGCGGTGTTAACGACGTCGCCGAGCACGGTGTACTCCCGTCGTTTCGGCGACCCGATATCCCCGGTCATCGCCAGGCCGCTGTTGATCGCGATGCGCACGGCGAGCGGGTCGTCACCCCGGTCGCGGTTCAGTTCCTCCATCCGCCGGCGGATACCCTGAGCGGTCCGCACCGCGCGCAGATGGTGGTCCGGCTGGTCGAACGGCGCGCCGAACACGGCGAGCAACGCGTCGCCGATGAACTTGTCGAGTGTGCCGTTCTGCTCGAACACCGCCTCGCTCATGCTCGCCAGACAGCTGTTCAGCAACTGCGCCACTTCGTGGGGCGAGAGTTTCTCGGCGCGTGTCGTGAACCCCACCAGGTCCGCAAACAAGACGCTTACATCGCGCTCCTGCGCCAGAAACGGAGCGTCGCCCTCGACGTCGGTGCTCAAGATCTGCTCGACGACCGCCGGCGAGTGGTATCGCTGTAACCGCTCCCGGCGCCGAGTTTCCACCAGCACCCGTTCGGTTAGACGGGCTCGCTCGATCGCGACCGCCGCATAGTTCGACAACGCCGTGAACAGATCAAGGTCCGCCCCAGAGAACCGGCCGACATCCTGACTGTCCGAATACAGAACGCCGATGACGTCTTTGCGGTTCCATAACGGTGCACACATGAACGCCCGGATGTTCTCGACGCGAATGCTCTTGCCCACGTTGAGCCGAGGATCCAGCTGTGCGTTGGCTGCAAGTAGGGCGACCCGGTCCGTCATAACCCGGTCGAAGATGGTCCGGCTGATCGTCACCTGGGTTGGACCGGGGGCATCGCGTTGTCTGGCGACACGCGGGGTCAGTTCCTCGTCGCCGCCACCCAGCAGCAGGAAGCAGCGGTCCGCCGGCACAGCGTCGAAGACCAGCTGGACGACGCGTTCGAGCATCTCGGACAGGGTATCGGTCTCGACCAGCAGTCGGCCGACGTCGGACAGCAGCGTCAGCAGACGGCCCGCGTCGACACTGGCCTCCAGGGCTCCGGCCGCACCCACCTGGACCACGGAACGATACAGGGTGGCGTCACCGTCGAGCATGACCTGGTCGTCAGTGAGCGTGAGGTGATCCTCGAGCGATTTGTGAACCTGGACGGGAAGCTGACCGAGCGTAACGGTGTCGCCGTCGTCCAACTCCGTCCCGGTGACGACGACCCCGTTCCGGTAGGTGCCGTTGCTGCTGCCGAGGTCTCGGATCGCACACCGGTCGGCCGAGACCTCGAAAACGGCATGGCGTCTCGAGATGCTGACGTCGTCCAGCAGCAGGTCGCATTCTGGCGACCGGCCCACGAGGGTCTCACCCTGGCGCAACGGGTGCCGCTGCGGGGCGCCGTTCTTCGTGTAGCTGAGCGTGAACATCGGTACTCCGAGGCCTGGGTGGGCCGCAGGAAAGTATGCTAGCTCAAGTTGTCTTGCGCCGTTCCCAGCACGCGACCTCCCCTCCCCCGCGGAGTGCCGCATCTCGCCCCTGGAAGTAGAACTGTCTCGCATTCGGAAGACAACATCAGTGAACGCATTCTGATCAGTGAACGTATTCTCGATGGTGACGAAGCAGTCGCGCTCCAGACGTAACCGGTGCTGCCTGGGGCGAGTTCGTCGACGAGCAACGGCGCCGACGCATCACCGCCATTAGTGCCGGCTTGGGTCACCCCGCGCAGCACGTCGTACGAGCCCACGCCGTGCCCTGGACGGCACGGGTCGCGTGACAGCGGTTCA
>CAUZDS010000042.1:0-7650 GCA_963578725.1 Vicinamibacteria bacterium
CTCCTCGGAACCGGCGGCCTCCGTCAACAGGCCGGCCACGATCCGATCCTGCAACGCGAAGATCTCGTCGATGGTGCCGTCTGCCGTCAACGTACCGGTGACCCGACCGGTCACGGCATCGACGAGCCGGGCGGTGATGCGCAGCATCTGACCCACCCGCTGGTACCCGCCGGTCACCACCCATCCTACGCCCAGGTCACGCCCCAGCTGCGCGGCGGCCGTCGCATCCGGCAAGGCCGGAACACCCTCGTCCAACGCCGACGAGACCATTTCCCGTCCGATGACCACCATGTCGTCGAGCGACTCGAGGTCGGCACCGACCGTCTCGGCAATCCCGTTCCCGATCCAGTCGTCGGCGGCGTCCTTCGAGATATTCGAGAACGGCATCACCGCAATCGAGCGCGCCGGCGGCAGGTCGGCTACATCCCCCTCTCCCTCGCCAGACCCACTGACGGGCACTTGCTGCGCCGCCGGCGTCGCGGAGGACGGCGCTGGGGATTGCCGTGCGGCCGCCGTGCCGGAAGTCGCCAGTGCCAATAGCAGCAGACCGGACAGCGGGACAAACAAACGGATAGGCATTCGATCTCGGTTGGCGGGCTACACGGACGGTGCAACCGCCGTGCTCCAGGCCTGACGAAACGCAGGGAAAAGACGTGGTGGGAAGCGTCGCGGCGCGCCCCGGGCTTCTAGCAACTCACCGATTCCAGAACGTCGGCGGCACCGCCAGAAGGCGAGCCACCAGTACCGTACGCAGAGACGCCTTTGCTGCTTCAAGCATTTACGCACACGCTCCCGTCGGCGTGCCGGCACAACACACCGCGGCAGAGCGGGTCACGTGTCACACACGGGAACCATCTGGCCGGCGCCATGGCTTCGACCGGACCACGCTACCGCGGATCACCCGAGGGTATCAGACTGCAATGGTCGCCGTCGCGCGACCGGTCCCGTGCTGTGGGGGGGTGGGCGTTCTGGCGAAAGTCGGCGTACGGGATGGGCCGGTGGCCTTGGCTCGGTATAATCGGCACGCGTCGTCGTTGGCTTGGATTGTCGGGAGTGCGGGGTCTAGCAGATTGGGGAGGTCTTAGATGCGTGAACGATGTGTCCAGGCGCTCGTCGTCGTGGTTGCCGTCGTACTCCTGCCGCCGGTGCCGTTGGCGAGTCAGACACAGACAGCCCAAGAAGATAGTGCGAATTCGCCGCGCACATCGTGGGGCGATCCGGACCTGCAGGGCACCTGGTCATACGCATCGCTCACGCCCTTGCAACGACCCGCAGCCCTGGCAGACAGGGAGTTCTACACGCCGGAGGAAGCGGCTGAACGGAATTTGTCGGTCACCATCGATCAACCGCCCAGACCGGGGAGAGTCGGCACCTACAACGCTCTCTGGTTCGACCGGGGGACGGTCAGTCCCGACCTGCGCACGTCGCTCATCGTCGATCCGCCCGACGGCCGGCTGCCCCTGAGGCCGGACACGGAGGAGCGCGCCGCGGCGCAGCGCGAGTATCGACGCGCGCACCCGGCCGACTCGTGGCTGGACCGGAGCAACTGGGATCGGTGCATCACGTACCATGGGGTGCCGCCGATCTCCACCGGCTACAACAACACGTATCAAATCTTCCAGGTACCCGGCTACGTCGCGATTCTCGTGGAGAACATCCACGACGTGCGCATCATCCCGTTGGATGGGCGTCCGCGGCTCCATGACGATATCCGCCAGTGGAACGGCGATTCCCGCGGACATTGGGAGGGGGAGACCCTGGTGGTCGAGACGGCCAACTACAGCGACGCGACGCAACACCGATTCCCGTCGTCCAGTGATACCCGTGCGGTCGAGCGTTTCACGCGGGTTAGCGACGACCTCATCGACTACGAGTTCACGATCGAGGACCCGACGGTATACACCAGGCCGTGGACCGCCGTGCGCCAGACGCCGCGGCTCGATGACTACGTCATCTACGAGTACGCCTGTCATGAGGGGAACTACGCGATGACGGGCATTCTCGCCGGCGAGCGGGCCGGCGAACAGGCCGCCGCCGGTGCGCCGGGATCGCGGTAGGGGGAACCGGCGCACACAGGATCGGCGTGCGCCCGGGTGCGCTGACGGCTTCCCGCCGGTGGAGCGGTGTCAGGATGCGTTCGGAGCGGCCGAGCCGCGCGTCCTCGCCGTCAGCACCGGGCGGAGCCAGGCCCGACGATCACCACGTTCATGGCGGCCAGTTGGGGGGGCGCCTGGAACCCGGTGGCGCAGCCGACCGCCCGCATTGTCGGGCTACCTTCGAACGCATCCGCCTCGATCGGTTCGGCGCGTAGTTTCAGATGGGCGAACATCCTGCGCGCGCTGGTGACGGGGCGCAAATCCTCTCCCTCCGCACGCGCCGCTGGTAACAGCTTCAAGCTCACCGAGCTCTGCACGTTGCCCCCGATGGCGAGTATCCGGTGGCGCGGCTCGTCGATCTTCACCACGATGTCGCAATGGGTCCGGGCACCGTTCCCCATCTGACGGCGGCGTTCGGCGATCGTGCGATACGCCGGCCGCCGCGCGCTGCACAGCAGATCGCCCGGGGCAATCGCCGCTTCGCCGATGTCATAGGCGACGAAAGCTGCGTTTGACGCGCCATCGTCGCGGGCGCGGATCGCCTGGTCGATATAGGTATGATGTGCGACGGCGCGCTGGAACTGACCGGTGTCGCCGAGGCCGCCTTCGCACATCACCCACGACATGAACGCCGCTGACCAGGGAAAACGCCACCTCGCGGACACGCCGCGCGGACCTTGCCATGCGCCGTTCTGCTCGTCGAGGATCCAGGCGCCCTGCGGCGTGACCGTCCAGTAGCCGGCGATGGATTCGGCGACACGCGCCGATTCCTCTGGGCTGGGACGCACGCGGCGTCGGCGGCTCCCCCTCCGCCGGTCGGAGGCGTCGACGTTCGTCTGGTCCACGACGGTGAATCCGAAGAAACCCCATTCCTGGACGGCCACGTCGACGAGGCGGCGACGAATCTCCGTCCGGGGCAGGGTGCGGCACGGCGTCTGCCGGATCTGCAAGTTGCCCGGGTTGCCGCGCACGCGTCCGGATGGGGGCACGACGTCGAACAGCTCTGGAGACAGGCGGTCGAATGTCGCCCGCTGGGCGTACCCGACCGACGCGGCGGCCACGACGGCCGACAGCGCAAGCATGAGTCTCTTCACGTCGGTTCCTCCTCAGCGTTCGTCGTTCGAGGACACTCTGTCTTCCAATTTGACCCCGCTCACCGGTGGCTTGTCGGTCGGCGCTCGCGAATGCCTACCTCAGAATACGGCTTTACATCGGCGTGATTATCTCCGGCCGGGCTAGTGTGTCAAGCGGGATCCTCTGTAGGCGTCGCGCCCGGTCTCGACCGGATCACGACCCTCCCGGATTCAGGCGGACCCAGCCACCCGTCATCAGCGATCCGGCGCGCCGACCACGGCGCGGAGCGGTCACGCGCGTTCAGCCGAGCGAAAGCGGGCAGCCCCGGCGGGTTCCAGGGATACAAGACCGTAGTCCCCGAACGCATCGGCCTGACCGGTCAGTGTCGCCGGATGCAGGTTCAGGTCAGCCAGGAGCGTCGCCATCTCCTCGCGGAACGTGTTCGAAGCAGCCCAGAGCGACGGGTGCATCTCGACGACCAATCCGGGCCGCTTCGCGAGGGTCGCTTTCCCCACGCGCAGGGTCGCAGCCAGGAGGTTCTCAGACCCCTTCGTGCCGTCCGCCGCCGTGACACCCACCTGGCGTGAGGGCCACCTCGTTGAGGGGTGACCGGTCGTGGGCAGGTTCCGGTCGGCCGGCACGCTGCCGAAGGAGTCTGTCGTGACCTGAACGAGCCGCGTGTCGGCGAGATGACCACCTGGTCGTGTAACGAAGAGGTCACCGGCGCCGTCATTATTGGTGGTACGATCAGGGCTTCAAATTTTCGGAGATGGGGTCGCGCGTTCTGCTCCCTTGGGATCGGCGGGCGTGGCAGGAGGAACGCGATGCGAAAGGAAACGCTCTCGTCGTTGGCGGTCGTGGTGGGCCTCTGGCTGGTCTTCCCGGCGTCGGTTCAGGCGCAGCGGGGGGGGCAGCCGGTCACGCTTCCGGATGGGCCCGGTCGTGAGCTGGTTGAGACGGCATGCACCACGTGTCATCGACTCAACCAGATCGTCAACTCGTGGGGTGACACCCAGGAGGGCTGGAAGGAACTATTCACGTCGATGGTCGATCTCCCCGCCGCCGAGGCCGACGCGATCGCCGCTTATCTCGGCACGCACTTTCCGGTGAAACCGGCACCGGAGGCGGTGCTGATTGCGGGCGACACGCAGGTCACCATTCGCGAATGGCTGGTGCCGAGCCTGGGATCGAGGCCGCATGATCCGATGGCGGCCAGGGACGGATCCGTGTGGTGGACCGGGCAGTGGTCGAGCAAGCTGGGACGGCTCACGCCGTCGAGCGGCACGATGATCGAGTACCCGCTGCCGGACGACTCGGGGCCGCATGGTCTCGTCGAGGACGCCGCCGCCAACGTGTGGTTCACCGGCATCTCGCAGAACTACGTCGGCATGCTCGACCCGGAGACGGGCGCCGTCACCCAGTATCCTGTGACAGAGGGGCGCGGTCCCCACACGCCGACCATCGACCAGCGCGGTAACGTCTGGTTCACGATGCAGTCGGGCCACGTCGGCCGGATCGTCCCGGCGACCGGCGAGATGACGATCCAGAAGACGCCGACCGACAATACGTATCCGTACGGCATCGCGGTGAATTCCGAGGGGGTGCCCTGGTACGTTGATTTCCGCGGCAACCGCGTCGGCCAGGTCGATCCCGAGACGATGGAGATCACTGAACACACGTTGCCGAACCCGGATTCGCGCCCGCGTCGGATTGCCCTGACCCCGGATGACGTCGTCTGGTACACCGATTACTCCCGCGGGTATCTGGGCCGATTCGACCCCGACACCGGTGAGGTCAGGGAGTGGGCGTCGCCGGGTGGACCGGAATCGCAGCCCTACGGCATCGCCGCGATCGGCAACGTGCTGTGGTACAGCGAATCGTCGGTCAGACCAAACACCCTCGTGCGCTTCGACAGCGAGACCGAGGAATTTCAGACCTGGGTGATTCCCTCCGGCGGCGGCGTCGTGCGCAATATGATGGCGACGGCGGGCGGAAACCTGGTACTGGCCTGCAGCGGCGTGAATCGCGTCGCCCTGGTCGAAGTCGCGAACTGATATCCCCCCAAGGGGTGCCGCATCGGAACCTCGGCGACGCCGGTGCGGTCGGAGCAGCGCCTGATTCGATCCGTGGCCGGCGGGCCGCAGGTGGCCCGGCGGCCCGCCGGATGGACCCTGGTGCTGCGCCGGCGCGAACCGCCCGCGAGGACCAGGGGTCCCCTACCGACGTACCCCCGACCGCTCGATCCGCTCAGGCGCTTCGATCCCGCAGCGCGGAGGGTAGCCGGGGCGACGCCAGCAGCGCGGCAAAGGCGTTCCATCGACTCGCCGCCTGGCCGTCGATGAAGGCGGCGACTAGATCTTTCCCGAGGTTGTAGTTGATGACGTAGCTCCGGTACTGGTCGAAGAAGCGGGTGCGTTGCTCGGCCCGCTCGGGCGCCATCATGGCGTAACGCGTCAACCAGTCGGCGGCGGCGGCGCGGCCGATCTCGCCGTTCAAGTAGCGCCGTGCCGCCTCGTTCCCCGCGTAGTCGAGCCGGCTGACGAGCCGCTGTACCGCGTCGTATTCGGCCGCGCGCGCCGGATCCAGCCCGGCCGTTGGAAAGAGTACGTCGCGTTCGAACGCCAGCCGTTCCTCACCCGGGAACGCGACTTCGATCCCGTAGTTGGCGGTGCCCTCGGCGATCAGCGACTGCGGCGAGAACAACGCGTACACGGAGAACTCCGGCCATCCTCGCTCGCGGACCAGATCTCGCTCCCGCAGCACGTTGTACATGTGATGGCCGGGGTAGCCTTCGTGACAGGCCAGATCAATCGCACGGTCGATGTAGATCGGCAGGTCTGTATTGACCTGGATCAGGCTGCGGAAGTCGCCCTGATACCAGTTGTAGCCGCTCCATGACTTATCGGTGACGTATTCGACCGTGAATCGCTCGCCGGCCGGCAGCTCGAGGTGTGCCAGAGTTCGCCGCCGGCACTCGGCAATGGCCGTCTCGAAGACGCGGTCCAGCCGTTCGGCCGGGATGACGAAGTCGTCGCGGAATGCACTGTAGCGGTCGATCAGGTTGCCGCTTCCCGGGACCACGCGCTCGAGCTCCGCCAGCGTGTCCTGGAAGTACGACTCTGGGTGGCTGGGGGCGATCGCGTCGTAGAGCGCGCTCGACTCATCGTCGAAGGCGGGGGACCATCCTTCCAGCATCCGGACCCGGGCCCCCAGCGCCTCGAGCTGTCGCCGGAGGTACTGCCGTCGCAACAAGATCAGCTCTTCGGCTTCCGGGTCAGCCGAAGTCCGGTCCAGCTCTGCCAGCAGCGTGGTGGCCGCGGTCCCGATCTGGTCGAGTGTCCGTGTCGCCGCCGCGGCCTCCGAGCGCCAGGCCTCCGGACCGTAGTAGGCGTCGACGTAGTCGCTGTCGTGCTGTCCCATGGCCAGCACCAGCGTCACGTAGCGTTCGGCGAGCACGTCCATATCAGTGTCCGACTGCGCCAGTCCGGTGGCCAGCGTGACCACGGTCACCGACAGCACGGCGAGCCCGGGACCGCGGCGGTGCGTTACGAGGCAACCGTTCCCCATTGCGGGGCGGGCGGCCGGAGCGTTCGGTCGCCCGGCTTCCACACACACCAGGTCGTCATGCACCGCTGCCCCTGCACGTTGGTGGTCTTGATCGGGTCAGCCAGGCGTCCGCCCAGTCGGTCGGTGGCTTCGAGCAGCATCGATTCATCCACCAGATAGCGGTCCGTCCCGTCCGGCAGACGGTGTCTGTTTGACCCGATCGGTACGATCCGGTCCTCGAGCCCGATCGACGACGCCAACCGGGTGAACAGCAGCCCGCCCGGTGCCAGCACCCGCCACAGCTCGTCGAGCATCCGCTCGAAGTGCGGCTGGCTGTCGGCGAAGTGCAGCACCGCTGAGCAAATGACCGCGTCGAAGGCCTCGTCCGTGAAGGAGAGTGCCTCCAGGCGCTCCACCCGGAAGCGGTCCGCCGGAGTGCGGGGGGCCAGCTGCTCCGCCAGCTCGCGAGTCTCGTCGACGGCATGCGCCGAGGCGTCCACCCCGAAGACCGCCCACCCCTGGCTCAACGGATACACGAGGTTTCGGCCGTTTCCGCACCCGGCGTCGAGGATCGTCATCCCGGCGGTGATGCGACCCCTGAGCAACTGGTCGAACAGATAGACGTCGATCAGCCCGAACTGATCCTTCAGTGACGGGTGGTGCCGCCTGGCGTGATCCCCGTCCGTCTCGCGCATCAGGGGCCTTACGTCATGAGCTGCGCCACGGTCCGGCCGAGCCAGACACCCCCGACCGCCAGCAGGACGTTGGCCAGGATGTTGCCCCCGGCCGTCGCCGTTCCGGTGTGACGCAAGAGGTTCATCGTTTCGTTGCCGAAGGCGGAGAAGGTGGTGAAGCCGCCCAGTAGCCCGATGATGAGAAACGCGCGGGCTTCGCCGGTGAGGAACGGCTCTGCCTCGAGCAGCTCGGAGAGTCC
>CAUZDS010000043.1:0-6710 GCA_963578725.1 Vicinamibacteria bacterium
GGCGTCGGAGCTGCGCCATCCGTCGACCTGCCTCCGCTCGATGTCCGCCGAGGTGTCGAGGGTCCACGTGTGGCGGGTCGCAGCGTATTCAGATCAGCTGAATCAGGCTCCCGACAATTGTTTCGCTGCCCGCCTAGGAGGCGGCAGTCCAGGATGCCGAAGCACGGCCGCGCATCCAGCGCCGGCGAGGCCCACGAGCATCAGCCCGATGAACGGCGCGGCGTAGCTGCCGGTGGCGTCGAATGCGAGTCCGGCCAACCAGGGACCCAGGCCGGCCACCACACCCGTGATGGTCATCCGGATCCCGGCGGTCACGGAGAATGCCCGCCGACCGAAGAAGTGGGAGAACACAACCGGAATACTGATGTAGGCCAGACCGAACCCCACGCCGATCAGCGAGACCGCCGCCAACGCCATCGTGCTATCGGCGGCCAGGAGCAGCCCGCCGGCGCCGAGCCCTTCGAGGGCGAGGGCCAAGGCCAGGGCCCACTGTGGCGGAACCCAATCGCCGATGGCGCCCATCAGACGGCCGCCGATGGACACCAGCACCATCGTCCCCACGAAACCGATGGCTCCCGCCTCGGCGTGTCCGAGATCGGTCAGATGCAACGTGAGGTGTGCGGCCGCGGTGTTGTAGGGAACCGCATACGCGACCCCGCACACGATCATCAGCGCGAACTGCGGGGTGCGAATCGCCTGTGTTGCCGTCCACTGGTCAGCCGCCGCCGTCAACTCATCGGCCTTGACGTCCGGCGGCCGATCCGGTTCGCCACCGTCTCGTGCCTGACCGACCGTCTCGGGTGTGTCTCGCACGAAGACGCCCGCGAGCACGGCCAGCGCCACCGACAGCGCGGCGATCGCGGTCCACCCGGTTCGCCAGTCGTAGTACTGCAGCACCCAGGCGTCGGCCGGTGCCACCAGGCGGCCGACGATACCGCCGGACGCGAAGATGATGCCGAGCACGAGCGCCCGGCGGCGCAGGAACCAGTTCTGTCCCAGCGTCTGGGCCGGCACGATCGTAGAGAACCCAATGCCCATGCCTCCCAGCAACGAGAACCCGATGTAGGAGTCGAAGACGGTCTCCGCATGACTGAGGAACAGCAAGCCGACGGCCGTCATACAGAAACCGGCCGCCATCACACCGCGAAGGCCAAACCGCACGATCGCCAAGCCCACGAGGACGCCGACGCACTGATACACCACGCTGAAGAGCCCGAAGACTCCACCCACGTCGCCACGATCGACGCCGAGATCAGTAACCAGGCGTGGCGCAAAGATGCCCCAGCTGTAATAGACCGGCGACATGCCCAGCCCGTAGCACAGCCCTGCGACGAGCACGATGACCCATCCGTAGAACAAGCGCGGACGCATGGCAAGAGGATGCCGGACAGGGTTACGGCTCGACGCGCGGCAACGGCTTGCGAGGCAGACGCTCGTCGCGCATGGCGGTGTTGTACGCGAACGTCGCGACAACCACGGCCATCTGGATCACGTCGTCTCGCTGGACCCGATCGACAACATCCATGTTCGAGTGATGGGTCCGCGAGTTGTACTCCAACCGATCTTGAATGAACTGGAACGCGGGTAGACCGATGGCGTCGAACGAGACATGGTCGGTGCCGGAGACCCGCCGCGGCCCAAGCGTGGTCACCCCGAGGTCGCCCATCGACGCGATCCACTCGTTGAAGACCGGTGCAACCGCGTAGTTCTCCTGCAACCAGACACCCCGCAGCCGGCCGGCGCCGTTGTCGATATTGAAGTACCCAGACAATTTTTCGTGCGCCGGCCGGAGGGTCATCGTGGTTCTGTCGCCAAAATGACGTCGGACATACTCACGTGACCCGAGCAGCCCCTGTTCCTCCGCGCCCCACAGCGCCAATTGGATCGTGCGTCGGGGACGGGCCCCGACGACCTGCAAGATGCGCATCGCTTCCATCATCGCCGCGACCCCGGCCGCGTTGTCGGTAGCGCCGGTCCCGGCATGGGTCGTATCGAAGTGCGCACCGATCATCACTACTTCGTCGGCCAGATCGGTACCCGGAATTTCGGCCAACAGGTTGAACGCATTCATCTCGTCTGTCGCGACCGTTTCGGGATGGAACTGCGCCTCGACGTGCAGCTCCACCTGCACCGGCAGTCCCTTGTCCAGAATTCGCACCATCCGGTTGTAGTGTTCAACGGCCAGGGTGACCGCAGGCACCAGGCTGCCGGCCTCCTCGTTCCGAGGACCGCCGACGCCGACGAAGATCGTCCCGCCATCGGTCCGCTGGGTCTTATACGGCAGCCCGGAACCGGCGCCCATGGTGACCGCGTCGCTACCCCGATCCAGGACAGCGACCACGCCCTCTTCCACGTAGAACTGCTGGAGCTGAGCCGCAAATGACGGGCCGGCGCGACGTGGACGTGGGGCGGCCAGCGCCGGCGGCACCTGAGTCCGCGCGGCGTCCGCGAGCTGCGCGTCGCTCATCCGCAGCACCACATCGCCTTCCAGCAACGGGACCTCGCGTACCGGTTGCGGCAACACGATCTTGCCGCGCAAAGCGCCGCGGTATGTCTCGAGGTCGGCGGGGGTGCTGATGTCGGTCCGCACCACCTCGGCGGTCACGGTCCCGTCGGTACTCGACGACCAGGACCGCGGATACCCGATCAAGGGCATCACCTGCGGCTCGATCATGTGTGCGTGGAACCGCCGCAGTGACCATCCCTTGCCGAAGGCGAAACGTTCCTCGTGCACGTCGGTCAGGCGCCAGGCGCGCAACCGTTCCATCGCCCAGCGACGCGCATCCTCGATGGCCGGGGTGCCGGTAACCCGCGGGCCGTACACGTCGCTCAGCCAGCTGACATGGTCCATGGCCTGCGAACGAGACAACCCCTCGTCCCGAATGGCAGCCAGCGTGGCCTGATCCAACGGCTGAGCGGCCGCGACCCTTGCGGTCGTGCCGTTGGAGAAAATCAGCCCGCTCGCCATCACCAACACTCGCAACCTCAGTGACATCAACTCTGCTCCCGGCAGCCCGTGGTGAACGTGGTGCGTGAACAATCTCGTGATCCTTGCACGACGCAGTCCCCGCCCGTGTGTTTTTCGCCCGTCGCGCCAACGCGGCCCGTAGCGTCAGGATCGTTGTCGGGCTCAATGAAATGGTAATCGGACTCCCTACCGCGTCATCCGACCACGGTGCAACTGGTGCTGACCGCGGGGCGACACGAACTGTTGTTCGTGAGCCCTCTCGGGGAAGTGCGACGAACGGTGCGTATTCTTCCTGGACATCGCACGCTCTTCAGCGAGGCGATTTTCCCGGACTCGCTGGTCGTGACGTCCAGGGAAGAGATCGCCGGGTCGGCACCCGGACGGTAGGCACCACCAGAGGCGCCTCCGGAGACAAGAAGGTGGTCTTGCGGCCCGGCGCCTATGTTGTCAACCTCACAAACTCGAACACCGGGAACCAGAGCCACCGGGTCGAGATTCTCCCGGGACAGGTCGTACGTTTGGACGCTGACGCCACCCCCGGCAACTGATCCACACACAGCGGTGTGGGCGCGCAGACCGGCGTTGTGCTCCGTCGCGGCGGAGCGCATAATCACGCATGGGCCGCGCCCACCATCCACGCACAGACCAGCCTCGGTTGGCCGACACCATCCTCCGAGACATCCGTTACGGGGCGCGCAACCTGTGGCACCATCCCGGCTACAGTCTGCTAGTCCTAGCCACGCTGGCGCTGGGTATCGGAGCCAACACCGCGATTTTCAGCGTGGTCAATGGCGTGCTGCTCCGGCCGCTTCCCTATCATGATGGACACGAACTGGTGCTGGCCCGGCAACAGGCGCCAGGGACGGGCGCGAACAACATCCCCTTCTCGGTCAAGGAAATCATCGACTATCGGGATCAACTCGAAAGCCTGGACGGGTTTGTCGAGTATCACGGCATGGCGTTCACATTGCTCAACCGTGGTGAACCGGACCGCGTGCTGACTGGCGTCGTCTCCGCGAACTTCTTCGACGTGCTTGGCGTACAGCCTCTCTTCGGGCGGTCGTTCGTCGACACAGACGACGACCTGGGCGCCGAAGCGGTGCTGATGCTGAGCTACCCCTACTGGCAGCAACGTTTCGGTGGAGACCCGGACATTGTCGGCTCCGTGTTCGAGATGAACGACCGACCGCACACCGTGGTCGGGGTGCTGCCGCCAATTCCGCAGTATCCACGCGACAACGACGTGTACATGCCGACGTCCGCGTGTCCCTTCCGGGCCCGTGGGGAGGCGCGGATGCATGAAGACCGCACCGCGTTTCGTGGCATGGTCGCCTTTGGGCGTTTGCGGGACGGGGTCGGAACCCAGCAGTTCGGCTCTGATCTGGCCACCGTGGCGGGGCGGCTCGGACAGGATTTCCCGGACGTGTATGAACCGGGCTCCGGCTACACCGCCGTCACCACCCTGCTCGCGGACGAGTTGACCAGCAATGCTCGGCCCATGTTGTTAATTCTGCTTGGCACTACCGGGCTCGTGCTGCTCATCGCCTGCGCCAATGTCGCGAACCTCACGCTGGCCCGGATGACCGGACGAGAGCGGGAGCTGGCGCTGCGCTCCGCCCTCGGCGCGGGTCGAGGCCGCATCGTAACGCAATTGCTCACCGAGACCACGCTGCTGGGACTCGCTGGGGGGGCGTTGGGGCTTGTCCTCGCCTGGGCCGGACTCGACCTGCTCGTATCATTCGCGGGGCTGTTGACGCCGCGAACCAGTCAGATCGCACTCGACGGGTGGGTACTCGTTTTTACCCTGGTCATATCCGTCGCGACCGGGCTCGCCTTCGGACTCGCCCCAGCGCTCTCGACCCGAGGCAGCGTGTCCACCGCACTGAAGGAAGGGAGCGGGCAAAGCACCGACAGCGGCAGCCGGAACTGGTTTCGCCAGGGCCTGACGGTGGCGCAGGTCGCCGTGTCCTTCATGCTGTTGATTGGCGCCGGCCTCCTGCTCGCCAGCTTCTACAAGCTGCAGCAGGTCGACCCCGGGTTCAATCCGGAGAACGTCCTGACCGCCGAGATCTTTCCCAACTGGTCGAAATACCGCACGCCCGACAGTCGGCGGCGGCTCTTCACCGGCGTGCTCGACCGCATCGAGAGCCGGCCCGGTGTGCTGTCGGCGGCGGTGGCGAGCGACGTCCCGCTCGACGGGCAACCGGCGCAGCAACAAGCCTTCGATATCGAGGGCCGTGAGCACGAAGACCCGGACCTGCGGCCCCGTCTCGACGTGCGCGTCGCCAGTCCAAAATACTTCGAGACCATCGGGATTACCGCGCTCGCTGGCCGGACGTTCACCAATCTGGATGATGAGGAAGGCCCGGGCGTGGCGATCATCAGCCGCTCGCTGGCCGAGCGCCACTGGCAGGCCGCCGACCCGGTCGGGCAGCGCGTGACGCTCAACGGCGGCGAGGCCTGGCTCACAATTGTCGGCGTCGTCGGCGACGTGCGGCATGACGGGCTCGACAGCGCTCCCACGGACGCGCTCTATCGCCCGTTTCTCCAGGTCTCCGGTGCCACCCGTATCCTGGTGCGGGCGCGGGTGGACCCGCTGTCGCTCGCCACGGAGGTGCGCGAAGCGGTGCACGCGGTCGACCCTGAGCAACCCGTGGAACGCTTCAGCACCTTGGCCCAGACCGTCAACGACACGCTCGCAACGAGACGTCTGACCATGACGCTGCTGGTGCTGTTTGCCGGGCTGGCGCTGCTGATCACGGTCACGGGCATCGCCGGAGTCATCGCCACGTCAGTGAGCCAGCGCACTCGCGAATTCGGCGTGCGCCTGGCGCTTGGCGCACCGCCGGCCAGCCTCGTCGGCATGGTGTTGCGCCAGGGCCTGACCATGGTCGTGCTCGGCTTGATTCTCGGGCTGGCCGGTGCCACCGCGCTGAGCCGCGTGCTCTCCAATCTGCTGTACGAAACCGCGCCCACCGACCCGACGACGTTCCTCGCGGTGTCCCTCGTGCTGCTGGGCGCGGCGCTGTTCGCCTGTCTGATTCCCGCACGTCGGACGATGCGCGTGGATCCGATGATTGCGCTGCGGGCGGAATAGGGACACCCGAGCCGGATGTTTGTCACGACGCCGTTCACGCTCGGGGAGCGAACGGCCGATAGACGGTCCGACAGCCCAAGGGGGCCATCATGCGCATCACTCGACTCATCAAGTACGTCGGTATCGTAACCGTCGCGGCGGGTATCGGATTTCTTGCCGGGGGTGGTGACGTGCCTATCGACCTCGGCGCCGCACCTGAGCAACTTGCTGCGCGCGCCCGAGAGGCGGCGGACGAGTTGGAGAAGCTGGACAAACAGGCAGCCCCGGTGACCGATGCCCTGAACTCCCTTCGCGAGAAGTTCGTCGCGGGGGCCCGCCGCCTCACGGGCTTCATCGCCGACTAGGAGCACTCAGGACGCTCTGTCTGGAGCTCCAGGGTGAAAGCTCGTCCCCCACAATCCTTTGAATTCGGTGCAGCCAGTCGACGGCCAACGCCATCTCTTGTGCCTTGAGTCGTGCCGGACCGCATTGTTCGTCGACAATCCCGCTCAATCAAACCCGCCCGCTCAAGCACGGACCCCCACAAGAGACGGCGGAGGGTGTGGAATCAGTAGAGTCTTGTGGCAGCCGCGCGATCAGTGCGGGCGCCGCGCACGGATGATCTTTACGACGTCGAGATACACCGGCTCGACCACCACATCCACG
>CAUZDS010000044.1:0-6199 GCA_963578725.1 Vicinamibacteria bacterium
GCCAGCCCGTTCTGCGGTCTCCGTCACCACCACGAGCGCCAGGGCCTGATCGGCGATGACCGACCGCAGGCGGCGGTGTTCGAGCTCCAGGGCCTTCAGGCGCTTCAAGTGATCCACGCGTAGCCCCCCGTATTCCTTGCGCCACCGGGAGTACGTCTGCTCACTCGTGCCGAGCTTTCTACAGCCCTCAGCCGCGCTCTGCCCTCGGGCACGCTCACCTTCGGCCTGGCGTAACTTGGGGATGAGTTGCTCCGGCGTGTAGCGTGTTCTCGGCATCGCTGGCCCCCTCTTGGCCCGAACGCCTCTCTCTGGATCTGGACCGGTTTAAGGGGGCAAGGCCACCTTAGTGACCCGAGTGATCCGGGCCACCCTGGCGCTGGCCGGGATGACCCGACCAGACACGCCCACCAGCACATTCAATTCGAGGGTGATGATCGACTCCGGCTCCAACCGGGTGTTGGTGTAGAAGGCGACCCCACGTTCGGAGAGATCCCGGAGGTTGGTGAGTTCTTCGACGCACGCTCCCGCTAGATCGGTCACCTTGACCCCTCGGTGGACACCTCAAACCCGGGTAAGGTCATAACGCCGCGGGGCGGGATGCATCGGCGGTCGAATGTAGCGGGATTTTCACCACGGGCTGGTCACCTCAGAGCGGTACAATGGGGTCCTGCCGGGCGTGCGGGGTCGAGCCGCCGCTGCAATCCGGCCGACGTAAGCGCCGCCGAGGATACCGCTGATACCCCTGATGTCGATGACGCCGACGATCCGCGCCCCGCAAGCAGAAGCGAAGTTCGCGCTGGCAGAAGGCCGTGCCGGGGTGGCGCTGGCCCTCCTGCGTCAGCATTGCCGCCCGGATGCCGAGCATCCGGCGAACGTCGTTTCGAGCCTGTATTACGACACACGCGACCGGCGTGGCCTGTACGAGAAGCTTAACAGCGACTTTCTCAAGACGAAGTTTCGGCTCCGGTGGTACCGCGACCTCGACGGTCGCTTCGGCACGCCCGGCTCGTTCTTCGAAATCAAGCAGCGGATCGGGAGTGCCCGCAGCAAGCGGCGGTTCGAGGCGCCGTTCGACGCCAGTTGGCTGGACGGGGCGTCGCTCGCGGAGCCTGCGCTGGCACGCACCGCGGAGCTACTGCGGTCGCACGGTGTCCACGCTCCCCCGCTGGTCCCGGTCTTCGTGATCCGCTACGAACGCCATCGATTTCTCGAACCGTCGAGCGGACTTCGAATCAACCTCGATCGGCGAATCACGGTGGCCCGATCGCATCCGCACCTGACGGGACCGCGCTTCCGCGCGGCGCTGGCCCAGGCCGTGCTGGAAGTCAAAGGCGCCCACGCCAAGGAGCTGCCGCGGCCGCTCTGGCCCGCGCTGCGGCTCGGCTGCCGTCTCGGATCGTTCTCGAAGTACGCGACGTGCTACGCTGCAGCAGTCGGAGCACCCCGGTGACCCCGTCACCTCGCCCCCCCGCCGGTCTGGTCGGGCGAACGGTGGCAGTGGCCGCGGCGTTCGCCGTCGCGACGCTGATCGCCGCCTGGCTGGACCCGTTCCCGCGGCTGCGCTTCGCGATTCAACGAACCCCAGGGGATCTGCCGAGCTCCGTCATCGCTCCGGCGGACCAGATCGCCCTCGGCCAGCCGCTGTTGTCCATTCACATCCCACCCGACAGCCTCTACGACCCGGACACGGGTATCATCGCCAACGTCCAGGCGCGCGGTCGCGACTGGGAGCGCCCGGCGTCGGTTTCCTACTACACGGACGGGCAGCTCCGGTTCGCGAGCGGCGCCGGGCTGCGCGTCCACGGCGGACTCACGCGCACGATGTCGGCGAAGAAGAGCTTCCGACTGTACTTCCGCCGCGAGTACGGCGCGGATCGGATCTGGTCGGGCCTGCTCTTCGACGGCGCGGTCGATCCGATCCGGCGGCTGGTCGTCCACAACGATGTTCGAGAGGACACCACCGGACACATTTGGCATTTCATTAATCCTCTAGCCTACGACATCACCCGGCGGATCGGGGCCCACGTCCCGCACACCCAGCCCGTGCAGCTGTTTCTGAATGGCGGGTGGCAGGGGGTCTACGTGCTGACGGAGCACGTGCGCGACAACATGATTCCGGAACTGCTCGTGCCGCGGTTCGGTCATGCCGAGTTTGCCGCCGACAACCGATCCTACCGCGAGCTGAGCGCCTGGGTCGGTGGACTCGATGAAATCCGAATGGACCGGGTCGCCGAGCGCATCGACATCGAGAACCTCACCCGCTGGTTCCTGGCGGTCGTGTTCTGCGGCACCGAGGACGCCTTCCAGGGCGCCCAGTTGCTCGATCGCTCCGATCCCGAGGGTCGCTGGTTCTGGATCAACTGGGACATGGATCACAGCTTCATGGACTACAACCAACGCGCCGCGGTGCCGTGGGAGCACGATGCGTTTGAGACCACGCTGGAGCGCGCCGGCGAACCCGCACGCGGGTGGCGTGACACCGAGGTGCGCTCGAGGCTGCTGACGACGATGCTCGCGGAGGATGCGGCCTATCGGGACTACTTCAAGCGGATCTTCACGGAGACGATGAACCACCGTCTGACCGCCGACTTCCTGCGCGAGCGATTCGACCATTACGCCGAGCTGGGCCGCCGGTTGGGCCTGCGGGGCGTAGATCTGGACTACTTGCCGCTGCTCGAAACGTTCGTCGATCGGCGCCCGGCTATCGTCCGTGAGCAGGCCGAGGTCTATCTCAACACCGACCCGAGCCACCGTGTGACGGTGCGTGGGCTCGGCGGTGGCCGCGGACACGTCGACGGGCACCCGGTGGGTGACACCTTCTCGGGCTACTACTTTCCCGGCATGATAGTCACCCTATCGGCGAACCCCGACGGGGGGTTTCGCTACTGGCGCGTCGATGGCTCGGCGGTCAACGCCGTCGAGCTGCGCTGGGAGGTTAACGCGGACCTCGATGTCGAAGCGTTCTTTGAGTAATTGCCATGCGTCTGGTGACCTACCTGGCCGTGTCCGTGCTCGCCGCGTCGCTCGTCGCCGCCGCGCTGTACGGTCCAATCGACGTCGTCTCGAAACTGCCGGCCCTGACCCGCGTGTACACGCGATGGGTCCCACCGGAGCCGCCGCCGCAACTCGACGGCCTCTCGGAGCCGGAGCGTGTGGCGTTCGGCCAGCTCGGGGCCAGGGTGCGCGGGCGGGTCGTCTGGTCGTCGAACCGTGAAGACAACCACGAGCTGTATCTGGTCGATCTGACCACCGGCGAGGAGCGGCGGCTGACCCGTCACCCCAACGTCGAGTTCTTTTCGCGGTTTTCGCCAGACGGCTCGACCATCTCGTTTCTGCGAAGCCAGCGCGAATGGGTGTCGTTCCGCGAGGACGAATCGTGGGATCTGTTCCTGATCGACGCGGACGGCGGGAATGAGCGTCGCGTGGCGCGGGAAGCCTACCATCCAACCTGGGTGCCCGACGGATCCGGGCTCGTGTTCATGCGGCAGAACCGGATCGTCCGCTACGATCTAGCGAGCGGCACCGAGACGGTGCTGCACGACGGGGCCGACCCGCCAACGCGGGGACGCGTCGAGGAGCCGGAACTGCTGACGGAGAGCCTGGTCGCGATCACGCTGCGCAACGTCCCTGAGGAAACGGTCGGCATCCTGGATCTGGTGTCCGGAACCTATTCTCCCATGTCGCGTACGCGCGACTGCCAGATCACCTGGATTCCCGGCCAACAGCAAGTCGTCTGGATCGAAGGCGAAGGTCGGGGTGGCACGCGGGTCATGCAGCGACGCCTGGACGCTGGCGACCCGGAACCCTTGATCGACTTGCCGCACGAGTACAGCCACGAGTACTTCCCGCGCGTGACGGCGGACGGCGCCTGGCTCATCTGGGGCGCCGCGGCGGAAGGCCACGAGCATGACCGAGCCGACTACGAGTTGTTCGTGTGGCAGATCGGGGAGCCGTGGGAGCAAGCCTGGCGCCTCACCCACTCGCCGGCCAACGATCAGTGGCCGGACCTATGGCTCGACAGCGGCGCAACCGCGCCGTCGCGTGAGCGGCCGATCGATTCGCGATGAGCTACACTGCGCGATGCGTTGCCCGAAGCTCAGATGGATTCCTTCTACCCGATCGACGATCTGAAGATTAGGAGCAGGTCAGTTCGAGGAACTCGCCGATGACCAGCATGGCTCACCTTGGGTCGCTGGACCGCCGACGTCTCGTGCAAATCGTCCGAGCTCATCCCGTTCCGGTCAGTCTCATCGCCGCCTACCTCGTGCCCGCCGTCGCGGCATCGCTGGCCGCGTGGCGGCCAATGTAGGCGACCACTTCCAGCGCGTCGGCGGTCTCGGCCTCTCGCCTTATCCATTGCTGTTCTATCTCCTAGATCTCAGCCACTCGCCACCATCTCGAGAGGAAGCCACCGCCAAGCGCCGAAGGGGTGAGCCGAGATTTGGTCTGGAGATCGTGGATCCTGGGCCCGAGTATCCGGCGATGAATGCGCTCATGGGAGTGGGACTGCTGGGCGGTATGGGATGGATCGCCGCGTCGTTCGTGGTCAGGCGGCGCACCGCCGGACGCCGGGCTCGCGCAGTCCAGCCGCCGTCGTTCCTCTTGCCCCTGCTGCACCTGTGGTTCTGGTCCGTCCTCGTCTTCTTCATGTCCATTCGTCCGGGCGTGCCGAAGTTCCGCATGGATCCCGTCGTCTGGTTCTGGGTAGATTCGACGCTCCTGCCGGCCGTGCTCCTCGTGGGCAGATCCGTGGTCAGCCTCGGGGGGTGGCAGCGGTACGGTGCCGCACTGCTATTCGGCGTCGGCCCTGTGTACGGCGTGGTGCGGATGCTGTAGGGGGATGGAAGCGCTCGGGCCCACCACGAACAGTCGCCCGTCTGCTGGATCGGGCATCCCCGGCGGGCGAAGCATCGACGTCATCTTTGTCACCTCGAACCGCTGGACTATTGCCTGGAAGAAGATCTCCGCGATCCGGACGTAGCCTTCACGGGTCGGGTGTATGCCGTCGACGCTGATCAACGACCGGCTCATCTTGTTGGCGAGATCGACCGCCGGTCCGATACCCATGCTGTTCGCGACATCCCTGATACGCCGGTTGAGATCCTGGACGACGCTGCGATACCCAGGCGTCTCTTGCTCCCGGAGGTCGCCAATCGGCGTCAACGTGGCGAGTAACACCTGGGCGCCACGAACCTGCGCCGCGCGCGCTATCGAGCGAAGGTCTTCAGCGATACTCGCCGTGTCTGGCGATCCTCCCGTGTCGTTCGCGACAATGATCGCCAACGTGACGCTGTTGACCCCTTCCAGCAGCAGCACGAGATCTGGATTCGCATCCTGGAACCTCCCGAGGAACCGCTTTTTCCCTTTGCTGGCAGTCTCGCCGCCGCGCCCCCCGTTCACGACTATCACCTCCGGGCCATAGCGCTCTTCCATGGACCCCCGAAGTTGGGTGGGATAGGACGTCGCATCGAAGTTGTGAGACCTCGAGATCCAGAATTCCTCGTAGGCCGATCGGCTGAGAACTCTGCTGAAGCTGGTCGCGAGATAACCCTCCGTGATGCTATCGCCGAAGGCGAGCACGGTCGGCGTCTTCGTGATCGCGATCGGCTCGACGACGCGTACCGAAAACGCACAGAGGGAGCCGTCGCTCGCACGGTCCGTCCGCGTGCAGACGACCTCCGTGTCGCCCACGCGAAAGCGCGTCCCTGGCCCGGGCACGCAGGCCGCCGGCGCCCGGGCGCCACCGACCGTTCTGGACGGCACCTCGAAGTCGACTACCGTCTGCCAGCCGCGCGGTGACGTCACGGCGATCGGGCCGGGACAGGCCAGCTGCTTAACCGAACTGGGCGAATCGAACGGGCCGGGCCCAGGCGGCTCCTCGACCAGCACGGGATCCAGATCGGGGTCGAGGTCCGCGAGCTCCGCCGACCCAGCAGCAAGCGCCGTGGCCGATCCGGACACCGGCGTCGGACTGGTCGGAGAGCTGCCATCGCTGCAGCCGAGGTGCAGCACGAGGGCCAGCGCTACCAGCCACCCACCAGTCGTCGGCAGTCTGCTCTCCATCCCGGATCGGTCCCGCGTTGGACCTTGACATTCTGACCTGCCCCCATTGATTGGTCCACTTAGTATGAGAGAAATCGAGTCAGATGTCCCCTCCCATCAGCCAGCCCGTTCTGCGGTCTCCGTCACCACCACGAGC
>CAUZDS010000045.1:0-5869 GCA_963578725.1 Vicinamibacteria bacterium
GACACCGGACAGACACCTTTCCTTTTTATGGGGGGGTGTCCGGTAGAGTTGTCCCTCCCTAATTGCCTTACCTGAGAAAAACAAAAGAGGAATGACGCTTTGACCGGGAGGAGAGGGGTTCAATACTTCTCGTCGGACACCGATTGCCATCGAACGGCATCGGCGATCACCAGACGCCCCGAGGTCCGGTTCGACACCACGAGTTGCACCGACCCCTCCGACAGAGAGAACTCGCCGAGCGTGTTCCACCCGGTCTCCGCCGCGGCACCGTCGAACTCGAGGGAACGCTCCTCGCCGCCGGCCCTCACGGTCACATCATACGCGCCGAGCGAGCCGCTCAGCCCGACCGGCGCGGTGAACTCGTCCTCCAGCAGCAGCATCTCCGCGGACGATGCGATCGTGGTCGAGGTCCGGCTGGTCAGCGCCGGGATGTGGTAGGCCAGGCGCCAGCGGCCGGCATGCGGCAGTGTCGTCGTGAAGACGGCGCGCCGGGTGCCGGAGCCGCGCCCGATCAGGGCAATCGTGTGCCGGTACCTGCCCCAACTCGACGACTCCGCTCTGCGGCTCCACTCCGTGGGCGCCCCGGTGAACCCGCTGGACTCGGGCAACCCCTGGTCCATGTCGGCAACGCCCACACGGACGCTCGCCCGGCCACCGCCGAGCCGCCGGCCGTTCTCCGCCTCGACGACTTCGACGGAGAAGCCCGGGTCGAGATCGTCGATCACGATGTCCGCGGTCCTCACCGGCCGCCACGCGCTGGAGCGGACGCCAAGGAACGGTTCGGCGCCCACCTGCGCCTCCTGGTCGACACGCGGCAGGGTCAACTGGACATCGTGACGGTTGAGCGACAGATAGGGCTGCAGCCAGAGGGCACGGGGCGGCGTCGAGCTCAGCACCCCGATCTCGACCGCCTCGTGTCCGGCCAGCCGGACGGGCTCGGTCTCGTCCCAGCGGGTGGCGGTCGTCTCCTCGCCGGAGCGATAGCGCAGGCGCAGCAGACCCGGTGTGGCCTCGTCGTTGCGCACGTGGACGCGGGTCTGGTAGCGCGGCGTGCCCTGCGCGTCGTCGGCCAACCGCTCGACGACGACCGGCGAGGTCACGAAGCCTGGCAGCGTCGCCTCGTGCAGCCAGTCGCCGATCAGCGGGTCCAGGTCGGCGGCGAGCTCCGAGGCGACCTGCGCGAGATCGGCGGCCGTGAAATGCCGCCCGCGGTACCGGGCACGGAGCGCGGCGAGGAGCGCCGCAGTCTTTTCGCGTCCGAGGCCGTCGAGGATCGACCGCGCGATCGCGTGACTCTTGAGCGCCAGCACGTTGAGCGCTTGCGGGGCGTCCTCGGTCGGCTCGAGGTCCGCCATCGATGAACCGAGCGCTCGGTCCCAGACCGAGGGCCGGTTCGACACCGCGGCCAGCACCGCCTCGACGACCGAGTCCATGTGGCCGGTCACCATGCTTCCGATGATTTCGCCGCTCATGGCGTCGGACGGCTGCGCTAACGTGAATACTGAGAAGTAGCCGCGCTTGCCGGTCAGCAGTAGGTTGACGAGCTCATCGATCACGAAGTCGATCGCCAGGGCGCCCTCACCCCGCGCGCCGGTCTGAAACAGCAGGAAGTTCCGGGACCCGCCCAGAAACAGATTGCCGCCGCTGACATCGTTCTCGAAGAACCGCTCGATGGCCTCGACCTTGGCGCGCGCCAGTCCACCGTCGCGCTCGGCGAAGCTGTCCGGATCGCGGAATTCGAACTCGAAGCGCGCGGTCGTGAAACTGTTCTCGCGCAGCAGCAGCACGCCGGGCATCGCCTGCGTGGTGTCCATGCGCCAGCCGCCGCCATAGCCACGCAGGGTGCTCGGGGACTCGACCAGCGTCAGACCGCCGTACGGATACGGCAGACCAAGTGTTTCGGCGTCGGTGAAGACCTCCTCGGCCCGGGTCCGGATCGCGTCAGCCGCATCTTCGAAGAACCGCAGGTTGCGGTCGTGCGTCGGATGCACGAGAATCTCGAGTTCGACGCCGGCCACCGCGATAGCGCGACGTGCGAAGCGCGCCGCCAGCAGCCCCACCTGCGGGACCGGCGCGCCAGGGTGGAAACGGAAGCGTGCGGTGTTGGCATCGCCGTCGAGCGTCTCCCGGCGCCCCGGTCCCGCCACCAGCCACCCAGCCGGAACCTCGACCTCGAGATCGACCTCGAAGTAGTCGGCGGGATGCGTTCGCGGGTCGCCGGTGGGCACGTCGCTCCCGGCATGCGGTAGCCAGCCGAGCCCCGGCATCAGCGCGACATAGCGCGAGCTGAAGACGCCGATCTCGCGCCCGAGCACACCGAGCTGCCTGTTTAGGAGGGGGCCAACGCCCAGATCGACCGCGGAGTCGAGGTAGCCGAAACCGATATCAGGTCGTCCCGAGGCGACGAGATCGACGGTGGTCTCTGCTGCTGCCGCCACCGGGTTCGCGGGCGTGACCTCCAGCAGACCGGAGGCGTGCGTCCAGGTCGCGTCCGCCCCGCCGACCGCGACCCCCTCCACCACGAGCCCCGGGTTGAGGGTGAACAGCAGTGTGTCGAGCCGCCCGCCTGGCGGCGCCTGCACCCGGAGCGCGAGGGCGAGATCGACGTGACGGCCCGGCTCGATGCGCACGGTTCCGGTCACGGCCTGCATGTCGGCGCGAGGATCATCGCGCTGCGCCTGGTGTGCCGCGAGCCAGCCAGCGCGTTCGTCCAGCGCGGCCCCGGCCTGCCGGGCCATGGTCCCCATGATGAGACCGGCGACGGCGACCAGTCCGGTACCGAGCGCGATTCGCCGGACCGTCGACCCGCTGTCCGGTCGTGGATGGAACGCCGCCGCCAGGGCCAGGCCTCCGGCGGCCAGGAGCCAGAGGGCGCCGCGTCGCGCGAAGTCGGCACCCGTGCCCAGGCTCGGCACCAGGTCAGAGGCCGTGCCGGAGCCGATCAACGAGCCCAGGATCGGCTGGAAGTAGATCGAGACCGGCCACCGGACGACGAGCCAGAACTGGAGGCCGAAGAGGACGAGGGCCCCCAGTACAACCACCAGCCGGTTGCGCACCAGGATGGCGAGCAGCATGACGACCACGCACCACAGCGCAGAGACCGACAGCGCGTCGAACGTGAACGCGACCAGTGAGTACGGCTCGACCGGCTCGCCCAGATACCAGTCGAACCGCAGCGCCGCGGACCCGAAGACCTGGACCGTGACCGCCACGAACAGCCCCGGTGCCAGGGCCATCAACACCAGACCCAGACCGCGCCCGACGAGTAGTTCGGGGTTGGATAGCGGGCGCACGTCGAGCACCTCGGCGATGCGTTCCCGTTCGTCTCTGGCTCTAACGTCGAACGCCAGAAAGATCAGGCCCAGCAGGAAGATGGCCATAAGGAAGATGCCCATGAACGCCATCAGATACCGCGGCGCGCCAGCGCCGACGGTGGCCGAGAACCGCGAGACGAAGCCGTGGATGCCCGCATAGCGAAGGTAGATCAGGAAGGTGATGGCCACCGACAAGATCGAGAACATCCAGTACCGGACGAGGCGGCGGATGGATCGGATCTCGGCTCGCGCGATGGCCAGGATCATCGGCAGTCGCATCGCGTCGCCTCCCCGCGGGATTCAACGCCGGTCGAATACAGCAGAGCTTTCACCACGGACTCCACTAGTTTAGAGGTCACCGAGATATGACAGCCCTCGAACCTGCTGAAGATCGCACACACTCAGATAGTTTCCGAGAGAGCGCAATTCCTGATCTGCTACTCTTCCGCCCTGTAGGATAGCCGCGACGGTTGAGTTTCCGAGAGGGTGCTTGCGCCGCTCGCTGTTGATCAGGCCGCCGCTCGTTGTTCGTACGACCATGAGAGCATCGGCAACCCGCCCGCGGCAGTTTCGACGACCGCCACAAACACGCGCAGAGTGACAAGCCGCCCTGTGAAGATGTCGCTCAGGGCCAATCGCCTGCTCACCAGACGGGCCTGCATGGCTGGGGTCCTCGTTTCGTGCCCGAACCGCAAGGCCCGGTGCGGTCGGACGAAGTTGTAGTGGCACCGCACGAGCTCGACGTGGCTGCGGAGCTGGTCTGTGTCACGGGCGTGGCAGGGCGAGCGCCGGCGCAAGTACGCCGACGCTTGCCGAATCGTGAGGTTGAGGCGCTCGACGAACGAGGTGTTCAGGGTCTCGGAATCCTCCGACTCCCACAACGCGGCTTTCAGTCGATTCGCCGTGCCGATCTTCACGCGGCGCTCGACCCGGACAACACGATTGTTCCGCCGCGTCTTGAGCACTTGACCATAGACGCACGCCGACCCAAAGAGTCGCGCAACCGCGCCGAGGTAGTACTCGAAGCCATCGGTGGCGATCAGTGGACGTCCCACGACTCGCCCCCGGCGGATGACGTCATTGATGACGGCCCTGGCGTTGTGATCGGAGCGGCGGCCCAGGACGGTACCGGCCCACAAGCGCGAGGACACCTCGATGGTCGCGAACAGCCAGACGGTCTTGCGCTTATTGCCGACGAACGTGCAGAGCTCATCCGCCTGCAGCTCAACGAGGTCGAAACCGCACAGCATCCGGTCGTTGAAGCGCTCCGCGGCCGTCGAGGCCCGCTCCAGCCATCGCGCGATGGTGTTGCGGGAATGGCCCGTGACCCGGGCGGTCGCCGAAATGCTCACGCCCTCGACGCGCAGGCGTGCCACTTGGTCGAACTCGCGACGCGTGCAGCGAAGCCCGCTGTATGCCGTCCCCGTGTTCGTGCTGAGCGTTCCCCTGCAGACTGTGCAGCGATACCGCCGCCGTCGGCCCGACTTCGTCGCAAACGAGCCGTAGCCCACGATGTTGAGGCCCGGTTTCCACGGTTGTCGCACGCGGGCGTGGCGCACGCCATCTCCTCGATCGCGTTCATCGCCCCAGTGTACCGGCGGGCGAGACTCCTCGTTTCCCCCACGATCTCGGGGGTGCAGGTGACCGATCAACAGCGACCGACGCAAGCACCCATTGACCCCCACCGTGTCTCTGGGATCGAAGCGGCTGCGGGAGTAGAATGCGGCAGACTCCACGACAACCCGACGCGGTGCTCCAACCCTCCTTGATGTTAGGAGCGCAACGCTTCGTGTCGATTGGAAGTCGCGAGGCCACACCCGATCTTGCACACTCGGGTTCGGAAAGGGGAGGTTTAGATGAGCGATCGATCTCTCGCTACGTTGGCTACGGTGATCACGGTGTTGCTGTTGATGGTCGTGCTCGTGCCTGCGGCCGCCCAGGCCCAGACGACCGACACGTCGAGTCCGCTCCGGACACCGTGGGGTCACCCGGACCTGCAGGGCCTCTGGGACTACCGCACGATCACGCCGTTGGAACGCCCCGAGGAATTGGCTGGGAAAGCAATTCTGACGGCAGAGGAAGCCGCTGACCTTGAACAGCAGGCCGTTGACCGTATTGATCAGCGGGCGCGGCCAAGTGCCGTCAGAACTGAACCCTTGCCCGTCGGTGGCAACGTCGGTTCGTACAACGACTATTGGTTTGACCGGGGAGTGAACGTCGTGTCGACCCGGCTCACGTCGCTGATCGTGGATCCCCCTAATGGGAGAATTCCGCCCCTGACACCGGACGGACAACGGCGAGTCGACGTCAGGGCGGAGGCTCGAGACCGGCCCGCCGCCTCCTGGGAGGATCGAAGCCTTCTCGAGCGGTGTGTCACGCGTGGTCTGCCCCGGCTTCCGGGTGGTTACAACCAAAACCTTCAGATTCTGCAGACGCCGGACCACGTGGTGATCCTTTACGAGATGATGCGCGAGGCCCGCGTGATCCCCCTAGACGGCCGGCCGCATCTCGCGGACGACATCCGTCTGTGGCATGGCGATTCGCGCGGTCGGTGG
>CAUZDS010000046.1:0-5689 GCA_963578725.1 Vicinamibacteria bacterium
CACGGCGGGGAGTCCCCAGCAAGGGCGACGGCTAGACCCCTAGACCCCGGACAGCGGTTCGAGCGGAAGCGCCCCGGTGGCATCACCGAACCGGTCGGTGCGCACGCCAACGCGATCGAGCATCGAGACAAGCAGGTTGTTCATCGGCGTGTCCTTCGAATGCCGGAGGATACGACCGCCCTTGGTACCTCCAGCGCCACCAATCATGACCAGTGGTAGATCGATGTGGGAGTGCTCATTCGCGTCGCTGATCCCGCCGCCATGCAGCACCAACGAATGATCGAGCAAGGTCCCGTCGCCGTCAGCCGTTGCCTTCAGCGCGTTCAGAAAGTGAGCCGTCAAGCCGATGTGGTACTGGTTGACCTTGGCACCCTGTTCAAACTTGATCGGGTCGTGCTGGTGATGCGAGACCGCGTGGTGGGCGGCGTTTACGCCGAGCTCCGGATACGCGCGGTTGGTCTGCTCCTTCCCGAGCGTGAACACAAAGACGCGTGTGATGTCGGCCTTGAAGGCGACCGCCAGCAGGTCGAACATGAGCTTCGCGTGCTCATCGTACGACTCCGGCACACCCACCGGTCGGTCGGGAAGCTCCAGCGCGGACTCGCCGTGCTGCCGTTCCGACACCTGGATACGGCGCTCGATCTCACGCACGGAGTCGAGATACTCGCTCACACTCCCTCGATCGGCCGCCCCCAGCCTCTTCTGCAGATCCGCGATGTCGGCGGTCACCCAATCGAGAATGCTCCGGTCCTCGCGTAGTTGCGCCAGTCGCTGCTCTGGGCTGCCTCCATCACCGAACATGCGCTGAAACACGATACGCGGGTTCGTTTCGTGTGGGTTCGGGCTGGTCGGCGACCGCCACGAAATGCTGTTGGTGTACACGCAGCTGTAACCGTTGTCGCAGTTCCCGATGAGATACGTCTGCTCCATCGCCAACTCGAGCGACGTCAGCGGCGTATCGCCACCGATGTGCTGCGCGGCGATCTGGTCGGCCGTGGTTCCGTTTCGGACGTCCGCCGCCTCGGTCTCCTTGGGATGCACGCCGCTGAGCCAGACGGTCCCGGCCCGCGAATGCTCGCCGTTGCCATCGCCCAGCGCTTCCGCCTGTTTCTGACTGAGCCCGATGGGCACGATCACCTGGTCTTGAAACGGGGCGAGCGGGCTCAACGACCGCGACAACTCGGTCAGCGCGCCGTCGCCGGCCGGCTGCCAGGACGGCATCACCGCGCCATTCGGCACATAGACGAAGCCGAGTCGACGCACCGGTTTCGCCGCGGTCCTAGCCAGCGCGGTAGCGGCCGGCACCATCGCGTCGAGCAGCGGCAGCGCAAGGGTGACCCCCATGCCGCGAAGAAAGGTGCGACGGGGCAGCGACATCTTGGAAATGAACATGACTGGTTCTCTCCTCGGAACTACTCAGCCGAATCGAATTTGGCCAGCCGCATCTGAAACGGCGTGCTGTGCACGACGCCCACAACCAGGGAGGCCAGCCCGAAGTCGTGCGCCGCAGCGTCTCGCGTGATGCGGCGCACGGCAGGCCCGTCGTAGTGCTCCACCCCGCGCCCAAGCGCGTAGGTCAGCAGCTTCTCCGTCACCACGGTCGCGAACTGCTCCGGATTCGTGACCAGCAGACCGCGCAGGTCGGCCGGCCCGTCGAACGCGGTCCCATCGGGCATTGTTCCGGTCGCGTCGATCACCCCGCCGCCCGGCATGGTGGGGCGCCATCGACCGACAGCGTCAAAGTTCTCAAGCGCGAGCCCGAGGGGATCCATCACTCGATGACAGCTCGCGCAGACCGGATTCGCCCGATGCTGCTCCATCCGCTCACGCATCGCCAACACCGTGCCCGTCTCGGCGGCAGGCTCCAACTCCGGAACGTTCGGCGGCGGCGGCGGCGGCGGCGTGCCCAACACATTCTCGAGCACCCATTTGCCCCGCCCGACCGGCGACGTGCGATCCGGATAGGAGGTGACCGTCAGGATGCTCCCCTGGCCCAGCAACCCGCGACGATTGGGGTCGGCCAACGTGACTCGTCTGAAGTCGCTGCCGTAGACCCCGGCGACGCCGTAGTGCTTCGCCAACCGTTCGTTGAGGAATGTGTGGTCAGCCGTCAGCAGATCGGTGATGGGGCGATCATCCCGGATGATGCTGTCAAAGAACAGCTCGGTCTCCCGAACGAAGTCCTTCCGCAAGCTCTCCCCGAAGTCGGGAAACAGCACGTCCGATGGCAAGGCACCCGAGATGTTACGTAGCCGAAGCCACTGCCCCGCGAAGTTCTTGGCCAGCGCCTCGGACCGGGGGTCGGCCAGCATCCGACGGACCTGACGCTCTACCTGCGCCGGCTCCCGCAACCGCCCTTGGGCCGCCTCGTCCAGCAGTTCGTCATCTGGCAGGCTGCTCCACAGGAAAAACGCGATGCGCGACGCCAGCTCGAGGTCGGTGAGTCGATACGGGATACCGGGTTCGCTCCCCGGTGGATCGGACACCACCCGGAACAGAAAATCGGGGCTCACGAGCAAGGCCCGGAGCGCCCGCTCAATCCCGACGTCGAAACCGCCGTCGCGTCGCCCCTCCGCGTAGAACGCCAGCAGGGGCTCCAGGTCCGTTTCCGCGACCGGGCGACGGTATGCCCGCCGCGCGAGCGTCGACAGAATCTGGCGCGCACACCCCGGCTCGTCGTCCGGACCAGCCGGACGGCAGACGAAAATTCTACGCCGCGCCGGGGTATCGTCGGCGCCGGTAGCGTTGAACGGCCCAGTGACCGTGATGGTGCCCAGGTGGGGCTGATACAAGAGGTAGTCACCCTCGCCGTGCGGCCGGGCGAACGGCTGTCGGATGCTCTCGGCGAGCGCATCGGTCTTCTTGATGAACGTGGCCGTCACGGTCCGCGGGCCGGCGTTCACCGGCACCCGCACCTGCAGTTCGTCCGGTCCCGTGTTATAGGCGACGCCCTGGTCAGTGCTCGTATCGGGCGGAGCCAGCGGGAACGTCGTGACCCGGTTGCCGTCGACGCTCACTTCGAGTTGATGCGGCTCTCGAATCGGCGCGCCGGCAAACAGGTCGAGCAACTCCAACTTGATGTCGTAGTCGCCGTCCCGCGGGAAGTTGTAGGTGACCGTCATCCCGCCGCGGGTCCCGAATGGCAGGCCGTCCCGGTGCTGGTACTGCGACAGATCAGACACTACCCGGAACGTCTCGCCGGCTGGCGCCATGGACGATGCCCCGACGGCCAGTCGGCTGACCTCACGGGCGGCGCTCATGTAGCGCTCGAGGAGCGTCGGCGAGACCTTCAGCACCCCGGCGATGTTGTCGAACCCGTAGCTCTGGTCATCAGCCGGGACCAACGTCGCGGCGTCGATATTGAGCGCCAGGAGATCGCGAATCGCGTTCTGGTATTCGGTGCGATTCAGACGGTGGAGCGGCTCCGTGCGCCCCGGATTCGGTCGCGCGGCGGCCGCCCGGTCGATCTCGGTCTCCAACCATGACGCGAACGCGTGGGTGACCGCCGCCTCCGGCCGGGGCCGACCAGCCGGCGGCATCGAACCGGTCCGGAGCTTTCGTATGACCTTCTCCCACAACTCGGCATCGGTGGTGACCGTCGCCAAATCGGCCGTTTCCAGCTCGAGCGGGACCGTGCCACGGGCCTGGAGACTCTCGTTGTGGCAGGTGACGCAGTAGCGTGTCAACAGGGCAGCGTGGTCTGACACGCCGGCCGGCCCGGTCGCGGAGCTCGGTGCCGTCGCGGCCACCGGCTCCTGCGGCGGGGCCGCCCACACCGATGCCCCTAGATGCCATACCATTGCCGGAACGGCGAGCACGGTGATCGTGCGCGCCAGCCACCGGCGGCCTTTCGGCCCCACGCTCCCTGCTTGAACACTCACGTATCCGCCAATCGTACAGCGTGGAATACCACTGTCAACCATTTCGGAACGTCCTTCGTCTTGCGGATCGCGCCGGCAGGCACTAGCATGGCAGCCTGTGACGATTGCCACGACAGGCCGGCCAGCCGCCGGTAACTCGAGGCGTGCCTCCGGCCATCGGCGCGGCGGACGTCGCCTGCGCGCCAAGACGGGGACGACACCTATGTTCGAACCACGCTCAGTCGTCGAATGGGCGGCACGCGTTCTGGTCACGCGCGCCAGTCTGGTCACCTGCCTTCTGCTCGGGCTCTCTGGTGTGACGTGGGCGGCAACCGGCGCCGAGGAAGATGTTCCGCTCGTGCAGGCCGCGAAGGCGGCGGACTCCGAGGCGGTGCGCGCCTTGCTGGCCCAGCGCGCCGACGTCGACGCGCCGGAAGCAGACGGGACGACGGCATTGCACTGGGCGGCCTACCAGGGGGACATCGACACGGCGCGGCTGCTGGTTGACGCCGGCGCCAACGTGGCGCAGGTCAATCGCTACGGCGTGACGGCGCTCTCGCTGGCGGCTGGGCGTGGAGATGCGCCGATCGTCGAGACTCTCCTGCACGCCGGCGCCGATGCGAACGCCACGCTCCCGGAAGGTGAAACCGTGCTCATGACCGCCGCTCGCACCGGCAGTGTAGAGGTGTTGCGCCTGCTGCTCACCCACGGGGCGGACATCGACGCGCGCGAGACTTGGCGCGGCCAGACCGCCTTGATGTGGGCCGCTGCCGAGAACCACCCGGCGGCCGTGCACACCTTGGTGGAACGTGGCGCCGGCATCCACGACCGCTCGACCACGGGCTGGACCGCCTTACTCTTCGCCGCGCGGGCGGGACACACCACGGCCGTGGAGGCACTGCTCGAAGCGGGCGCGGACGTGAATGACACGATCTCAGCGCCGGACGCGAGCCCATCCGATGCGGAGCGTCGTCGCCGCGCCTCCGAGGGCACAAGCGCACTGGTCCTCGCCGTGGCCAACGGTCACTTCTCACTCGCCGTATATCTCCTTGAGCAGGGCGCTGACCCGGACGCCGATGTGCAGGGCTGGACGGCGCTTCATCAGCTGGCCTACACCCGGCGGCCGAACTCCGGGAAGGGCATGCCGCCGGTCCCGTTGATCGACCGCCTGGGCACGTTGGAATTCGCCAGCGTCCTGCTGGAGCGGGGCGCTGACCCGAACCGGCGGCAGACGAAACGTCACAACAACGGAGAACGTAACTATCTGAACCGGGTCGGCGCGACCCCGTATCTGCTCGCGGCCAAGCACGCCGACGCGCCGTTGATGCGGCTGCTGGCCGACCACGGTTCGGACACCCAGATGCCGACAGAGGGCAACGCGTCGCCGCTTATGGTGGCCGCCGGCGTCGGGATCTTCAATGTAGGCGAAAGCGCGGGCACCAATGAGGAAGCGTTTGAGGCAGTGCAGCTCGCGTACGAACTCGGCGATCACAACGTGCGGACGGCTGACGACAGAGGCTACACCGCGTTGCACGGCGCCGCCTTGCGGGGCGCGAACCCGATCGCGCAGTTCCTAATCGACCGCGACGCCGACCTGCTCGCCGAAACGACCGAGGGCTGGACCCCGCTACGCATCGCGGACGGCGTGCATTACACCGGCACCGTCAAGCGTGCGGATCACACGGCCGCGCTCCTCAGGGAGATGATGCAGACGCGCGGGGTCTACACCGCCGCGCATGAACGCGATGTCAACAGCGTCGCTGTGGTCAAGCCGGCGGAGCAACGATAGAGCCCCCAACTATTGGCAGCGTGGGGCCACCATGCCCACC
>CAUZDS010000047.1:0-4711 GCA_963578725.1 Vicinamibacteria bacterium
TCCGCGGACTTCAGGAACTGGCGGATAGACAAGTTCGTCAAGCAGTAACGTCCTAAGGTTATCTCACGCCGGACAGCGCTGCTCTCACGCGTTCCGGTGTGAACGGGACCTCACGGAGGCGCACCCCACAGCAGCGGCGACGACACTCAATCCCACGAGCGTATGTTTCATCTCACCTCTCAACGGCTTGTGTCCACAAGACCGACAAATTGGAAGATACCAAGAGGATATTAAACCGGCGGTTGGAATGTCCCGCGCTGCCGATGCCATGATACGGTCGCCTCAATCGAAGATGCGCACCTGTTGCTCAGGCTTCCTGCTTCTCGGCGCGACGCTCGCGATTCTCGGTGCGGCCCGTCCCAGCTCCGCTCAGGATCCGCTTCCGCGGACCGCGTGGGGCGCACCAGATCTTCGGGGGCTCTGGAACCACGGGACCGCCACCCCGCTGGAGCGCCCGGAGCGACACGCCGGTCAGGACCAGTTGACCGACAACGAGATCGCCGCGGTGAATGCCGAGGCCAGGTCCACCGAGGGGGTGGGGACTCGGCGGGCGGTGTGGTGGGAGCGGAGCCTGTCGGACGGGCGGACCTCGATGATCACCAGCCCGGCCGGCGGCCGAATCCCGTATACGGCCGATGCGAGACGTCGCGTGCGCGCGTTGCCACCCCCGGCCGTGGACACGCCCGAGGATCGCGGTCCTCAGGAACGGTGCATCAGCTACGGGATTCCGCGGCTGGGTGGGCCGTACAGCCAGAACGTGTACCTCGCGCAAACCCCGGATCACGTATTGCTGCTGTTCGAGATGGTGCATGAGTTTCGGGTGATCCCGCTCGACGGCCGGCCGCGTCTCGCTGCGGGCGTCGGGCAATGGCTTGGCGACTCTCGCGGGCGGTGGGACGGCGATACGCTGGTCATCGAGACCACCAATTTCAGCGCCCACCAGCTCTTTCGCCGCCTGCCGATGGCCGCCGCCCGACTCGTCGAGCGCTTGACTCGCATCGATGCCGACACGCTCCACTACGACGTCACGTTCGAGGATCCATCCATCTGGACGGAACCGTGGACCGCGGCCATCGAGATGGCTCGCACAGAAGGTCCGATGTTCGAGTTTGCCTGTCACGAAGGCAACGTCGGGATGACCGCCATTCTCGAGATCGGCCGAACGGAAGAGCTGAAGCAAGAAGAGCGCTGACGACCATACTCTCTTCTCCGGAGGTCACACTCATGCGCCAGTCGCTCTTGTTCGTCTTGACCCTTACCCTGGTCGGTGGCGCGGCCACCGAGGCCCAACTGCAGGAACCATTGGGGCCGTGGCAAACCTACGACACGTCGAACGGCGAGTGGCGAAGTTACGCTGGTGACATCAAGGGCACGAAGTATTCGCCGCTGGACCAGATCGACGCGAGTAACTTCGAGGACCTGGAGATCGCGTGGGAGTGGACGTCGGTCGACAACTTCGTGAGCCGGTCCACCGCCGGTGGCGGCGAATGGTGGGCGCCGCTGGACACCATCGTCGAGGCGTTGGTCGAGGAAACGCCGGACTTGCATCGGCCCGGACATCTGCCGTTCTCATCACGACTGCAAGCGACGCCCCTCATGATCGGCGGGGTGCTGTACTTCAACACGCCGCTGTCGCAGGGGGTTGCGGTCGATGCCACTACGGGGGAGACCCTCTGGGTGTTCAACCCGAAGGTCTACGAAGAGGGGACCCCGCCGATGAGCAACCCGTGGACGCAACGCGGGGTCGCATACTGGACCGACGGCGAAGACGACGAACGGATCTTCTGGGGCACCGGGAACGGCTACTTGGTGTGTGTGGAGGCTCAGACCGGTCGCCCGTGCTCTGACTTCGGGCCCGATGGCGGTGGCATGGTCGACACCATGGTCGGCCTGCCGCGGGCCGATCGCGAAGACCGGGACTACCTGAACGCCATGCTCTGGGGGATCCACTCTCCCCCGATCGTGGTCCGGGACAGGGTCATCCACGGCTCACAGGTCGCTGACCGTCGCATCACTAAAGAGGCCATTCCGGGCTGGGTGCGGGCCTGGGACGTCCGCACCGGTGCGCACGCATGGGACTTCCACACCGTGCCGAACAGCGCCGACGAGTTTGGGGTCGACACCTGGCTGGACGACTCCTGGCGCTACTCCGGGAACGCCAACGTCTGGTCGATGTTGGCCGGTGACAACGAGCTCGGTCACGTCTACCTGCCCACCGGTACGACGACGAACGACTTCCTTGGGTCGGACCGTTTGGGGGACAACTTGTTCTCGGAGACGCTGATCGCCGTGGATGTCGAGACCGGTCGCAGGGAGTGGCACTTCCAGGCCGTCCACCACGGCGTGTGGGACTACGACTTTCCGACACATCCGAACCTCGTCGACGTGACGGTGGACGGACGCGAGATCAAGGCCGTCGCCCAGGTCAGCAAACAAGGGTTTGTCTATGTATTCGACCGCGAGACGGGAGACCCGATCTGGCCGATTGAAGAACGACCAGTTCCGCAGGAAACGAACATCCCGGGTGATGTCCCATCGCCCACCCAGCCGTTTCCAACCAAGCCCGCGCCGTTCGACTACCAGGGGGTGACGGTCGATGATCTCGTGGATTTCACCCGGGAGATTCGGGCGATGGCGCTCGAAGCGGTCGAGGGATACCGCCTGGGACCCCTTTTCACTCCATTGGACCGTCCGATCGAAGGAGTGACGCGCGGTACCATCATGCGCCCGCCCACTGATGGGACGGCCGGTTGGGCCGGGGCGGCGGTCGACCCCGACACCGGCATCCTCTACATCCCGTCTCGCAACCGCGCCGCCGTCGTGCAGCTCTACACGCCTGATCCCGCACTGGGTGCCACCGTCGACTACACCCATGGAGCGCCGGAAGCTCGGATGCTCTCTGGGGCGGGAAGCTCGCGAGGACCGCAAATGCCGCAAGGGCTGCCGTTGCTCAAGCCGCCCTACTCACGTATGACCGCGATCGATCTCAACACCGGCGACCACCTGTGGTGGGTGCCGACCGGGGAGGGGAATCGCTACCGCAATCACCCCCGGCTTCGGCACTTGAATCTTCCGCCGCTCGGTGGGGACAACGGCTCCAATGGTCCGCTGCTGACCAAGACCCTGTTGCTGTATTGCCTGACCACGGGGGGCACGAACGAGGGGCCGCGACTCGTCGCGTATGACAAGGCCGACGGGACTGAGCTCGCGTCGGTCGACCTGCCGAGCGGGGCGGTCGGCACCCCGATGACCTACATGGTCGACGGGAAGCAGTATATTGCGCTCACGGTCGGAGGTGGCCCGCGACTCATCGCGTTCACGTTGCCTGAGTCCTGACAACTGAGACCACGGCGTGCACCAGTGACCATCTCCGAACCTCCGGCGCCACTCGTGTTCCTCGGGCAGCACCACAGGTTCAACTGCCGCCGCTAGCGGTCGAACACGGGCGCCGCCTGGGGAATCGCTGTTGCGGGAAGCAGGACGGGTCGGATAACGGGTCTTCTGTTAAGTGGGGTGTCTAATCCGTCCTCTAGTCTCGAGCCCGGTGGGTACGCGCGTGAAGCGGTCACCGACGCGGTGCCGCTCGAACGTCCATCGGATCATGGCGTGGTGACCCTCATGGTCACTTGAGACCAGACCGATTGCCGGGCACTCGAGGCGCAGCTGCGGGAGCTTTCTGAGAACCACAAGCAGGCGTGCGCCCAGCTCGAAGCGCGGATTCAGGCGGCAAAGGAGCGAGAGCGCAGGCTGGTGGCTCAGGGCGAAGAGGAACGTCTGCGTGTCGGACACGCGCTGAGCCGTGCCCGCACGCAACTGCTTGAGCTGAACGCGCTCCGGAACCAGTCTGCGGATCGGGACGGCGCCTTGCTCGGCGGCCTGCGGGTATCCACAAACACGCAGTCAACCGCCCGATGTTGCTGGAGCGCGAATATGATTCGCTGAATGAGATCGTTTTTCTGTAGGTCCGTCCCCGCGATGATTCTCGAACGGCGGGCTGCGACACCACCCGGTATCGCTCTCCTCACACTCGTTCTGATTTCCATCCTGTCGGTCGACCTCGCGTCGCAAGGGCGTGCGACGGTGTGGGACGGCGTCTATAACTCAGCGCAAGCCCAGCGTGGGCAGGGGGTCTACGACGAGCACTGTGCCGCGTGCCATCTCGACAACTTGCGCGGGTCGGCGGAGGCCCGACCGCTTGTGGGGCAGCCGTTCATGCTCGATTGGCGCGAGGACACGCTGCACAACCTGTTCACTCGGATCCGGACGCTGATGCCGTTCGATGATCCGGCCACGCTCCGGGACGAGGCGTACCTGGAGGCGCTGGTGTATATCCTCCAGGTGAACGGCTTCCCGGCCGGTGACCATGAGCTGACGATGTCGCGTCTCGAGGAGATCTGGATCGAAGACCAGGACGGCCCGGGCGAAGTGCCGAGCTTCGCGCTGGTTCGGGCGGTGGGCTGTCTCACCGCTGGGGACGAGGGGGACTGGAGACTCGAGCGGGCGAGCGCAGCAGTCCGAGCCGACGATCCGTCGGTGTCGAACGCCGATGCCCTGCGCGCGCTCGCAGATGAGCCGCCTGGCGCCGAGGTGTTCTCGTTGGGCCGGGTCTACCCGGATCCGGCGGCGCATGCCGGTCAGTCCGTGGAAGTGAAAGGGTTCTTGATTCGGGAGTCGACCGGGAACCGGATCAACGTCAGCACGGTGGGCATGG
>CAUZDS010000048.1:0-4641 GCA_963578725.1 Vicinamibacteria bacterium
TTGCTCCACCGATAGTAGAGATTCGGGTTGAGACCGTCGCGGCGACACAGCGTCGCGATGCTCTCTTCGCCTCGCAGCCCCTCCAGGACGATCCGGATCTTCTCCTCCGCTGAAAATCGCCGCCGCGGCTTCCGCTGAATGTCCCGAACAACTCGTTCTGCTGACTTTGCGTGACTCATGGGGACCTCCTCCCGTGGTTGCAAAGTCTCTCCTATTTCAGAGCCTCACCTGGTCCACATCTATTTGACGCCTAACAGTCAGCCCTTTACCATCCTCAAGTTCCGCTCGATGCGTGACGGCCGCGTCACGCGGATCGGTCGTCTCATCCGCGCCACGGGGCTCGACGAGCTGCCGCAGTTCGTGAACATCCTCCGCGGCGACATGAGCGCGGTCGGCCCGCGTCCGCTGACCGCCGACGACGTGGCGCGGCTGGGCTGGACGACGCCCCAGCACGACTTCCGATGGCAGAGCCGGCCGGGGGATACTTACTGCTTAGGACCTGATCGGGTCCTTACTGTCCTGTCACCGCGATTGGCTGCATGGGTCGGTAGCGCGGCGGTCAGCGGAGGATATCGCTGGCCTCGGCCATCTCCGCCATGACCCCTGCGTCTTCCTCGAGCAGCAGCCGGCTCCGCACCGACCGCTCGGTCGCGCGACGCACCGCGTCGACAAAGCCCTGATGGTCGCCGTAGCGCTCCACGAGCGACGGCCGCGGGTCGCCGTTAGCCAGGCGGTCGGCCTGCGTGCGGGCGAAGGGGATGAACGAGCCGCTGAGCCCGCACAGGTCCTGCCCGCGAGGACCGGGCGCCCGCAGGTTCCAGCCCGTGTTGGTGCCGACGGGCACGGCGATGTCGACCGTGCGGATACCGGCGAGGTCGTGGCCGTCCCGGTCGGTCGTCGGCACCAGCACCGCATAACTGGCGCCGCGTGCCGGCGGCAGGAGGGTGATCCGTCCGCCCGCTGGACCGAACGTGGGCCCGTAGTCGAGCGCCCAGAGCTCGTTCACCACCGTCGGGAACGTGACACCGGGGATGGCTGGGAACGTCTTCGCCGCCTCGGCGACGGTGGCCAACGTGCCATCGCTCACGTCGGGGTAGTTCGACCGCGGCGGCTCGATGTCGCCGTCAGCCCACGCGTCGAGCGCGACCAGCAAGGCGCGCATGACCGGCGCGGTGCTGCGGTAGCCGTTGACGACGTTGGCGCAGGTCCCCCGGTCGGTCGGTCTGGCCCCGACCCCGGTCGCACCCACGTGCGAGTGGCTCGCAATGGCGTACAACCGGACAGTCTCCGGCACTGGCACCCGGGAACCGGCGCCATCGTGGACGTTGAGCGAGGCGTTCATCTGCCAGAACTCGTTCGCGGTGTCGACGTGGAAGACGAGCGGGTCGGTCTCGGGTCGTTTGAGGATGCCGTCGCGGATACCGGAGATGGGGTCGGTGGTGATGGCGTAGGTCAAGGGCGGGTATGACTGCGACGTGAAGTCCGAATGCTGGTCCTGCCGCGAGTAGACGTTGGGGTCGGCGAACTCGACGTTGGCGAACAGCCGGTGCGTGCCCGGGATATGGATGCGCACGGCATCGAACACTTGCCGGCCCGCCTCGTCCCCATTGAAGCCGAGGTAGAGGAAGTCGCGTAGATACATCCCGGTCGACGAGATCCCGAGCCCATACACGCGCTTTACATCGAGCCCCGCCGGTCCGGCCAGCGGGTTCGGGTTCCCGTGGTCGTCCGTCGGCTCGTTCCGCAAGAACGCCCCCAGATCGCGGGTCACGGCATAGCCCAGCCCCATGACCCAGGGGTTCGTCGCCGGGTAGGTCAGCTCGTAGATGCGATCCGGGTCGAATCCGTCGAAGAGGCAGACATCGGTCGTCGACGGCGTGAGCGACGCTTCACCCGTGGGGCAGCGGCCGAACCCCCAGCGGTCGCGCGAAATCGCCCTCCGGGTGCCGCCGATGGCATCCCGCACGGTCAGGGCCGAGCGCGTCGTATCGTTATCGCCGCCCGCGTTCTCGTAGCTGAGAAAGCGCTCGTTCCCCTTCAAGGGCAACGTAAACCCCTGGCCGGTGTACTCGATCCGGATTGCGTTCACGATCGGGCTGCCGTCGGCCTGCCGCGCCACCGGCAGGTTCGCTCCGAGTCGGGTCGCGGTCGTGGTAATGTCCCCCGCCCACCCAGCGTCGACAAAGCTGTAGCCTAGCCGAAAGAACAGACCGTCACCGCTGTCGGCGGGCGCGCTCGGCGGCAACTGCGGAAAGGTCTGGAACGGAATCTCGATGGCGTTACCGCGGTTGTTGATGCCGTAGAGCAGCTTCCCGTTGCCACGCTGCACGTCGACCGGCTTGATCAGCACGAACGGGGCGCTGAACTCCACCCGGCCTTGGTCATTGCGCGGGGCCCGATCGAGATTCACGATGACCGCGTTGCGCGGGTCGAGCGGGTCCACCTCCATGAAGACCGTGCCTTCGAGCCGCTCGAACGCCCCGGCCTCATCGAAGGTCCGGCCACCGGCATAGGGGGTGGTCCGCTCCACTTCGATCCGCACCACCTTCGCCTCGACCGCGTGCGTCATCCCCGCGATGGCACACACCCCAGTCACCACCAACGTTGCAGCCTTGTTGATCACGCGACATCCTCCCCCTCGCCGTGGGTTGTTCCTGATCGGGTCCTTACCGTTTCTCCGCGGCTGCCAGCTCCTCCGTGCGGGACCCGGCCATGATGTTGTAGAGGCCGTAATTGCCCTCATGGCACGCGAACTCGAAGATCAGATCCGGATTCCGTTTCATCGGCAGCTGGGCCGTCCAGGGGCTGACCCAAATGGTCGGATCGGTGACCGTGAACTCGTAGGTCAGCGTCTGGGAATCGGTGCGTGTGAACCGTTCAATCAGTGACAGATTCTCTCCGGTCGAGAGGAGGGGACGCCCGATCTGGTCATGCTTTCCATTGAAATGGGTGGTCTCGACCACAAGCGTCTCGCCCTCCCAGTGACCACGTGAATCTCCCATCCATTGGAGGATCTGAGACCCGACGTGCGGGCGGCCGTCCAGCGGGATGATGCGCACGTCGTGGTTCTGCTCGTTGAGCAGCGCGACGGACCCAGGGGTCTGGAAGATCTGCACGTTGTTGTTGTAGCCACCAACGCTGATCGGTGGACCGGCCTTCGCGTGCTGAATGCACCGATCGCCGGCATCGAGGTCCGTCCACGATTCGGCCGGCAGCGCGCCCTGGCGCGTGGCGGCGATCCGGCTCGCCTCAGGCGAATCGGCTCGGCGTTGCGCCTCCGCCCTCAACCGAGGCAGGCGCCCATCGGGGGGATCCACAATCAACGACGTGCGCCGCGTGCCCACGGCCGTCGTGCCCCGGTCCAGCCAGAAGTTGTTGTAAAAACCGGGTGTGCCGTCCCCCCGTCTGTCCACCTGGTCATCCGCCGCCGTTCGCTCGGCCCCCCGGGTCAACAGGCGCTGATTTCGGTCCACGTTGTCCCGTTCGAGGCTCGCGGCTTCTTCCTCTGTCAAGAACGCCTTGTCCGCCTGCGCTTCGGGACGTTGGAGGGGCGTGACCGTGCGGTAGTCCCAGACGCCCTGCAGGTCCGGGTCACCCCACGGCGTGCTGGCAGCGCTCGTCGACTGCGCCGCGGCCGGCCGTGACGACAGCGCCACAGCGGCAATCACTCCACAACAGACGGCGATCGTTCGGCTGCTCATCTCACCCCTTCCTTCAACGTCAGTGTCGTCGCGGCGTGGTCCACAGCATGCTCCCGAGACGTGGCAATGGTCAGGTCGCGTTCTCGGACACCCCGCCGCGGCTCCGGGTCACCGTGCGACGGGCTCGTACAATCGAGCGATCGTGGCCTGTCACCCGCCCATTCCAGCGGGAGTCGACCAGCGCGCCCGGTTACAGCCCCGCAGACGTCGTGGGTCGTGGCTCACACGGCCGGATGCGACGTTGTTTCAGCTGCTACCGCGCCTCCTCCGTGGGGCTGGCGCTCTCTGATCGTCCACCACGCAGGATGTTCTCCATGCTGTGGTTCCCCTCGTGGCAAGGCATACTCGAAGATCGGATCATCCCAAAGAGCCAACGAAAACTCACCGGACCACGGCTGCGAGTAGAGCTCGTCGTCGTAGACCGTGTATCGGTAGAACAGCTCTTTCTCCGACACGCGCGTGAATCGCTCTTCGATCTCGGCATTTCGGCTGTGTAGAAGCGGCCGGCCGCCGCCAACGAACCGCGCGGGATCGTCTGCGCGCAGGTTGGTTGTTCTCACGACGAGCGTCTCCCCCTCCCAATGGCCTATGGAGTGGCCCTCGAGACTGCGCACCGATTCGGGTGGCGCCTCACCATCGAGGTGGATGATTCGGAGTCCGACCGGATCTTCGGTCACCATGAGGAACTGGCCGGGTGTCTGGAAGATCTGCCGGGGAATCAAGTACGGGATGGAACGCATCGGCGGGAAGCCGTAGCTCTCCAGACACCGCTCGACCAATGGTCGCTGTGCCGCCTCGTCGAAGGCTGTCGCATCACGGTTCCTGGACCAGGCGACCAGGTCGAGACCGGCCTGGGTCAGCGGCAGTCGGCCGTCCTCGGGCTCGACGATGACGGAGGTCCGGTACTCGCCTTTCACGTTCGCCAGCGGGGAGATGTCAT
>CAUZDS010000049.1:0-4569 GCA_963578725.1 Vicinamibacteria bacterium
CGGATTTGTTCATCTGGCTGCTCCTGTAACAAGAATGGGTTGTTCTGTCACGGCCGAAGCCGCCCTGCGGTGCAGTCCCGGAGAGCTTTCTCCTGGGAGGTGCTGACCACCTGAAAAGCCGCACTGCTCAAGTGTTTCCGCACCCTGCGAGTCACAATTGAACCAACGGTAAGCGAGACCTGGGGGGGCGTCAAGGGAAAAAATGGCCAAAAGGTCGCGTGTTTCCTAAGGTTCCTGGCAGGTAGCACCCCTCCGATTCGCCAATTTGGCTCCGTGAGCCCTAGCCGTTTCTCGCCGACTGGTCCGATCGCAGCGTTTATCCCCAGATTCCTTTGGAAACTTGCGGTTCTCGTGTTGCTCATCGTATTGGGAACACTGGGATACGTGTTGATTGAGCAGAAGCCGCTCGCGGACGTGCTTTACATGACCGTCATCACCGTGACCGCCGTGGGATACTCGGAGGTGTTCGACCTCACACCGACCGGGCGCACCTTCACGATTATCCTGTTGTTATGCGGGATTTCGTGGATGGGGTTCTGGTTCGCCAACATCACGTCGTTCATCGTCGAGCTCGACCTGAAGGACGCACTCAAGAGGCGTCGGAACATGCAGGAAATCGCGAAGCTGAAGGGGCATGTCATCATCTGCGGCGCCGGACGGATGGGTCGTCAGGTCGCGCAGGAGATCGAATCTGTTCCGCACGATTACGTGATCATTAAGCGCGATCAGACCCGGATCAAGGAGCTCGCCGAGTACGTTCCGGACGTGCGCGTGCTGGAAGGCGACGCGACTCACGACCATGTTCTACTGGAAGCGGGGCTCCTGCAGGCGAACGGCCTCATCACGTGCCTGAGCGCCGACGCCGACAACCTCTACGTGTGCCTTTCGGCGCGTGATCTCGCGGCGAAACTCACAATCGTCACCCGTGCGTATGAGGAAGAGTCGATCGACAAGCTGTACCGCGCCGGAGCCGATCAAGTTGTCAGCCCCAACGTGAGCGCAGCGAATCGCATGGCGTCAGTCGTTCTCAGGCCGTCGGTGGTCTCTTTCTTCGATATCGCCACTCGCGCGTCGGACCTGGCGTTAAGAGCTGAGCAGATGAGTGTACCGGAAGCGTCGAGCGTGGTGGGAAAGACGTTGAGCGAACTGCGCATTCCTCACTAGACAGGCCTCATTATCGTGGCCGTCAGAAAGGACCACGAGCGCGGCAGCCCATTCGTCTTCAATCCGTCGGCCTCCACCGTCATCGAGGCCGACGACGACCTCATCGTGCTAGGCGACGAAGAGCAGATCGAAAGACTGAGGGTCTACCTGAGCTGAGGGCATCGAGGGCCCTAGCCGGCTACTTGTATCGGTAGGTAACCCGACCCCGGGTGAGGTCGTATGGCGACAGCTCGCACTTCACTCGGTCGCCCGCGAGCACGCGGATGTAGTGCTTGCGCATCTTCCCGAGAGGTAGGCGAGCACCTCGTGTCCACTCTCCGGCTCCACACGGAACGTCGCGTTCGGAAGGACCTCGCTCACGGTGCCTTCGATTTCGATCGCGTCCTTGCCCACCTAGATCTTTCGCCCCTGCCCAGGTTCTCGTACTGAGCTTCTTAGCGCGCCTACCAGGCGCCTACCTTACGAACGCCAAACCGAGCGGGCAACACGCTCGCCCAGAGCGGGAAAATACGCCCTCCCAGAGCGGGCGACACGCTCCGTTACATACGGAAGCGGTAGCTCAGTTTCACGAAGAGGCCGTCCGCCATCGCGCGAACCTCCCTGAATCGGAACGACTCCGTGTCCTCCATCTGGCGAGTATAGCCGACGTAAAAGACCGTGCCGGGCGACGGCTCGTACGATACCAGACCCTCGATGTGGACGTCGTAGCCCTCGGAGCCACTGCGCAAGGTGTACTCTCCGCTCTGGTCGACGCGATAGAGCGACAACCCCGTCGCCGGATCTCGGAGCCCCAAACGCTCCTGGCTCGAGTACTCGAAGATGCCGCGAACAAAGAGCGAGCGCGTGAACTGGTACTGCGCGCGCACCCGCGGAATGAGCGCCGAGGAGAGCTCGACGCCATCGGTCCTACGCGTGAGGCGAGTCTGCCGGACGCCCAGCTCGGCCACGAGCGAGCGCGTCGGGTACAGGTTGAGCGTGACTTCGGTCGAGCGTGAATCCGCGGGCTCGACCGCCACGCCGAAGGAGCGATCGAAGACCGGGGTCTCGGAGAACGTGTAGCGGACGTTGCCGCGAACACGCTCCCACTTGTTCACCCAGAGCGACAACGTGGTCGAGCTCAGCCCACCGAAGAGCGACTGGTCCGGTCGAAAATCCGTATACGAGCCGTCGGTCTGCGCGACCACCAGCCCCTGGTACGCCTCCGGCGCAAAATCGAACATCGACCGTTGATGGTTGCCCCAGAACATGATGTTGCCCCTGAAGCCGACCCGCCAACCGAGTTGTGCCTCGCCCTCCTCGATGCCCTCGCCGGCCCAGAACGCATCGTGGTCCCAATAGCCCTTCAAGTCGAACGAGGGACCGACCTGCTGGATCAGTGCGCCGCGCTTGCCGTACCAGTTATACGAAAAGCGGGAGTTGAACTGCGTGTCCCCGATCCGGCGGAAGAATCCGCTTCCGGCGTCGAAGTTCGCGTCTGTGTCCTCCAGCTCCGCGTTGAAGGAAACCGCCCGTCCCGCGCGCTCGATCTTGGCGCTCAGCATGCTTCCGGTCGCTCGGGACGTCAGACCGGGATTGTCGGTGAAGCTCGCAGCCCCGATCATCGTCAGGGTGTAGCGCTGATTGAGCGCGAACCGCGCATCGGCCCCTGCGACCCTGTTGAAATTGTTCGCCCCGATGGTGCGGTCTGTGTATACGGCGCCGATCGTAGAGGCCGCGCCCACGTCCTGACGCACACGCACCAAGTTCACGACTGTGTTGGCGGCGCCTGCGTCGAACGATTGGTCGATCGCGCCCAGGTAGCCGACGTTCAAACTACCCAGCTTGCCGGTGAGCTTTGCACCCGCGATCGGGTTGGCGACCGAGCGGGTATAGATGATCTGTTTCGCCATCCCGAAGATCTCGGTTCCCTCTAGGAAGAAAAGCCTCTTTTCGGGAAAGAAGAGCGCGAAACGTTCGTTCACGGCGATCTGGCCCGCGTCCGCTTCGATCTGGCTGAAGTCCGGGTTGTAGGTCGCATCCAGCGTGAGATTGGAGGTCACTCCATACGTGGCGTTGAGACCGAAGTCCCCGCTCGGATCCTGCCGCCGGAAAAGCCCGTCAGCGGCATTGAACTCGCCGATTCGTTTCCCAGTCAGCACGGGGTTGAGCTCCATGAAGAGCCCCGGGTCGAGGTTACGCAAACCGTTGAGCTTTCCGGCCTGCGTCAACTTGTTGGACACGTTGTCGGTGATCGGCGCCCATGAGCTCTCGAACCCACTGCGCTGTATCCGGCGCTGCACATGCAGGCCCCAGGACTGCTGCTCGGCCTCAGGAAAACGAAGGCTCTTGAACGGGACCCGCACCTCGACCTGGTAGCCCCACTCGGTGATAGCCCCGTCAGAGTCCCAAAGGAAGTCGGGGTTGTCGTCGATCGGCTGGCCGTAGTTGCCGTGACGTCGTCCCGCGCTGCCTCCGCCTTCGTTCCAGATCCCGTCGTGCTGCACACCCAACGGGTTCACCGTGAATACGTATGCTCGCCGGGCGTCGTCGAACGTGTCCAGAATGAGGCGGACGTAGTCGTCAGAGCGTGTGTAGGAGTCGCGTTCAGCTAGCGTCGCGCGAATTCCGCTGGGGTCGCTGTCGAACGCCATGATCGCGAAGTAGATCGCTTCCGCGTCCACCAGCACTCGGACTTCGGTCCTCTCGGAGGCCTCCACGCCTTCGACCGGCCGGAACTGCGTGAACGAGGTCAGGAGTGCGGCCTGCTGCCAAGCAGCGTCGTCAAGGCGACCGTCGATGTCGATCTGGGCCCGATCTAGCGCAGGGGTGGCGACCTCGTTATCGGCGGCCCGGCCCGAATAGGCCTTCGCTTCACTCGAATCCCCGTCGCCGGGCCCGAGCACGAGCGTAGAGAGCGCCAGCTGAAATATCGCGAAGTGCATCTATATCCTTAGTTCCGTGATTAGCCTGGTAATATAGTGTCGTCAGGAAAGACACAGGGGATCATCACTCTGCTGAGGCCGACCATGGCTGCGCCAGGCCGCTACACCCACGCTGACGAGCAGGAGATCGAAGACGCTTTTCGGGCGGGCGACGTGTTGAAGTGTCCGCGTTGTGGACCTGCGCTGGACCTGCGCCCGGTTCCTCCCAGGACGGACGTCTCTTATGTGCGCGACCGACTGTTGGTCGTGTGCTCCTCGTGCCACCGCACGCATGTTCTCGACAAGAAGCCGGCCCCGTGAGTGATACCGCTTGGAGCTTCGTGTTCGCCGGGCGTCGCCTGCTGCTCAAGTCGACTGAGGACGGAGCGAGCGTTCCAACGTCCCAGGACGTCGCGGGCCTGCTCGAGGCGCTCGGGCCGAACGCCGAGCGCTTCGACGTCGTGCTACCGGCCCTGCGGGGGAGAGACTCCCGGCTGCATGCGGT
>CAUZDS010000050.1:0-3865 GCA_963578725.1 Vicinamibacteria bacterium
GTTCGTAGCATGCCAGCGCCTCGACCTCTCGCCCACCGCGTGCATAGAGCCGTCCGAGACCGAGACTCTGACGAGCACTTCCCGTGACCTGAGCGCCCCGGTCGACCAAGTTACACGCCATCCCGGTCAACACGCCGAGAGACACCAGATCCAATTGATTGTGAGCGAGCACGCCCCGCAACGGCCGCGGATTGCCGGAACGCAGATAGTCGAAGTAGCGAGACGGAATCTCGAAGCCCGGCACGTCATCGTCGCGTCGGAAACCCAGTACACGGTGTTCCAGACCACCCAATCCGCCGGTCTCTGGTCCCCACAGGCGACGGGCCGGGTGCACCAGGTCTACATGCCTCAACGCCGGAAGCGGTGTCTCGAGCCGCTGATAGAGCCACCGCATCTCCATGAACGGCACATCAAAGGACTTGCCGTTGAACGTCACCAGGGTATGCGCGCGTGAGACCGCGGCGGTGACGGCGGCGAGCAGGCGACGCTCAGTCGCAAAACTCGGCAACACGAACTGCCAGACGTGAAAGCGAGCACCCACGAAGCAGCCGAACCCCACCACGAAGGCCACCGTGCCAGACCCTCCGCTGAGCCCGGTGGTCTCCAAGTCGAAGAACAGCAGTCCAGACCTCGGGTCGGGGTCTGACCAAAGAGACTCACCCTCGTGCTCGCTCCCACAGAGCGCCCGCAGCCCCGCGGCGCTGATGGCGCTCGAGGCGGCTCCGAGCTGGTCGCCATAAGGTCCGTCGCCGGCTTCGCCACCACACCACCACCGCACCACCGGACAGGGCCCTGACGGACCATCCTCGAGCGCGCCGCCGAGCCCAGCGGCGAAGGCCTCCAGATCAACCGATGGCGTCCGTGGGGCCAGCATCGGCGTGGCGCCCGATCGCCTCGCCCCCCGAAGCACGTCTCGCAACCGGCTCAGATCGGTCATAACGGGATTAGGCGAGGCCAAGGAGCAGCGCCAGAGCGACCGCCTTGGCCCGCGGTCCCGTCTCGCCCACCGGGCCAACGCAGGCAGGGCATCCTGACTCGCAGGGACACCGTTCAATCAACGCCCGCGTATCGGCCAGCAGCCGGTGATGCAGACCGAAGAGCGGCTCGCTGAAGCCAATGCCCCCGGGATAGTTGTCATAGACAAAGATAGTCGGCTCCTCTTCCTCGGCGGTCGGTGGGCTCGTGCTCACCCGCATCGCCACCTGACGGGATTCTTCACCATGGATGGCAAGACCGATGTCATGCCGGTCGCACATCAACAACAGCTGCGCCACCTGCCGGAGCGCAAAACCGAGCCCGACGATCCCGTCGCGCCGGTCGTCCCCAGCGAACGGCAAACTGTCGACAAACCCCCGCGATAACTGGAGCCAGTACGCCGTCGTATGCATCTCCTGTTCGGGGAGGTCGAGCTCTCCAGAACCCACGTTCTCATTGGTGTAAAATTTGATCTTCTTGAATCCAACCACCCGCGACACGACGTGCACCTCGCCGTGGCAGCCCGCCGCCGCGTCGGCGTCCTCCAGGTCCGCCACCGCTCCCTGCGCATCGCGCAGCGCGTGGAGACGGTCGAACTCCTCGAGGACCGTTACCTTCGTGTAGGTGATCGCGTCGGTGTAATAGTCGCTGTCAACCGGTCGCACATACGCCTTGCGGCGGTCGAATTCCAACCGGTCCACCTGATACTGCTTGCCCTCGACGAGATAGATGGCCTGCTCGAAGAGGGTCAACGTCGCGGCGCTGAAGTCCACTTCGCCGATGATCGTGGTCTCGTCTGAGACGTCGACGACCACGAAGTTGTCCGATGACACCGAGCGAAGACTGACGGCATCGGCGGGATACGACTCGTGCATCCAGTGCCAGGCGTCGTCCACCAGATCAACGAAGCCCTCCTCGCGCAACAGTCCCAGCACCGCCTGCAGATCTTCCTGGCCGAACTGCTCGTCCGGTGCGAACGGCAACTCGAACGCCGCGCACTTGATGTGGTCGAGCAGGATCTGGAGGTTGTCTGGATTGATGAGAGCGTGCTCCGGCGATCCCTCGAAGAAGTAGTCCGGGTGCTGCACGATGAACTGGTCAATCGGCCCGCTGCTGGCCACCATGATCGCGGCCGAGCGCGTGCTGCGCCGACCAGCCCTGCCGGCCCGCTGCCACGTCGCCGCGACCGTACCGGGATACCCGGCCATAACGCACACATCGAGCGCGCCGATGTCGATACCGAGTTCGAGCGCGCTGGTCGACACGACCCCCGACACCGTGCCGGCGCGCAGGCCACGCTCGATATCTCGGCGACGGACCGGCAGGTAGCCACCCCGGTAACCTCGGATCGCCTCTGCTCCGCCTGGCAGACGGCGGCAGGCGTCCTTGAGATAGGTGGTCAGCACCTCGGTGAGAAGCCGGCTTTGCGCGAACACGATGACCTGGAGTCGCCGTTTCAGGAACATGGTCGCCACCCGCCGGGTCTCGGCGACATAGGACCGGCGAATACCGAGCTGCGGATTGACCACCGGTGGGTTGACCAGCACGAAAATCTTCTCGCCGCGAGGCGCCCCGTTGCGCGCCACCAGTTCCACGGCCTCGCCGGTGAGCCCTTCCGCCAACTCCTTGGGATTAGCGATGGTGGCTGACGAACAGATGAAGACTGGCGCGGAGCCGTAGTGCGCGCAGACGCGCTTCAGCCGACGGAGAATGTTGGCCAGATGGCTGCCAAAGACGCCCCGATACGCATGCAGTTCGTCGATGACGACATAGCGCAGGTTCTCGAACAGCTTCGCCCACCGCGGATGGTGCGGCAAGATACCGGAGTGCAGCATGTCGGGGTTAGTCAGCACCAGATGCGCCCGCCCTCGCACCGCGCGCCGCGCATCTTGCGGGGTGTCGCCGTCGTAGGTATGGGCGCCAATCGACGCATGCTCTTCGAGCCTGGCGGTCAGCGTCAGCAACTCGGCCAGCTGATCCTGCGCCAACGCCTTGGTCGGGAAGAGATAGAGCGCGCGGGTCGAGTGGTCTTGCAGAATGTGGCTGAGCACGGGCCCGTTGTAGCAAAGTGTCTTGCCTGACGCAGTCGGCGTGATCGTGACCACATGGCGGCCCGCCAGAACATGTCCCATCGCGTCGGCCTGATGGGTGTAGGGACGGGTAATGCCGCCCGCGGCCAGTGCGGCTCGCAGCCGTTCGTCGATCCCGTCCGGAAAGTCGGCGAACTGGGCCGACTCGGCCGGCAGGCGGCGCCAGGCCGTCACGAGCTCACCATCAACCGGGACGAGGGCTGACCCGGACGCAGCGTCCACGGGCCAGACGGGGGAGAGATCGTCGAGGACGGCTTGTAAGGCCGCGTCACGCTGCCCCTCCGAGAGCAGCGGTGTCATCGATGGTCCGGCCAGTTCACGTGCTGCCGCGCGCCCCATGGACGCTCATGCTAACAGGCGAATTAAAAGCGATCAAGAAACGAATAAAAGGCGTATTATTAAAATAAGGATTTGGACTGGCCGCCGTCGACGGTGACACAGGCACCACTGATCCAGCTGGCACGGGGGGAGGCGAGGAAGGTCACGACGTCGCCGACCTCATCGGCGCGGCCGAACCGACCAAACGGAAGCTCGCGCGCGATGAACGCGGCCATCCCTTCCGGGTCTTCGGCCTGGCGCTTCGCCCAGGACCCACCGGGAAACGAGATCGACCCGGGGGCAACGCTATTGACTCGAATGTTGTCCGGCGCGAGCTGACCGGCCAGTGCCTTCGCCAGGCTGATCTCGGCCGCTTTCACGGCGTTGTACGTCATGCGACCGCCGGACTCCCGCCCCCAGATCGACGCAATCATGATGATGACGCCGCCGCCACGTCGGCGGAGGTGCGGCACCGCACGCCG
>CAUZDS010000051.1:0-3676 GCA_963578725.1 Vicinamibacteria bacterium
TGCGGGTCGCCAACGACACCGGCAACGTCAGCATCAACGGGCTCAAGGGCACCCCGCTGATGGTCGGTGACACGCTCTACCTCAGCACGCCGCTGTCGCAGGTAGCCGCCATCGACGCGGCGACCGGAGAAACGCGCTGGGTGTATGACCCGCAGAGCTACGCCGCGGGTATCCCGATCATGGTGCTCGGGTTCAGCAGCCGCGGACTGGCGTACTGGACCGACGGGGAGCAGGCGCGGATCGTCTGGGCCACCGGTGACGCCAGGCTGCATGCCGTCGACGCCCGGACGGGGGAGGTGGTGCGCGAGTTCGGCGATGGCGGCAGCGTCGACCTGATGCGGGGCATTCCGGGTGCGCGGCGCGACCCGCCGCCGATCAACTACTCGGTCACGTCGCCACCGGTGGTCTGCAACGACATCATCATTGTCGGCTCGGCGGTGTCCGACCAGCCGCGGTTCAAAGAGTCGCCACCCGGCCACGTCCGGGGCTTTGACGCACGCACCGGCGCGCTGCGCTGGACATTCCACACCGTCCCGCAGCCGGGCGAGTTCGGCCACGACACCTGGGAAGATGGTTCGGCCGACTATACCGGCAACGCCAACGTCTGGACGATGATGAGCGCCGACCCGGAGCTGGGCTACGCCTACCTGCCGGTCGGCAACGCCACGAACGACCATTATGGCGGGCATCGCCCTGGGACCAATCTGTTCGCCAACAGCCTCGTCTGCGTCGAGTGTTCCACCGGCGAGCGCGTCTGGCACTTCCAGCTCGTGCATCACGATCTCTGGGACTACGACCCGCCGGCGGCACCGAACCTGGTCGACATTACTGTCGATGGGCGGCCGATCAAGGCGGTGGCCCAGGTCACCAAGCACGCCTTCACCTTCGTGTTCGACCGCGTGACCGGTGAGCCGGTCTGGCCCATCGAAGAGCGGGCAGTGCCAGCCTCCACCGTGCCCGGCGAAACCACGTCACCGACCCAGCCGTTTCCGACCAGGCCGCCGCCATTCGATCGGCAGGGTGTCACGGAGTTGGATCTGATCGATTTCACCCCGGCGCTACGGGCCGAGGCGGTCGAGATCCTGCAGGGCTACGTGCACGGGCCGATCTTCACACCGCCGTCGCTCATCGGCACCGGTCCGAACGAGACCCGAGGCACGATCGAGCTGCCCGGCTACACCGGAGGGGCTAACTGGAACGGGGCTGCCGTTGATCCGGAGACCGGCGTCCTCTACGTTCCCTCGACCACGCAGCCGATCATCCCGGCCCTGGTCGAGTTGGGACCGGACCGATCCAACCTGCGTTACTCCCGTGGGCGCATGCAACCGCCAGGCGGACCAGACGGTCTGCCGCTGTTCAAGGGCCCGTATGGACGGATCACGGCGATCGATCTCAACCGTGGCGAGATCGTGTGGCAACGGGCGAACGGCCGCGGGTCTCCGGCGACCCGGGAGCATGCCCGTCTGCGGGGCCTCGACCTGCCGCCGCTCGGCGGCGGTCGCGACTTCCTGCTGCTGACGCGCACGCTGCTCTTCAGCGCGCAACAGACACCGGGGAACGGCGACGCCTGGGTGTTGGCGGCGCGCGACAAGGCGACCGGGGACTTACTGACCGAGATCCCGTTGCCGGGGCGGGCTATCGGCGCTCCGATGAGCTACGAGGTCGACGGCCGGCAGTATGTGGCGGTCACGGTACGCGGCGCGCGGGGCGCTCCACCCGAGCTCGTCGCGCTGGCGGTGCCGTGAGACGGGGCGGTCGGGCAGGGCCTCCCGGCGGCGGCCGGCCTCAACAACCGTGCGTCGTGTTCTTGTGTACGTTGCTGGGAGGCAGCAGGAAACCGAAGGGGGTGCATTATGCGGAATCGAACAGGCTTGGCGGTCGTCGGGGCGCTGTCAGTAGTTGCGGTGGGGGCGACACCGGCGCGAGCGCAGGTCGACAGAGCGTTCATCAACCCGGCCGGCGGCTACACCCACGTGGTCACGGCCGAGGACCGCGGCGTGAAGACGGTGTACGTGTCGGGCCAGGTTGGACAGGGCGCGGACCTGCAGGCGCACGTCGAGTCGGCGTTCAGCGGGGTGGCCGAGCAGCTCACGGCGGCCGGTGCGTCCATGCGCGATGTGGTGAAGATCCGGATCTACGTGACGGACTTCGATCCGGCGGACTACGGCGTCATCAGCGCCGCGCGGTTGGCGGCGTTTCCTGAGGATGCGTGGCCGGCGAGCACCATGCTCGGGGTCGACGCGCTCGCGCGTGAGGGCCTCAGGGTCGAGATCGAAGCGACCGCCGTCGTCGCGGATCCGGGCGCTGATTTCGAACTGACACGCATCGGACCGTCTCGCGGATTCAGCCAAGCGGTGGTGGCCCGACATGGCGCGATCAAGACGATCTGGATCGCGGGTCAGGTCGGGCGTGGCGACGACCTGGCCGAGCAGACCAGCGTCGTGTTCGACCGCGTATCGGAGCGCCTGGCCGAGGCGGGTGCGACCATGGAAGATGTCGTCAAGACCAACACCTACATCGTCGACTTCCAGCCGGACGAGGACCTGCGTCCGTACAGCCAGGGGCGGGCGTCGGTGTCCGGCGAGAATCCGCCGACGAGCACGCTCATCGGGATCGACCGTCTGGTCAGCGATCAGCCCCAAATCGAGGTGGATGCCGTCGCGGTCATAGAGGACGGCGGTCGCGGCGAACGATTGACCACGGAGTTCCTCGACCCGGCCGGCAGCTTCACCCAGGTCGTGACCGTGCAGGGCGAGGGCGCCAAGACCATCTACGTCTCCGGGCAGGTGGGACGCCCGGGCGAGTCGCTCGAGATGCAGGCCCAGCAGGCGCTCGCTGGAATGCAGGAGCGGTTGGCGCTGGCCGGGGCCACACCCGCAGACCTGGTCAAGGTGATCTACTACCTGCCGGGCTACACACCGGGGAACACAGGCATCGCCGGTGCCCGCGAGGCGAACGGGTTCCCGACCGAGAACCTGCCCGCGTCGACACTACTCGGCATACGCTCGCTCTACGCCGAAACGGCTCTCTTCGAGTACGAAGGCATCGCCGTTATACGGTAGAGGTTTGACAGTCGGAAACCGATGCGGCCAGCGTCACGGTGACTGACGCCGTCCGGCTGGCGTGGACCCGGACCCTCGATTTCTTGCGCTAGCGGGACGATACTGTGGATCAGCAACGGCAGATCGTCGAGCCGACTCACCGCTGGTGTACCGATCGGCCCCGGGAGAACGTCTCGAGTATCTGGATGTGCTCGAGCTCGGTCGGATCGGTCGTCAGCGGGTTCGCCTCGAGGATGACCAGGTCCGCCTGCTTCCCAACGGTGATCGAACCCTTCGTGTCCTCCTCGAAGTACTGGTACGCCGCCCCGAGCGTGACCGCGTGCAGCGCCTCTTGAACGGTGGCTCGCTGGTGCGGTCCGAGCACATGACCGCTGCGGGTCTTCCGATTGACGGTGATCGACACCAGCCGCATGATGTCCGGCGGGACGATCGAGGCGTCATTGTGTACGGTGAAGTGCACGCCCCGGTCGATCGCCCAGCGCACCGGACTGACGTTGTTGCCCCGCTCCTCGCCGAAGCTCCGCCGATGCCAGTCGCCCCAGAAGAACGCATGGGCTGAAAAGAAGGAGGGCACCACGTTGAGTGCGGCGGCGCGGTCCAGCTGGTCGGCGCGT
>CAUZDS010000052.1:0-3361 GCA_963578725.1 Vicinamibacteria bacterium
GACCTCGTGGAGACGAAGGCCCGGGTCCAGTATTGGTTCGGCGAGATACGGCGCGGCCCGAAGGTCAGAGCCCCGTATCCGCAGCCGGTCTATCTCGAGGCCTCCCGGTCGCTGATGTATGAGGACAACTTCGCCACCCTGCCCGAACTGCAGATCGTCTTCCCGACGGTCGAGCAGTATCACGAGGACGCCTACGCGCTCGACATCCTGGCTGACCTGCTGGCTGACGGCAAACAAGCGCCGCTCTACGAGGTCATGGTCGAGGAACGCCAACTCGCGCCGAACGTGACCGTGCGCCACGCGGTGGCCGAAATCGCCGGAGAGCTTGTGGCCCGGGTTCGCGCGAATGCCGGAACAGACCTGAACGACGTACTGGCGGCGGTCGAGGAAGGCCTGGCGCGCTTCGAACGCGAGGGCGTGCACCCCATCGCCCTTGAGCGGGCCAAGGTGCGAGCCGAGCGGGCCCTGCACGACGGCATGGGGAGCGTGCTGGACAAAGCGTTTCTGCTCGCCGAGTTCAACGAATTCACCGGTGACCCTGGCTACATCACGACCAGCGCCGAGCGTACGCTGGCGGTCACCGCCGATGACGTGTTGGATGTGTACGACCGTTACGTGAAGGGCCACACCTCGGTGACCACGAGCTTCGTCCCTCGTGGTCAGTCGGACCTGGCCGTCGACGGCGCCGAACCGGCCGTGGTCGTCGAGGAGGAGATCGTCCCGGGAGCCGAGGCCGAAGTCTCACAAGGGGTGGAGGCTGACTACCTGCGGACGAGAACCGATGCGGATCGGTCGGAGCCACCGCTGGGCGAGGCGCCGCTCATCTCCGCGCCGCAAGTCTGGCAGGCGACACAGGCGAATGGGTTGACCGTCTATGGTATCGAGTCAGACGAGGAAGCGCTGGTCGCCTTCGACCTGACGCTGCCAGGAGGCCAACTCGGCGACCCGCCCGGCAAGACCGGGGTCGCCGGTCTGCTGGCATCGCTGATGATGGAGGGCACCGCCCGCCGAACCCCGGCGGAACTGGAAGAAGCCATCGACCTGCTTGGTGCGCGCATCAACGTCGTCGCCGGGCGGGAATCGATCCGCGTCTCGGGCAGCACGCTAGCCCGCACCTTCGAACCGACGATGGCGCTCGTCGAGGAGCTCATCCTGGCGCCGCGGTGGGACGAGACTGAGTTCGAACGACTTGAGCGCGAGCTGGAAACCCGCCTGCGGGACCAGGCAGGCAGTCCCACCGCCATTGCCAACAACGTCTTCGGTCGGGTGCTCTACGGCGAGAGTCACGCGTTCGCGAATCCACCCGCCGGCACACCAGACACCGTAGCCGGGATCGAGCTGGATGACCTGAGGCGCTATGCCTCAGCCTACTTGTCGCCAAGTAGCGCGAGCTTTCACGTGGTCGGTGCGGTGTCTCAGGAAACGGTTCAGCAGACACTGGCGGGGCTCACTGAACGCTGGCCCGCGCAGCCGGTCGCTATCCCCGACCAGCCGGAGCCGCCGGAGGCGCCCGGCCAGACGGTGTATTTCGTCGACGTGCCGGGCGCCAAGCAGTCGGTGCTGCAAGTAGGACGGCTGGCGTTGTCGGCCACCGACCCCGATTACACCCGTCTCGACTTCGCCAACGAGCGTCTCGGGGGTAACTCGAGCGGTCGTCTGTTCCAGTTGCTGCGGATAGACAAGGGCTACACCTACGGCGCCACGTCAGGTCTGGTCGATACCGTGGAGGTGGGACCCTGGATGGCACGTACCAGCGTCCGTGCCAACGTCACCCTCGAGTCACTCGAGCTCCTGAGGGATCAGATCCGGAACTATGCCGCCACGTTCACCGAGGAGGACGTGGAGGTCACGAAGAACCAGGTCATCAAAGGCAATGCCCGCGCCTTCGAGTCGCTCGGCGCCAAGTTGGGGCTGCTGCGCCAGATGAGCCGCTATGGCCTCCCGGCCGACTTCCGGGAACGCGATCAGCAGACGCTGCTCGCGATGACTCTCGCGGATTTCCGGGAGGTCATCGAGACCCACCTGGACGAAAACCGGATGATCTACGTCGTCGTGGGTGATGCCAACACCCAGCTCGGCCGGATGGGCGAACTGCGCTACGGAGATCCGGTCGTGCTGGATCTCTACGGGCGACGTTTCTAGCGGCCGGCTTGAGACAGAACTTCAGCTTCTAGCACCGCGGGGGACTCGTCCTCCCCGAAGACGGTGCACCAGCGGCGCATCCTGAGGGACCACGCCGTCGGCGCCCTCGATATCGGCCTCTCCCAATTTCACGGCACCAGCCGTGACCCACGGTTCCTTCCGAACATCCCCGGTGGCGAGGCGGCCCGTCGCGCCCTGCTTGGCGTGCTCCTGGCTGGCGTCGCGCTCCTCCTGGTCTACGACGTCATCGACTAGACCGGAATCGATCTGCAGATCACATCTGGCGGCTGGCTGTGTAAGGTTGAAGCGATCAACCGGTCGGACCAAGGCGATCGCTACGCCGCGTTGACCGGCGGGTTCGAGTACACCTTCGCCAACATGGCGGCCACCGGGATTGATCTGGGCGTCCTGACGGAATACGCGTTTGACGAGCGTGACGAGCGGGCGCTCACACCGTTGGAGGACGACGTCTTTGTCGGGGCGCGACTCGCCTTCAAGACGTGTCAAGCACCCAGGTCCTCGGCGGCGCGGCGATCGATCGGGAAAGCGGCGCCAGCTTTATCAACGTGGAGGCCAGCCGACGCGTCGGCGACCGGTGGACCGTCGACCTCGAGTTCCGCGGCTTCGTCAACGTCCCGCCGGATGATCTGTTTCTGTACGGGATCCGAAAAGACGACTACCTCCAGACCAGCTGGACATGGCACTGGTCAGCATCGAGCACCCTCAACTATCAACCTTTCTTGAACGACGACAACGCCCGACGGTGGCACGGGGCCAGGCCGGGAGATATGATGCGGCATCTTGTGTCGCGACTCCCGTTCGAGGTCACCCCATGACAACACCCGCCACCGTGCTCCAACGTGTCACCGTGCATACCGTCACGTCGAAGGACACGCTCGAAGCCCACCCGGTCGAACTGCCTGACTACGAACGTGGGCGCTTCGACGACATCGCGTTCATGACCGCGATGAACCTCTGCCTCATGGGGAACTATGCCCAGACCGGGCATTTCGGAGGTCCGTTGGCGTACACGCCCTACAACGTGGCCTGCCACCTGGCGGGACCCGATCTGGGAGGACTACGTTACGACCTGCGCAACCCCAAATTCCCGTACTCGGACAAGTTCATGCTCGCGGGCGGTCACAATGTTCCGACCTGCTACGCGCTGTGGATGATTCTGTACGAGGCCCTTCGGCAACAGCATGTGGCGACCGGCGAT
>CAUZDS010000053.1:0-3135 GCA_963578725.1 Vicinamibacteria bacterium
TTCCCGTCACCGACGCGGGTCTGGCGCATCTCGTGGGGTTGACCGGGCTGAAACATCTCGTACTCAACGGCACAGCGATCACCGGTCCCGGCCTGGCGCACCTCACGGGGCTGGTTGCGTTATATGAAACCTGCCCGCCCCTTCTCGTAATGGTTCCAGTTTGCCGGACCAGATTGGCCACGCATTCGTGGCCGAACGGAATCGTGCCGACACGCGTCACCCACGACTGCCCCTCAGTCAGACGCCGGGTGGCAAAGTCGCGCGGCTCGCCCGCTCGAACAGGCCGTACCAGGGTGCGTGTACCTTACCGGCCGTATTCTGATACTTCGAGCGCAGACGCCAGCCGAGCGACTCCAAACGCCGGTTGATGTCGTCGCCACTTCCGGCGTCGATCTCAATCATGAGGCTTCGCACCGATGCGTCACTCAGCGTGCGTGTCGCCCCTTCCAGCACCTGCCGCTCGGCGCCGTCGACGTCGATCTTGATGTGGGTTGGAGACGGCAACCCGAATTGCTGCACGAGGTCGTCCAGCGCCATGGCCAACATCGGTTGAGTGTAGTGCTTACTTGTAGCTTCACCGGCGCGCCAGGGTGTGCCGCTGAAGTCATGCCGACTCTGGCCGGGGCCCGGAGAACGGTAGGAAAACGCCTGCAGGCCGTTCGCGTTGCTCAGGGGCAACGGTATCGGTACGACCGTCGCCTCGAAGTCGTTCAGCACGATGTTCTCGCACAGTCTCGCGTAGTTGGCATAGGACGGTTCAAAGGCGACGACCGTCCCTCGTCCCGCTAATCGGGTCGCAGCGATGAACGAAAAAACCCCGACATTGGCGCCCAGATCGAACACGACGTCGCCCGGTTGCACGTGGTCGTCGAGCCAGGCGACAGTCCAGGGCTCCTTCGCGCAGGCCCGCGCCCTCCACCGCCGCTCCGCCCGCGAGGTCGTGAAGATCCGGATCGTCGCCCCGGAATAGTCGACCTTCACCACGCGCGGCTCTTCACCCTCAGGGGCACGCTCGGGCGTGAGTACGGACGGAGCGCGTTTGCCAGATGTATTGGCTCGCAACTGCTCCAATTCACTAGTGAGCTGGTGTACCTGCCGCTTCCATTCCTTGGTCCGTTGCCGCTGGAACCGAAGGCGCGCGCGGACCACCGTGGCCACGGCTTCGTCATCGACAACGTCGGGCCCGGCTAGCAAGTTCGCCAGCTTCTTGCGGACACGGGATAAGCGACCTGGTCGAGGTCGAGCCTCAGTGGTCATCCACTGTTCGATCGCATCCGCAAGAATCGGAGATGCAGGTCGCTCGAGGCCCGCCGGTCTTACGAACCGTTCGATGGATTTTCGGCAGCGCTCGGCGTCGAACGCACCGCCCAAGACCGCTTCGAGCTGCTCGATGTGCTGGTCGAGATCGGCGGCCACCTGCACGTGCCCGCCCTTTTCTTCGAGCAGATAGTCGAAGTGCAATGACCCTTGCTGTCCTTGAGCGTACTCCGGCGCTAGGACCGTCAGTACGGGTTTGCCGAGAAGGCCGGCCTCGATCTGGGCACTGGTGTTGAGGGCCACGACCGCTTCGGCGTAGCAGATTGAGTCATAGAGCGCCTGGTCTCCCAGGAAAAGGGTTGTGGCGGGCACACCCACCGCCGGCCAGCGATCAGCTCGCCAGTCCTTCCAGACGGCGGAGGAACGCGGATGGGGTCGCACCAGGATATTAGCCGTACGGACTGCGGCGCTCGGCCCGGTCCGGAGCCGGGAAATCCACTGGTCAACGAACGACGGCTCGTTGGGCGAGACAAACGGTGCGGAGCCGAGATAGGTCACGATCGGGCGTTTTGGATCGAACCCCAGGCGGCGGCACAGCGCCTCGCGTCCCTCGGAGGGCTGGGTTTCGAGGAACCTGTCGAACCGGGGGGCGCCGGTGACGGTCACGCACTCGGGAGCCAAACCGTGCAGGTCGACCGCCTCGCGCTGCTGGATCTCGTTCCAGACGAACAGCCGATCTGGCGGTACGTGCACGACACCTTTCGTCGAGAGGTTGTCCCAGCTGAAGACCGGGAAACCGACCGGAAGCCCAAGGTGGCGCGCCGACTTCACCAGGTCAACTTGCCGCGAAGAGAACTCTACAAGGGGTGTCACGAGCAGTGCATCCGGAGTTTCGGATTGTATGAAACGCTCGCAGATCGGGTCACTCGGCACGAGATCTTCGAGCGCCTGCAGGGTCTGCCTCGCGCGCGCTCTCTCCTCTGGTAACAGGTTCAAGAACAGGCCCCCGAGGCTCTCATCCACGGGGCGAGCACCGGTCGACGCCAGACGCAGGAACGCAGCCAGCGCACGGGCGCGATAGGCGTCTTTCCCGGCAAAGGGCGGCTCATGGTAACGAACGTAGTCCCGTAGACTGCGCAGCACCCGAGCCGGCTCGTGGATGCGACTGTTCCGCTGAAACGGCGCTTCAATGACCCGAAGGCCGGCGAGGTCTCGCAACGGCTCCGGCAACTCGGGGCCGACCCCTGCCTCCCGGTCGGTGAAGGCCAACGTCACCCGATGCCCCCGATCCACCAGGGCGACGACCGTTCCGTCGAAATGTCGAAGAAAGCCCGGCGTGTTGAGCGCAAAGAGAATTCGCATCGAGGAGGGTCGAGGCATCCTGCTGAAGAGAGGCGGCCAGGTGCTCGGCCGTGACGGTTTTCCTCGCACCGCCCTTGAAAGACACAACCGTGACGGTCATATCGACGGTAACATACCACTCCTAGCAGGCTGCTGAAGAACGCGGATTAACGAAAGAGCTTCCGTGTCAGGTTCCCGACCCAGCGAATCTCCATGTCTCGATGCTCCGACCTTTGTTCCGCCTCCACCGCCGCCTCCACCTCCACCGCCGCCTCAATGCGTGGGACGCCGCGCACCCGCGTGAGCCGTAATCCCCGTCCCCGCTGAACCCAGACTATCGACGGATTGTCAGCACGCGTCGTGCTGCATGGCAGGACTGCGGCCTCAGATGGCCGGCGCGACCAAATGGAGTGTCGCGTTTAACATGAGGGTTCGCGCTCCTGTAACATGAGCCCGTTGAGAGGGGAGTAGATCGCGCCCGGCCGGTTCCGGCCGCCGGGCGTCCGGCAAATCGTCAATACGGTCCGTCTTTTTGAG
>CAUZDS010000054.1:0-2616 GCA_963578725.1 Vicinamibacteria bacterium
CCACGGAGGGGTAGCCTCGCTTGCACAGCCGGCGACAGCGAGAAGCAATAACAAGGACGCGCGCAGCGGACACACCATCAGGTCATCCTCGATTGTCCATGGCGTAGAGTAATCGGAAGCAGTTTGCCCGAGTTCTGTGCTCAGGCGAATGTTCGCGTCGTCGTTTCACCCGCCCGCACCGAAAGCGTTCCTATGGAAAGGGTTCCAAAACTGTTCGTCCGAGTGTTCGTCTGTCTAGCAGCCTGCCACCTGTTCCCGGCGGCAGGGCCCGGCGACGTCGCGGCACAGTCGCAAACCACGTCCGCGATACGAGGGATCGTACTCATGGCGAGCGATACCGCGCTAGCCGACGCGACGGTGACGGTTCGGCACGTTCAGACGGGTGTCGAAAGGAGCGTGATCACCAACGCGGACGGGCGTTTCTTGTTGCTGCTCTTGCAGCCCGGCGGACCCTACGAACTCACGGCCACGCACTTGGGTTACACTGAACTCACGCTCGAGGGTATCCAGCTGCAGGTCGGGGAGATGCAGACGCTGGAATTGTACCTGTCCCAGCAGGCCATCGAGGTCGCGGGCATCGCGGTCAATGTCGAGCGTGCCGAGATCTTCAACCCAGGCCAGGTCGGGCCCGCCACGCTACTGAACGAGCGCTTCGTCGAGTCGGTGCCGATCCTCTCACGAGACGTCATGGAGCTGGCGCTCCTGTCCCCCCAGGTGACGACCACGGAGAACGGTGGCTTCTCGGTCGCGGGCCAGAACGACCGCTACAACCAGCTGCTCATCGACGGTGTGGGCAACAAGGACCCGTTCGGGCTGACGGCGGGCGGCGTGCCAGGCGGCCAGGCCGGCGCGAAGATGCTGCCCCTCGACGCCGTGGCCCAATACCAGATCCTGATCGCGCCCTTCGACGTTCGCCTCTCCGGCTTCGCCGGAGGCGTGATGAACGCGATTACCAAGGTGGGCACCAACGAATGGAACTTCCGAGGCTTCGCCGTCGGGCGAAACGAAGCGCTCATGGGTGACCTCAATCTTCCGACCGGCATCGTCGAAGCGTCTGGCGTGGACCGATCGCTGTTCGGGTTCAGCGCGGGTGGGCCGATCGTTCGCGACCAGGTGCACTTCTTCATCGCGACCGAATTCGAGGAGCGAGCCAAACCTCCCACGGGCTTCAATCTCGTGCGCGACGATCCGGCCGTCATCCAGATATCACCGGCATCGATGGGGGCCTTCCAGGAACTGTTCGAGAGTTCGTTCGGCGTCGATACCGGAATCGGCGGTCCCTATTCGCTCAACCAGGAGCTCGCGAATATCTTCGCGCGAGTCGACGCAACGTTGGGAGGCGGTCACCGCCTCACGGCGCGCAACGTCTTTGCACGGGCACAAAACGACGATACGCCGAATCGCACGGTGTTCGAGCCCTACGAGCTGTCGTCCAACGCGGTCCTCCGCGAATCGGCGACGAATACGATGTCGATTCAGCTCTTCTCAGAGGCGAGCAACGGAGGAGGCAACGAGCTGGAGTTCTCGGTCCAGCGCACCACGGATCATACGACGCCGATGAGTTCTTTCCCCCAAGTCGAAGTCGACCTCAAAAGTCCGGTCGGCGACGGTCTGGCTTTCACGCGCGCCGTCCGTGCCGGCGCTCAATTCTTCGCGCAGGCGAACGACCTCGAGCAAACGACGGTCAGGTTGACCAACACGTTCACGCTGCCGACCGCAGGGGGAAGCACCTACACGCTGGGCATGACCGGCTCCCTGAACAGTCTCCAGCACGAGTATCTGCCAGGCGCGCTCGGGGACTATTACTTCTCGAGCATGGGACACCTGGCTAACAACGCGCCCGAGAGATACCAGCGTAGCATTCTGCTGCCGGGCCAGGATCCCGCGGTCAACTTCTCAGTGCTCGAGGTCGGCGCTTACGTCCAGAACGAGATCAACGCCGGAAAAGGGCTGACCATGCGCTTCGGCATGCGCGTCGACGTGCCGCACATGCTGGACACGCCCGAATACAACGCCGAATTCGACGACTTGTTCGGTTTCGACACGTCGAAGCCGCCGTCCGGGCAGATCCTCATCTCGCCGCGCTGGGGCTTCAATTGGCAGAGTGAGGGTCAGCGCACCACACAGGTCCGCGGCGGCGCCGGCTTCTTCACCGGACAACTGCCGTACGTGTGGCTCTCCAACGCGTTCCACAACACCGGTCTACGATCCATCACCGAGGTGTGCACGGGTCGGCGGACGGACGACCCGCTGACCGGAAACACGGCTCCCGGATATGATCTGGGCAACACCCCGGTGGGGTGCCTCAACGGCTCCCCCATTACCGTGCGGCCGGTCACGGTCTTCCACCCGGACTTCAAGTATCCACGCTACATCAAGTTCTCGGCGATCGTCGACCACGAGTTGACGTCGCGCCTGAGCGGATCGCTCGGCTTCCTGTTCAGTCACGCGCGCAAACAAGTCTCTGTCGAGGAGAGGAACCTCGACGGTCCGGACGGAGACATCGGCCCTCTCGAGGGATACGGAGGGTTCGAGCGTTCGCACTTCGGCAACCCCACGCCCAACGGATTCGCGCCGGTCCGCGACCATCCGGAGTACGACCAGGTGTTGCTCGTC
>CAUZDS010000055.1:0-2517 GCA_963578725.1 Vicinamibacteria bacterium
GTCGCCGGTCGGACGTCGCGCCAGGCGAGGTATTCGTCTGGCTCCAGATCGACATCGAAGGCAGGGAACCTCGTACAAACGAAGGGCCAAGCCGGTCATGGCTCAGCCCTTTGCACTACTGTCGCGCCGCGCGGCGTGCGGCCCTAGACGCTCATCGGTTCGTCGCGGATCGACCGCTTCACCAGGTTCTTCATCAGGTTCACCTTGAACCCGTTGTGCGTCAATGGCGCCACGCCCTGGATCGCGATGGTGCCCGCCCGCTCGGCGGTCTGCTCGTTCCGCGCCTGCCCGCGCAGGGCGGTCTCCACCGCCGTCAGCCGGACGGGCGTCGGCGCCACGCCGTTCACCACCACCCGCGCGTCCTGAATCGTGCCGCCACTCTCCCGCAGCGCCGTGGCCACGTTCACCAGCGGGAAGTCCCATGTTTCCCGATCGCGCACCTTCTCGAAGTAGACCCGCGTACCGGCCCACGTCGATGGCAGCCGGATCGCCGTCAGGAGATCCCCCGGCTCCAACACCGTCATTCGCTCGATGTCGATTTCCGGCCCGACGAAGTAGTCCTCCGCCGGAACGACGCGCTCGGCGCGGCCCCGCCGCACGACCATCTCCGCCTCGAGCGCCACCAGCACCGGCGCCGTGTCCGACGGATTCACCGCCACGCACCGGCTCGCCCCCAGAATGCAGTGCTCCCGGTTCATCGCCGTCGGCGGGCTCGCGTAGCAGATGTTGCCCCCCGCTCGGTAGCACGTCCAGCCGTCCCGGTAGTACCAGCAGCGCGTGTCCTGCGACACGTTGCCGCCGATTGTCCCCTGGTTCCGAATCTGCGGCGACGCCGCCGACTGCGCCGCATACGCCAGCGCCGGGAACTGCGACCGCACCGCCGGGTGGTTGATTACCTCGATCAACCGCGCCATCGCGCCGATCTCGATCCCGTCAGCCGTCGGCCGGATCTCCCGCAGCACGTCCACACCCCCGAGGTCCACGACCACCCGCGGCCGCTTCACCCGGTCCTTGAACCAGTCGAGCGTATCCAGCCCGCCGGCATACACCCACGCGTCCGACCCGTGCTCGGCCAGCAGCGCCAGGGCCTCATCCGCGCTGGTCGGCTGGAACAGCTCGAGTCGAGGTATCACATCGCGAATTACGGCCATGGTTATCGCCTCTCCTTATACGTGAGCTGTCAGCCGATCGTGGCCCGTCGGAGCCTGCTCGAGCTGCGTCAGAATCATGTCGCGGGTCACCGGCGACCGGAAGAAGTCGCCGTTCTCCTGCCCCAACGCATCCGCGATGGCATTAACGACGGCGGCTGACCCGGCGCCCTGCGCCGCCTCACCGATACCCTTCGCCCCGAGCGGGTTGAACGGGTCCGGCAGATCCGCGGCCCCCCACTTCATCGGCTGCTCGTGTGGCACGTCGAGGAAGCCCGGGGGCCGGTTGTTGTAGAAGCGCTTGGCCACGAGGAGCCCCCACCGCCGGTCGTAGACCCACTTCTGACTCAGGGCAACGGAGAAACCCTGAATCGCACCGCCGAACACCTGCCCCTCAAAGTTCTTGGGGTGGATGACGGTGCCTACATCGCAGCCGGCGGCATAATCGACCATCCGGATGCTACCGGTCTCGGTGTCCACCTCGACTTCAGCGAACCCGGCCACGAACGACATCCGCCGTCCACCTTCCGGGAAGTTGTCCTTCGCGACCCCCATCAACCCCTGGCCGGCCAGCGCCGTCGCCGACACCGTGGTCATCCCGTTGATATCCTCCGGCAGCTCATGGCCGTCATACCTGCCACCAAGGTCGATCGCCCGCTGCGCCGCCCGCGCGAAACTCAGCCCCTGCGACGGATTGCCACGGCGATAGACCCGCTCGCCGCCGATCTCGTAGTCGCTCGCCGACCCGCCCAAGTCATGCGCCGCGATCTCCTGCAGCTTCTGACGGGCGTCGAGCGCCGCGGCCCAATTCGACCGCGTGTGGGCGTGGGTCGTCGAGCTGCCGCCTTGCGAAGCGCTCCAGGGCAGGTGCCGGCTGGTGTCGCCCCAGGCGACCTCGCACTTCTCCCACGGCATGTCCATGCCCTCGGCCGCCGCACGCATCGTGTCGAAAGTCGACCCGGTACCAAGATTGCCGACACCGGACTGGATGTACATCCGACCGTCTGGCCTGATGACGAACAACCCGTCGACGCCGGAGGCGCCGGCCGAATAGGTGCTGAGCCCGACGCCGACGCCGGTCACCTTCGAGCCATTACGCTGGCCGCTCCGCTGGACACGCTCAGACCAGTTGAACAGCTCGGCGCCCTTGTCGATCGCCTCTTTGACGAACGCGCTCGACACGTTGCCTTGCTGGCCGTTCTGGCCCGGTGCACCATACTGCGCCTGGCCTTCCGGCGCGTTGATTTTCAGCACCTCGACCTGGTCGAGCCCGAGCTGTTTGGCCGCCTTCTGGATGATCGGCGAGAGCATCGTCATCGACTGGACGCCACCCGGCGCGCGCTGCGCGCCACGCGGCGGCGTGTTCGTG